>CAZALD010000003.1:14774-220889 GCA_964486185.1 uncultured Saprospiraceae bacterium
CCTCAATAAAAATCTTAGTGTTCTTCATTTGTGACCTTGTGTCGTTGTGGCAATTTTTCTTTACCACGGAGGCACCACGCCTCAATAAAAATCTTAGTGTTCTTCATTTGTGACCTTGTGGCGTTGTGGCAATTTTTTTTGACACGAGGGCGCTACGGCACAATAAATCACCAGGTTTTAATTAAAAGCAGTCCTACATAAAAGTCTGGGTATAAGAAGTAAACCAATTCGATTCAGAATATGAATAAAATTAAAAAGCCCGAAGAAATTGAATCCATCGGGCTTTTCAGTTAAACTGATATGATCAGATTATTTTATTACAGTAAATTGTTTAGTACTAGTTCCTTCTTCAGTCGAAACGCGTATTAAATAATTTCCTGCTTTTAATTCAGTTGTATTAATTGGGAAAACTTGTTCTTTAACAGCTTTATGAGATTCAAATCCCAATACTTTACCATTGATATCAGCAATTGTCAAATTGGCATCGGTTGGGATGTCAAAATTCAATTTAACTTTCAATGTATTGTCAACTACAGGATTTGGAAATAAGCTCATTACTGATAATGGCAATGGTTTGTTATCAGTTTTAACCACCAACTCAATATTTAATTCCAGTATTGGAGTATTGGTTCCCTGAAAACCATTAAACCAGGTACCGGCATTATCAATTACGAAGGTTGAGAAAATCTGAGCATTATAGCTTTTTTCATTGCTGATCACATGAAATACAGGAACCGCACCACTTGGAGTAGCGGGATGATCCACACCCACGAAATAACGTGAGCTCTTTTCCAGTATGATTCCGTCCATGCCGCTATTAAAATCAGTCAGGGCAACAAAAATATCCTGATTGTTTTGTTCAGTAGTACCTGTAAAGCTTTCAGCAGAAACGATATCAATAGAAGTTGATGTAATACCACCGGCATCATCAAAATTGCTGAAATCAGCTTCAACATCATCTTTTACGCGCAACATATAAATTGAAACTCCGTATTGGTTCAGTGTTCCACCCGGATTAGCAACAAGTTGGAATTTTACATCTTTAGCAACCCAGATATCATTTGAATTCCAGCAATCAGATGTGCGGTATAAATTTCCAAAAACATAAGCTGCACCTGCGCCAGCACGAACACCACCGGTTCCTCTTGGAGCTTTTGCAAAATTGGTTAAAGAAACTTCAAATGAGTCCATCCGGGTATTATCAGTAGCATTAAAATCTCCTGTGGTAGCATCTTTGCTATAAACCATATAACGGAAATAATATTTGCCAAAATCAAGATTATTAGGAACGAAATAATTTGGTGTTCTGAAGCTGGTATCGTCATCAGTAGTCTCCAATCTATCGATGATTACAGAGTCAACATATAAGACTGTTCTGCGGTCAACGCCTAAAATTTCTCCTTTAAAAACAACATTAGTCTGAGCTACGCCACCTTTATTGTTCAGTCTGGCTGAAAAGATCATTGTATCAACACAAATTTGGCTTTTTGGCTGTCTGTAAGCAGCAGGTGTATAAAAATGACTATTTAAAGCTAAATCATAGTCTGGTACTTTAACCAATACGATATCGTCAACAACCCAGAAGTAATACTCACCTTCAAAGCGGAATCTGATTTGTACGTTGGCCTGATTAGCAGCAACAGAGCTGATATCAATTAATTGTTGATTGTTAGATGGTGTTTCCGCATTAACAGCAATGGTTTGATTCACCTGAAATGGAGTCCAGTTAACACCGTCATTCGATACATCTACAAATGTAGTTGATTGAAAAGCCCGGTAATATTGGTTAAAACGAAGTGCCACCGAATTAAAAGTGGAACAATTTATAACAGGACTAACTAAAACACCCGTATGTGGCGAAGGACATTTTCCTAATCCAAAAGCACCGACAACACCACCGTTGTCTAATAAATCAGAATTAAATACCATAGCTCCATTAGTTCTGGTTGGAGAGTTGATGGCACCTCTGGTTCCAAAATAAGCACCACCAGTGGCAGAAGCCGCTGCACTCCAATACCATAAAGCACTATCTGCTTTGGCAGGATCATCTGATGAAAGACCCTGAACAGTCCAACCGTTTTTTCCACCTGCAAAAGTAGAATTAGGTTCATTAGGACCGCCCCAAAGAGTCACTACCTGTGCATCTAAAGCATTGAAGCCCAGGCAAATAATTCCTAAAATTGTAAAAATTTTGTTCATAAAAACTGTAATTTGATGATTGTGAATAATTTTTTTTTTAAAAAAGCCCACAAATATATGAAAATGAGCTGTATAATTCAGATTTTAAGCTTCTAATTCTCGTATCAGTTCGTCTTTTATAACCGGAACAACTCCAAATTTTTCGCAAACCTGACCGCCACCAGCATTACAACAGCTTGCGATGAATACATCGGACAACGAACAAGCCATACAAATCGCTGCCAGACTTATTACAGTATCTCCTGCACCACTTACATCCGCTACTTTGCGCGGACGGGTTTCAAATCGCTGATGTACCTGATCTGTAGTCATCCAAAGGCCCTCTGAAGCCAGAGTGATCATAATTTTATTGCAAGCAATTTTGTTTTTAATATATGTTGCCAAATCACCGACCTGATTTAACTCTTTATTCTCAGAATCAATCATTTGTAATGCCTCTTTTAAATTAGGCTTAAACAAATCCACTCCTTTAAAATCAAAAAAATGACTTTTTTTGGGGTCGACCGCAGTCTTTACCTTGTAACGGGAAGCCAATTCAAGAATCTTACCGATCCAGGCTTTGTGCAGAAATCCTTTATTGTAATCCTGCAAAATGATTACATCCACATTAGATTCAATTAAAATCCTTTCGATTCGTTGAAGGCATTCTATTTGTATTTCTTCCTGAATTTCAGTTATATCTTCATAGTCTATTCGGGCAATCTGATGCAATTCAACCACGATTCGCTTTTTAATCGTAGTTGGCCTTGATGAATCCATCACTAATTCAATTTGATCACAGCCAATTTTAGTTAATAATGATTTGAGTAAAATGGCATCCGAATCTTTGCCGGTTAACCCAACCAGACTCACTTTTACACCCATGGATTTTAGATTGGCCACTACATTAGAGGCTCCTCCTAATTTATCCTCGGTGCGTTTCCACAATATAACCGGCACAGGGGCTTCCGGGGAGATTCGGCTTGCCGTACCTACCACGTAACGGTCTATCATGACGTCACCGATTACCAAAATATGAATATGACTCAAATCTTGTTTTAATATGTCCAGCTCTTCCTGAAAATTCATTCGTCCAATAATCGTTGTGAGATTAAATATTGATATATTTTTTGACTTGCTCCCAGATTTTCCGAGAAATATTTGTCCACCAAAGTTTTTATTCCGGATTTTACATCAGAATCTGCCATGTTGATAAATAGCTCATCCAGGTTGAAATGCGACTGAATCACAGAACCGATGCCCAATTGGATAAAATCATGTGCTTCCTGAAACTTAGCATAATTCGGGCCAAAACAGACAGCTTTGCCATGAGCAGCCGGCTCTAAAATATTGTGAATTCCCTTACCAAATCCACCGCCTACGTAGGCAAAATCGCATAAGCTATAAAGACTGGAAAGCATACCTATCTGATCCAAAATGATAATAGGGCGGTAGTTAGATTTTGTTTGATCAGTATATCTCCTGGTCAAACCGGGAAACGCTGATTCAAGAAAAATTAATTGGTCTTCATCAATTTTATGAGGAACCAATATGATATGCCATTTCATTTTGATTGCCTTCAGAATGGAAGTTTTAATTTTTTCCACATCTTCTTTCCAAATGCTTCCTGCTATAAAAACCAGGGCCTCGGTATTAAAATCTGAAAAATCCATAGCCAGGCATTCCTGGTGTGCTATACTGTAAACGCGATCCAGCCGGGTATCTCCGGCTTTTTGAATATTTTCAAAACCAGCAGATTTCAACAATTGCAAACTTTCAGAATTTTGAAGGAAAATTTGCTTTGCAGCTTTTAATTTATTCAATAATGAACGAAAAACCGGATGGAATAAAAAATGATTTTTTTTAAATAAAACGGAAATAAAGAAGAATGGAATTTGTTCCTTTTTCAACACATCCAGAGTATTAAACCAGAAATCATATTTTACAAAAACAACTAAATCAGGTTTTAGAATTGTGATAAATTTTTTAATTTCAGAATACTTGTCCGATGGAAAATAACAGACATAATCTGCAGAAGCATAGTTTTTACATTTATCATATCCCGATGGTGAAAAAAAAGATAATATGATTCTTTTTTCAGGATGATTTTTGCGGATTATTTCGATGAGAGTACGCCCTTGTTCAAACTCTCCCAGGGATGATACATGAAACCAGATTCGTTTAGCCTTATGTTTGGATTGAGATTGATCAAATGATTTTGCTTTTTGAATCCAATCTTTACGACCTTCCAACCATTTTTTTGCATCTTTCCGGAAAAAAGAAGCTATTCCGATAGCATTAAAATAGAGTGAAACAAAATACCGGTAAATCGGGTACATTAATATTCAATCAATTCAGGATAGCGAATAATGTAAAACGGAAGATAAAGACCCAATTTGACATTCAGAAGAATGTCGGTCCTGGCGATACCTTCTTCCGAGCGATTGGTATCGTAATTTAAACTTCGTCTGTTTTCTGTAAATCCTATTACAGCTTCCACACCTGAATAAAAAGAAAGCCATCCTTTTCGGGACAAATACTCATAACCAATAAAAGGAATTACTGCAAGACCATTGCTCAGCCGGTCAAGTCCTTTTAAATATTCCGTATTAAACTGGGTCAAGGCTCTGGCATCATCAACAAACCGGATATAATGTTGCATAAAACCGATACCTAATTGCCATTTAATACTTTGACGAGTATTGTCCTGAGAAGAAATAGGGATTAACCCTCCGGTATAAAGCTGGGCGATAAATCCCCGTTCTTTTAGTTTCATTTCAGCTAAAAACTCATCACTTCCGATAATTAATCCGCCAAAATCTGTTCGAAATGGTAACAGAACATCCTCTTTTACTTCGGATCCAAAAAAATAATTAAATTGAGTGCCAAATCTAAAATGAGATTTTGAAGGCTGATAACTGATTCCTCCGCTCAGGCTGAGTTGGGTACCAAAACGTTGTTTCATATCAGCAAATGGAATACCAACTCCATAGCTGAATTCGGTCAAAATCACCGGATTGTTTTGTATCTGAGCGATCAGCCCATTTGAAATCAAAAATAATAGAATGAATATCCCTGTTTTCCAATTCATAAGCTCAAAAGTACCAGATTTTATCGAAAGTTCTGGTTGAGGAATGAAATACTATCCGGGTGACAGTCTGTTTAAAACGTAATTTCTGGCAATAACATATCGTTTTTATCTATTATATTTTTCATTGATTATCAACTAATTTTTTAATAAAATACTATATTTGCTGTTCATATGGCAAAAGCAAAAGTCTTAATTACAGGTGCCGCCGGTTTTATTGGTTCGCATCTATCTGATCGGTTTATTCGGGAAGATTATCAGGTCATTGGAATGGATAATCTGCTTACAGGTAATCTGGATAATATCGAGCATTTATTTAAGCTGAAAGAATTTGAATTTTACCATCACGATGTAAGTCGTTTTGTGCATGTTCCCGGGAAGCTGGATTATATATTGCATTTTGCATCACCTGCTTCCCCAATTGATTATTTAAAAATGCCGATTCAGACTTTGAAAGTAGGTTCACTCGGTACCCATAATTTATTAGGTCTGGCCAAGGAAAAAAAAGCAAGAATACTGATAGCTTCGACTTCTGAAGTATATGGAGATCCATTGGTTCATCCTCAAACTGAAAATTATTGGGGTAATGTCAATCCAATCGGGCCAAGGGGAGTTTATGATGAAGCCAAGCGATTTCAGGAAGCCATTACGATGGCTTATCACAGATATCATCAACTCCAAACAAGGATCGTCCGTATATTCAATACGTATGGTCCAAGAATGAGGGTAGAAGATGGCCGCGTATTACCTGCATTTTTCAGCCAGGCGATCAGAGGTGAAGATCTTAGCATTTTTGGAGATGGTACCCAAACCCGGTCATTTTGTTATGTAGATGATCTGGTCGAAGGAATTTATCGATTGCTGCTGAGTGATTATTTCTTACCCGTTAATCTGGGTAACCCTCAGGAACTTACTATCCGGGAATTTGCTGAAGAAATATTAAAATTGGTTCCGGGCACAAATTCAAAAATCGCCTATCATCCTTTACCGGAGGATGATCCTAAACAACGCAAACCAGATATTACGATTGCTAAAAAGGTCCTACAATGGGAACCGAAGGTAAACCGTTCTGAAGGATTACGCTTAACCTATGAGTATTTTAAAAAAATTATCGTTTAATACTGCATGTCACCATACTCTAAACATATATTAATTACCGGAGGAGCAGGATTTATTGGTTCTCACCTCGTTCGGTTATTTGTTAGAAAATACCCTCAATATCATATCATCAATCTCGACAACCTGACCTATGCCGGAAACCTCGAGAATTTGAAAGATATAGAACAGGCAGAAAATTATACATTTATAAAAGCTGATATAACAAATTTCGAAACGATCCCCGACATTTTTAAAGAACATCAAATAACCGATGTCATTCATTTGGCTGCAGAGTCTCATGTTGACCGGTCAATAGAAGATCCAACTGCTTTTGTCAAAACGAATGTATTGGGTACCGTTAATTTATTATTAGCCGCTAAAGATTTTTGGAAATCCAACTATTCATCCCATCGGTTTTATCATGTAAGCACGGATGAAGTTTTTGGTTCCTTAGGAGATTCAGGATTCTTTACAGAAGAAACTCCTTATGATCCAAGGTCACCTTATTCTGCTTCCAAAGCCAGTTCCGATCATTTTGTCAGAGCATTTTTTCATACCTATGGAATTCCTGTAATCCTTTCTAATTGTTCAAATAACTATGGACCCTATCAGTTTCCGGAAAAATTAATTCCTTTGATGATTAACAATATTCTTCAAAAAAAAGAACTACCGGTTTATGGGGCAGGGCTTAACATTCGCGACTGGCTGTGGGTGGAAGACCATGTATTTGCTATGGATATAATTTTTCACAAGGCATTACCAGGCGATTGTTACAATGTAGGTGGAAATTCTGAGATGAAAAATATTGATTTGGTTTATTTGCTTTGTGATTTGATGGATGAAAAGTTAAACAATGAGCAAGGCACATCGAGAAAATTAATCCGGCATGTTCAGGACAGACCCGGTCATGACATGAGATATGCCATTGATGCCACATTATTAAAAGATAAATTGGGATGGATCCCCACACATTCACTACAACTTGGATTATCAAAAACGATCGATTGGTATTTAAACAATAAAGAATGGCTCGATCATGCGAGTTCGGGTGAATATCAGGTATATTATCAAAAACATTACTTGAAACAATAGTTTATGAATAAAATGATTGTTTTCTATAAATTCATTTCCATAATTTTCTTTATTCTTTACTTAGGATTTCCTTGTATTTCACAACAAAAGCAACTGATCGAAAATCAGGCAAAAAAAGAACTTCAGAGTAAAGGAATCACAGAAGATGAGCTGCGCCAGCATCTTGCAGAAAAAGGAATTGATCTGGATGCTCTCGAAAATCTTCCAGAGACTGAAGTATTGAGCTTACAGGAAGAAATTAAAACGGCCATACGCGAGCTTGAAGAAAAAAAAGCTGTTCAGCGAAAAAATCAAAATGCTCCTTCAGCTATTGACGATAAGAGTAATCGCAAAACAGAAAGCTTAAAAGAAGCAAATAACAAGCCAATACATGACACCGACAATACGGGTAGCCAGCCTTTAGACACAGCAACTTCACTCCTTGAATATGAAATGAGTAAAAAGGACAGTGTTGCCATTTGGGGGCAACATATATTCCGGAATAAACGTCTCGCTTTATACAAACAGGCACAAGATATCAAACCCCCACCTTCTTATATTCTTGGAGTTGGAGATCGCATCAGTATTTCAATTTGGGGAATCAGTCAGCTAAATGAAACATACGAATTAAATGAAGAGGGATATATCATTCCACAAAGAATGCCCCGAATCTTTTTAAAAGGTGTAGCTTTAAGTCGTGCAAAAGCAATACTTCAAAATTATTTTAAACGATTTTACCGGTTTGAAGCAAACCAGTTTGATATTTCACTGAATTATTCCCGGACTATCAATGTCAATATTTTTGGAGAAGTATATCAATATGGTGGATTTACCATGCCTGCCATTAATACAGGTTTTAATGCATTAGTTGCAGCAGGTGGACCTACAAACATTGGTTCTGTTAGAAAAATTAAATTAATCCGAAAAGGAGTTATCAGTTATCTGGATGTTTATAAATTTATGGATAATCCTATTTTGGAAAAAGACTATTATCTGGAAAACAATGATATTATTCAGGTACCTGTTGCGGAAAAAGTAATCAGTATACGTGGTGCTGTCAACAGACCCTTTCAATATGAGTTATTACACAATGAAGAATTAAATCAACTGATTTTATACGCTGGTGGATTGAAGGCAAATGCCATACAAAAAACTATTCAGGTTGAAAGAATTCAAAATGACCGTAAAATAATTATTGATGTCCCTTATTCAGATTTGATTTCTAAAGGAGGTGACTTTGCATTAAAGAAAGGAGATAAGGTCACTGTATTTGCTATCAAAACGGAAGCTGAAAATCTGGTTTATGTCAAAGGAGAAGTACGTACAGAATCTTCATATGAATATATAAAGGAGATGAAACTTTCGGAATTACTAAAAAGAATCGAGTTTACACCGGAATCCAATTTACAATTTGCATTTATCAAACGGAAAAACACAAATAACACTTACTCTTTGCTGAGAGTTAATCTGGAAAATGTTTTGCAAAAAAATTCAAAAGACGATATTACACTTCAAGCGAATGACGAATTAATCGTTTATAAACAATCTGTATATGTCGACAAATCCTTTGTGATCGTAAATGGTGCCGTTCGCTTACCCGGAAATTTTAATTTAAATCCTAATCAGGATATCAGGGTAAAGGATATGATATTATTAGCAGGTGGATTGAAACCTGATGCCTTTAATTTTGGGTTTTTATTTAGATTAAAAAGCAACAATCTCAATAATTATGAAATTGTAAGATTGCCAGTCAAAGACATCATGGAAGATATCAATACCACTGATAATATTTATTTGCGTCCATATGACAGTTTGGTAATTTTATCTCAAAGCAGTTTCAGCGAATTGGCTTACGTCGAAATAAGCGGAGCTGTTAAATTGCCGGGGAGATATGCCTACGGACAGGGAATGTCTGCCAGAGATTTAATTAGCCTGGCAAGTGGTTTTACTTATTTTGCAGCTACCAACAGAATAGAAGTATTTCGCGTAATCATAAAAAATAATGAGCCCACAAAAACAATCGTAAAGTCAATCGTCTCTTCGAAAAATCTGGAAGAACAGGATGCTGATTTTAAACTCGATCCTTATGACATAGTCGTTGTAAGAAGTCAACCTGAATTTCAATTTCAGCAAATGGTACAATTGGAAGGTGAATTGCGTTTTCCCGGGCCTTATGCATTATTAAATCCCAATGAAAAAATAACGGATTTAATACAACGAGCCGGAGGTTTAACAGTGGAAGCATTTCCGGAAGGCGCTACGTTATTTCGGGCAAATGATAACATTGGATATGTGGTATTGGATTTAAAAGAAGCTTTGGATAAACCGAATTCACGATTTAATTTTATATTAAAAGAATCTGATGTCATTTTTATCCCAAAACAAAAAGATCTTGTAAGAATTAGCGGCGCTACCAATGCCAAAGATTTGTATCCTGATAAAATGTTATTAAATAACAATACAATATCTGTGGCTTACCATGAAGGAAAATCAGCGAGATTTTATATAGATCATTATGCTGCAGGTGTGTCAGATAATGGCGATGTCAAAAAAATTACTGTAGAACATGCCAACGGAAAAATTTCTAAAACAAAGCGGTTCTTATTTTTCAGATCTTATCCTGAAGTCTATAAAGGATCGGTTATCAATGTTGGACTTAAAGAGACCTCAGCTGAAAAGCAGAAAAAAGTTAAAAAGGATGTGGATTGGGGTAAAGTAGTGGCAGATACCATTGGTCAGGCAACGGCTATACTTTCATTGATTTTATTAATTGACAGGCTTAATTAACAATTTACAATTAACAATGGACATTGGGCAATTGAAAAAAAGCTAATTAAAAAGTGCGTTACTCTTTGAGTCAAAATGTCTTGGCGTAAAAAAGTGCTTTCCATAAAAATTAATATGCCAATAGAATAAATTATTGTTAAGCTTTATGACCTTGTTAAAATTAAAACAGTCGTTAATAAATGACTGTAATTTCAAAAGGAAAAATCGTGAAAAATTTGATAAGAAATGTATATTTGATTTCAGGCTAGTCGAAAGGTAATATCTGAAACAGAAAAGTCATAAACTATGAAAACCCAGACCATATTTTTATTTTGCTTAACCACACTAAAAATTGCGTACACTCAGGAGTTTGGCTCTAAAAATGCAAGATGGGTTTACAATTATGATGGAACTTGGTCAAAAGGTGTGACAATAATGCAGTACAGGAGTGATTCCATTATAGATGGTATACCAACAAGAATTTATAAAAAAGAGGGATTAAGGTTTATTAGAAGAGATAGTTCGACATTAAAATTTGATCTTAAGCCAATATACATTAGATCAATAGATGGCATTGTTACTACGTCAGAAGACGCTATTCATTTTGATACCTTATACAATTTTAAGGCTAACATTGGCCGAACTTGGTTTTACACCACTCACTATCCCCCAAATCCTTGGGGAAATGATACTATTTCAATGACCATTTGGGATACGTTCCGAGTTAGTGTATCGGGCCATGATTTATTTGCTCAAACAGTACGATTTAATAATAAGAATTTTACAGATTATGTTGACACAGTCTACGAAAATATTGGAGCAAAACGACATTACATCTTGCCTTTTGATGAAGAGGAAGTTTCTGCTGATGGTGGAGAAGGCGGGCACCTTAGGTGTTTTTATGATAACTCAATAGGACTTGCTGTATTTAATAAAGATGATATTCAAAACTGGTATAGCTACGATTGTGAAACCTTATCAACTACTGAGAACAAATTCGAAGCTATTCTCGATATCAGAATTTTTGAAAATCCATTTGTAGACATATTAAACATTAGCAACTTGACTCATTATAAAAAACAATTCAAGGTATTCAATATTCATGGAAATTTATTGTATGAGGATGTAGCTAACCCAGGTTTGAATCAAGTTGAATTGAGCAGACTACATAGTGGCATGCTATATATTATCTTCGAAAACAAGACAGGATTTAAAATAATTAAGCTATAATTAATATTGCCGGCAAAACTCCGTGTACACTATCACGCCCAGATTTTCTGGTTTTTACTTTTTGCTACCACACAAAATAAAAAAATGTTGTATATTTTAATATCAGCTTTTCAGTTTTGCATGATTGCAAATTGGCAAATTCGATAGAGGAAATTCTGCTCTAAGAAATAATTGCAGAAATGCCTGGAAGAGATTTTCCTTCAAGCATTTCGAGCATTGCACCTCCACCTGTTGACACAAAACTTACCTTATCCTGTAAATGGTATTTTGAAATGGCAGCAACGGAATCGCCGCCGCCTATTATAGAGTAGCAGCCTCTTGAAGTTGCTTCAGCAATTTCGAGAGCTATGGATTTTGTGCCGATTGAAAATCGTTCCATTTCAAAAACACCCATCGGACCATTCCAGACGATGGATTTGGAATCATGGATTACGTTGGAATAGGCCAGAATTGTTTTAGGCCCTATATCCAGACCCATAAACGAATCTTTAATTTCTGCATCTGAGGTAATTTCAAAATCAGCATCCGGATTAAATTCTTTGGCAATAACTGCATCCGATGGAAGCATAAATCGTATGTTTTTCTGTTCTGCTTTACCCAGCAATTGTAAAGCAAGATCTGTTTTATCCGGTTCACATAAAGAATTGCCAATGGAAATGCCCATCGCTTTCTGAAAAGTAAATGCCATTCCACCTCCTATTAAAATGTTATCACAGAGATCAATCAGATTGGATATTAATTCTATTTTATCAGAAACTTTAGCACCGCCAATAATCGCCGTCAGAGGACGGGCTGGATGATCCAAAACCCGTTGCCCATTATCCACCTCTTCTTTCATTAAAAACCCAAATGCTTTATGGTCTTTATCAAAATATCGAGCTATTGTTGCTGTACTGCAATGTTCTCTGTGAGCTGCCCCAAAAGCATCATTGATAAAAAAATCACCCATACTAGATAATAGTTTAGCCCAATCAGAATCACCTTTTTCTTCCTGTTTGTAAAATCGGGTATTTTCCAAAAGGAGAACCTCGCCTCCCTTCAAATTATCAATTTTTAAAAAACTATCTGGACCAGCACAGTCTGCGGCAAATTGTACGTTTGCAGAAATTAATTTGGATAATCTTTCAGCTACAGGGGCTAAAGAAAATTTATCCTTATTGATAGTTCCGTCCGGGTTTAGATCTTTAAGGGGTCTGCCGAGATGAGACAGAATGATCAATTTGGCTTTTTTTTCTATTAAAAATAATATCGTCGGAATAGACTTTACGATGCGGGTATCATCTGTTATCTGCCCGTTTTTAATCGGAACATTAAAATCAACCCTAAGGATCACTTTTTGATTCTGTAATTTCCAATCTGTCATTGTGTAGTACTTAAATAAAAGCAAATTTTTGGCAAAGATCGGCAAGTCTGGCTGAGTAACCTGCTTCATTATCATACCAGGCAACTATTTTTATAAAAGAAGCTTTTGCTTCTGTTAATTCCGAATCGAAGATGGCACTGTGGGGATTTCCGATAATATCGGTTGATACCAATGGCTTTTGACTGTATTCCAATATGCCCTTTAACTCTGCTTCCGATTTATTTTTAAAGAGTGTGTTAAGTTCTTCAGATGTTGTACTTCGGTTTAATTGACAAACTAATTCAATAATTGAGCCTGCTATGATGGGTACCCTGTAAGAAGATGCTATCAATTTTCCTTTTATAAGGGGATATACCTGTTCGACTGATCTGGCGGCACCCGTTGTTGTGGGTATTATGTTCATGGATGCCGCTCTGGCCCGTCGAAGATCCCGATGAGGCGCATCCTGTAATCTTTGATCCTGTGTAAATGCGTGAATGGTATTCATACTGGCAAAAGCAATCCCAAAATGCTCATGAAGAACTTTAATGACATTGGCGAGACAATTTGTTGTACAGGATGCATTCGAAATAATCTTCGAATTATCTGAAAGCAGAGAATCATTGACACCTATTACAAATGTTGGGATAGTCTCGTCTTTAGGCGGAGCAGAAATAATCACTTTTTGAGCACCAGCAACCAAATGGGCTCCTGCAGAATCTGCACTTAAATTAATCCCTGTACACTCCAAAACCAGATCAACTTCAAGCGATTGCCAGGGAAGCTTTAAAGGATCCTTTTCCATTAAGGCTCTAATTTTAGAACCATTTATAATAAGTGAGTCGCCGTCGTGGTGGATTTCTCCATCAAATCTCCGGTGTGCAGAGTCAAATTCAAAGAGATGAGCCAATGTCGGGATATCAGTCAAATCGTTAATAGCAACAATACGGAGATCGGGAAATTTCAATAACTGCCTGAGTGTCAATCTTCCTATTCTTCCAAAACCATTAATTGCAATTCGTTTCATTAATTTAGTATTGTACGCTAAGTAAAGAATAAAATCAATAAAATGTTCTGAGTTTTCAAAGCAGATTGCTCCAGCTAATACAAGAATGCTTGTAGATAAAGACGCTCAACCATATCCTGTAATCCAGAACATTGCTTACACCGAAGAACACGAAAACTGGAGCCAGGCAAGAAAACGCGAAAAGTATTTTAAATCCAGTGCCGGCAAAAAGTATATCGATCATTTCCTGAGATGTAAACAGTAGACTCATTAAATAAAGTTAGAATTCTTTCCATACCAGAATTACTATTTAAAAAGCTCAACTGCCGTACTTTCTCAAATTGATTCATAAAATCTAAAAAATACCCCTTCATTTTATAAAGCTAAGTATATTTGCGTCTCTTTTTAACAAGGCCCGTTCGTCTAGGGGTTAGGACACCAGATTTTCATTCTGGTAACAGGGGTTCGATTCCCCTACGGGCTACAGAATTTATCGAGTAATTTTACAGACCCCTGATCAAACAGGGGTTTTTTTATTTAATGTACATAAATATACCGGTAATAAAATTCCATACAGAAGTCAAAATAGATTATTTCTTTGTGAAAATTTCAAAAAATCAAGAATCTTTTAATTGAATCACCTTTGACAAAAAGGTGTTTTTCCGGTCCCATAAAAGCCATTTTTCCCAAAATTTTGCTAAAAAATTCCCAAACGAATTGCTATGGAGTATCATTTAGACTAGTTTTTAAAAAAAGTTATTATTTTTTTAAAAAAAGTTAAAAATTAAACAAAATCAGATATTTTCATATTATTATTTTTTATAATATGTGTTTTTAGAATAATATTTGGTTTTCGGCAAATGACTAAAAACATTATTTAGTCTGAAATTGAGTTTTTTGAGTAATAAAATACATATTACTTTTTTCTATCATGTGTTTGGCCTTATGTTTGTAGTGATTATACCATCTTCAAGTAATGAAACTACTAACGCTAGTTACAGGTCTCGTATGCGCCTATATGGCCTCATACGCTCAAGGAAATCAAGTCACTTCCGGAGGCGAATTCGTTAATTTTGGTATTGTCGATATTTCTGCTATTAAAGGCATTCCGTGGACTACGATCCGATCTAATAAACCAGGCTTTTTCAGTATTGCAAATAATGGCAATTATATAGGATGTTCTGATTCTGCCAATATAGATGGTTATATAAAAAAATACGGTAATACTCCTTTTATCTTTCCGGTTGGTAGTGGTTATGATATCCGTACATTAGAAATATCAGCTCCAAAATATTTGTCTGACGCTTATGCTACAGCCTGGATAGCTGGAGATCCGTCTCAGGATTTGGATCCAACCGGACCTTATTCAGGAAAACATTCGATATATGATGTTTCCTCTCCAATTATTGAAGTGTGTAAAGCCGGACAATGGGATTGGATGGTTGGTAAAGCCGCCAACTTAGGATCTGAAACAACAGGATCGGGTCAAGGCATTATAATTACGGTAAGTATGCCCGATCTGAGTGCTTTCGCACCAGCTGCATTTCTTCGTCTCGTTGGTTGGAATGGTTCTCGTTGGATTGATTTAAGTGGGAAAGCATCTGCTACCGATAATACTGAAAATAGTTTGATCAGCGGTGTCATGATCGAAGGCATTTCTGCCATTTCGATTGGAAAAGTCGGTTATTCACTCGCTTTAAAAATTGAAGATTTTACGGCTGTTAATGATCATTGTAATGCCAGCATAAGTTGGAGTAGTTCGGGTCATCAGAGATCCGAAGTATTTTATATTGAGCAAAGTTTTGATGGACATAAATTTCACATCGTTGCTTCAGTACCAGCCTCCATCTCGCCCAATGGTTACTCCTATTCCGTTAGGGTCAACCAGGCTCAGCGTGTAGCCTATTACAGACTTAAAATTAAAGATGAGCTGGGGTATTATACGTACTCGCCGGTAATCATTTGCCGAACACAATGTGACGATATAGATTATATGTATGTCTATCCAAATCCTGTTTCAGGGCTGGAAGATATCCATGTAAAATTCACAAGTTCTTACGAGGGTCTTGCTGAGTTTATCATATATAACAGCATAGGACAAAAGGTATTTTCTAAAAACCTGGAAATTAAGCGCGGTTCTAATCTGATCACAACACCAGCTCAGGACTTAGTAGTTGGTGCATATATAATCATCATACAAAATGTTGATGGAGATCAAATCGGAAGTAAACAAAAATTAATCAGACAATAGACTTTAAAAAGAATATAAAATTGAAACACAAAATTACATATAGCATAATAACAAACTGCCTGGTTATCATTTTTTGTTGTTGTACAGAAGCATTGTTCTCGCAGGTTAAAATCGGGACTAATCCCAATACAATAAACCCCAATGCCATGTTGGAAATTGAATCGGCTGACAAAGGATTATTGTTACCCAGGTTGGCATTAACATCAACTACCAATCCATTGCCGCTTGTCAATTTTGTAGAAGGTATGTTTGTTTTTAACACGGCCACTCAAAACGACCTGACTCCGGGTATTTTTTATAGTGATGGAAGTAAATGGATACGTGTACATGGAGGGCAAGGTGCATCAGGCTCTTCTGGAAATTGGAGCTTGGATGGAAACAATGGTACGAATCCAAATAAAAATTTTATAGGAACTTCAGATAAGACAGCACTGGTTTTAAAAACCAACAATGAAGAGCGTTTACGCCTGACTGAAACCGGCCGGATTGGGATTGGAACATCCAATCCAGCTGCTGCCTTGCATGTTCATGGCCAATTAGTCATTGATAGTATGCAGACCGGAAATCTCGCAACGGATCAAATGTTGGTAGCTAATCCAGCTGATGGAAGAATAAAAATGTTGCCCATTTCCGGCTTTAATATGAATGGAGTTTCGCAAAGATCAGAAACCGTAAAAGTAAACGGGCAAACTGTATTCAATACTCCATTTCAAATTAGCGATATAAGTAAAATTATGGTGTACCGGAATGGAGTCCTGATATCATCAGTTAGAAATGGCAACAATAGTATTATCACTGAAATGGCTTGTGTCGCCGGCGATGAAATCAGAATTATTCAATTAAACTAAATTAAATCAAATAATTAAACTACAAAAACAATTAAACAATGAAACAAATTTTCTTACTCGCACTTTTTACACTGGGTATCGGTTTTACACTAACAGCCCAAAAGATTAGTACCAAAGTTATTGATAACAAGGGTACAATTAAATGGGTATTGGATAGCTCAACAGCCGTCATTACCAAAGCAGACAGCACGATTTTATATGTTACTCCAACGCAAATGAGTACTACTTTGAGTAACTATGTTAAATATGCTGATACTGCTGCTATGCTTTCTAATTATGCAAAAGATGCTGCAAATGGTTTGTCCAAAGTCGGTACGAATGTCGAGCTCGGTGGTTCTTTAACAAAAGCAACGACCATAGTGACGACTGCATCTAATTTTCTGGCCATTACAGGTTTACAGCCTGGATCCAACACAACAGACAGTGTTATGGTAGTTGATCCATCCACTGGACAGTTAAAATTTATTTCTGCTTCATCCTTATTTAATGCTTTGACTTTTAGTAATGGTTTGACAAAAACGGGAAACCAGGTAGAACTTGGTGGAAATTTAACCAAATCGACAACGATCGGAACCAGTTCCTCGAATACATTAAAAATAACCGGATTGCAAAGTGGTAGTCTGGCCACAGATAGCTTGGTTGTTGCATCAGCTGACGGCACATTAAAACGAGTTACTGCCGAGGCCTTACTTCAAAGTGGAGATCAGAATTTTGAAGCTACCACCGGACAATCTTCTTTTAGTGTAAATAATATGCCTGCAACCGTATCTAAAGTTTGGGTATACCGAAATGGTGCTAAATTATTAGGTACCGCCGATTATACCACTTCTGCCGGAACACTTACATTGACAAGTGGAATGGCTGCTTTGGTGCAGGATGGTGATATCATAGAAGTGCAATGGGTTAAATAATTTCTTCATTAGATGCTATGAGTTCACTCTGAAAATCGATTACTACACTATTTTAAACTATGTAATGAAAAATGCAAAACCTTGTTTACAAAATAAATGGGGTTTTGCATTTAATTTTAACAAACTCAAAATGATCAAACAAGTTTTTCTTCTCATTTTACTTTGTATAGTTTTTAAAGGTAAGACCCAGGTGATTATTGATCCAAAGGGAACTAAAGTATCCATTGATTCCAGTAAATGGACATTAAGTGGAGATAATATTTATACGAAAAATTCTGGCAACGTGGGTATAGGAGTTTCAAATCCACAGACCCAACTGCATACCAATGGCAGTGTACGATTTTCAGGCATTGGAAATAATACCTCAAATACAAAAATTATAACATCTGATGATCAGGGAAATATTTCTTCCCGTACATTATCCAATTTACTTTCTGGTAATTCCTTAACTTCATTAAATGGTCTAACGGCATCTGTCCAAACCTTTTCTGCCGGATCATCAGGAACTGATGTTAATATAGTTTCTACAAACTCAAATCATACATTTCATTTTCCAAATGCATCGTCAACTAGTCGCGGCGTTATTAGTTCGTCAGACTGGACAACATTTAATAATAAAGAAAATGCACTCAGTTTTACTTCCGGACTAACGCGCAATGCAAATACAATCAGTGTCAATACCACTCAAAATATACAAGCTCTTTCCAATTTATCGGACAATGGTCTAATCAAAACCACAGGAGGTAATGGAACTCTAAATATTGCTACTGCCGGAACCGATTACTCAGGAGGAACATCTTCCTTATCTACCGGAATTTTAAAAACAACAAGCGGCACAGGAACGCTTTCCATAGCTACAGCAGGAGATTTTCCAACATTAAATCAGAATACAACCGGTAGTGCTGCTTCTTTAGCAACTAGCAGGCTTATCTATGGCAATGGATTTAATGGTTCTGCAGATGTAACAGGAATAATTGCATCCAATTTTGGTGGTACCGGAAATGGATTTACTCAATTTACAGGTCCTGCCACCAGCGTCAAAACCTTTACATTGCCAAATGCCAGTGCAACTATTCTAACAACAAACGCTACCGTAACAGTAGCTCAAGGTGGCACCGGTGCAAATTCACTTACAGGTGTCTTAAAAGGAAATGGCAGCTCTGCTGTTACTTCTGCCACTGCCGGAACAGATTACTCCACAGGAACAGCCTCATTAACAACTGGAATTTTAAAATCGACAACCGGCACAGGAACACTTTCCATAGCTACAGCAGGGGATTTTCCAACATTAAATCAGAATACAACAGGTAGTGCTGCCTCCTTGACAACAAGTCGACTCATATATGGCAATGGATTTAATGGTTCTGCAGATGTAACAGGAATCATAACATCCAATTTTGGCGGTACCGGAAACGGATTTACTAAATTCAATGGGGCAACAACCAGCGAAAAAATCTATACTTTACCAAATGCCAATGCTACTATTCTTACCGATAATGCAACGGTGACAGCGGCACAAGGTGGTACCGGACAAAGTACATATACAGATGGGCAATTACTGATTGGAAACTCAAGTGGCAATAGCTTAACAAAGGCCAACTTAACAGCTGGGTCTGGTATCAGTATAACCAATGGCCCAGGTAGTATTTCAATTTCAGCGACTAATACAGGTGGCACAGTTACATCTGCTTCTGTCGTTACCGCGAATGGTTTTGCAGGAAGCGTCGCAAATCCTACCACAACTCCTGCAATAACATTGAGTACCACCGTAACAGGAGTACTTAAAGGTAATGGTACTTCCATTGCGGCAGCAACTCCCGGATCTGATTATACTACAGGAACTGCAAGTTTAGGTACAGGCATACTTAGATCAACAACAGGTACAGGAACGCTTTCAATTGCAAGTGCCGGTGATTTTCCTACCCTAAATCAAAACACTACGGGTAGTGCAGCTTCGCTAACAACTTCAAGGTTAATTTATGGAGGATCGTTTAATGGAACTGCTGATCTTACCGGTATAATTGGAGCTGGATTTGGTGGAACCGGTAATGGATTTACCCAATTTTCAGGACCAGCAACTTCGACAAAAACATTTACATTACCTAACGCAAGTGCCACTATTCTGACGACCAATGCCGCTGTAACCGCTGCACAAGGAGGTACGGGTATTGCTAGCTATACCGTTGGCGATATTTTATTTGCCAGTGGATCGGCAGCATTAAGCAAACTTTCCAGTGTCGCTACAGGAAATGCCCTAATTTCTGGAGGAGTGTCAACTGCACCCTCCTGGGGAAAAATTGGATTAGCTACGCATGTTTCTGGTGTTTTACCAGTTGCAAATGGTGGTACTAATTCTGCCGCCACTTTAAACAACAACCGAATTATGATTTCTAATGGAGGCGCCATCGTAGAAGCTCCTGCATTGTCGAATGGTCAAATCCTGATAGGATCCAATTCTTCAGATCCAGTTGCTTCTAATCTGACAGCAGGTAATGGGATTGCAATTACTAATGCTGCCGGATCAATTACCATCGCAAATGAACCCGTAATTAATCAAATAACGGGTACTTCTACACTAACTACAACCAGTACGTCTGATGTCTCATTAAGTACACCGATGAGTATTACTCCGGGTGCAGGTGATTATCTCATCTTTTTTAATGCCGTGGTTTCAAATAGCAATAATGGCCGGGGTGTAATTATGTCTCTCTATGTCAACGGAACAAAAATAAGTTCTACAGAAATGCAAGCTACCTCCGGTGTATCCAATGATAAAAATACAATTGCGTTTAGTAGTTATTATACCGGTTTAGCTGCCGGACAATCAATCGAAATTAAATGGAGAGCAGAATCTAATACCGCTTCCATTACCAATCGATGCTTGATTGTGCAAAAAGTTAAATAAGAATTTTGGTATTATTATTGATGATTATCAGCATTATGAGAAGAAATATATTCTCATATTGTGGTGCATTTAGTATTAATAAATGCAATTATAATTTTTTTGTTTAAAATAAAATTAGATTTAAGTATTTAGATTATCAAGTCTGATGAGTTTGCATAAAAATATGCAATAATAGTTTTTCTACTTGCGATTATTCCTTTTGCAGTTTTATTTTAAAGTGTAATTTATTAAATTTGCATTATAGAAAATCGCCCTGTGTTTTCTGCTTTATTGATTTTTAAAGCCTTTCTTTCAACACAGCCTTTTTCTTACTTCATTTTTTAATTCAAACTATGCTTATGCTTAAATACTGCTCAGGCTTTTTATTATTATTTTTTATTTACAAGTCTAATGCTCAGATTATAACTGATATTAAAGGAACAAGATTCATTATTGATTCAAGTAAATGGACTTTACAGGGAAATGATATATTTTTTAAACTTTCAGGAAATGTTGGAATCGGAACGGATAATCCAATGGCCCAGCTTCACACTACCAGCTCTGTTCGTTTTGAAGGACTTAATGTTAATGCTAATAATACCAAGGTGCTTACAACTGACAATATGGGAAATCTTGCCACACGACAATTTAGCAATATGTTAAATGGAAAAGCAATATCAACTATTAACGGGCTCACAACGTCAAATCAATTATTGGAAACAGGGAGTGAAGGAAATGATTTTAATATCGTATCTTCAAATGTTACTCATAAGTTTAACATTCCCACAGCTTCGTCAATTTCACGAGGGTTGATTTCACCATCTGATTGGAATAAATTTAGCGCAAAAGAAGAAGCATTAATTTTTTCTGATGCTTTTGTCAGAGAAACAAATTCTATATCATTAAAACCGAGTCAGCATATTGAATCACTGACAAATATTAGTGAAAATGGTATTCTTAAAACGATAAACAATAACGGGACTTTAACCATTGCCTCAGCGAGTGATTTTCCTATACTCAATCAAAATACAAGCGGGAGTGCAGCTTCTTTAACAACCAGCCGCCTGTTATATGGTAATTCATTTGATGGAACAGCTAATGTTACCGGTATCATTGCATCTGGCTTTGGTGGTACCGGAAATGGCTATACGAAATTTACGGGTCCATCAGAAACTGAAAAAATATTTAGCTTGCCAAACGAAAGTGCTACAATATTAACTTCTAATACTGCTGTGACTCCTGCTCAAGGTGGAACCGGACAAAGCAGTTATTCAGATGGACAATTGTTGATTGGAAACTCAAACGGAAATACCTTATCCAAAGCAACGCTGACCGAAGGAAATGGAATTACAATTAGTAATTCTCCCGGATCAATAAAAATAGCATATCAAGCTGATATTTATCAAATTAATGGAACCAACCAACTTAGTACAGACAATACTTCTGATGAATCATTAAGTACACCAATGGTCATTACATTGGATGCAGGTGACTATATTATTATGTTTAATGCCGTAGTCTCAAACTCTAAAGCCGGAAAAGGTGTCATCATGTCTATTTATCTGAACAATTCGAAGATTGAATCTACTGAAATGCAGGCCACTTCAGGTAAGGATAATGACAAAAACACAATATCTTGTTATAGCTATGTTACAAATGTACAATCAGGCCAGACTATTGAGGTAAAATGGAGGGCAGAATCGAATACTGCAAAAGTTACCAACAGAAATATGATTGTACAAAAAGTGAAATAAAATAAAAAAAGTCCTGCTTTGAATAGCCGGACTTTTTTTTATTCTGTTCTGAATTAAAATAATAGTATTACATCATTCCATCCATTCCACCTCCGTGATGGTGATGTCCTGCACCTTTCTCTTCTTTAGGTTTGTCATTGATAACACATTCAGTCATCAGTATCATACCCGCGATAGAAGCTGCTTTTTCCAAAGCGATTCTGGTTACTTTAGTTGGATCAATAACGCCAGCTTTTTTCAAATCTTCATATTCACCGGTACGGGCATTATATCCGTAAGAACCTTTTTTGGAAGAAACATTCATAAACGCAACAGAACCTTCAACACCTGCATTTTCTGCGATCACCCGGATTGGTGATTCCAATGCTTTCTTTACTATTTCGATTCCTATTGCTTCATCGTCATTGATGGTTTTGGTACGGCTCAAAGAAGCGATGGCTCTCACCAGTGCCACTCCACCACCTGTAACGATTCCTTCCTCAACGGCTGCACGCGTCGCGTGTAATGCATCATCCACACGGTCTTTCTTTTCTTTCATCTCAACTTCGGTAGCAGCTCCAATATTTAAAACTGCCACTCCACCTGCTAGTTTAGCCAAACGTTCCTGAAGTTTTTCTTTATCATAATCAGATGTCGTTGTTTCAATTTGTTGCTTAATCTGATTAATTCTGGCTTCGATCATTTTTTTCTGACCTTTACCTTTAACAATGGTTGTATTGTCTTTATCCACTGTAATTTTTTCACAGGTACCTAAATTATCCAATTCGGTATTTTCAAGTTTATATCCTTTTTCATCAGAAATTACAGTACCGTTTGTCAGGATAGCAATATCTTCCAACATAGCTTTGCGGCGATCGCCAAAACCTGGTGCTTTTACCGCTACTACTTTCAGACCTCCGCGCAGTCTGTTCACTACTAATACACCCAATGCTTGTGAATCGACATCTTCTGCTATGATCATCAGAGGCTTGCCTGTTTGTACTACTTTTTCAAGTATGGGTAACATCTCCTGCATATTGGAAATTTTCTTATCATAGATCAGAATTAATGGATTTTCATATTCTGTGGTCATATTGTCGGCATTCGTCACAAAGTAAGGACTTAAATATCCGCGGTCAAACTGCATACCTTCCACAACATCAACCGTAGTTTCAGTGCCTTTAGCTTCTTCGACCGTTATAACACCATTAATTCCTACCTTTTTCATGGCACTGGCAATTAAATCACCAATAACTTCATCGTTATTGGCAGAGATGGATCCAACTTGTTTGATTTTTCCAAAATCATTTCCGATCACCTCAGATTGTTTTTTTAAGTCTGCGATTACCGTGGCAACTCCTTTATCAATTCCGCGTTTAAGGTCCATTGGATTCGCTCCGGCAGCAACATATTTCATTCCTGCTGTCACCATAGATTGTGCCAGAACAGTAGCGGTTGTTGTACCATCACCTGCCAGATCATTGGTTTTGGAAGCCGCTTCTTTCAATAATTGAGCTCCTAAATTTGCAATGGGATCATCCAATTCGATTTCTTTTGCTACAGTTACACCATCTTTTGTAACCTGAGGAGCGCCGAAACTCTTTTGAATAACCACATTACGACCTTTTGGGCCCAAAGTTACTTTTACCGCATTTGCCATTTGGTCAATACCAGATTTTAGCTTTTCACGGGCGTCTGAGTTAAAACTTATTTCTTTAGCCATATTATTTCTTTTTAAAATTTATTAGTTAAAATAATTAAATAATAACAAGAATATCATCTTCTCTCATGATCAGATAATCCACTCCTTTGTGATTAAATTCTTGTCCGGCATATTTGCCATAAAGTACGATGTCTCCTTTGTGAACAGTCATCATGTTTCCATCTTTACCAGGACCAACAGCAATTACTTCTCCTCTCAGAGGTTTTTCTTTTGCTGTATCCGGAATGATAATTCCACCTTTGGTTTTTTGTTCCGCAGGAGCCGGTTTAATAACGACACGGTCATTGATTGGCTTCATATAGTTTAGATTTTTTAAAAAATGTAAATAAAATTATTGTAGACAGGACTGTATTATCATAGACTGTGCCATCCCAAAAAATGGGCTATTTTGTCATGCTTTTATGACATTATCAACGATTGCAGGGGCTTTGATCCTTCAAAATGACGCCAAATTGACATAAATCAGCATAAACTCAAATCTTGAATTCCACAGATAAATTGAACAAGCTACCCTGGATCAGTCTTCATTAAAGGCTAATAGTTATACCGTATAGTAGCGATAATATTTCGCCCTGGTCCGCTGATTCCTGAAGCAAACACGCGATAGTACGTATCAAAAATATTTTCGATGGCAACTTGCAATTGTAAGGTTTTGTGAATCTGATAAGAAGTCCGGAAGTTTAAAGTCCACCAGGAAGGAGATCCATGTTCTGTTGCATATACCTGATTATCTTCACCCAACAAATTGTAGTCTTTTAAACGCTTCCAGCCATTATACAGTACCGAACATTCAGAATGCCAGTTTCCTTTTTTCCAATTTAAGGCGGTTTTACCAAACAACGGTGGAATATGATCCAATGGGTAATTGCTGGAATCTGTTTTTATCCTCCCATAAGTATAATTCAAATTTGAAGTGATTGCCCAATGATCATTAAAATTTAATTTAAGCTTGGCAGAAAGACCATATAAAAAAGCACTTGATCCATTTTGTTGTGATATAACACGACTCAAAACTCCATTATAAATGACAGAATCCATTCCCGATAAAGTACTGTTTTGCGTTGTAATGACATTGTCATAAATTGTATAATACCCTACCAGAGAAATTTCATGTGTCGATTCTATGATTTTATGAATACCTATTTCGGCGGTATATACGTATTCAGGTCTTAAATCCGGATTGGGAACAATCAAAGTTCCGCTGACTGATTCAAATACTTTTGCCAGATCGTCCACGTTGGGTGCTCTGAATCCGCTGGAAATATTAATTGGAAAACTAATTGTTTTGAATGGCTTATAAACTACACCGGTACTGGCACTGATGGCATTACTTTGTTGTGAGATATTATTAAATGAAAATGGAAAAAATGTTTTATCCTTAAACTCAGAGGTCAAACGATTTGAAGTAAACCGCAATCCATTGTTCAAAATTAACTTGTTATTATGTTTCCATTGATGCGATAAAAAAATTGCCCAGGTTGACATAACCGATCCGCCATCCGGATAGCGTGTATCCAGACCTTCAATGGTACCATCCAAGATATTTTCCCGGAAAGCTGTTGAATTTACTTTATTATAATTGTATTCGAGTCCATACTGGATGGCATGTTTTCTAATATCCTTAAATAAGTCCAGATTTAAGCTGAGGATATCCACCCTTTCGGTCCTGTGATTTAAACTGCTGCTATTAAAACTTCGGTTGTGTCTGCTTTCCTCAACATGTTGATAGGCTAAATTAAAAAGACATTTATCTAACCATGTAGCATTTGATTTTCTAGAATAAACATACGAAGACAATACACGCTTCTGAGGGCCATAATACCATTCCGCATTTCGCAACACACCCGATGAGTTTTCTTCAGTCAGGCGATCATATCTTGGCACATCGGTGGATGTGGAATATTGTAAATTGAGTAAATGGCTCTGGTTTTCATCCTTTACCCACAAGAATTTCTGCATAAGATTATATTGCTTGTAAGCTGATTGCTTTTGTAAATTTTCGTCGCCGTTGGCCAACATCGTGTCACGACCATTCATTCGTACAGAATAGAACAGACGCTTACCCCAGTCTCCATAAAACGGATCTCTTACATTGCCTTGCCTGAGATCTCCAAAATCTGAAAAACTCAAGGCCGTAAAGGAAGCAACTGATTTTAATCCGATATTGAATCCAAGTTGAATCGTTTTTTCATCATTGACACTTGCGTATTTTACCAAGGCATCTGTACGAAAGTTTAGATCATTATTTATTGCAAGCTTAGGTGATTTTGTATAAAAATGTATGACCCCACCTAAAGCATCACTTCCATAAATTACAGAAGACGGTCCAAAAATGACTTCTGTTTTTTCAACAATGGATGGATCCATCGTAATAATATTTTGTAAATGGCCTCCTCTGAATATGGCATTATTCATCCGAATTCCATCCACAACAAGAAGTATTTTATTTGCTTCAAATCCTCTGATTACAGGACTACCACCACCTTGCTGGCTTTTTTGAACCTGTATTTCTCCAGTCGCCTGCATTAATTCAGCGGAAGTTGCAGGACTTAAAAACTGGATTTGTGAGGAATTGACCGATAGAGTTTGTACAGATAAATCAGATCTTTGGGTTTCTTTTTTATTAGCTGATACAATTACTTCTTCCAAACTAAATAAATTTTGATGGAGGTATATTTTATATGCTTTTTTTTCAAGATCTTCTTTAGTTAATTTCATCGGTTTGTAATTCCAATGTGTAATATGGATTTCCGAATAAACCCTGTTTGGCAATATATTTAATTCACCCTTTTCATTACTGATCAATGTTTCACTTTGATGATCCAGATTAATCATGGCTCCAGAAATGGGATGTAAATCTTTTGAATCCAAAATATAAATTGTTTGTGCTTGCAGTTTGGATATGAGTATATAAATTACCAGGAGGTAGCCTAAGTTTTTTGTTAATTTCATAATTATTTCTTATTATAAATAATGGCAATAGTATCGGGTATCAACCGACAGAAATATGTAAAGTGAATCTGACTGATTCGCACTAAAACCAAGAACCAGAATTAGGCATCCTTCCTGGGTGGTGGATAAATTAACTTCGAATAATCTTTGCCATTCCAGAATCTAAAAGGGAGGTGATTCGTCTGAAAACGAGTATATAAGAATATCATTTGTGGCACTTGCTGATAAAAATACGATTTGGAGAAATCATATTTTTGGATTCCAGAATCCTGAACCGGTGAATGCTTAGATTTTTCAAACAGGAATGAAATCAGCTTTTTTTCGCCATGATCCGGAAATAAAACCAATAAACAATAACCGTCTTCAAAACGGGTTTCCTTGACAATGTCATACCAATGATTCTCCAGTATAAACTCACGACTATGAATCCAGTTTAAATTGGAATATTCGTCAACTGATAAACATATTGTGTAAAATTCTTCCGGATGAAAGTAAAATTCAATTTTTTCCTTGATTTCATGCATCCAGTTGATTTTTACAAAAGCGAAGGTAAAAATTCCAAGGACTGGAATCAAAATAAGAGCCTTTGCACAATATGTCAGAAATGAAGATCTCAAACTTGAACTTTCCGACAAATTTAACGAAGATTATGATTATGGTTATACCGGCTTTAAAAAACTGAGCAGTGCCAATTTATAAATATGACTTACCCATTGCTAACAATCTAAGAACTCAGATTTTTCTTAAATTTAAATAAAGCCGAATGCGAACAACTCCTAATAGACTGCAAAATTACTGAGCAGGCTCTCCAGGTGGAGTTTCAATGGGTTGTTCAGTAGGTACAGGTTCTTCTTCCTGGCCCTGATTGCCTACGTTACCGGCTGCGGTTGAAATTACTGAAGCAACAATGCAAAGTGCAATTAATACCCCGGCAAGCCACCAGGTTAGTTTTTCGATAAAATCGGTAGATTTGGAAGCTCCAAACATTTGATTGGCACCCTGACCACCAAAAGTAGCATCAACCCCGCCTCCTTTAGGATTCTGGATCAAAACAACTCCAATCAACATGATACAATTGAGTGCAATTAAAATGGTAATCAAGGTCAACATAAGCTTTAGGATTTTAATTTTTGTAAAGCGGCTGCAAATGTAGCTACTTTTTCCGGATATTTAAGGATCAATTTTTCATACATTTGTATGGCTTTATCATTATGACCTTGTCGAACCAACAGTCTGGCCAGAGTTTCTGATACAACCTCATCATTTAAAATCAAGCTGTTATCGGCTAATTGCTGGGCCTTAGGTACTTCCTTTTGTCTTTTCTTAACAGATACTTTATGGATTTTTGTAACTTTTTTATTTGAATTTGCCCGGTCTGAAGATCCAAGTTTGTCGAGCCAGGAAAAAAAGTCTAAAGTTTTTATTTTGCCGGATTTTTTTTCATGGCTAAATTCAAGTTCCTGTAATACGGCCGGTTTTACATTCTGAATTTTTTTTGATCTGGTCTTTTTACCCGAAATAAGCTCTGTTCTATTTTTATTTTTTTTCACTGAATGCGGTTTTAGATTTGAATCAGAATGGTTTTCTTCTGTCACATCTGCTGGTTCATTGCTTAAATAAGATTTATTTTCAGAATTTTGTTGGGGAGAATTCACATTTAAATCGTCAGATTGACTTTTAAAAATATCTGTACCCGTTAAATGCATTGACCCTCTTTCCGGATCTGAGATTTGATTAAAATCTAAAACAACGGGACTTTGCTTTGACATATAATCCGGCCAGGACTGAGAATCAATAAAAGCAGGATCAGGAAAATGAATCACATCTTTTTTCAAATTATCTGAAACTATTTTCCATAAATTGGCTGAAAGGCCTTGCGACATCAGCAATAGCCTTGCTTCTTCTTTACTGAAGTTCTGATATTTTTTCATAGTTACCAATTTGTAAATGCTTTTTTAAAAATATCATCTGTCAATAAGATGTTTATATCTTCAATTAGTTTTTGTTGCATTGAAGAAAAATTTTCTTTTGCGTCAAAGTCCTGAAATCTGCTAAAAGATTGCTTCCAGTTTTGTTTTTCATCAGCTTTATATTCATAACTAACTTCAATTATTACACTTAAGCGGTTAATGGCTGAGAAGATTCCGGGCTGAGGAGCCTGACTGCTTACTTCAAATTGTTTAATCGTACATTTAAAAATGATATCCGGATTAGTATTATTCAAAATGAGCCTTGATTCTTTTCTGATTTTGTTGATCATCGATTCTGAAAATTCTACCGGATACGTTGCAGGAGCATTAAATGACTGATCAATAACAGGATCAATTGAAAAAGAATTCACTTCAGCAGGAATACTGATCCCTTTAAAACTATAACAGCTAAAAAGTGTACAGCAGAAAATTAATATGACAGTACATCGGATCATGTATCTAATTCGTATTCTTTTATTTTTCGGTAAAGGGTTCTTTCCGAAATACCTAATTCTTCAGCCGCATCTTTACGTTTACCATTAAATTTCTTTAAAGCCTTGGAAATCATTTCTTTCTCCATATCACTTAACGATAAAGTTTCTTCCATTACTTCAACGGCTTCATAATTATTCTTATTTCCAGTAATAACTATGGGTTTATCATTTTCATCATTGTTTGTATTGCTTCCTGAATTCAGGTTCCAGCCTTGCTGTGAATTTATGGTAGATGGCAACAGGGAATTTTGCAAAAAAGTCGATGACGAATTTTCCATGGCATCAGGCATTTCAAGGTCATTGGCATGAACCAATTGGTAAAACATGGTTTTTAATTGTTTTAGATCCTGTTTCATGTCAAACAACAGTTTGTATAATATTTCTCTTTCATGTAATCCAGTGGAAGGATCAGATTCCATCGGACCTATTGGCAAGTTTCTGGAAGTTACATTTGGAATAATTCTTAAAAGATCAGAAGATTTGATCAATTTTTGATCTGAAAGAACAGATAATTGTTCGACCGCATTTCGCAATTCGCGAATATTTCCTGGCCATGTATAATTTTCAAGCATTTCGCTGCTTTGTTCGTCAAGTTCAACGGGTGTGGTTCGGTATTTTTCTGCAAAATCAGAAGCAAACTTCCGAAAGAGGATCAGGATATCTTCTCTGCGTTCTTTTAAAGAAGGAACCCGGATTGGTACAGTATTTAATCTATAATATAAATCCTCCCGAAATTTTCCGGATCGAACCCGGTCCATTAAATTAACATTAGAAGCAGCAACGACTCTGACATTTGATTTTAATACTTTTGAAGACCCTACCCGGATAAACTCTCCGGATTCCAGAATGCGGAGAAGATATGCCTGAGTATCATGTGGCATTTCTGCAATTTCATCCAGAAAAATTGTTCCACCGTCAGCAGTTTCAAAATAACCTTTGCGGTCTGAAGTAGCTCCTGTAAACGAACCTTTTTCGTGTCCAAATAATTCTGAATTTATGGTACCCGCAGGAATTGCGCCACAGTTTACTGCAATGAACGAATTATGTTTTCTTGGACTCAATTGATGGATTATTTTGGAAAAAATTTCTTTACCGGTTCCGCTTTCTCCCGAAATCAAAACTGTCAAATCAGTGGACGCAACGCGAATGGCAACATCCAGAGCCTGATTTAATTTTTCAGATCTTCCATAAATTCCAAATCGTTGTTTAATTGCCTGTACTGATTCCAATGTACTAAAATTTAAAGTGCCAATTTGCCAATTAAAGTTGCACTGGTTGAATTCGTAATTTCTACGTTTACATATATACCAGGTTTAATATTTTCCGCATCAGGAAATACCACAACTTTATTTTGAGAGCTTCTGCCTTTCCACATGGATCTGGATTTTTTAGAATTTCCTTCAACAAGAACTTCAAAAATTTTACCGACATCTGCTTTATTAAGCCTGGATGAGATCTCGTGCTGCTTTGTGATGATTTCATTCAAACGACGTTTCTTTATTTCCAATGATATATCATCAGCATATTTTTTGGCAGCCAGAGTTCCGGGTCGTTCAGAATAATAAAACATATAGGATAAACTAAACCTCGCATAATCCATAAGGCTCAATGTATCTAAATGTTCTTCTTCAGTTTCTGTGCAAAACCCGGCAATCATATCTGAAGAAATAGCACAATCCGGAATAATTGAATAAATCTCATCAATTTTTTGTTGATACCATTCCCGGTCATATGTGCGGTTCATCATTTTTAGTATTCTGCTATTTCCAGATTGACAAGGCAAATGAATGTAATTACAAATATTTTTATAATTGGCAATGGTATATAAAACTTCGGTTGTAATATCCTTAGGATGAGAAGTTGAAAATCGCACTCTCAGTAAGGGATTTATTTGAGCAACCATTTCAAGCAAATTAGCAAAAGTTACGATTTGCTGAGTTTCAGGATTTTCCCATTTATATGAATCGACATTTTGCCCTAATAATGTGACCTCGCGATATCCTTTGTCAAATAATTGCTGTGCTTCAGCCAAAATGGTAAAAGCATTTCGGCTGCGTTCTCTGCCCCGGGTAAATGGTACGACACAGAATGAACACATATTATCACACCCACGCATAATGGAAATAAAAGCAGAAACGCCATTGCTGTCGAATCGCAAGGGAGAAATATCTGCGTAAGTTTCTTCACGTGATAAAAAAACATTAACTGCTTTACTTCCCTCTGTAACTGTTTGTATCAAAGATGGTAGTTCGCGATAAGCATCCGGACCTACAACAAGATCAACCAATTGTTCTTCCTGAAGTAATTTTTCTTTGAGCCGTTCGGCCATACATCCTAATAAACCAATCATCAGATCGGGTTTATTTTTTTTCAATGATTTAAATTCTGTCAATCGTTTGCGAATGGTTTCTTCAGCTTTATCTCTGATGGAACAAGTATTGAGCAATAATAAATCAGCATCAAGTAATTCTTTGGTTGGAGCAAGACCCTGATCAGCAAGAATACTAGCTACAATTTCAGAATCTGAAAAATTCATCTGACAACCATAACTTTCTATATAAAATCTCCGAGAAATGTCTTCTTGAATGAGATTATCTGATTGAAATATTTCGCCTTGCCTGAATTCAGGTAATAATTCTCGATGTGTTTCTGGTTGATGCATGAGCATTTAAATGCGTCTGATATAAGAATGCAAAGTTAATTCTTTTCCCTGAAGGTGACAAATTGTCAGCAAAAATGAGTTGGAAAGTCAATTATAGATTTGTCAACTCTTAAGAGTTGACAAATCTATGACTTAAGTTATTCATTTTCAATGATATACTTTAAAATAGGTTCATTTTGTTCATGACTATGAAATTCCATAAACTTTTTATACCCTCCAAAAAAATCATAAACTTCCTGATGCGCCAGGTCACCTATTTCTTTTCTTTTATAAAGCCTGTACGAACTATAAGGATATCGTCTAAAATCAGACGCAATTTTATGTTTTTGAGGATTTGAATGAATGTAATAGATTAATTGTGCCAGATATTCATCCGTGCCTACTTCACTTCGTTTGAATGGGGTTTGAAATAAGGTACCTATTCGGTCCTCTTGACGGTTAAATGCCATTGCATATGATTGAAACATTTTTTTAAACGCTTGAGAAACAATATAATGACACTGATTTTTTTTATTTTCCTTGAAATGTAAAAGCCCTAAATCACCAATCTCGCCGTCGAAATTTATGGGTAAATCCTGGTTTAGATTTGTCAACTCTTTAAGAGTTGACAAATCTTTTTGCAATGCCTTGACTTTCAGCAATATGTGAAAATGATTGTGCAAAAGACAAAAAGCGTAGATATCGACGATTGGAATCAGATACTTTATCAGTTTCAACATAAAATAGTCATAATTCCACTTTTTTGTAAAGAGGCGTTTTCTGTCAACCACGCGATTGTATACATGATAAATTCCTTCCTCTTCAAAACGGGTGTGATAATGTTCTAAAAGTGCCATAGTTGTTAGTTTTAAAATGATTAATAAATACAAAAATTAAGTTTATTTTATCCCATGCAGGAAATCAATTTATCTGTGCTTGAAATCATCACTCCCAATTGCGGGTTTCATATTTCTCCTTCAAATATCTCATTGAAAAGCTGTTTTTCCAGAGGCATTTATTCTATATGCGGGATTTCTTTTTGATTACCGTCAATTCATGATTGAATGCAAAAATTAAACTACAGGTATACTTTTAACTATTGAGCATTATGTTAAATTTGATTTTCTATCTTGCACACTATGCCAAAATTTGGTTTGATCGGTAAAAAGTTAGAACATTCCTTTTCCAAATCGTATTTTGAAAATAAATGGCTAACGGAAGGAATAAGCGATTGCGCTTACGAGTTGATTGAATTAAACACCATATCTGAAGTTGGTCAATTGCTCAATTCCACATCGCGGTATCTTGGTTTTAATGTGACCATTCCTTACAAAGAAGCCATCCTTTCTTATTTGGATGATCTGGATCCGATCGTCCCGGAAATTGGTGCAGTCAATTGCATTAAAAAACAAATGGGACGTTGGATTGGATATAATACAGATGCTCCGGCTTTCAGGAAAAGCCTACTAAATTATCTGGATGCAGGTTTTAACGGCAAAGCATTGGTATTAGGTAATGGCGGTGCTTCCAAATCAGTACAATGGGTTTTAAAAAATGTCAAAATTTCATTTGATATTGCCTCACAATCACGTAGAGGTATATCCTATCCTGATCTAATGGAAAATTGGAATTTTGATTGGAAGTTGATCATAAATACCACGCCTTTAGGTATGTGGCCAAATACCGAATTATGCCCGGAAATTCCCTATGAAAAGCTTGACCCTCAATCCCTTTTATATGATTTGAACTATAATCCTGAAAAATCCCTATTTTTGACTCTCGGAGCCCGGCAGGGATCCAGGATAAAAAACGGCATGGAAATGCTTAATTTACAAGCGGATTATTCCTGGCAATACTGGAACGAATAAACTATCATATGGAAGAAATTGAAGAGCCCCAGTTGGATTTTGGAAATACAGAAATTGCATTTGCCCATAAATCTGACAGACAACTTAAAAAAACATACCGGTTATTTAGATTAATGAATAATCCCAAGTTAGTCTCTATCGGAAGTTTTCTGGGTACCCTGGCTTCAAAAGCACCGTTTCATCTTTTTGATCCCCTTATCAGGGAAACCGTGTTTAATCAATTTTGCGGAGGCGATAATTTATTCAATTGCCAAAAAGTAATTGATCAGCTTTATCATATGAAAACCATGACCATTTTGGATTATGGAGTTGAATCCAGAAATAAAGATGAAGATTTTCAAAAAACATTGGATGAGAATTTAAGAGCCCTTGAATTTGCATATAGCAACCCTAATGTTCCGGTAATAAGTACTAAATTGACCGGCTATGTATCTAAAAAAATACTTGAGAAAAAACAATCCGGTGAAAAATTAACCGCCTTTGAAACGATTGCCCTAGAACGGCTTGAAGAACGTTTTGTTATCCTTTGTGATAAAGCCCATGAGCTCGGAGTTTCGATATTTATTGATGCCGAGGAATCCTGGATTCAGGAACCGATCGATTTTCTTGTTGAAAAATATATGCCGGTTTACAACAAAGAAAAAGCTATACTCTATAATACGTTTCAGATGTACAGAAAAGGTTCACTGAATTATTTGAAAAGTGAATTTGAAAAAGCAAAATCCGGAAATTATATTTTTGGCGCAAAAGTTGTCCGTGGAGCTTACCTTGAAAAAGAGCGGAAACGTGCAGAAGATTTAGATTATGAAGATCCGATTTTACCTTCTAAAGAAGACACCGACCAACAATTTGATGATGCCATCCGGTTTTGTGTTCAGTTTCCTGACTTACTTAGTCTGTGTAATAGTAGCCACAACTGGAAAAGCAATAAACTTCAGACAGAACTCATGAAGCAACACCAAATACCTAACGATCACCCTAATATGAATTTCTGTCAGTTACTTGGAATGAGTGATAATTTAACTTTCAATCTGGCATCTCATGGATATTATGTTGCAAAATATGTACCTTACGGCCCAATAAGAGATGTCATTCCATATCTGGTACGAAGAGCTCAGGAAAACTCAAGTATTACAGGTGATATGAGCCGGGAACTAAAATTTCTTGATGAAGAAATGAAAAGAAGAGGATTAAAATAAACTATTATACAATTAAAAATTTAAAAAATATGAAGATGCGTAAAATTACTTTCTTGTTGGTTTGTTTTTTGAGCTTATCTAATCTTAAAGCTCAAAAAGTTTACGCCTGGATGGATGCCGGAGTAAAGCTGGGTTATGGATTAACAGGTATGATGAATTCCAATTTGTTTGATGATAAAAACTACGAACATCATCTTACAACCGGATCATCTTTTGGTGCAAAACTTGGATTGTTTATTGGTCTATACGATGGAATCACCGTAGATTTTATGTTTTCAGACAATAACCAAAAATTTGACTTTAATGTCGGTACGACTAATTATATTCATGATATCAAATGGAAAAATTATGATCTGGCCGTTTTATACCGGATGCAAAAAGATGGTTTGTATATGGAAATAGGTCCACAATTTTCTTTTGTAAACAAAGTGACTCAAAAAAATCCACTCGATCCGGAAACTGATGTTAAAAAATACTATTCCAAAAATTATATCTCAGGTATTTTTGGAATAGGTGGCTATATTTTAAATTACGAACAATTTACTACCATGCTTGGCATCCGACTTGGCTATGGATTTACGGATATGATCAATGATGATGGGAAAAATGTGTTACCTAATCCTTACCCAACTCCAAAACAGGAAAAAATTTATAGTTCAAAATCTACAAATGCTGCTTTTGTACAATTAAGTATGGAATTTAATTTTGCCTTAGGTTATTATGGCAGATCCGCTTGTAGCAAACGAGCTTCCTTATTCAGTTTCTGATTCTTAAAAAATAATAAATGCAAGGATTCACATACATCGTTTTGTGAATCTTTTTTTATTTACAAAAAGCATTGTTCCAGGCCATCCGGGTTTCAACCATGTTCTTGTAATGAAAATTAAAAACATTGGATAATTCTAACAGTATATTAACCAAATTACTAAGTTCATCCAGAATCTGATTATTGACCATCGGATGTTTATTTTTATTTAATTCATTAAATTTATATTGGAATTCTGTTAATGGCTGAGTAATCGAATTTTTAAATAGATTAATCTGATCGCTAAGTTTTGCCGAGACATTGTGTAAGGTTTTCATTGAGCTCTGAATCTGATCACAACCATTATCCAATTCATTAGGAACCCAAAAATCTGCATTCAATCCGGTTATTCCTTCCCTGTATCCACTCCAGTTTTTTGTAATTGTTGCTCTTAATTTTCCAAGTTCCTCAATAGAACTCATTACTTCCTTGGTAATGGGCCCAGGTGCTGATAATGAAAAACTATTATTTTCCGATGCTCTATCAATATATGCAGTCAATTTTTCTACCTGGGTTGAAAATTTTTTTAATTCGCCACCCGGTACCCAGGATTTTGCTCTTTGAAATATCGAATCATTATCCAACGTCAGCGCTTCCCATTCAATTTCAGCCGATATAAAAGCATCATCGCAGTGCATCGCTGGCATTGGAAGTTTTTCAAATAACTCCTGAATATTTTGTCCCGAAAGACTGAAGGAATAGCAAATAAAAACAAGGATTAAATATTTATTCATAAGACAGATTTAGTCCAAAGTTACACAACAATCAGATAAATTAATGTCTGCTTATAGTAACCAGTCGCTGTTGACTATTATCTAACAAACTTTCATTACTAAAAAATTATGGCCAGGACAGGCTTTTATAATAATGCCATCTTAAAATTGTCCTGTACTTAATAATACGAGGGTGCAGGCGTTTTCAACTTGAATTCCATGTGCCGCAGCAAGTACAGCCAATTCGGAATTTTCAGCGCCTGGATTAAAAATTATTCTTCGAGGATGCACTGAAAGTATATAGCTGTAAAACTCTTTTTGGCGATCCGCATTCAGATACATAGAAATGGTATGGATATCATTTTCAAAAGGTTTATCCAGCTTAATATCGATTTGACCAATGGAACCACTTTTATTGCCGACAGCGATTGTCTCAAAACCTAAGGAATTAAGTTTTTTTACAACCTGCCAGGAAGCTCGTTCCGGATTGGGGCTTGCGCCCAAAACTAAAGTCTTTTTTAAATTCATAACACTTGAAAACAATCATAAAATGTGAATGTTTGCCTATCTGTTTAAAAAGTCTTACTTTTTTTTAATTGAAATAATAAGCGATACTTTAAAAAAACTGAAAAGGCTGAAATACTACAAATTTGAAGTCCCCGCCATCCATCCAATATTCCCATTTTTATAAAATAAGATTTTAAAAAAGAAATGAATGGATTTATAAGCAATTGCAGTTTATAAGGATCTTTTCCTGAATTGTACATCTCAGTTGCAGCTATTTTTGCAAAATACCTGGTTTGCTTGAGATGTTGACCAACTGTATAATAACTATAATGTAATATATTACCTGATAAAGTTTGGGTGTGCAAATCTCCCTTGAATAATTCAAATTTATCATGTGGGTTTCTGCCAGACCACTTTCCCATACTTTTTTTAAACAGCCGCAATTTTTTGTCTGGATACCATCCACAATATCGAACCCAATGTCCACAATAATTAGTAAGTCGTTTAAAATAATATCCTTCTTGCCTAAAATCTCTTTTTGTTAGGCGGACTTGATGCTGTAACAAGTTATCCAGCGCTTCATCAGCATCAAGTGATAAAACAATATCATAACTGGATTTGGTCAATGCATAATTTTTTTGTTGAATATGCCCTTCAAAGGTATGCTGATAAACTTTCGCTCCCAGGGATGTAGCCAGTTCGACGGTTTTGTCTGTACTGTATGAGTCAACAACAACCACTTCATCTGCAACAGATTGAACAGATTGAATGCAACGGGAAATATTATGTTCTTCATTGAATGTAATAATAACTACTGATAACTTTTCCATTGGTTACACAAAGAAATAAATCATTCTTAAATTTGAGCGACAAATTAACAAATGAAAATTTTAATGGTATGTCTGGGAAACATCTGCCGGTCTCCGATCGCCCAGGGAGTTCTTGAAAAATACATCGCTGAATTCAATCTGGACTGGCATGTGGATTCTGCCGGAACAAATGGTTATCATAATGGGGAACCCCCCGATCCAAGAGCCATCCGCGTCGCCAGTAAATATAACATCAATATTTCTAATCAAATTTCGAGGCGAGTCACACTTTCTGACCTTGATCATTTTGATTTAATCCTGGCCCTGGATGTAACTAATTATCAATATTTAAAATCGCTTTGCCGTAATTCTATGCAAGTTTCTAAAATTGACTACCTGATGAATTTTGCATACCCTAACACCAATAGAGCTGTACCAGATCCCTATTATGACAATAGTTTTGAAAACTGTTATAAGTTGATCGATAATGCTTGCAATAAACTAATTCAGCATTATTTGGTTGATTGAACCCGGAAGCTTATTTAGTGTTTCTTTTAAAAAGTAAATTATGTTAGATACAAAAATTGAACAGGCGCTGAATGCGCAAATTGAAAAAGAAGCTTTTGCCAGTTATAGCTATTTATCTATGGCTGTCTGGTGCGACTCTCAAGGACTTGAAGGTTGCGCCCGTTTTTTTTACCGGCAAGCTGAAGAAGAACATTTGCATATGATGAAGATTATACATTACATCATTGAACGGAACGGCAAACCCATCATACCATCCATCAATAATCCAAAGAATGAATATAACAGCATTCATGAAATTTTTGAACTTACCCTAAAACAAGAAATGTCAGTGACCCAATCAATTCATGAAATCATTACTTCTACAGAAAAATTGAACGATTACTCAACTCAGAATTTTTTACAATGGTACGTTACTGAGCAACGGGAGGAAGAAGCTGTAATCATGAAAATTCTGGACAAACTTAAATTAATCGGACAAGGAAATTTATCCTTATATTATATCGACAAAGAAGTTGAAAAAATCAATTCACAAATCATCACACAAGAGTCCGGAGCTGACAATTTATAAAATTGATCAATCTAGTAGACAAATTCAGAACATCTGAAATCCAAGCATGGGAGTTAGTTTCAGGCTATTATCATAAATAATTGATTACCTATTCATTATAAATGAGTTAATTAATTATGTAAGAACTAATTCAAAGAGTTTATGATAACTATCTCATTCGTACTATTTTTAAGGTTTAATTTAAAAATATGATACGAATAGTTGGTATAATCATCTTTTCCATTGCAGTTTCTTTTGTTTATGCACAAAAAATCACACCGACTGTACTGAGTAATGCCGGTCAGGTTATGAAAGCAAACAATTTTAGTTTAGAATGGACTCTTGGTGAATTGGCCACAGAAACACTAAGAGCCAATAATCTCAGAATCACTCAGGGTTTTCATCAGACAAATCTTACCGTTGTTTCTACAAATAATCCATCAATTGCCGGACTGAATATCTATCCAAATCCTTTTGAAGAAGAACTGATTATAAGTAATGAATCCGGTAGTAAAATACAAATTCATATTTTTAATATTATGGGTCAATGTATAACGGATTATACTGTAACCACAGGTACTGAAAATCTGCAATTACAAGGGCTGCCTGCAGGTACTTATATCCTGGAAGCAAAAACAAGTAATCAAAAACAAAATTTTACGATCGAAAAAATCAAGTAATTATTCCATAAAAAACAGAATACAATGAATAAATTATTTACCTTCTTATTTTTAAGCTGTATAACTTTAGTTGGTTATGCACAATCTCCTGCATTTAAATATCAGGGAGTGGCAAGAAATGCTCAAAATGTCAGTTTAAATAATCAGGACATAGCTTTGAGACTAAGCATTTTAAATGCTTCAAACCAACCTGTTTATTCTGAAGTACATAATGTAAAAACTTCCGAAATAGGAATTTTTAGCGTTAATGTTTGTCAGGGTACCAATCCTACAGGTTCATGTTCTAGTATTAATTGGGCTCTTGGCGGATACCAGCTAAAAGTAGATATGGATCCTAATGGTGGTGCCGTTTTTATGCCAATGGGCACATCGCCTATTTTACAAGTACCCGTTGCAGCTTTTGCGGTTAAAGCACAGTCTGCTATAGATGGCGACGCAGATAGTAATCCACAGAATGAGTTACAAAATTTAACTTTTACACCAGCAACTAACTCTTTGGCCATTTCAATGGGTAATTCCGTTGATCTGACTTCCTTAAAAAATGATGCAGATGCAGATCCAACGAATGAAATCCAAATGATTTCACTCGACACTACCAATAATCAGTTGTTCCTTAGCAAAAATGGAGGATCGGTCATTCTTCCTTCCGGAGGATCCAGTTTATGGAAAAAGAATGGAAATATTTTGTCTTATACTAATGGCAACCAATCCATAACTTTTGATAATGTAGGTAGCCCACCAAATCCGGCCTATTTTGAATTAAATTTCAGGTCAAATGCCAAAAAAACAACTACTTCCAATGCAACCCTATGGTCTGAAGAATATTGGACTAAACCTGCTAATGCAGTCGGCAAAGAAATTGCATATGGTTCTTCCATTCAGGAGTATCCTGTTACTTTTAATCAGCATTATCTGAGATATAATCTGGATACCTTTTGGAGAACCGGATCTTATAATTACACATTTGCACCCAATGGAAGTTCTCCAGGAACAATAACTCAGGAAGAAATTTTCAGCCAGGCAAATAATGCCGGTCAGCCTGTAAAGGTTCTTACATTACAAGCAGATGGACGTGGCGGTATTGGCAACTATAATGCCTACCTCGGCGGAAGAAAAGGAGCTTCTTGTGGTAACGTTAATATCGGTGGAGTCGGACTAACTCCTTTCATCGGATTGTGGCATGCAAATGGATCCAATATCTCCGGTATGTATTTCAATGGTGGTATGGCGATTATGACAGCTGATTTGAAAAATTTTGTCATGGATCATCCTACCGATCCTACTAAAGAAATTTTTTATGCTTGCGTAGAAGGTCCTGAAGCAGGTGCATACACGAGAGGAACCGGTACATTAATCAATGGTCAGGCTGATGTAGTTTTTACGGATGAATTTGGATTAATAATAAATTCAGAAACTATGACTGTTCAAATTACACCTTTGTCTGCAGATTCTGAAGGAATCGCTGTTATTGAAAAAACAAATACAGGCTTTAAAGTCAAAGAGCTTAGAAAAGGAAACGGAAATTATAAATTTGATTGGGAAGCTAAAGGTGTCAGAAAAGGATGGGAAAACTATCAGGCCGTCAGACCCAAACGAATTATATCTCAGCCTTCTACAGAAATTTATGACATGAATGCTGGTGCCCCGGAATGGGAAGGTCATAAAAAATAATGAATTAAATAATTAAATAAAGGTATTCATAAGGCGCCCATGATGCAAATCATGGGCTTTTTTATTGACTATCCCTTCTGGTTAAAAGAAATAGTTAAACAATTTGGGATAATAGAATACCCGTTGAATTAATGTAGCAGAGGGAAATGGATAGAACCTATCTAAACTGTTCTTGAATATTAATTCATTAATGAATGGTACTGGTTAAAAGCCAAATCAACTAGAATTCAATCTTTCAATTCCGAGCTTTTTTGAATTTGGATTTGTAAATATTAGAATTTGACTATATCTATCAAAGATTTCCACGCAACTCCTGTTCCCGTTCGATAGCTTCAAATAAGGCTTTAAAGTTTCCTTTACCAAAAGATTTTGCACCCCGGCGTTGGATTATTTCAAAAAAAACGGTGGGTCTGTCTTGAACAGGTTTTGTGAATATCTGGAGTAAATAACCATCTTCATCGCGATCCACCAGAATATTGAGACGTTGAATTTCTTTCATGTCCTCTTCAATTGAGCCAACACGCTCCTCTACTGTCTCATAATAATTATCCGGAACATACAAAAAGTCTACTCCATTGTTCCTGAGTTGATCGACCGTCTTAATAATGTCATTGGTGTCAATGGCTATATGCTGTACACCCGCCCCTCTATAAAATTCCACATATTCTTCGATTTGTGATTTTTTGCGACCTGCTGCAGGTTCATTAATAGGAAACTTGATGTATCCATTTCCATTGGACACTACTTTACTCATCAAAGCAGTATATTCAGTTGAAATATCTTTATCATCAAACGTAATCAACAATTTAAAGCCCAGAACATCCTGATAAAATTTTACCCATTTATTCATTTGGCCCAGCTCAACATTTCCAACACAATGATCCACAAAATTCAAACCTGTCGGATTTGTTTTTAATAAACTTTGTTTTTGTACGTAACCTGGAAGGAAGCTACCTGTATAATTTTTACGCTCTACCAGGGTATGAATTGTTTCCCCATATGTTTTAATTCCTGCGAGCACCACTTCACCATATTCATCTTTAGCTTCATAAGGCTCGAAAGCCGATTCTGCACCACGCTCGATCGCTATTTTATACGATTTTCTGGCATCATCCACCCATAAAGCCAAAACTTTTACACCATCGCCATGGCGTTGAAAATGTTTGTTGATCTCATGATCAGGCGTAAGAGCGGAGCTTAATACAAAACGTATTTTATTTTGCTGAATCACATAAGAACAAAAATCTCTGTTGCCGGTTTCAGGACCCTTATAGGCGATTAACTCAAATCCAAATGCAGTCTGATAATAATGCGCCGCTTGTTTGGCATTACCGACATAAAATTCGATATAATCAGTTCCATTTATTGGAAAAGCGTCCGTAATCTGTTGAGATTTTAATTCTGTTAAGGTTTGCATGGCTTTAATTATTAATTATACTACAAAATTTTCAAGCTGATTTTTATACTTCACTAAAATGTATTACGATGTAATATTGTTTAATTGCATTCCTGCATTATCTGAGCCTTGTGGTAACCAGGATTGATAATAGAGAGGATCTTCAATTCCTACGGCATATTCAGTCATTAATAAAGGAGCAAATGTATCAATCATAACAGCCAGTTCTCTTGTCTCTTTTGCACCAATACTTTTTTCTGCAGTACCAGGATGAGGACCATGTGGTATTCCCCCCGGATGCAAAGTCAGCATACCTCGTTCTACATGTTTCCTGCTCATAAAATCTCCATCAACATAATAAAGTACTTCGTCGCTATCTATATTACTATGATTGTATGGCGCCGGTATGGACAAAGGGTGATAGTCAAATAATCGGGGTACAAATGAACATATGACAAAATTTTTACCATCAAATGTCTGATGTACCGGTGGAGGCTGATGCACACGGCCGGTTATAGGCTCAAAATCATGAATAGAAAAAGCATATGGGTAAACAAAGCCATCCCAGCCAATTACATCGAAAGGATGATTTAAATAATGGTATGGATAGATATTATCCTGTTTTTTAATATACAATAAATAATCTCCTTTTTGATCAAAGGTTTCCAGATTTTGAGGTTTGCGAATATCGCGTTCACAAAAAGGTGAATGTTCCATTAGTTGACCAAATTCATTGCGATATCTTCTGGGAAAAGTGATTGGACCAGCCGATTCTATGATTAATAATCGATTATTTTCACCATCGAAATGCAATTGATATATCGTCCCTCGTGGCACCACAACATAATCACCATACTCAAAACGAATTTGCCCGTACATGGACTTTAATACACCTGTACCTTCATGGATAAATATTACTTCATCGGCATCCGCATTTTTAAAAAAATAATCCGTTGTACTTTTCAAAGGGGCCGATAAAATAATTTTACAATCATTATTTACAAGTATGGGTTTACGGCTTTTGACATAATCTTCTTCTGGATCGCACTGAAATCCTTTTAGACATCGGTGTTTTAACTGTTTATCATGAATGGTTTTAGCAGCAATAGAAAATGGTTCATCAACTTGTACAATTTCTGTAGGTGGATTACAATGATACAATAAACTATAAAGATCTGAAAAGCCTTCTGTTGAAAATAATTCTTCCTGGTATAATTTACCATTAGCTTGTCTAAACTGAGTATGTCGCTTTGCAGGAATTTTTCCTAAACTATAATAATGCATATCAAAATGAATAAATTTGCGCCGTAAAGATACGATGAAATCATGAGTTTAAAAGCTGTAAGCATTGAAATCAGAGGCAAAGTTCAGGGTGTTTGGTACAGGGCCTCAGCTAAAAAAGAAGCCGACCGTCTTAATATTATGGGCTTTGTGAAAAATCAGGAAAATGGCTCAGTTTATATGGAAGTCTTTGGAGATGTTCATGCTATTTCTTTACTTCTTGGCTGGTGTTTGCAAGGTCCTGAACTGGCCCAGGTTTCTGAAATTCTGGTTAAAAATATAGATCCAATCCATTTTACAGACTTTACTATTGAATCAACAAAAAATGCCGGACATTAAAGGTCCGGCATTTGGCATTCGCATAGTATATTTAATAAATCGATAGTGTGTCAATATTCCAAACAGATTCAATTTGTTTATAAGCTGGCTAATTCAACTTAATGCCATATAACATAGTAGCTCATTTCTATCAAATGTTTGGCAATATAAACTAGACAATATGAACTAATTGCAGAATTTATACAGAATTTATTTAATGAGCTTAGTTTTTTATTAAATGAAGCAACTTTCTGATTGAACAAGTTATTTTTTTTCATATGATTAAAAAAATATTATCACATGCATTCATTGATTGAATCAGGCAACTTTCTGATTGAAATATGCTATTGATTGATTAAACAGTAGTATCAAAGAATAAAATTCCAGTAATAAGGTAAAGAATTAAAATCATAAAATAGTAATCGGCAAAAAATCGCTTTGTGATTGATTATCTTTGCTAAGGACATTTTATATTAATTTTCCGGGATAATGGAGTTATTAAAATACACACTAAAATTTATTGTCTTACTTAAAATTCTGTTATTCCCTCCCACCCTGAACGCCCAATCTCCTTCGTTTATCTACTTTACAGATGATCATGGTTTGCCTAGTATGACTGTTTATGGAATCAGGCAGGATGTAAATGGCTTTTTGTGGATGACTACTACGAAAGGTATCTGCCGGTTTAATGGAAAGGAATTTAAAAAATACGCAGTACCGGACATTAAAGTACAGGACTTTCCTTATCTTTTTATGGATGCCAAAGGTGTACCTTGGTTCTACAATCTGGCTGGCGAAATTATTTGTATTCAAAATGACTCAATAATTAATACAGGTATAAAAAATTCAGACCCAAGAAAAAAAATTAACTCCCTGTATTCTGATAATGGCGTAGTATATATCAGCTGGTGGTATGAAAAAACTATAGAAACCAGGTCATACACCCTAACTAATTTAAACAAACAAACTTTACTAAAGAAACCTTATAGTGTTATTGGCAGATACAATTCTGATTTATTAGCTACAGATTTAAAAATAAGGGAAAATAAATTTCAGTTATTTTCAATTAGTCAGAACAAGTTATTATATGAATATCAACATAAAACCAATGAAACTTTTAACTATCATGCTGAGATTAATTTATTAAGTGAGTTATCACAAGATTCTATTGCCATTATTACTCCTTATTTCAGTGGTTTGTTTAATTCTAAATTTGAATTACAAAAGATTTATAAATTCAGAGAAATCCTGAATGATACAGTCTTATTTGTCTCTCTCATCAATCAAAAGGAATTATTTATAAAAACCAATTACAATTCCTATATCTTCAACCTTGGTACAAATGAATATGAAAAGGTAAATTATTTTGGCAATTCCATTAATACTATTTATGAGGATAATTTAAACCGCAAATGGATCACTACGACTAATAAAGGATTGATCCTATTGCCAAATGAAAAATTACAAATTTATACATCTGGTAATTCAGAAATTCAATCCAATGAGGTTATCCGGATTATTGGTGATTCTCCACTTCACTTTTTTAATCATAATAACAGTGAAATAAGTATCTACAATTCCGCACAAAGACAGTGGAATAAAATTACGATCCCTGGTGCCAGAGGAATTCGGTCGATCATTAAGATTAAGTCTCACGACTATTTCATCGGTTCAGATAATGGTCTTTATCAAATAAAAGGTATTGAAAAATTAAAACCTGACATTCATCTCATTAAACAGTCAAGTATAAAAGATTTGTATCAGACTCCAGAGAATAAATTATTTATCCTTACAAGTAATGGTACGTATTTATGCTCCGAATCTGATTTATCAAATCCTGATTATAAGTTGACACAGGAAAATGCTTTAATAAAATCCAGAAGCACAAGCATTATTAACTATAAAGACACGATTCTCGCAGCGACTCTCGATGGTATTTATTTTTATGAACGGAATGGATTTACAATATGGAAAAATATTAATACAAGCAAGTTTTATATAAATAAACTCTACAACCAGCACGATAGTGTCTTGTGGATTTGTACTGATGGTCACGGTATATATTCATACAGAAATGGCGTTTTATACGATTCCATAAATTTACTGCGTGGATTGCCGAGTAACAGTGTCTCCAGTTTGGCCTTCATGGATAATTCGAATATTGTTATTGGTACCGATAACGGTGCTTTTGTCTATAATTCAAAATCACATAAAGGATTTGGGTTTAATAAACTGGATGGATTGCCTGCTAATGAAATTTTGGATATTATTAAATCAGATGAATTGCTTTGGTTGGGAACAGCTAAAGGATTGGTATCCATTCCGGCTCAATTTCTAAAACCGAATACTGAAATCCCGTATATAAATATTAAATCGGTACATGTCTACACAGATGGCAAACAATCAATTTTTAAATCCACGTTACCATATTATGCCAATCATTTGCGTTTGAATCTGGAAACGCGAAGTTTAATTTCAAAGGATGAAATAAAAATTTATTATAAACTCCATGATACAGATAGCAATTGGATAGAAACCAAAGGAAATGTATTAGAACTAATTGGTCTGGCGCCAGGAAATTATAATCTTACAATTAAAGCTATAAATGAAGATGGCATATTTTCAGAGAGCCCTGCAAATATCTCATTCACAATTTTACAAATATGGTGGAAAACTTGGTGGTTTATTAGCTTATTAATTATATTGTTTATTTTGCTTAGTATAGGAATAACCCAATGGAGGCAAAATAAAATCAAACGCGAAGAAGACAAAAAACGAAAAATAACAGACCAGATGAACCAATTGAGGCAACAGGCCTTACAAAATCAAATGAATCCACATTTCATTTTTAATTCATTAAATGCAATTCAAAGCTTTTTATTAGTTAATGATGAATTGAATGCTGTAAATTATCTATCTAAGTTTGGAAAATTAATAAGGATGATATTTGATCAGTCAAAAATGAAAAATATAAGTCTTCAGGATGAGTTGGATTTATTACACCATTATATTCATTTGGAAAAATTGAGATTCGGCGACAAGGTAAATGTTTCATTTATTGTGGAAAAAGATGTGCTGGAAGCTGCATCAGAAATATTTATTCCACCACTCTTGATTCAGCCCATTATCGAAAATTCATTTCGTCATGGCCTTTTTCATCTTGAAGAAAAAGGAATTTTAAAAATCAAAATACAATTTGATAATGGAAGTATAAAATGCACAATTGAAGATAATGGCATAGGTAGAATGAAATCAAAACAAATTAATGAATGGAAAAATAAATATCATAAATCCTCAGGAATTAAATCAACAAAAGAACGTCTTGAAATTCTGGATAAGGGAAGACATAAACTAGGTTTGGAAATTATTGATCTGTATGATCAAAATGGAAATGCTTCCGGAACTAAAGCCATCTTAAAATTATAAAAAGACACCAGAATATGATTACATTACGTAGTATAATAATTGAAGATGAAAAGGAAAGTCAGGCCACTTTAACTAAAATGTTAAAAATGTATTGCCCTGAAATTGATTTAATGGGCGTTTTTGATTCTGTTGCAAAATCCGTTGATTTTATAAAAGAAAAAGATATTGAATTAATATTTTTAGATATAGAACTTCCGGGCGAATCGGGTTTTTCAATATTTGAATATTTTGTACAACCCCGATTTAAAATAATTTTTACGACTGCCTATAACCAATATGCGGTTAAAGCATTTAAATTATCAGCTATCGATTATTTATTAAAACCTATTGACTTAAGTGATTTAAAAAATGCTGTTGAAAAAGTCAAACAATTAAATAATCACCAACAAATGGATGATGTATATAAAATGCTTATCCAAAATATTCATCATGGTTCCGAACGGGTTGCAATTGCCCATCAGAATGGATATGACCTGATCGAATTGAATGAAATCATATGGCTTGAAGCTGAAATTAATTATACCATAATTCATTTGAAAACAGGCGGAAAAATAACTGTTGCCAAAACTTTAAAAATGTTTGAAGACTTTCTGAATCCAACTCAGTTTTTCAGAGTAAGCAGGAGTGCTATCGTCAATATTAAATACATCATCCGTTTTCAAAAAAATAACGGTTTGTCAATAACCGTAATTGATGATACCGTCATTAGCTTGTCAGAAGCCAGGCGTGATGAGTTTTTATCCATGTACAAAAAAATATAATTGGGAATTCTTATAAATCAGGTCTTTATAATTATATATTGATATATAATATTTAAAAATAATAGGCCTAGAACGCTGATTTGGGTCCATTTTGGATGTTTTTTTTCACATATTTTTGTTAAATTGGTTAAATTCACTATCAAATTGCCAAAATTTTTAAATAATTTTGAGCGAAATTTTATTTTTCACTTTTTAGCTCCAACTATATGCCAACCAATCGAAGTACTGCTTTAAATTTATTTTTGTCCAGACCCAAAGCGCTAAATGAGCGCGAAAATCGCAAAATATCATCGTATTATGGAGATAATGTCTTCTCTGACACTAAGTTAAGAGGTTATTTATCCAATGAAGCCTACAGGACTTATAGCCAGGTAATTGCTTCTGGTTCAAAAATATCAAGAGAATTGGCGGACCAGATTGCCGCAGCATTAAAAGCATGGGCGATTGAAAAAGGAACAACCCATTATACTCATTGGTTTCAGCCCTTAACCGGAACTACTGCGGAGAAACATGATTCTTTTTTTAATCTTACAGCAAGCGGCACAGCCATGGAAAAATTTGATGGTGACGCTTTAGTACAGGCAGAACCGGATGCATCATCTTTTCCAAGTGGCGGATTAAGGGCAACTTTTGAAGCTAGGGGCTATACCGCCTGGGATCCGATGTCACCGGCATTTATCATGGACATTGCTGGTTCGAAGACCTTATGTATTCCAACTGTATTTATCTCATATACAGGAGAAGCGCTGGATCACAAAGCTCCGCTGTTACGATCTATTGAAGCTCTTGATAAAGCAGCAACCGGTGTCGCAAGATATTTTGATCGTTTTGTCAACAAAGTGACCCCAACCCTGGGATGGGAACAGGAATATTTTGTAATTGATAAAGCAATGTATTATGCCAGACCTGATTTGATGGCTGGTGGCCGTACCGTCTTTGGTCGGGGACCTGCAAAAGGCCAGCAATTGGAAGATCATTATTTTGGAGCTATTCCGGAACGTGTCTATTCATTTATGGTGGATCTGGAAATGGAATGTCATAAACTGGGTATTCCAGTAAGAACAAGACACAATGAAGTGGCGCCCAGCCAGTTTGAATGTGCACCAATGTTTGAAGAAGCCAATATCGCTGTCGATCATAATCAATTATTAATGGATTTAATGGATCGTGTAGCCAGACGCCACAATTTAATTGTACTACTACACGAAAAACCATTCTCCGGAATAAATGGCTCAGGCAAACATAATAACTGGTCAATGAGTACGGATACGGGTACCAACTTGTTAGGGCCAGGAAAAACTCCCCGCAATAATTTGCAATTTTTAACTTTTTTCATCAATACAATAAAAGCAGTACACGATCATGCAGATTTACTTCGTGCATGTATTGCATCTGAAAGTAATGATTATAGATTAGGCGCTAATGAAGCCCCCCCGGCCATTATTTCAGTCTTTATTGGTGATTATCTGACTAAAGTTTTGGATGCTATTGAAGAGCGCGTAGATAATGATCTAAAAGAAGAAGAAGAAAATGAATTAAAGCTGGACATTCATAAAATGATTCCAGATGTAATGATGGACAATACAGATCGTAACCGAACCTCGCCTTTTGCATTTACCGGAAATAAATTTGAGTTTCGAGCAGTTGGTTCTTCAGCTAATTGCGCTGATCCAATGATGATCTTAAATACTATTGTGAGTAACCAGCTCAATGCTTTTAAAGAAAAAGTAGACAAACATATCGCCGATGGTGAGAAAAAAGATTCGGCAATTTTTCAGGAACTCAGAGCCTGCATTAAATCTGCCAGAAATATTTTATTTGAAGGAGATAACTACAGTGAAAATTGGGCTAAGGAAGCAGCCAAAAGAGGCTTGCCAAATATTAAAACCACACCCTTGGCTTTGGATGCTTACATGTCACCAAAATCAATCAATTTGTTTAAAGAAAATGGTATACTAAAAGGCAAAGAACAGGAAGCACGATATGAGATTTATCTGGAAAAATATATTAAAAAAGTTGAAATCGAAGCATCACTCATTGAAGAACTGAGTTTAAATCAAATCTTACCGGCCAGTATCCGATATCAAACCGAATTGCTGAGTAATATGAAAATTGCCATAGAAGCTGGTTTGCCTAAGTCAAGTATTAAAACACAACAAAAAATCGCAGAAGCCATTACACTACATATCGATGCGGTCTATGAAGGACTTCAAAAAATGATGGGCGAACGAGAAAAAGCTGAACATCAAAAAACCAGCCGGGAGAAAGCCATCTACTTTTGCGATAAGGTCAAACCCTTATTCCTTGAAATCAGATCTCACGTAGATGATCTTGAGTTATTGGTTGAAGATAAGTTTTGGCCGCTGCCAAAATACAGAGAAATACTATTTACCCGCTAAGAGTGTTTCTGATACTAACAGTTATATTATAAAACATAAGACCCGTTTATTCCAAATTTAATGAATACCCGATTAAATTCATTGGGTAAAATCATATTGGAATCTGACATATCCCTTAGGTGAGATCTGTCAGAACAAACCCGATTTACCTTAAAGGAAAAATCCAGTCTCAAGCTATTATCAAAAAAAAAGTCCTGCGCGTTAGCAGGACCTTTTTCTGTTTTTCGTTTTGAAATAGATTTATCAGAAAGTACAATTTAAATTAAAGTTTAAAAAATAGCCGGTTGAAGGCGTCAGCCGGCTATTGATAATCCCATGAACATATCCAAAGTAGCTCACTTTATAAAAATTAAATAGACGAATTTTGATGAATGCAGCCATAAGATTAATTTGTTAATAGGAGCCATACATTTGGGAATATGACTCACTATTAACAAATTTTTTAATCCCATGAACTTATCCGAATTTTTCGGTCGCCGATACGTTTACCGGCATTCTGATTGTATTCTTTCCCTTTGTTAAACAATCACAGTACAAGTATCCGACTAATTCATAGGCTGTACAAGTACAAAAAAGTGCCATTGTCATATTTTAATTTTTTATATATATTTCTACCAAAATTCTAAATAATTGTTTTTCAATGTTTTATAATTTGTGTATAAAGGAAAATTAAAAAATAGTTACTTCAAAAATTCATTTTATGAATAATTTGACCTGAAAAAAGATGAAAAAACTTTAAAAAATCTCTAAAATGGGCTTAAAACATCAGGATTTTGTAAATAACTGGTGTCAGTTAGGGTTTTTAAAAAGGCAATTAAGCTTCTTTTTTGACGGGCATTTAAGCCAAGTGGCCTGATAAATCCATTTTTATTATCTGCATAGTGACCACCTGAATTGTAATGATCTATCACTTCTTCGAGGGTTTGAAAACGCCCATCGTGCATATACGGCGCTGTAAGAGTAATATTATATAACGTTGTCGCCTTAAACTTGCCGTTATCAAATCGAAGCTTGGTTATACTACCACGACCTTTATCTTTGAAGTCATCGAGGCTTGCCACGGTATCAATTCCATTATTAAAAAAATCATCCGCCATCATCAATGGAGCTGGATGACAATGAAAACATTCTGCATCAGGAATTAAAAGATCAGTATTAAAAAATAAATCTTGACCCTCTTGCTGATCCGGATTAAAAAAAACTTCACCCCGCAATTGTTTTTGAAATAGTGAATTTCCTCCGGTTATTAATATACTTTCAAATTGTGCGATTGCATGAGTTGCCAGTTCTTTGGTTATTTGATTTTTAGAATTAATCCCAAATGCTTTGCGAAACATTTCAGGATATCGTGGATGAGCTTTCAATTTTTCAATTACATTTGGCCATAATTCATGCAATTCAATTGGATTTTCAACGGGTTCGAGGGCCTGTGCCTGGAGATTAACCGATCTGCCATCCCAAAATAATCCTTTATTAAAATAAATCGTATTTAAAATACTCATAGAACTCCTATTCCCTTCCATTCCCAGGACGCCTTTGCTCAAAGCAAGATTATCTGTGAATGCCTTCTGAGGATTATGACATGAAGCGCAAGACATACTGCTATCAGAAGACAATACAGTATCATAAAATAAATGTCTTCCTAATTGTACACCCTCTTTTGTAAGATTCCTAAGTATACTGTCTGGTAATGCCGGCAGGCCCTTCGGAATGATTAAAGGATAAGGAATTGCATTATAGGGTATATGACTTAAATCGCCGCTATCACTTCCTGAATCTTTACTACAGGAAAAAAATACAACAACAGGTATTATAAGAATTAATAAAGTTTTATTCATTCATCTTATTTGATACTGGCAGCCAGTTGAAATCGATCTACAAACGCAGACATGATATCACTTTTATTGTGAATTTGTGGATTGACGGATATATCCAGACCTACACCTCCTAAATCAAACAATGTTTTATAATCAACATCAATTTCAATCTGGCTGGTTTCTCCCTGTTTTATTAAAATACTTTTCGTAAATTTCAAGGTTCTCATAGATTCATCAAATCCAGAATGGTACGTAAAATTATAGTTACCTGTACTCTTAAATGTTCCTTCAGTTTTTGTAAAAATATAAGAATTCCATCCTGACCAGTAACGGCTTCCGTCACTCATAGGATGAGCGGATTGAAATTCTTCGGGCTTAGAGTTGTTTTGTTCGGGTGTCAGTCCCAGATTCATTTTAATCTCACTATACTGCCCCGTTGGAATCGCATCATAGGTAATTCTTAAACCTTCTTCTGCTTTTGCTGGACTGGTGTGATGTGCTGCCAATGATATATAATCGACAAATGCAAAGACAGCCGAATCAGTTGAATTAACCAAAGTCATATTACTGAGGAAAAATTCAGCTGATCCAAAAATTATTTTCCCAACACCAAAATAATCATATTCCTGCCCATATACCAGAGCCTGATCACCATATCTGGCTTTAAAAACAATCTCCAGTTTGCCGGATGGTGTTTGTCCAGGTTCTTTACTGCATGAAGAAAATGCTAGCATCAGGCAGGTAAAAAATAAAATGTGATTATTCATATTATTCGGTTTAGAATGATCCTTTGTAAATACGATATTTTTTATAATTTGTTATCAAAGGTTTACAAAATTACAACAATCTTTATATTGAATGAGATTTAACTATTTTTGAGTCTGGCTATCGATATAATTTTTAATTAATTTTTTTACCTGATAAGAAAATTCTTTATCTAAAATCCAATGAAGGTAATTTGGTTCTTTTTGCCAAACCTGATCGAAACTCATCCCATTATATTTACCAAAATTAAAAACAATGATACCTTGCTCATTATATTTTAATTTTTGGGTTACATCCGGTGTCCTGATATCATTGCTAAAATCATTTAAAGCTTGCATATCATTTTTTACAGGACTTTCCAATACTTCGCCATTTTCACTTACATAGGAAGTGTCTTTATATTTATTTAGTTGTCCGAGTAATACCTTCACAGTTGCACGGATATCAATCAATGCATCATGAGCATCTTTTAATTCTTCATTGCAATAAAACTGGTAAGCAGCTTTAAGTGTTCTTGGTTCCATTTTATAAAAAATCCGCTGAACGTCGATTAAACGGCGCAACTCAAGCTGAAAGTCCATGTTGCATCTGGCAAATTCTTCAGCCAGCATTGGAACATCAAACCGGTTTGAATTATAGCCCGCTAAATCCGCATCTCCGATAAACTCCATAAGTTCTTTGGCAACCTCATGAAAAAAAGGTTTGCCCTGCACTTCACTGGCTCCGATTTTATGAATTTTATAGGCTTCTTCAGGAATTGGAATCCCTGGATTTATTATCATAGAAAGTTCTTCTTCCTTCCGACCATCTTTATAAAATTTAATCATCGCTATTTGTAATATCCGATCACGTACTACATTTAATCCGGTAGTTTCCACGTCAAAAAATAATAAATCCTTGTCTAATTGAAACATTATGGTATTTTTTTAAACTCAACGAAAGTCTATAATTGAATATCATTTGGATAGAAAAGTTTAAGATCTTAACAAATTAGTTGGTACTTTTTTCCTGAAAACTGATTCGGATTCGAATTCGTCTTCCGTTTTATTTCATCAGTTCATTTATTAAGCCCAATTAAAATCTGGATTACTTAAATCATTCAGACTGCGTAATTGAGGCGAAATAAATCAGAATTTCAATATAACTGATCTACCCGGGTCTAAATTTCCACTTATTCAGATACTTCTTACAAAACAATATGATAGTTGGTTTGGATTGTCTAATTTTGCGTCCTGTTACAGCAATGGGTGTTTAGCTCAGTTGGTTCAGAGCGCCGCCTTGACAGGGCGGAGGTCGGCAGTTCGAGCCTGCCAACACCCACTCAGGAATTAAATCAAATTTCTGATTTTAACGATGCAGTTTAATAAATGGTAATTTCGATTCATTTTTACCATAACTTAAACGAATCCAATACATTCCGGAAAGTAATCCTGATACATTGATATTCGCAGAATCTTTAAAACCGGATATACGACCCTTTATTATTTCCTGGGATTGCGCCGAATATATTGAATAATTTAGGACTCCGATGCTTAATTTTTCCGTTGCAACAACAGTAAGTTGATTTGAAACAGGATTCGGCCTAAGTTCAAAAATCGATTTTCCTAGACTTAAATTATTAGCCGAAACCATCAGAAAAATAACCGTATCAGATAATTGGCTTTTGCATTGATTGGAATCGACGACTAGTACCCTGTAGCGACCTTCCAAAACAGCAATAAATTTATTTATATCTGTGGATCCGATAAATTGATCGTTCCAATACCAATGGTACATGGGATAAGCTCCGGTAGCTATTAAAGTATCCTTTTGAATTAAAAGCCCCGGTGCCTGCGGTAACGGATTAACAGTGATGGATATATTATCTGACATTTTTGAACTACAACCCGTTGAATCCGTTACAAGGACTTGATAATTTCCCGATTGATTCACCCAGATAGTCTTTTCTTCAGTTTCCAAAAATTTAATGGAATCTTTGTACCAATGGTATTTCATGGGTGCCGGATGATCGCAGGCGACTAATTGAATCGAATCTGATGCACATATTTCGGTTTTTGCAGGAGATTGAATACAAGCTTCTTCTATTTGTTTTCCTTTAATTTCAAATGTTTTGGTAGTCAGGCATTGATTATAAATGACGGTAACTGTATATTGACCAGGAGCTAAATTTGCTGCGGTTTCACTGGTATCGCCATTAGACCAGTTGAAATCTGCCATAATACCTGAATTCAAACTGGTCGTGGCAGATCCATCTGATGCTCCTGCACAAACCGGATCAGTAGTCAATACATTAAAATTTAATTTACAGGTATCTCCGATTTTATAAATGCTGCTCATATTCACATCCGCAAAGTACAATTCACCTGAAGCATCCTGCCCAAATGTAGTCAGCACGTTATTTGAATGGTCGTAAACCAGATTATTAACATAAGTTCCGTCTGAATTTCTTTTTAAAGCCCAAATTTTGCCACTGCAATAATCGCCATAAATATATCTTCCATACAATGAAGGATACTTTTTCCCTCTATATACATAACCTCCGGTAATTGAACATCCATTTATATTTTCATCGCTGAAATATTCATGAATTGGAAATGTATAAGTCGATTTGGCATTACAACCTGCCAAATTAAAATTTGCATTGCCTTCATAACATCTCCAGCCATAATTTAAGCCTCCGGTAGATTGTGCAGATTCAAAATCAATTTCCTCCCAATTTCCCTGACCGACATCGCCAATCCATAAATCACCTGTTTCTTTATCAAAGCTGTATCTCCAGGGATTTCTTAAACCGGTAGACCAAATTTCCGGTAAATAATTATTGTCCATTCTAAATGGATTATTAGCGGGAATTTTATAGGCTGCGGTAGTATCTACATCGATACGCAACATTTTGCCCAAAAATGATTTTCGATTTTGACTATTGTTTTGGGGATCATTGGCACTTCCACCATCCCCTGTGCCTATATATAAAAAACCATCCGCTCCAAAAGCCAGACCTCCTCCGTTGTGATTGGCATATGGTTGCACAAAACTTAATAGGACTCTTCCACTCAGAGAATCTGCTTTATTTCTATTTGCGGTTACCCTGTATTGTTCAATTATGGTATTTGTGGGACTATTTCTATCGGTATAATTTACATAGAACAAACCATTTTTTAAATATTCCGGATGAAAAGCCAGTCCTAATAATCCTTGTTCTCCGCCACTGGATCTGACTTTACTGATTATATCGAGAAAAGGAACAGAACTCAGTGTATTATTTTCTATAATACGGATTTTGCCACTTTTTTCAACTACAAATAACCTGTCATCACCACAATTTGTAATGTCCACAGGAACTGAAACACCACTGATCCACTTAGTAATTGTAATCCCATTTTGTGAATTCAATATAAGAACTCCAGCAAAATAGAATAAGAAAAACATCAAAATACGCATAGTTTAAATTTTTTCGGTTCCTATAAAATTAATAACTTATAAAAATGATTGAGGCCGCCAGAATCCAGAAGCCTGATAATATAAACGCCAGGTGATTCCGATATGTTTAATACGAGCTTATCATCAAATCCTACAGAATCCCACAATTGTTGGTAAATAATTTTTCCAGTCAGATCAAAAATACCAATTTGAATAAATTGATCGAATGTTTTGTTTTGGATAATCAGAGAATTTTTAGAAATAAGGGGATTTGGATAAATCAAAAATCGGGAATTTGATGATTTTTCCTGATACGTTGCAGTAATTTTTTTGACTGTAAAATTAAATATAGCCTGACAATTATTTGCATCTGTAACAATCACCGAATAATCGCCAGAAGTTAGATTACTGATAGTCGATGTGCTCAAGCCATTATTCCACCTAAAGGTGTATGGAAACTTTCCCCCACCCGGTATTATTTGAATGGATCCATTACCACTTCCTTCATCATTTATTACATTAGAGAATAATAATACGATTTCAGGTTGGCGGAATAAATGAATTCGAATTACACTATCGCATCCATTTCTGGAGGCATTTTTAATGATCACATCATGTATTCCGGGAGTATCAAAGGTTTGACCCTGAACCATTAACTTCGACCCGAAACAGATCGTATCAAATCGATTAAAAAATGATCTGGACTTTGATTCAACTACAATACAATCCATACCAGTGCAACCATTTGTAGCCGTTACGGTAACACAATATCTGCCGCCGGTATCAATTTGGATAAATGAAGTGCTGTCATTGGTATTCCATTTATAATTTATAAAGCCTTGTGATACCTGTATAATCCCGGATTTTCCGGTACATAATGAATCCGGCCCTGTAACCAAAGGAGCGGGGGCATTTGAATTACTCACAGCGACACAAGTTGATCCAGTACAATTGCCAGCTTCAGTAACTGTAATACAATAGGTGCCAGACGCGTTAACAGAAATAAATCGGGTCGTTTCACCCGTTGACCAGGTATATTTTGAATAATTTCCCCCATCCAATATCGTCTTCTGACCTGGACAAACAAACAGAAACCCGTCTATTATGGGTTTTAAAGATTCTATAAAAGTTAATTTTACTTCATCCTTATGACTACAATATAGATTGGTTACTTCCCTGCTAAAAATATACGTTCCAAAGGAATTCACAGTAACTTTTGTTTCTTCAGACGGAGGACTCTCGATAAAAACATTAGAAGGTCCGTTGACGAGTTTCCAAAGACCCGTTTTATAATTGCCAAAGCTACTTAGCAAACCTTCTAAACCACAAAATGTCAAATCAAGCCCGGCAGAGACAATGGGCCGTGCTCTGAAGACCACGGTTTGAAAATTTGAATAACTCACACATGGATGATCAAACCGAACATCGCCACGTATATCAGCTCGTCCTACAACTCTTGCCACATAAAATATACTATCAAACCTGAAAATAGATGGATTAAAAGGAAAAATACCATTGCCGCTGGTTTTTAAAATACTGGATCTGGGATTCAACGGATTAGAAAATAGTATATAGACACCTGCATCCGCTGGGTCCTGATTTTCAGTTCCAATAAACTTGACAGTTAACACCTGACCTTCACACACTGTTAAAGAATCCGTAGGCATGGATCCCGCTTTCGATGTGCAATTGCAGTTTTCAAATCCCATATACTTGATTGAACAATTCTGAGAATCAACAATCTCAAAATCAAAAGAGGATAAGCACAATAAAGTGTCTGAATAAAATACGGAATTAGTAGTATCTATGGTTCCACCTCCTTTCAGTATGTGATAAGGTTTGATGCCACCTTCAATAGAAAAAGAAATCTGATAGGCCGAATCAATTCTGATTTTAGTATGTTTTGGATTTTTTAATAATAATGTTGGTGTAACCCTGAAATGAGAAATAGAAGTTTGGGTAGTATCACAGGAATTAGTTCCTCTTACTGATAATTTATAATTGCCAGGACTAAGATTTCTGATATTTACAATGGGATTCTCTGTGTTGGCAAACAAGGTGTCATTAATATACCATTGATACAAAGTGGACCCTGGAATTTTTTGAATTGAAAAAAAATGATCAAGATCGTCCGGACAAAAAGACTTTGAACCTGTAATCGAACCCGGATCAATTAAATTGAATTCACTTTTACCGGCGATTACTTTGATAATAAAATCACAAATATCTCCATGGCAACCATTTATTTGAAAATAATATTTTCTACCTACTTCATAATTTACGCTACGCATTTTAACCGGTTGATCGGAACACACTGAATGACATACCAGAATACTATCCGGTACATCGCTGCAGGCTTTCCAGATTGAAACCTGAATACCTTTATATAAATTGCCATTTTGATTTATCCCATTACAATTGCGTGGAAAAATTTCAAATTCAATTGTATCAGCAGGAGCTATAAATGAAACCCAACTGGAATTACTTTGACCTCCAAGGCTGTCACAGAACATGATTATTGAATTCGTGTCGATTGGCCCTAAAGTACCACAGTATCCATGAAACTTGGTTGTATTGCAAAATTCTGGAACATCGAAACAAGTTTTAGAAGCAAGAGGTGTATTGCAAAATACCGGATTATAACTGACTACTCTGAATTGAGCAATTGCTAATTCAAAATTTGGTATCATCGGATTAGTAATGACTCCACTGTAATATCCTTCATCATCCTCCGAAACGTTCAGTAATTCATATACATTGCGATTACTGATATAGACAATATCCGTATCCTTAAACCATTTATAGTTATTTTCTGTAAATCCCGGATCGACACCAGTCATTACAATATGATTGGTACCTTCTTCTGCGAAAATTAAAGAATCCAGCGTGACAGGATCTTGTGGATCGAAAGCATAATAAAATCTAGATGGAATTTTTTTCAGTGGAATTAAATCTTCAAAAGTAAATTTATTACCAGTGATTACTAATCCAAATGGATGCTGATTTCCCCAAGAGGTGACGACACTAAAATCAGGTATTTGATCAAAACTATTATTTTCAAGATGACAACTATATAAAGCCAGGGCAAATCGTAAATCAGGTACTCTGCCTGTAAATAAATTATCGTTCACCCAAAAATGAATTAAACTTGTTAAATCACCTATAGAAGACGGCAATTCACCTCCCAGCAAATTATTTCCCAAATACAATTCCCGAATTGAGTTTAACTGCCCTATGGAAGGTGGAACATTTCCAGAAAAATTATTTTTACTTAAATCAAGAATAGACAAATTATTTAATAAACCTATAGATGCCGGTATGCTTCCACTGATCTGATTTTCACTTACATTCAAAATCAGAAGTTTACTTAGATTACCAATAAACTGAGGTAAAGGACCGGTGAAGGAATTTTTTGAAAGATTTAAATATTTTAATTCAACTAAATTTGAAAGCTGAGAAGGAATCGAACCATTAAATTGATTATCCTCAAGATTTACATCTTCCAGTTTAATCAGATTACCAAATGTAAAAGGTATTGGTCCGGACAAATTATTATTAACGAGCGATAATTGTTTTAGTGCTAATAAATTTCCAAAGCCTAAAGGGATCACCCCATTTAAATTATTACCATTTAGATGAAGTTCAGATACACGTCCGGATGCTTCCAGAATGACGCCAGGCCATTGTGTCATCGGATTGTTTAATTCCCACTTGGTATTCCAGTTAGGGCCGTCTGTAGCCAAATTGAATTGAACTAACACTAAAGAATCTTCTGAACGGTTAAAATCTTCAGCTGATGTTACGCTATATTCCTCTGCTGAAATAAATTTTATTAAGAATAACAATGCAAAAAATAAAGTATTCATCTGTTGGCTTTCATAATACGATAAGTTAAAAAAAGATGATCTGGACTTCGCTTTGAAAAGTAAATTTACTAGAAAACAAGCTAAAGTTCAAAATAATAATCGGCAGATTGCACAAGCTATAAAATTTATAGTAGCAAATAAAGCCAAAATCACATATTGCTAGTTATATAAAATAATACTATAATATGTAAAGTTCTAGTTTACAATAAATTTTAACAGATAATTCTTTAGAGGATCCACATCCGGTTTGTTTTACCATATATTGACTTCCGGTATTAATTTTAGTCCAAATTTTTGGATAACGGAATCCTGGATTTCCCGTGAAAAATTTAAAATATCCTGGCCTGTTGAATTGCCATAATTAACAATGACCAAAGCTTGATTTTCATAACAACCCACATCATTTTTACGCACACCTTTCCAGCCACATTGCTCAATTAACCAAGCCGATGGTATTTTTACATGATTCTGACCTTCCGGGTATGAAGGCAGATCAGGAAAACGTATTTTTAATTGTTTAAATTGATCATTGGTAATGATACTATTTTTAAAAAAGCTACCGGCATTACCCAAAATTTTTGGATTTGGTAATTTCGAATTTCTGATATGTATTACCACTGAACTGATGTCCTGAATTGTCGGGTCTATGATATTCCTGGATGTCAATTCAGCTTGTATGGCACCGTATTGGACATTTATTTTATACTTTTTAGAAAGTTTTAAATTTACTTGTGTGATAAAAAACGACTCTTTTAAATTATTTTTAAATACACTGTTTCGGTACGAAAACTGACATTCTTCATGAGTAAATATTCTAAACTTCTTTTCCATTAAAAAAACTCCTTCCACACTGAAGAGTACATCTTTAATTTCTACTCCATATGCACCTATATTTTGAACCGGAGCTGCTCCTACACTTCCGGGAATTAAACTCAAATTCTCGATCCCACAAAGATTATTTGAAAGTGCCCATTCTACAAGCTTGTGCCAGTTTTCACCAGCCCCTGCTTTGATAAGTACATCATCTTCGGTTTCTTCAATTATATCAATTCCTTTAATATTATTTTTCAGGATGGTTTCATCCAAAGATTTTGTAAATAAAACATTGCTCCCTTCTCCCAGAATTTTATAAGATTGCTTTTCAGGTAGTTCTAAATTAAAGAGATCATCTTCATTTTCAATAAATATAATATCTTTAGCGTATGATTCTACGCCAAAAGTATTGAATGATTTAAGAGAATAATTATACATCCGATAATTTTTGATAAAATGAAAACATCGAGTTAAAGATAACAGAGTATTTTTCTATTAGACAACAATTTAAAAAATACTCTTCTTGAAACGAATTGTCAGTCTCCATTTTGCAATTGCAAATCAATCAAAGTCTTATAGTTACCTTTTTCAATTTTTATCAGTTGATCATGGGTTCCGGATTCAACTATTGTTCCTTTTTTAAGAACGTAGATACAATCGGCGTTTTTAATTGTGGAAAGGCGATGTGCAATGATTACTGAAGTTCTGTTATTCATTAGGCTATCCAAAGCTTCCTGCACTGATTTTTCACTCGCGGAATCCAATGAGGAAGTTGCTTCATCCAGAATCAGGATTGCCGGATCCCTCAGAATGGCTCTTGCAATAGCGATCCGCTGTCTTTGTCCCCCACTTAATTTTACACCCCGTTCACCGACAATGGTCTCAAATTTATCCGGAAACGATTCTATAAATTCCAATGAGTTGGATTTTTTACTAGCTTCTATAAGTTCTTCTTCCGAGGCATCAGGTTTTCCGTATAATATATTTTCTTTAATAGTACCTCCAAACAACAAGATTTCCTGAGGAACGATGGCAATGTTTTTGCGGTATTCTGTTAAATTATACTGTTGAGCAGGTATTCCATCGATGTGAATTTCACCTGCATCCGGATTATAAAAACGCAATAGTAATTGGACGATCGTTGATTTACCCGCACCGCTAGCCCCAACCAATCCAATGCGTTTACCTTTAAGAATTTGGAAAGAGATTTCTTTTAACACTTCCACTTCTGGGCGTGAAGGATATGCAAATGATACTGATTTATATTCTATATTTCCATCAAATCGCAAGTACTGACCAGTATGCTGATCCTCGGCCCTGATTTCTTGTTCTCGTTCAAGTAACTCCTGAATTCGCTCGGTGGCGCCAATAGATCCGGCCAAAGCGGTATAAAGGTTGCCCAGCCCTGCTATGGCCCCTCCGATAATTCCTGTATAAATGATGAATGAAAATAAATCACCTACATCCATTTGACCTTGCTCTACTAACAATGCTCCCCGCCACAGTATGAAAAACAATCCTCCAAATAATACGGTAATTATAAAAATAAAGAACAGACCCCTCATACGAGCATAATTCAGGGATATAACAACCATTTCTTGTATCGACTTTGCAAATCGTCTTATTTCAAAATACTCATTTGTAAAAGCTTTAACCATTGGAAAGGATTGAAAACTCTCTTCGACAATAATATTGGTATTCGCCAATGAATCCTGTCGCTGCCGTGAAAGCCCCCGGATATACCGGCCAAAGAGAATACTTGAGATAACAATAACCGGAAACGTCAGCAACATGGTTAGGGCAAGTTTGGGTGTTAACCAGGCAATTATTATTATACCACTGATCAAGACAACCAATTGACGGATCAATTCAGCCAATGTTATGGAGAAGGCTGATTGCAATTGCTCAATATCGGCAGTGAGCCGACTGGTTAATTCTCCAACCCGATGGCTTTCAAAGAAACTTATATTTTGAGTAATGAGTCGTTCATAAAGTGCTTTACGTACATCTGCAATTCCTTTTTCACTAACAATAGCGAAGAGAACCGTTCTAAAATATGACAAGATTGACTGAATGATTAATATCACTAGAAAAATGAGACCAAAATCCCGTACTGATATATTCCATTTGCCCTTTCCGATAGCAGTGTTTGCCATTTCTCCGGCAGCTGCGGGAAAGATCATGAACATGGAACTGCTTATGATCAGACAGATCATACCCAGAATAAACTGCCTTTTATACGGACGTATATATCTGAAAATTTTATAGGATGTGGTTAAACCAGCTAAAGTTAATTTTGGACGATCTGACATATGGCAACAGTAACATTCCGAATTGTAAAGAGTTTGCAGGCTGATTAAAGCAATTTGAATAATTGCAAAAAAAAAGCCACCCATTTCTGAGCGGCTTTTTTTTCTGTACTACAAGTATTTATATTTTTTGAAACTTGGCTCTTGAAATTTGTTTGTTATCATAGTATAGATAAACTATATAAGATCCAGATCTTAAGTTTCCTACTTTGAGAGGAATTTGGTTATCACCAGGTTCCAGTTCAATTTCTTGTTTAATAACGCCGTTGTTTGTGATATCGGCAACTACCAAAGTAACTCTGGCTTTAATATCACTTTTAATATAAACTGTGACAACATCAGTTGCCGGATTTGGACCAACGTCATAGATGGTAATGGCAATATTTGGATTTGGAGGTGCAATGCGGGAACCTACTTTAATCACTTTTGTGATCTGGCAGGTTTGTCCATTAATTGAAGCATATAAAGTCACTTTATATTCGCCGGCTTTAGCATATGTATGCGAAGTGGCTGCATCTGAAGAATAATTTCCATCACCAAAATCCCATCTTAGTTTATCGGGGCGCTGACCTTTAAAATCTGCCAAAAATTTAGCCGATAACGTTGAAACAGAAAAATTAAAATCAATATCGCAAGGCGCAGGAGGAGGCGGTGGCGGAGTAACACCCGTAACATGAACCCAGGTGGTCAGTATTACTTTGCAAAACTCACCTGAGATCGTAGTTGTCACCTGATATTTACCATCTTTAGTATAACTGTGTTTAACATCAATTCCTTTTCCTTCATTACCATCTCCAAAGTCCCAGTGCACTTCTTTTATTTTAAAATCGCCGCCGGCACTAAATAAATACACATTGGATAATACATTGGTACTTGTTCCAATTGCACCTATACTTACTTTACCACAGCAAGAATTTTCATAGCGGGTTGGCGGTGGAGGTGGCGTGACAATCGTTTTTATCTCCACTTTTGCTTTGTATTGGGATTTACAATTAGATGTTGCAATAATTAATTCTACAACATAAACCCCATCATTCTTATATTGATGACGAACATCTTTACCTTCTCCTTTTTCGCCATCGCCAAAATACCAGTAATATGTTGCGTCTCTGATTTCCGGGGAGGCATGAAATTCGACCCATCCATTATCGTGAACGATGAATTCAAATTTTCCATCACAAGGATTAGCTGGAGGATTATTTTTAGCACAAATCACAAAATCGTGGCGTTCCTCGCCAATCTTTGCAATGGCTGTTTGTGTTAAAGGTGCTGTCTGACAAGGATCTGTAACAGTAATCAGGTATGAAGCCCTGATATTTGGAGAAACTTCAAAACCATGTTCGTAATTGCCTTTTGCATCCGTTACCAACTTAATAGGGGCAGCAGCAGCTGTGCCCTGAATGATCACCGGCCAATCGGCTACGGTTTCTTTATTGGTATTGTAAACCGTTCCAAAAATTCTGAATTTGCCGGTTTGAGCGGATAACGAAACCGCAAATAAAAGCAATAATAAATTTAAATAGTACGTACTTTTCATAAAATTAAATAATTATGTTATCAAATAGTGTAACTAACCTTAGCCTATACGAAGATAAGTAAAAATCAGTTGCTTACGTCGTAAAAAGTTGTTTTTGTACCCATATCATAAAAAAGGTCCGGGCTAGCACCCGGACCAATAAACCAATCTCATGAAAAGGTATGAAAAGACGAAGCATCTTTAATCGACATTATCATGAAGGAATGAATTATCTTCCCGGATTTCCGGTCGATTTTCATCATCCATAATCATTTTAACTCTCGACGTATTCCGTTCTGAAGAATGATTAATGGAGTCCAGCCGTACGTTCCTTCGTTCGTAGGCAGGAATATTTTCAGTTTCTGCCAGATTTTTTTGATCATCAAGGGATGGCCTTTGATGATTAAACCCGGGATTTCTGATGTTTAATTTTATTTCGTGTTGCTCTTCTTTCTTTTTAAACTGGTCAAATGAGCTGTATCCCATATCAAATAAAGAGCTGTTAGTTGATTTTACAGGTTCATTTTCAGTATCATCCTGAAAATCTATGATGCGGGCATTTGAAGTCGAATGATTTGTCAACTCTTCAGTTAATTCATCGCTATCCAGATTGACTTTTGAACTCACATCATTCAGGATGCGTTCTTTGTATCCTGCACCAAAACTGGTGGCAATTAAGGTAACGCTGATCTGATCATTTAAACTGTCATCCACACAAGTACCCCAGATCAAATCGGTTTCAAATCCTGCTTCCTGTTGAATATATTCGGTTATTTCACCGACTTCATCCATGGTGATTTCAGGATTTCTGCCGGTTGTAATATTTAATAAAATATGCTTTGCTCCCCGGATGTCATTATCTTCCAAAAGTGGAGAATTCAGAGCGTTTTGAATGACTTTCTTTGAACGGTCTTCTCCAGAAACAACGGCAGAACCCATTATAGCCACACCACTATCTTTCATGACAAAATTGACGTCTTCAAAATCGACATTGATATAGCCGGGTACTGTTATAATCTCAGCTATGCCTTTGGCAGCGATGGCTAAAACATTATCTGCATGAGAGAATGCACTTGAAATCGGTAAATTACCATACATTTCTCTAAGCTTATTATTAGACACCACGATTAATGAATCGACATTTTGCTTTAATTCATTTAAGCCATCCTCAGCCAGTCGACCTCTGCGCGGACCTTCAAACAGAAAAGGTAAAGTCACAATCCCTACAGTTAGAATGCCCATTTCACGGGCTATTTGAGCTAATATTGGTGCTGCTCCCGTACCAGTGCCTCCACCCATACCTGCAGTGATAAACAGCATTTTGGTATCGTTTTCCAAAAACTCCTTAAGTTGTTCAATGGATTCCAGACAGGCTTTTCGACCCATCTCAGGATTGTTTCCCGCACCTCTTCCGACGGTTAATAGTGGGCCTAACTGAATTTTTGTAGGAACCGGACTTAAATCCAGAGATTGCTGGTCCGTATTGCAAACAGCAAAATCAACTCCGCGAATCCCCAAATTGAACATATGCGTGACGGCATTCGTGCCCCCACCGCCTATTCCAATTACCTTTATTATGGATCCGCTGCTCATATTAAGTTTTTCAATATCTGTTTGATGGTGTAAAGATATATAATTACATATTAAAAATTAAAATAAATTATTAATTTTTTTTATATATAAAACATATTAATTACTATATCAGAATTCGCTATCCGGATTGGTTGTAAAAAAATCTTTCAAAGTATCATAGCTTTTGGTAATAACCCGGTCCATCCAACCTTTGCGACCTGGATTTTGATCATCCGCTGCAAGTACCATTTGGTCCTCGTCATCCAGATCGAATACTTCACTACTTTCACCGGATTGACTCAAAGCTTCTTGTTTTGGTTCTACCGGAAGACCTGGAGTAACTTTCCTGATTGCATCGTCAAGAATTCCAATAACTGTCGAAAAAGACGGATGCATATATGCCTGATCAAAATAAGATATTTTGGATTCTAATGCATGGCCCACTCTTGTTGATAAACCAGTCTGAAATTCCGCCAATAATTCAATATCTTTTAATTTAGAGCCACCACCTGTTAAAACCATTCCTGCTGTCAGATTATTTTCAAACCCGCTTCTTCTGATTTCCCACATCACATATTCAAATAGTTCTTCAACTCTGGATTGAATGATTCTCGCCAGATTTTTTTCAGATATCTCTTTTGGTTCACGCCCCATTAATCCAGGAATAGTAATAACCCGGTTATCAATAATTTCGTCGGCCAAAGCAGATCCAAATCGAACTTTGAGTTTTTCTGCCTGATCAAGTAAGACACTACAGCCAGCTTTGATATCTTTGGTGATTACATGTGAGCCGAGTGGTATCACTGAAGTATATCGCACTACGCCATCTATATAAATACTAACTTCAGTCGTCCCGCTTCCCATATCGACAAGAACAACGCCTCCTTCTTTCTCTTCTTTAGACAATACTGCCTCGGCAGTAGCAATTGATTCCAATACAAAGCCAGCTACACTCAAGCCTGCTTTGTCCACCGATCTCATTAAATTATCCAATGCTTCTGAGTTTGCCGTAATAATCAGAAAATTAGACTCCAGACGGGCACCCGACATACCTATTGGATCTAAGCAACTTTCTTTATGATCAACAATAAATTCCTGAGGAATTACGTGCAATATTTTATCGCCGTGAGCCAATGGAATTTTGTACATATCCTGTGTTAACCGATCAATATCTTCCTGGGATATTTCTTTCTTTGCATCATCGCGATACAATACTCCCTGGTGATGCATACTTTTAATATGATCTCCTGCAATTCCAACAAAGACGCTATTAATTTCTCTTTTTGATTTTTTCTCAGCCAAATCGATAGCATCTCCAATGGCTTTAGAAGTTTTGTCAATATTATTGACAACTCCTCTGGTAACACCTTCACAGGATGACTTTCCATAACCAAGAATTTCTAATTTGCCAAGAATATTCTTTTTGCCAACCATAGCCATCACTTTGTTTGAACCAATATTGATGGCAACTACGATTTCGTGATTTGGATTGTGTATTGTTTCCATATGCTGAATTTTAGATTATTAATTTAGTTAACTTTCCTGATGTATTCTTTTACCAATTATCTGAGCTTTATATTTCAAATTAACTACCTGATAAACATTCCATCCTTGTCTACCCATATTTTCTCTATAAAATAATTTAAGTCTATCTAATTTATCATGTAACATATCAGGCCCTCCTAAAAATATTTTTTCATTGCCCACCTTAGGAATCAAAGTGTATTCTCCATTATTATCAATATGAATTTGTTCTACTAAGGCGTTAACAAATGTATCTGCTCTAATTGTTTTTGCAATAAATATCAATCCTTTGTAAAACAGTTTTTCTTTTGCATGAAGTTGCTTACCGGTAATTTCTGACAATTGACCAGTTGCCACAAGAACTCTGGAAGAATACGCATTTGAAACGGGAATTTTAAACCCCTCCTGATCCAAAAAGTATTGATTTCCGCTTATATCAATTATACGAATCAATGGAGATCGCTGATAAATATCTGCATGAAGTACATTTTTACCATCCAGATAAATGTCGGCCTTCTTTACCAATGGTTGCGAGATTAAAAAATCTTCCAGGTTTTTTAAGTTTAAGTTATAAACTGGAATTTTGCGAATATCTTTTTTATAAAATTTAGATATCAGATTTGAGACATCAGTCTTTTTTAATAACTGTTCTCCTGATGATTCTACATGAATCTGTATTTGTAAAGAAATGGGATTTTGAATTCTTTGGGATTTAATAGAAAATAGCCAGATCATTCCGATAACTACCAGAATTATCAGATTTACTGTTATTACTATTAATCCTTTTATTCCTTTTTTCATTCTAAAATCCGTGTATACTTTTTCAATTCTTAATTTTGTTTTTTTAATTTAACTTTCTTAATTTAAGTTAAATACCGCCTTTTTTATACTTTCCATTTGAGCATCAAGATCTCCTGCACCTAATGTCATAACCACATCCAGATCCATTCTCTCCAATAAATCACAGAGCTTATTTTTTTCAGTTAGCCATTTATCATTTTTATTGATTTTATCAAAAAGTACATCTGAACTTATACCGGGAATTGGTTTTTCTCTGGCTGGATAAATTTCCACAAGAATTACAGAATCCAATTCTGATAGTACCTCGGCAAAAGAATCCATAAAATCACGTGTTCTGGAAAACAGATGCGGCTGAAAAATACCCGTGATGCGCCTTCCCTGATAGCACTCTTTACATGCTTCAATAACTGATCGAAGTTCTTCAGGATGATGTGCATAATCATCAATAAGAACCTTATCATCGGTTTCCATAATCCATTCAAATCTTCTTTTAATTCCCTTAAAATTGAGAAGCGCATTACGGATTTGCGTTTCTTCAACACCCAATTCCATAGCGACGCGAATAGAAGCTGCTGCATTTCGCAGATTGTATTTACCTGGCAGGCGAATATTTAGATCTTTTAGGTGATTCCCATTATATGAATAACTAAATTGAGACCACCCATTGGAAACACTGTAATTATATAATTTTATTTCGTTGGTTTCAAAACCAAACTGCTCAATCCGGATACCAGGTATATTATTTCGAAAATACTCCAGTTCACTAACTGCTATTGTGTCACTCATCAAAAGCAGTCCAGCTGTCTTTATCTGCTTTGAAAAATCAAAATAGTTTTTAATCATTTCTTCTTTTGAGCCGTAAATATCCAGATGATCAGCATCCAATGAGCCAATTATCGCTATGTCCGGAAATAAATTAAGAAACGAACGATCGTATTCATCGGCTTCTTCTACAAACCACCGATCGCCGCTATTTAAAAAATTTGAATTAAAATTCAGCGAAATTCCACCTAAAAATGCTGTCAATTCAATTTGTGAGGAATTCAATATGTGCGATAATAAGATACTTGTGGTTGTTTTTCCGTGTGTTCCCGCAACAGCAATATTCGATTTTCCTTTTGTTATATGACCGAGTACCTGAGACCGTTTTAATAAATTCATTTTCCTGGACCTGACTTCTGCCAATTCTTTCAGCTCCCGGGGAACAGCAGGAGTATAAATAACCAGATCGACATCCGATTCAATTAAATCCGGCCTGTCTTCATAATGTATTTTAATACCTTCCAACTCTAATTGATTCGTTAATTCTGTTTTAGTTTTATCGTATCCAATAACTGTAACTCCCATAGCGTGATAATATCTTGCTATGGCACTCATACCAATTCCTCCTATTCCGATAAAATAAACTTTATTATACATTAAGTTTTTGTTTACGGTTATTGGCTATTAAAATAATTTCATTTGCAATATGATTAGCAGCGTTTGGTTTTGCCAATCGTGCCAGGTTTAATTTCATTTCTGTAAGTACACTCTCATTATAAAGTAGTTGTTTTATTTGAGACCACAATTGTAAATGACTGTCCGCGTCCAATATCATCCTTGCGGCATTTACTTTTACCATAGCCTCTGCATTTTTCCTTTGATGATCTTCTACCACATTGGGTGATGGAATTAATATTGCAGGCTTTGATCTTAGACACAACTCTGATAAAGTTAATGCACCTGCTCTTGAAATAATAAGATCACAAGCTGAATAAGCAAGATCCATTCGATCAACAAAGCCCAAAATTTTAAACCTTTTATCATGAACACGGGCATCTGACGTGATTGATTGAAAATAAAGATTACCAGTTTGCCAAATTAATTGGATATTTTCAGCTTTGAGTGAATCAATGATTGTCAATATGGATTCATTAATTGACTTTGCTCCCAGACTTCCGCCAAAAACTCCAACCGTCTTTGTAAGAGGATTCAAACCAAAGTATTGTTTAGCTACAGAAGAATCCACATTTTCATTTAAAGAATTCCTTAAGGGATTACCGCTTACAACGATTTTATGCTTATCAAAATAGTTTTCCAGTCCATCAAAAGCAACAAATATTTTTACGGCAGCCTTAGCCATCAGTCTATTTGTTATTCCCGGATAAGAATTCTGTTCCTGAATTACAATAGGTTTTTTAAACCAGGATGCCATTTTTAATATAGCTCCACTCGCATATCCACCGACTCCAACTACTATATCAGGTTTAAAATTTCGGATAATCGACCAGGAAGTCCACAAACTTTTTAAGAGATAAAATGGCAATAAAAAATTTTGAAGACTTAATTTTCTATTAAACCCCCGAATTGGTAATCCAATAATTTTATACCCGGCTTCAGGTACTTTCGTCATTTCCATTTTACCTTTAGCACCAACAAATAGGATTTCGGTACTTGACTCAATACCGGTTAATGCATCCGCAATTGCAATTGCCGGAAACACATGACCTCCCGTTCCACCGCCACTAATCAACACTTTCATGTAATGAAGTATTTGAACTCAATCCATAATTATCCAATGTAAAATCATCATTGGGTGCGGATTCCAGTTTTAAATTATTTATATGCTTACTAACACTAATGATCATTCCAAATGAAATACTGGTAAATATCAAAGAGGTGCCTCCCATACTGACAAATGGGAGCGGCAATCCGGTAACAGGAATCATATTTAAGGCAACCGCTATGTTTGCAAATGCCTGCAAAACAATATTGATTCCAATACCCATTGTTAAGAGGGCACCAAATGCCCGGGTTGTATTACTTACGATCGAAACGCAATGGAATAATAAACCCAGATACAATAATATTACTCCAAATCCTCCCAGAAGCAATCCGTATTCTTCACAGATGATCGGATAAATAAAATCCGCATAAGAATAAGGGATAAAATTGCGCAACATACTGCTACCAGGATGAACAAATAGCCAATGTCCATTCGCAATCGCCATTTTTGCCTGTTCTATTTGATATTCTTCATCGGAACCATAAATGAATTTATTAATACGAGAAATCCAGGTATCTGCTCTTGTCAATCCCGGAAAAATCGTTTCAATATAAATCAACAGAAACAACAGAATTACTCCTAAGATGACCAGCATGAGTATATAATTTAAATCAATTCTGCCGACAAACATCATCCCGATACATCCTGCAAACAGAACCAAAGCCGTACTTAGATTTGAGGGTGCGATTAAAGTACAAACTATTAGGATGGGCAACATAATGGGAACAAAAGAAGATTTAAACCCTTTTATTACATCTTGCTTCTGAGAAATTGATCTGGCGAGATACAATATCAATGCTAATTTTGCGAAATCTGAAACCTGAAAAGTTAAATTTAAAACTGGGATATTCAACCATCTTTTAGCATCATTGACATTTACTCCAAAGAAAAATGTAAGAATCAACAGAATTATGGATGCAATTAACATGACCGGTGCCCATCTGTTAAATACGGTGTAGTCAATTTTACTGAAAATCCAAATTAGAGCCAGTCCCATAAATACAAAACTTGCATGCCGGATAATAAAATAATATGTATTATCCGAATTGTATTTTGTCACACTTCCTGAAGCACTATAAACTGCCAGCATGGATATACAGGCAAGAGCTAAAATAATAGTCCATATAAAATTTGTACTTAATATTTTTTCTTTAATTTGACTTAACTCCATTATTAAAATTATTTAACTCAGTTTTAGTACTTCGTTTTTAAACTGGGTACCACGATCTTCATAATTTATAAACAAATCAAAACTTGCACATGCCGGTGATAATAATACAACATCGCCCGGAATAGCAGTTTTGTATGCAGATTGTACAGCACTTTTCAAATCATGTGTATCTATAACAAGAGGTACTATTCCTTCAAAAGCCTTTATTAATTTTGAATTATCAATTCCCATACAAATTATAGCTTTTACTTTTTGCTCCACAAGCGGAGTCAATACTGCATAGTTATTTCCCTTATCCTGACCTCCTGCAATCCAGACTATTTTTTTCTTCATGGCATCCAGAGCCCAAAAAACCGAATCGACATTTGTCGCTTTACTATCATTAATAAATTCAATACCATTTATTGTTATTACGGATTCCAAACGGTGAGGATCATTCACAAAAGTTTGAAGATATTGCTGAATAAGCCCTTGACTAACTCCCATTAATTGGGCAACTTGAACAGCGCAACTGGCATTGACGGCATTGTGTTTCCCTTTTAGGCAAGTATTACTTAGATCAGCTAACAAAAGCCCTTTATTTTTAACGATATCTTGATCATCAAGTTCAGGATTTAATTCAATCAGAGTTGAAGTGTTTTTATAATTTTGAATATAATTTGTAATTACTTTATCGCTTCCGTAATAAATAAAATAATCATTTTCCGTTTGATTCATGCCAATACGAAACTTTGATTTTATATAAAGTTCAAAATCTTGTTTATACCGATCCAGATGATCCGGAGTAATATTCAGGAGTACAGAGATATTTGATCTGAATTTTTCAATTCCATCCAATTGAAAGCTACTCAACTCCAATACATAATTTGTCCATTTTTTTTGAGTAATTGCCCGGGAAAAAGACAAACCCACATTTCCAGCTTTTACGACATCAAGACCAGCGCTATTTAATAAATGATATACCAAATTAGTGGTAGTCGTTTTCCCATTACTTCCGGTAATCGCGATAATAAAACCATTACAATAATGATAAGCAAATTCCACTTCCGAAATGATCCGGATCCCTTTGGCTTTATAAGCTTCCACAATTTCAGATGTTTCAGGAATTCCCGGACTTTTTACAACAAAATCTGCATTAATAGAAAAAGCAAGGGTATGACTTCCCTGCTCAAAATCAATATCATTATCAATTAATTCCTGTAAAAAATTTGGCCGGATCGTATTACAATCACTGACGAATACAGGAATAGAATACTTCTTAGCAAGTAATGCTGCACCTACTCCACTTTCACCGGCTCCCAAAATCAATATCATTCTTATCTTACTTTAAGTGTAATTATTGTTAAAACTGCTAAAATGATGGTAACTATCCAAAATCTAACAGCTATTGTTGCCTCGTGTAAACCTTTTTTCTGAAAATGATGATGAAGTGGACTCATTAAAAAAACACGTCGACCTTCTCCATATTTTTTTCGGGTATATTTAAAATACAAAACCTGGATCACTACCGAAAGATTTTCAATAAAAAAAACTCCGCATAATAAAGGGATAAGTAATTCTTTTCTTAATAAAATAGCCAATGCGGCAATGATTCCACCAATGGTCAGGCTTCCGGTATCTCCCATAAATATTTTAGCCGGAAAAGAATTATACCACAAAAAACCAATACAAGCTCCTAAAAACGCAGCACAGAATATTACTAACTCACCGCTGTAAGGCAGATAAAAAATGCTTAGATATTCTGCGATGATGGCATTACCTGAAACATATGCCAGTATTGCCAATGTTCCAGCAATAATAGCAGATACACCGGTTGCCAGACCATCCAGACCGTCAGTTAAATTGGCCGCATTTGAAACAGCTGTTACAATAAAAATTACAATCGGAATAAATACTAACCATATCCAAACATGAGCATTATCTCCAAAAAATTCTGTTATCCAGTAATAATCAAATCGATTACCTTTTAATAATGGAACATTTGTCAGCTGTGTTTTTACATATACATATTCTAGTGTCGTGTTTCTGGTAGCATCCCAGGTAGTAAATTCTTCCTGAATTACGTAGTTCATTTTTAACGCTTCAGCTTTGGGCATCCGTACCAAAACTTTTTCATGATACAACATGATCAAACCAATGACAAGACCACAAATTATTTGACCTGCAATTTTAAAGACCGCTTTTAAACCTTGCTTGTTTTTTAAAAATACTTTGATATAATCGTCAGCAAATCCAATCATTCCCATCCAGACAGTTGTAAATATCATTACCTGAATGTAGATGTTTTCTAATTTGGTTAACAATAATGTAGGAATCAATATGGCAAGAATGATTATGATGCCGCCCATTGTTGGCGTTCCTTCTTTTTCCTTTTGACCTACCAGACCCAGGTCCCGGATCGTCTCACCAATTTGTTTGTTTTTTAAAAATCTGATAATGCGATTTCCAAAAATCATAGAAATGATCAATGACAATATTATTGCTAAGCCAGCCCGAAATGAAATATACTGAAAAAGCCTGCCTCCGGGCAAGTGAAATATTTTTTCTGTAAATTGAAATAAATAATACAACATTTTATTTCCAATTGATCAATTCTAATACTATTAAATTACATTAATATTATTTTTAATTATTTTCAAAATAATAATTTTTGTGGAAAATAACAGTACAGCAGGGACCTGATCCCGTTGGTCACAATCACCTGCTGTATCTGTTAAAACCAACCTGAGAATGATAATAGAACCTACTCTATTTTCTTTTATTAGTTTAACAAAAATTGTGTTAGTATTTTCATGTCATCGAAAGGCAACTTTTGCCCGTCGATTTCCTGGTATTTTTCATGGCCTTTGCCAGCTACCAAAATGATATCCCCGTTTTCTGACATCATGCATGCTGTTTTAATAGCCTGGGTTCTGTCTACAATTAATAAATAACTATTTCTTTTATCTGTTAATATTCCTAACTCCATTTGTTTTAATATTTCTTCAGGTTTTTCCTTACGCGGATTATCTGAAGTCAATATTACCAGATCACTTAATTCTGAAGCAACTGAAGCCATTATTGGTCTCTTTTCTATATCTCTGTTACCCCCACACCCAATTATTGTAATTACTTTTTGTTTTTCTTTTTTCACTAAATTAATGCTCTCTAATATTTTTTGAAGCGCATCTGGTGTATGGGCATAATCAACAATTCCTATTTTATGGTTAAGCTTATTTTGCACCCATTCAAATCTTCCTTGTGGTGGCTTCAGCAAGGATAAATATTTAAATATTTCCATTTTATCCATCTCGAAAACCATGGCACAACCATATACCGCCAACAAATTATAGGCATTAAATTCACCAACTAAGCCGGAATGCCATTCTGTCTGATCAAATTTTAAATGTAATCCACTTAAAGAATTTTCAAGAATCCGGCCCCTGAAATCTGCCATTTGTTTCATAGCATATGTCTTTATGGTAGCCTTTGTGTTCTGTGTCATAATCAGTCCATTTTTATCATCCGCATTGACAATTGCTATTGCATTTTTATCAAGTTGATCAAAAAATGATTTTTTTGCTTCCAGATAATTTTTAAATGTCTTATGATAATCCAGATGATCATGCGTAATATTGGTAAAAATTCCAACTTTATAAGGTATACCGTGAATTCTTTTTTGATCTATAGCATGTGAACTAACTTCCATAAAAACATAATGACAATTGTTTGATTGCATTTTGTGGATCAGATTGAATAATGAAATTTGATCCGGAGTTGTATGCGTTGATGGTAATACATGATCAGCAATTCGAAACTCCACAGTTGAAATTAAACCACATTTAAAACCCAATGATGTAAAAAGTTGAAACAACAATGTAGCTACTGTGGTTTTTCCATTAGTTCCGGTTACACCAATTATACTAAGGTCATTAAAATCAATATTGTAAAATACCGGCAGGATTTTTGCAAGAAAATCTGTTACCGAATTACATTTGATGAAAGTAACATTTTGAGCCAGGTTATCAGGCAAGTTTTCACAAATCACTATCTGACATCCTGAAGATATGGCCGCATTGATAAAATCATGACCATCCTGATTAACACCTTTTTTGGCTACAAATGCAATTTCATTTGTTACCCGTCTGGAATCAAATTCGAATGATTTCACTTTTTTGTCAATAGCGCCGAAAACTTCCGTGCTGTTATCCAATGGTAGAAATTCACCCAAGCTTTTCAAAGAACGTTTGTTTATCTTATTCTAAATACAATTGGACAAGATTCTCATGCACAGCAACTCCCGGGGGAATGCTCTGTGACACAATTTTTCCTATTCCATTTGGTATTAATTTTATGCCATAAGCATCCATGACATACATTGCATCCCGTAATCCCATTCCTCGCAAATCCGGCATACTGTTTTTATTTATATAGACCGCATTTGCATAAATCCCATCATCTCCGCTTATTGTGGATACCCAGCTTTTTGAATCCGGATTATGCAGTGGCAATCCTATTTGCTTAAATACATATTCAAAATCTGAGGCATACCCTTTATTCCCAACCGGAAGATATTCACTAGTTAAAATTGCTTTTGGCTCCTTGTTAATTACCGCGTATTTCATCATTTCATTTCTCATGCATCTGTCAGCAATTCTTTTAAATACTGGAGCTGCCACTTCAGAGCCATAATAACCCATTTGTTGTGGATTATAAATCACGACAATACAAGAATATAATGGATTATCCGCCGGAAAAAATCCTGCAAATGAAGCCTGATAATTTTTTATTTCATTATTAGCATGAAAATAATTTGTAACCGCAGTACCGGTTTTTCCTGCAATTGTATAAACATCATTTTTAATACTTTTTGCAGTGCCATATTCAACCACATCTTTTAAAATTTGATTTATCTTATCCAATGTTTCAACAGATACAATGGAGTCTTTTAGAATTACAGGTTCAAAATGTTTAACTCTTTGACTTCCATCATAAATGTCACTTACCAAATAAGGCTTCATTATTCTACCCCGGTTTGCGATCCCATTGTAAAATGTAAGCAATTGCAATGGCGTCAATTGCAACTCATAGCCCACGGACATCCAGGGTAATGTTGTTCCATACCATCTTTTTTTATCTTTTACCGGATCTTTTAAAATCGGAAGAGGCTCGCCATCAAGTTCGATACCTGTTTTTTCATTTAAACCAAATTTATTGAGATAATCGACAAATTTTTTCGGATCAGCTGCAAAAACAGAAAATGCCAATTTTGAGATTCCAACATTTGAGGAATGTACAAAGGAAAATGCAGCAGTAGAATTTCGCTGGCCATGAATTTTGGAATCTTTCATAAGCCTGTCATAAAATGGATAAACGCCGCCATTCAAATCCACAATTGTATTCGTATCAATTTTTCCTTCTTCCAGCATAGCTATTAGACTCGCTAGTTTAAAGGTAGAACCGGGTTCGCTGGATTTTGCAATAGCGTGATTATACGATTCCACGAGTTGACCAGAATCATCCCAAGATAAATTGGCGATTGCTTTTATAGCTCCGGTGGAAACTTCCATTAATACAGCACAACCTTCCTGTGCCTGATGCCTGTTGATGGCTTCTTCTAAAGCCAGGTGAGCTATTTCCTGCAATGCAGGATTAATCGTAGTTACAATATCTTGTCCTTTTTGAGGGCCGATTTCTTCCAGTCCGTTAACGGGTATATAAATATTACTTCCAACTTTGCGCATAACCCGATGGCCTTCTTTTCCTTTCAGGTATTTATTAAAACTTTTTTCAAGGCCGACAGCATCCGCATTTTCGCGGTCAAGACCTATAGTACGGTTTGCAAAATTCTTATAAGGTTTTTCTCTTCTGTTCTCCGTATTTGTTATCAAACCACCCCGATTCGGACCATTTCTAAAAATTGGAAATGACTTAACAACCTGAAGTTGATTGTAATTTAAATTTTTTGCAATGAGGAGATACCTGTCTGATTTTTTACGAGCCTGAATAAGTTGTGATTTTATTTCTGCTTTAGTTCTATTCGGTTGTAAATAATTTTTTATACAAATTGCCAGTGAATCGACTTTTTCTTTAAAAACTTCATCTCTTAAACCAGCCGCCCTCGTGTCCATTCTGATTTCAAAAATAGGTTGAGATGTAGCAAGTGGACTTCCATCATCGGCCAGAATTTTGCCACGTTCTGCTTTAACGGGCATTAAAGTAAAATACAGATCTTTACTCTTCTGTTTCCATTCTTTACCTTCCAGAACATTGATCATAAAAGCTTTGACCATAAGCCCTAATGCCAGAAGTGTAAATACTCCCAACAAAAAATAAACCCTGACCAAAAATTCTTTTCTGCGTTCCACTAGTTTTTTATTTCTGATTTTAATACTTTAGGTGCATCAGTTCTTATTTGTAATTCTTTGATTGATGCTTTTTTAACAACTTGCTCTTCCATTCCATTATAAATAAGACCAGATTTCATCGTCCAATAATTCCATTTAAGCTGGGTTAATTCATTTTCAAGAATTTGTGCTTGTCTGATTCTGGATTCTGAATACTGAACATGCCCGATATAAATCAACATTAATGAAAATAAAAAAAACAGAAACATCTTATTCTTCCATACAATCATTGTACTCACGGAAGAGTATTTTTTGTTATCAAAAGAAGATGTTTTATTTAAGCTCATTTTTTTTTATTGTTTTATTCCTGTTCGCATTTTTGCTGATCTCGCTCTGGAATTAAAATTAATTTCATTTTGGTCCGGCCTGATCGCTTGTTTATGCAATGATTTGAAAGGTGCAATATATTTCAACATTAGATTTTCAGATTGTTGTGGATCTCCTGTTTTAAACCATTGTTTAATCAGGCGATCTTCCAGGGAGTGATAACTAATGACAACCATTCGACCATTCATTCGCAATAATCCGGCACTTTGACTGATAAAGTGTTTGAGAGAATCGATTTCATGATTGACTTCAATTCTTATAGCCTGAAAAAGTTGAGCGAGAAATTTATTTTTTTTTCCATAAGAAAAAGCTGAAGCCCAATGAGCAAACTCTTTACAGCTATGAAACGAAAAACCACTCCTATCTCTGACTAACTGGCTTGCAATCCTTTTTGCATTTGTCAATTCACCATAGTTTTTTATAATATATTCTAATTTTTGAGCCGGATATGTCATGATTACATCTTTAGCCGTAAGAGACTGTTTAGTATTCATTCTCATGTCCAACTCTGAATCAGAGTGAATTGAAAAACCACGAATTGAATCATCAAGATGATGAGAAGACAATCCAAGATCCGCCAAAATTCCATCGACACTTTCAATTTTATAATACGTCATGTATTTCTTTAAATACATGTAATTGGAAATAATTAATTCGAAACGATTATCATCAGGAAGATGATCCAACACTTTGCGATCTCTATCAAAGGCGAATAATCTTCCTTTCTTTCCTAATCTGGATAAAATCTCCCGGCTATGCCCCCCTCCACCGAAAGTAGCATCTATATAAATTCCGTCGGGATCTGTTATCAAATCATCTACCGAAGCTTTAAGTAGTACCGGAATATGATGATAATCAGTAGACATTTCAGACATCTTTATGCCCAAATACTTCTTCTGCCAGTGGTCCAAAATTTTCCGGCTCATTATGAACCATAATTAAATATTGCTCTTTGGACCAGATTTCTATTTGTTGTGAATATGCAAGCAATACAATATCCTGTTGAATACCGGCGTGCTCTAATAATAATCGGGGTACCAGGATTCTTCCTGATGCATCACTTATCAATTTGGTGGCACCTCTGTAAAAGTACCTTACAAACTCTCTGTTCTTAGAAATGTATTGATTAAGCTGATTGACTTCTTTAGTCTTTTCGTCCCAGACAGATTCAGGATATAGGAGTAAACATTTTTCGAATCCCCGGTTAACCACGAGCTTAAATGGACTGTCGCCAAGCTGGTTACTTAAACCGGATGGCAATCGCAATCTGCTCTTGTCATCTAGTTTCACTTCGTACTCACCAGTTAGATTGTACATTTTTTTAGCTCAGTTGGTTTCTTGGAACAAATGTAGAAATAATTTCCACATTTTTCCACTTTTACCCACAAAAAAAATAAATATTTTTTGTAATATACATCTCACTGATAATCAATAGATAAATCAAAATTAATCAAAAACTTTGATTTTCAAGCATTTAGATAGATATTTTATATAATGTATAGTCTATTATTATTAGGAAATTTATACATTAAAAATAAATTGATATATAAAGTTTAGATAATTTTTGTCCCGGCTTGCCTTTCAGAGTCCTTTTTATAAAAACATCAATTGATTTATCTTATAAAAAGCTTCACAATATTTTCCCTTCAATTAAATTCTATTAACGATCAATCAATTCCAGCCAGCGTAACTTTGCAGGGTCCTAGTTGTTATTTCGCCATGAAAGACTTTTCGTATATTTATAATGCAGATTCTGATTACATAGACTCCTTATATAAGGCTTATCAGGATAATCCTCAATCCCTTGATGAATCCTGGCAAAAATTTTTCAGCGGATTTGACTTTGCAAAGTCTTTTACAGAAAATGGGACTAACAACAAATTACCCATTTCAGCAGATAACATTCAAAATGAGTTAGCTGTCTTATCTTTAATTGAAGGTTATCGCAGCCGTGGTCATCTGTTATCAGATACGAATCCGATTCGCAAACGACGGGACCGGAAACCTTTACTGGATTTAAAAGATTATCAATTAGATACCATAAAATCTGATATCAAGTTTGAAGCTGGCAAATCACTTGGCCTTTCCAGTTCTACTATCTCTGATATTATTTCCAAACTTAAATCCATTTATTGTCAGAAGATTGGTTTTGAATACACTCATATCAGATCTCAGGAAATCCAATCCTGGTTACGGGATAAAATAGAAAACAGAGCTTTACGTGATGATTATGGTTTAAGTATTGAAAATAAAAAGAGAATACTCGAGAAATTAAATGGTGCTGTAATATTTGAAAAATTCTTACATACTAAATACGTCGGGCAAAAACGGTTTTCCCTTGAAGGCGGTGAAAGCACAATAAATGCTTTGGATGCCATTATAGAAACAAATGCTGATTTAGGAGTTGAAGAAGTGGTCATAGGTATGGCGCACAGAGGTCGTTTAAATATACTGGCCAATATTATGGGAAAAACTTATGACCAGCTATTTAATGAATTTGAAGGAACTGCCATTCCGGATTTAAGTTTTGGTTCGGGTGATGTAAAATATCATCTGGGGTTTTCATCCCAGATTCAAACTCAAAGTGGCAAACAAATCCAATTGAAGCTTGCACCCAATCCATCACATCTGGAAGCTGTCGACCCGGTGGTCCTGGGATTATCCCGCGCCAAAGCTGATTTGTTATATCAATCTGACTATCACAAAATTTTGCCTGTTTTAATTCATGGAGATGCTGCGATTGCCGGACAAGGCGTCGTCTATGAAATCGTTCAAATGTCTCAACTCCCAGGTTATTACACTGGAGGAACGATACATATAATTATCAATAATCAGATTGGTTTTACGACAGATTTTGACGATGCTCGTACTTCTACTTATTGCAGTGCTGTTGGTTATGTTGTACAGGCACCTGTATTTCATGTCAATGGCGATGATCCGGAAGCAGTAGTATTTGCAGTGAACCTGGCTTCGGCGTACCGGCAAAAATTTAATGCCGATGTATTTATAGACATCGTTTGTTATCGACGCCATGGTCATAATGAAGGTGATGATCCAAAATTTACGCAACCTGAAATGTATGAAATCATCAATAAGCATCAGAATGTTCGAGAACTCTACATAGAAACTCTGAACCGGCGTGGTGATCTTGAATCGAAATTGGCGGAAGAAATGGAAAAAAAATTTTGGGAATTGTTACAGGTCCGTTTAAATTTCATCAAAGAAAATCCATTACCTTATACGTATCAGGAACCGGATCTGGCCTGGAAGACCCTAAAGAAAAAATCCAGCCAAATTGACTTTCTTAAAAGTCCGGAGAGCGGTATTCCGTTCAAACTAATCCAAACTATTCTTAAAAAACTACTCGAAACACCTAAAGATTTTGCTGTACTCGCCAAGATAAAACGATTATTCAAATCCTGGGAAGGACAAATAAATTCCGGTAAACTGGACTGGGCTTTATCTGAATTATTGGCTTACTCAAGTATATTGATGGAAGGAAATAATGTTCGAATGAGTGGACAAGATGTAAAACGAGGTACATTTTCCCACAGGCATGCTGTATTATTTGACGAAAAAACCAATCAAGCCTACAACAGACTTTCTCAATTGGATGATAATCAAGGCAAGTTTTTAATTTATAATTCGTTGCTTTCAGAATTTGCAGTTTTGGGATTTGAATATGGATACTCTTTAGCCTCTCCTAATCATCTGGTGATTTGGGAAGCACAGTTTGGAGATTTTACAAACGGTGCACAGGTAATTATAGATCAATTTATTACAACGGCACAGATCAAATGGCACAGAATGAGCGGACTCGTTATGTTGCTTCCTCATGGTTATGATGGACAAGGACCAGAACATTCTTCTGCACGTCTCGAAAGGTTTTTACAAAATTGCGCTGAATATAATATTGTCGTGGTAAATGCAACTACACCGGCCAATTTTTTTCATTTGATCAGAAGACAATTAATCTGGGACTTTCGTAAACCATTAATTGTAATGGCACCCAAATCTTTATTGCGACATCCTGATTGTGTCTCCGATTTAAAAGAATTTGAATCAGGTACTCGCTTTATGGAAATAATATCTGATCATCCGAAAAATTCTAAAAATATTAAATACCTTTTATTTTGCAGCGGTCAACTTTATTATGATCTAAAAAAATTTGAGACAGAATTAAAAACAAGTAAATATTTAATTATACGCATAGAACAATTGTATCCATTTCCTGAAGATCAAATTGATACGATTATTAAAAAATATCCGGATCGATCGTATAGATGGGTTCAGGAAGAACCAGGTAATATGGGAGCAGCTAATTTTATTAAACAAAACTGGAAATGGAATGAAATACAAATTATATCAAGGCCATCAAGTGCATCTACGGCTGTTGGCTATAAAAAAATTCATGATCAACAATTATTGGCCTTGGTTCAATCTGCATTCAGCGAGTTATAATGGAATTATTCAGCGGAAAACGGTTAGATGAAAAACATTTTGCACTTTCTGGAAGTGAACTTCATCATTGTATCAGGGTAACACGGCACAGGTTAGGAGACAAAATTTTAATTACAGATTTTCAAGGAACAATCTACAATGCCCTGATTTCTGATTCCAATTCTGATACATTAACTCTACAGATTTTAGGAGTTTACAAAGTAGAATATCCGACTCAGGCCAAAATTTCGATAGCCATCAGTCTAACTCAGCCAGCGGATCGATTTGAATGGTTTATTGAAAAAGCTGTTGAAAATGGTATTCATGAAATCATTCCAATAGAATGTACGCGCACCGAAAATTCAAAATTTAAAAAAGACCGGTGTCTTAAAATTATTGAATCTTCAGCAAAACAAACTTTAAGGCCTTATAAGCCATTGCTTCATGATCTATGCACGTTTGGAAATGCCATAAAATCCTTTTCAGATTACCCGCAAAAATATTTTGGACATTGTCAACAAGAAGAATTGCCGTATTTAGGAAAATTATATCATCCGCAACAGGCAGTCATCGTCTATATTGGTCCGGCTGGTGATTTTACACAGGAAGAAATCAGTTTAGCCAGAACAAATAATGTGGTTCCTGTATCTTTGGGCTCCTACAGGTTGCGAACGGAAACCGCAGGATTAACATCCTTATTAATTTTACAAACTATAAAACATCTATGATGTATAAAACTTTTATTTTATTTTTACTTCTTGGTATATTCAGTTTTTTTTCATTTAGCTACCCACTTAATGCGCCTTTAAAATTGGCATTGCTAAAATACAATGGAGGCGGTGACTGGTATGCCAATCCTACAGCATTGACCAATCTGGCCAAATTCTGTAATTCAGAACTAAAAACCAGTTTAGATCAAGCCTATTCGACAGTAGAAGTTGGAAGCGCGGAGATATTTAATTATCCATTTATACATATGACTGGCCACGGCAATGTTGTCTTTAGCGAAATGGAAGCGCAGAATCTGAGAAATTATTTACTCGCTGGTGGATTTCTTCACATAGATGATAATTACGGTATGGATCCTTTTGTACGACCAAGTATGAAAAAAGTTTTTCCTGAATTAGACTTTATAGAATTACCTTTTTCACATCCTATCTATACTCAAAAGTTTAATTTTCCAAATGGACTGCCAAAAATTCATGCACATGAAAAAAAACCTCCACAGGGATTCGGATTAATATGGCAGGGAAGGTTGATTTGTTTTTACACTTATGAATGTGATTTAGGGGACGGTTGGGAAGATCCTGAAGTCCATAAAGATCCTCCTGAAGTAAGATTACAAGCACTTCGAATGGGTGCCAATATTATTTCTTATGTATTTAATCAATGATAAATTATTAAGGCAATCCTGGAAACTCATTAGTATCGCCTTTACGAATTGTTATTGTTTCAGCAGCTATTAATTCCCATTTCGAATCTTGCATGATATAACATTGTACCAGGTAAAATCCCGGACTGATATACCGCATATTCATGACAGGTGAAGTCATCCTGTGACGAATTCCATTTCCAAAATCTATTAAATAAGTTTTCTCAGAATTAAATGCCAAATTGGTGATCCGGGTAACATTACCTACCGCCATAGTGCCCTGAATGAGTAAATATTCTTCCTGAAAATTATAACTGCTTTTTAAATTTTGATCTGCCTGATTTGAAAATATTTTGAGGTTAAATTCAGATAGATCGGGTGAATTGAGAAGACCCGTTTCTTTCCCACTTTCCTGTATCGACTTTCCTAAAACTAAATAAGATCCGGCAAATCCTATAATTGCAATCAACAATGCAAGAAATAAATCTTTGGATCTTTCATTTACTAGTCCTTTGCGTAAATCTTTTAATGACTGAACTGTTTGTTCCATATAACCGGGTTTGGGAATGTACAAAGATACATCATTTATCATTTTTTCAGTCTAAAATATTGTTTTTCTGTAAATTATAAATTATAATAATAATTAATTTGTAATCAGCTTTTTATATAATATTGCTTTTTATATTAATTTTTTTTTAATTTTTAGGATCTTACTGTCTCCTCAATTTGTGTATATCTTTGCAGCCTAAACAAATGGTAATGGATTGGCTGAATACCCTATTGGAATTTATTTTACATGTTGATGAACATCTGAATGAGCTGGTCAGATTATACGGAGTCTATATCTATGTAATATTATTTCTTATCATTTTTTGCGAAACAGGACTTGTCATTACTCCTTTTTTACCCGGCGATTCCTTGCTATTTGCTGCAGGCGCCTTAGCGGCAAGCGGTAATATGAATATTTTACTCCTTTGCCTAATTTGTTTTACAGCTGCAATCCTTGGGAATCAGTTAAATTTTATGATTGGTAAGTTTTTTGGACCTAAAATATTTGAAACAGAACGGAAGTATTTAAAAAAGGATCATCTCGTCACAACCCAGGAATTTTATGATAAACATGGAGGAAAAGCACTCATCCTAGGTCGATACATGCCATTTATTAGAACCTTTGTACCATTTGTTGCCGGCATAGGTCAAATGAACACTTATAAGTTTACCTATTTTAATGTTTTAGGTGCTTTACTTTGGGTAGTTCCATTATTAGGAATTGGATTCCTTTTCGGTAATATTCAGGTCGTTAAAGATAATTTTTCAATTATTATTATAGCAATTTTAATTGTAAGTCTGTTGCCGATGATTCTGGGAATTGTTTCAGCCTGGAGACATTCTAAAAAATAAAAAAACGTACTATTTTAAGAATGTGCATTTTGATTTTAACTGCAGTTTCATTTTTGAAATGTAAATTATTTTTCTTCCGTACGCAGTACACCAGTTATTCTTTTCTTAAACCACTCAATATCTTCTCTGCTGTTTTGTGGACGAGTTCTTTCCTTTTCCATTTCCAGAGTACCCTTTTTATCGGCCAGATAAAATTTAAAAATATAATCATCCTTTTTTTCCATCGTTCCACTCATTGAACCAAAGCGTAAGTCATTATATTGAATCAATGTATCATTTAAGCGGATTAAATTATAATACCCATCGCTAAACCAGGGTAACAAATTGGTTGCAGTCTGATTGCGGAATGAAGTAAAATGCTGGTGATTTGCAGGTATCGTCTTTATTGATATAAATTTTTTTTCTTTATCTAAAACGGAATAATAGGAATAAACATAACTTGTATCCTGTTTGGCAATAGCATACCATAATAAATTATTAAAAATTGTCGGAACAGTTATATATTCTTTGTAGGGTATATTTTCAGATTGTAGGCTTTTTTCAAAAATAGAATTAATATGCTGTTTATGAAAAATTGTAAAAATCAAATATGAAGTACTCAATGATATGCCAATCCAGTTAAACACACTCCGGTGTTTATGGTCTCTGTGATAAAGAGCTGTAATTAATAAAAAAATAGCAAATGGTATTGTATATAAAGGATCAACTATAGATATGGTCGATAAAGAAATCCTCATATTCGAAAAAGGCCAGAACAATACGGTTCCGTATGTCGTAAATGAATCCAGCAATGGGTGTGTAAAAATGGCCCAGAAAAAAAGTAAAATCCATTCCTTGGTACTTGCGTTTTCAGCTTGTATTTGTTGATAAAAAACTTGTTTAAATCGAAGGTAAAAAAACAGCGCTGCAGAAATAACTAACAAACTAACCAGAGCCAGTGGAAATCCTTCAAATAGCATGCTCCAGATGGACGATATAATCGTGGCAATCAATAAAAAAAATAAGATACCAAAACAATAGCCTGCAATTTTCCAGGTTTTTTTTGTATGCCAGTTTTTATCATACAGATTTTTTACTAAAGGACCTATTATAAAAGGAACCACTATGGCAAACAGAATGGAATGCATGGGTCCTCTGTGAAAGCCAAGTGCCTGAATCGGATCCAAAAATAAATTAGCGGTGACATCCAAATCCGGTAATGTGCCGGCTACCGCTCCCCAAATCATGGCCCGGTTGCCTATTTTTTTACCCAGAACCGCTTCGCCACAGGCAGCACCCAGAACTATTTGAGATAGTGAATCCATGGAATTACTTCATAATAAACCTTGTGTTAACGCAAACAGACCTTAAAAGTTTTCAATTCGTATTTCCATAAATTATATTTTAACGGCTTTGATGAGATACAAATGAGGAATTTGTATTTTTGTGTCAACAAATTTATACTGGTCATCACCGGTTTTAAACGAATCTGGAAAACATGAATATGGCGAATAGTCAAATTCTTTAAATAAAGTAAGTTGCATATTATTTTCCAATAAACTAGATACTATTTCACTTAATGAATGAGACCAAAAATGAGTGGTCATAATTTTTTGATAGGAACTATCTGCATAACTACCCGTTTCTTCTTCACTATATGGCGCGCCAATATTAAAATAAGAGTATGCCAGCTGTTTAGTATTAAAATCAAACATGTACAATGCAGGATGAAAGTCACATATGTAAAATTCTCCATTGGAGACCAGACATTCGGAAATAATTCTTGCCCATTCATTCAAATCAGGTAACCAGCCAATTGTGCCATAACTTGTAAATACCCTATCGAATTTTCCAAGATTTAATTCCAGGATATCATAGACATTACTTTGGTAAAACTCCACATCTGTATCTGTAATGCTTACCAATTTTCTTGCCTCTTCAATAGCTTTTTCTGAAAAATCGATTCCAATACATTTAGCACCCATTCGACTTAAAGAAATAGTGTCCATTCCAAAATGACATTGTAAATGAAGTAGGCGGTGTCCTGAAACATTTCCAAGATATTCATGTTCTATTTGGGTAAGAGATGATTTTCCATTGATAAAAGAATTCAAATCATAAAAATCAGACTTTACATGTACCGGAACACGATCATTCCAGCATTTTAAATTGTCATTAAAGTATTCCTGTAATTGAAGCTTCCTGGTATTCATAAAGAGAACTGTATTAAATTTGCATAAAATTAAAAATCATGAGTGAACAAAATGCCAATAATCAAAATCAATTAAATATTGAATTAACAGAGGATATAGCAGAAGGCATCTATTCAAATCTTGCAATCATTTCACATTCTCATTCTGAGTTTGTAGTCGATTTTATCCGCCTTATGCCAAATGTACCTAAAGCCAAAGTTAAATCCCGAATTGTACTAACTCCACAACACGCCAAGCGATTATTAAAAGCACTGAATGACAACATTTCAAAATATGAAAATCAATACGGTGTCATTCAGGATCCCGAGCCGCAAATGATACCACCTATGTCATTTAATACGCCTACTGCACAGGCTTAAAAAAATTTTAATTAGTGCGATTAAACAGACTAAACATTTAATCCTTAAAACAAATAAGTCTGAGAAGGATTTCCGCCAGCCAGACCTAAGTGTTTATAGGCTTTATTGGTGGCTATTCGCCCCCTTGGCGTGCGCTGGATAAATCCTTCCATAATGAGAAATGGTTCGTGTACTTCTTCAATGGTACCGGCTTCTTCTCCAACCGCGGTGGCTATGGTTGTTAGCCCAACTGGACCTCCCGAAAATTTTTCTATAATGATACTCAGGATACGATTATCCATTTCATCAAGTCCGAGGCTGTCTACATTTAAGGCATTCAGTCCAAATTGAGCAATTTCGAGATCAATGACTCCATTGCCTTTGATTTGAGCAAAATCCCGAAGTCGTCTGAGAAGTGCATTAGCAATTCGTGGAGTACCCCGGCTACGACGAGCGATCTCCTTAATACCCTGTTCGTGTGCTTTTACACCTAGTAAGATGGATGATCGGCTGATAATCCCTTCCAAAGTTTCCTGATCATAATAATCCAGGTGACAAGTAATACTAAATCGGGAACGCAATGGCGAGGTGAGCAAACCAACCCGTGTGGTAGCGCCAATTAATGTAAATGGGTTAACGGTCAACTGGATTGATCTGGCATTAGGACCCGTATCGATCATGATATCGATTTTGTAATCTTCCATTGCAGAATATAAATATTCTTCAACCACTGTATTCAACCGGTGGATTTCATCTATGAATAATACATCACCTTCTTTAAGATTGGTTAAAAGTCCTGCTAAATCGCCAGGTTTTTCTAAAACAGGACCTGAGCTGATTTTTAATTCGCTGCCTAATTCATTGGAAATAATATGAGATAATGTCGTTTTGCCCAAGCCAGGAGGACCATGAAATAAGATATGATCCAATGCTTCATGCCTTTGTTTTGCTGCGGCTATAAATACTTTTAAATTTTCCACAACATGTAGCTGACCGGCAAAATCTTTAAGTTCTCTGGGTCTTAAAGTTTTGTCGATAATCCTTTCTTCTGGACCATTTTGGTCAATGTTGCCGTCAAGAATAGGATTCCGCATAAATTATATAAATGTGAAATGTATAATCTGACAAATGTACGGATTTCATGCTGTTGAAATCCATATATAGTATTTGATTATTACATAAAAAGCTATAAACTATAATGAAATGCTAATTCGGACGGTTGGTTTAGCTAACTTCAAAACGAAATGTAATTTTGCAAATTCTATAATAAAAAATTATGTCTGCTCAAAAAATTCAAAACATTCAGGGAAAGCTTACTATACCTGACCATGTAATTATTCCATTTATTGAAGGTGATGGCACGGGTCCCGACATTTGGGCTGCGTCTATTCGGGTATTCGATGCTGCAGTTGCAAAAGCATACCAGGGTGCAAAAAAAATCGAATGGAAGGAAGTTTTGGCTGGTGAAAAAGCATTTAACAAAACCAACAACTGGCTGCCTGATGAAACGCTTGATATAATTAAAGAATGTTATGTAGCCATAAAAGGTCCTTTAACTACACCTGTAGGAGGTGGTATCCGCTCTCTGAATGTAGCCTTAAGGCAACAATTGGATCTTTACGCCTGTCTAAGACCAGTACGGTATTTTGACGGTGTACCTTCTCCTGTCAATGAACCAGGAAAAGTAAATATGACAATCTTCAGAGAAAACACGGAAGATATCTATGCCGGAATTGAATTCCAGGCAGGAACGGAAGAAAATAAAAAATTTAAAGAAATTCTTCAACGAGAGTTTCCGGATAAATATAAAAAAATTCGTTTTCCATTGACAGCCGGATTTGGAATCAAACCAGTATCTAAAGAAGGAACGCAGAGACTGGTTCGCGCTGCTATTTTATTTGCCATAGAATCTGGTCAAAAATCTGTAACGCTGGTTCATAAAGGAAACATCATGAAGTATACAGAAGGTAGCTTTATGGACTGGGCTTATGAACTTGCTCAAGATGAGTTTAAAGCAGAACTTTTGGATGGTGGTCCCTGGTTAAAATTACCGAATGGATTAATCATTAAAGATGTCATTGCAGATGCATTTCTTCAGCAAATTTTACTTCGTCCTGAAGAATATGATATCATTGCTACCTTAAATCTTAATGGTGATTATATTTCTGATGCACTTGCTGCGCAAGTAGGAGGCATTGGTATTGCTCCCGGTGCAAATATTAATTACGAAACCGGCCATGCCATTTTTGAAGCCACACACGGCACAGCTCCTAAGTATGCGGGGCAGGATAAAGTAAATCCCAGCTCAGTAATCCTATCAGGTGTTATGATGTTTGATTATCTGGGTTGGAAAGAAGCTTCACAACTGATTACCATTGGTTTGGAAAAATCTATAGAAAACAAGCGGGTGACTTATGATTTTCACCGTTTAATGTCAGGAGCGACTTTATTAAAATGCAGTGAATTTGCAGATGAAATTATTAAAAACATGTGATACAGTTTAAATAGTTGAAATAAAAAAGCCTCAAAAATAATTTTGAGGCTTTTTTATTTTCTCTATAATAGGATTTTATCCTTTAGGAATTAAAATATTTCCTTCATTTTTCGGAAGTGTTTGTTCTTCATCTGAAGATATATTTCCTTTTATGGTAATTCTTGTTTCTTCTTCACTTTCATTTGTAGAAACACTAACCGTTTTATTAATAGGTCCTACACGCTGAGTGTCATACCGAATTTCAATTACACCTTTTTCGCCAGGCATAATCGGATCTTTAGGCCAGGTTGGCACTGTACAACCACAGCTACCTCTGGCACTCTTGATCACAAGAGGTTCAGTACCTTTATTATAAAAAATAGCCTGACGAACCGGATCTGATCCTTTTTTAATTTCGCCATAGTCAACTACAGTAGATTCCCATTCAAGATGCGGGCCTCCTGTTGTCTTTTGAGGGGTGGCATTAGAGGCAGGTACTTCAGTTTGAGCCGAAATAAAACCAGCACAGAAAACCATCACAATGAGAGTTAATAGATTTTTCATGTATTTATAGTTTTTAATAATAACAAATGTAACGTAAGCTCAGCTTAGTTAAGACACAAAAATATTAAAATTCTCTGTTAACACCGTGTTAAATATGAATTATCATATTTTATCATATATTCAATTAACACTGAATCAGTCTATAAGAGCGAAATAGACTATTTTTGTGTACCAAAAAAAAGTTATGCAGTTATTGGAGCCAATTCAGTCCATATTAGATTCCATTCAAGGGAAATATGCCCAGTATAAGCAGGAAGTGATAAAAGATTTCTGGGTTTGTTTAGTGAGTCGTGAATGTTCATTATTAGGTCGAAAAGAGGTTTTAACAGGTAAAGCTAAATTCGGAATACTGGGTGATGGCAAAGAAGTACCCCAGGTAGCCATGGCCAGATCCTTCAAAAAGGGAGATTTTAGGTCAGGATACTATCGCGATCAGACTTTTATGCTGGCCCTTGGGCTTTGTACTGTGCAAGATTATTTTGCCCAATTATATGCAGATCCTCATAATGATCCTTTCAGTAAAGGACGACAAATGAATGCTCATTTTGGCACCAAATTGATTACAGACGAAGGAAATTGGATTAACCAAACTAAAGAATTTAATGTCAGTTCCGATATTTCCAGCACAGCCGGACAAATGGCAAGAGCATTGGGAATTGCATATGCTTCTAAATATTACAGGTCCTTAAATTCAAAAAAAGCCTCAGAAAATTTTTCTGAAAAAGGTAATGAAGTCAGCTTTTGTACTATAGGTGATGCTTCTACTTCAGAAGGAGTATTCTGGGAAACATTAAATGCGGCCGGCGTCATGCAGGTACCTTTGGCAGTTTCTGTTTGGGATGATGGTTATGGTATTTCAGTACCTATTGAATTACAAACTATCAAACAAAGTATATCTTCTGCATTGTCAGGCTTTGAAGCGGATAATAAAAACAATGGAATAAAAATTTACAAAGCAAAAGCCTGGGATTATCCTGGACTTGTTACCATGTACAATGAAGGTATTGATGTGGTACGAACAAAACACATTCCGGCTCTATTTCATATCGATGAAGTAACTCAGCCTCAGGGCCACTCTACTTCTGGTTCTCATGAACGATATAAGTCAAAATCCCGAATGGAATGGGAACTAAAATTTGACTGCATAAAAATCATGAAAGAGTGGTTGATCACTTCTGAAATTATGAGCGCTGAGCAAATCGAAATACTCGAAAATGAATCGAAAAATTATGTAAAAAATGAAAAACAAATTGCCTGGTCTAATTTTCTCAGAGCAATTATCACTAAAAAAGAAGAGTTGATTAATTTACTGCAACCCGGTGTTCATCAGGAAGAATTAAATCAACTAAACAATTTAAAGGAGCCCAATTTATATGAGCTTATTGAAATTGCCCGAGCGATCGTATTTGATACCAGTACTCAATTTGATAAATCACCAGTAAAAAACTGGTTGGGTAAACAATATGAATATGCAGATGCAACATATCATACTCATCTCTATTCTGAATCAGATTTTGCAGCGATAAAAGTGCCAGAAATTCCGGCAATTTATTCCAATGATTCAAAAGAACTCAATGGATATCAGATTTTAAATACCTTTTTTGACCATCGATTTTCAACAGACGAACGATTACTGGCGTTTGGTGAAGATTTGGGAAAAATTGGTGATGTCAATCAAGGTTTTGCAGGTCTTCAGGAAAAATATGGAGAAAACAGGATCTTTGATACAGGTATCAGGGAGTGGACAATTATTGGTCAGGCAATAGGATGTGCATTAAGGGGATTGAGACCTATAAGCGAAATTCAATATCTCGATTATGTAGTATATGCTTTATCGCCTTTAATGGATGATTTGGCAACATTGAGATACCGGTCAGCTGGTCAGCAAGCTTGTCCTGCTATAATCAGAACCCGCGGACACAGACTGGAAGGAATATGGCATACCGGTTCACCTATGGGTATGTTATTGCATTCACTCAGAGGAATTTATTTGTGTGTCCCAAGAAATATGACACAAGCGGCCGGCATGTATAATACATTATTGAAAAGTGATGATCCTGGATTGGTTATTGAATGTCTCAATGCCTATCGCTTAAAAGAAACATTACCCGATAATATTCATGAATTTACAGTGCCGCTTGGCAAAGTGGAAATACTGGAATCCGGAAAAGATATAACCCTGGTTTCCTATGGATCTTGTATCAGAATAGCTCAAAAAGCTTCAGAAAAATTAAGAAATTCAGGAATTCATCTCGAATTAATTGATATACAAACATTAATGCCTTTTGATTTAGATCATACTATTTTAGAATCCGTTAAAAAAACAAACAAACTAATTGTATTGGACGAAGATGTCCCGGGTGGAGCCAGTGCATTTATCCTACAGCAAATTATTGAAAAACAACAGGCATTTAAGTATCTGGACTCTCCTCCCCTGACAATAACCGCAAAGGATCACAGATCACCTTATGGAAGTACCGGAGATTATTTTACAAAACCAAATGCGGAAGATATTATAGAACTTGCTTTAAATATGATGCATGAATACAATCCTTCTCAATACTCAAAAGTTTAGATGATAAATTTATGACATAAAGCGATTAAACTATTATGCATTTAATTTCGTTACTCCAACATTTATTGAATAATCCAAAATTCTGTAATCCTATTAAATTATAAAGGTTGAACACTCTACTAGTTATTATACCCACTTATAACGAAATTGAAAATATTGAGTCAATCGTTTCAGAAACGCTTAAACTACCCTTGGATATTCATGTTTTGGTTGTAGACGATGGTTCCCCGGATGGTACTGCTACTGCTGTACTTGCCATGAAAAACTCACATCCTGATAAGATTCATCTGATTCAAAGAACCTCAAAAAATGGCCTGGGTACTGCCTATATTACAGGTTTTAAATGGGCGTTACAGCAAAATTATCCTTATATAGCAGAAATGGATGCTGACTTTTCACATCCTCCCCACAAATTAGTTGAATTATTTCAAAATTGTCATTCTGGAAAATCTGATATTGCTATTGGCTCCAGATATGTCAAAGGTGGTGGCGTGGTAAATTGGCCAAAGTCGAGATTATTTCTTTCCAAAGGTGCATCATTATATGTCAGATTGATTACCGGAATGAATATAAAGGATCCGACGGCTGGTTTTGTATGTTATTCACAAAAAGTACTTAAGGAAATCAATCTGGATCACATACAATTTATTGGTTATGCTTTCCAGATTGAAATGAAATATGCATCATTTTTATTAGGTTTCAGATTGGATGAAATTCCTATTAGTTTTCCGGATCGATTAAAAGGAAAATCAAAAATGAATATTCTGATTATCAGGGAAGCTTTATTTGGCGTTCTATATATGCGCTTTTTTAAATCCAAAAAAGATTATCGCAAAACATCCGGTTAATTGTAAACCGGACGCAATTCAAAGACAAACTTTTATTTTCGACCAAAATCAGCCGGATTTTCTCCCCATTTTTCAGTATCCCATTTGAGTATTTTGTTTGAATAGTTATTGGACTCTAACCAGTTTATTGCCCTTTGAATCAATTCTTTTATCGCAAGATTATTTTTATCAAATTTCAGTTGGGTATTAATTTGTCTGCGTTTTACCCAATTCATAGCAATTTTGGAATCTGAATATATGGCAGTTTTTGAATCACTTGATTTTTTTAAAAGAGCCAGAGCATGCACCAATGCCAAAAATTCACCTATATTATTTGTTCCTTTTGAAAGCGGTCCGATGTGAAATAATTCAATACCTCTGTCCAAATCCACACCCCGGTATTCCATATCACCGGGATTGCCACTACAAGCAGCATCTACGGCTATACTGCCCGGAATGACAGAATCTCTCCAGTTTTCATGCTGTCTGTTTTTGATTACTTTATTGATTTCATAACTTGTGTTATAGGCAGATTCCGCTTCTTTTAGTGTGCTGTAAGCTTTATATTTAGCGTTTGGAAAAGACTTAACCTGAGCCAGACAATCCGCCCAGTTATCATAAATTCCGGGATTTAAACCATGCCAAACAACATAATATTTTTTACTTTTAGCCATTGACTGTTATATGAAATTAGTAGATACACATGCCCATTTATATTTAAGCGAATTTGATAATGATCGTGATAGTATGATACAACGCGCTATTGAAGCCAATGTTGAAAAAATTATCTTGCCCAATATTAATCTGGAAAGCCTGGCATCAGTCATTACACTCACTGAAACTTATCCCTCTCTTTGTTTTCCAGCCATTGGATTACACCCATGTGATGTTAAACAAGATTACAAAGATATTTTATATAAGCTTAGTTTACATTTACAAACTACAAATTTTATTGCAATTGGCGAAACGGGCACTGATGCTTACTGGGATACTACTCATTGGGATGAACAACTAGAATCGTTTTCGACTCAACTGGAATGGAGTAAACAAACTTTAAAACCCATCATTATTCATTCCAGAGAAACATTGACTGAAAACATTGCTCACGTCAAGAAACATCAGGATGGAAGATTAAGCGGAGTATTCCATTGTTTTGGTGGAACGATCGAACAAGCTAAGGAAATTATTGATTTAGGATTTTATATGGGTATAGGAGGTGTATTGACTTATAAAAAAACGGATCTAAAAACCGTTTTAAAAGAAGTTTATTTGGATAATCTGGTCCTCGAAACAGATGCACCATATCTTAGCCCTGTACCTTACCGGGGTAAACGTAATGAAAGTTCATATATTCAGATTATTGCCGCTCAACTTTCTGAAATATATCAACTATCGCAGGAAGAAGTTGCATTGAAAACAACTGCAAATGCTTATAAGCTATTTTCTTTAGATTCTTATTAACTTATAATATACCATTATTTAAACTATATCCTTAATTTTGTGCTCCCGGAAGGTTGCAAGAGTGGTTTAATTGGCACGCCTGGAAAGTGTGTGTACTCCAAAAGGGTACCCAGGGTTCGAATCCCTGACCTTCCGCAGTTTTTTTCTGCTTTATTTAACGGAAGAAAAGGATTGTTCTAAATTCTCAATTTCACAAATCTTTTATAAGCTACTTTCTCTTTGGTCCGTACCATTAGTATATAAGTTCCTGATTGTAACTTATCCAGATTAACTGAAACACTTTCGCTGGTAATTAATCTTCTACCGAATAAATCCATGACAGAAACTTCAGTTATTGGTTCATTGGATATTACTTTAAATTTAGTAATAATAGGATTTGGGCTCAGTTCGAAATTTAATGGCTTACTATCATGCACCTTGACCGAATTATTGTGGTCGAATGCAAAGTAACCTGGGGTTATACCAGCATTAAATTTATACAATTCATTAAAATTCTGATCGTAGACATAAACCACACCCGTAGTTCTGAAATCTGTTTGACCCGCAATTAAAAATTTAGACACTGGATCGAATGTTATTCCATAATAACTAATTCCCAGATTTTTTAAATCACTGGATTGTCTCGTAGTAATAGAGAAAGCACCCAACTCAGATTTACCTATTTCCTGATAAACTACATTATCGCCAACAAGTGTGGATGTACCACATAAGGAACTCACATTAGTTATATCATATGTAGCTAATTCATTTGTTTGAACTGATAATAATGAAATTGAACTTCCAGTAAAATCTTTATTATTTAATGTAATCAGGATATTATCCTTTAACATTAAATTCTCAGGATTTTTTCCATTTGTTCCCAGGTCGAAAATATTTTCTACAGACAAATTAGCAAGATTAATTTTTGCGATTTTCCCAACTTCTTTCCCAAATTCGAATCCATTATTTACAGCGACGAAGGCATAACCATTGTCGATCACAATATTTTCAGCAGTGTATGGTAAGATTGAAAATGGCACTTCATATATTAGCTCAAAAGTATACTTATTATAAATTTGAACATACGATTGAAATGTCTTTTGATATTCTCCCCGTGTAACAATAATTAAATCATTATATACTGCTATTTTACGAATACCTTCTACAATCGTTTCTCTAATCTTATCATGTTTTTTTAAATCATAGTTAATCAAACGTTTATCTGCAGCAACCCAATAGGAATTTTGATCGACAATAATATCTGAGGCAAACCGGGCACCGCTTATGATATTCTTTTGTGTATAAACTCCGCTGGAAGGATCAAAACTCCCGATTGAAACAGGGACTAATATTTGTTGATTAATATAGTCGTAAGAACCTTCATTTAAAACAATAATTTGATTTAATTGACTAAATACCAGTATTTTACTTATTAAAATTAATAATACTATTTGAATTATGCGCATAGTTATGTTTTTTGTAAAATTAGCGAATAAACGAAATACAAAAGAATTTAATTACAAACCGGATAAGAAGCATTGACTATGCCTCTTTTAATTTTGTCTAGTTTTTTTTGGAGAATCTGTTTTCTAATTGGTTTAATCTTATCAATAAAAAGGATACCATCAATATGATCAAATTCATGTTGGATGATCCGAGCGTTCATTTCATCAAAAACTTCAACATGTTCCTTAAACTCTTCATCCAGATATTTAATTTTAAGATGACTATATCGTTCTACTTCTGCATTTATTTTTGGTATACTTAGACATCCTTCTTCGAATGGCCATAATTGACCATATTCTTCCATGATTTCAGGATTAATAAAAACTTTCTTTATACCCTTATTGGAATCAGCCGATTCGTAATAAGGAATTGAGTCGACAATAAACAAGCGAATGGATAATCCTATTTGAGGTGCTGCCAAACCCACACCTTTTGCAAAATACATGGTATCCCACATATTTTGTATCAGCTCACTCAAGTTTGGATAGTCCTTAGAAATATTGACGCCGGTCTTTTTTAATACTGGATTTCCATATAAATAAATTGGTAAAATCATCTTATGTTTTAAATATGCCCTAAATATTTTTGTAATATGATTACTGCACTCATTTTATCCAACAGTTCTTTATCTGATCTTTTCTTTTTTCTCACTCCTCCCTGAACCATAATTTGCATTGCTTGTTTTGAACTTCCTTTTTCATCAAAATAATTAACTTTAATTCCATTTAATTTTTTTTCAAGTTCTAATTTAATCAAATCGATTTGCTGAGAAAGCAGATTTTTGGATCCATCTGCATGCCTTGGATAGCCAATCACAATTTCTTCTACCGAATTTAACTGGCAATAAGCATATATATAAGATAGAAGTTCATTATTGGAAATAGTGGTTAGCCCGCTTACGATTATCTGCAATGGATCTGTTACTGCGATTCCGCATCGTTTTAAACCATAATCTATTGAAAGAATTCTTGCCAAAAATAAAAATTAATTTACGCAAAGATAAAAGAGACTTGACTCAGAAACTAATAAAAAAAAAGACCCCCTTCGCAACGTTTGCGAAGAGGGGTCCCATCCCAAAAACAGTAAACTCTTTAGAACAAAACGAATTTAGCCTTATTTGATGACAACCATTCTCTTGGTCGCAGTGTATCCCGCAGCATCCACCTGGTAGAAGAGGACTCCGGTTACACCCAATTGCGAATTACTGATCTCGATACTATTGTATCCTTTTGTTGCCTCCATTTCTGCCTTATAAATAACCTTACTATTCAGGTCATATATAGTAATGACAGTGGGAGAAGACTGTAATAATTCAAAGCCTATTACAGTAAGATCCGAGAACGGGTTGGGTTGATTTTGGTATAAGATCAGACCGTTATTGTTTTCAACAATACCATTGTCTGTTCTGAAACCAAGTTTTATATCCATCTCATCTGCATTGGCAGTAAATGCCTGAGCAGTAGTAATGGAAGAATTAATTTGTAGCGTAGAAGAAATTTTACCTTTCGAAAGAGCCTTGAATTTGACCGTGAATAAAACATCACTTTCAAGAATTTTAATATCCTTATTTGAGTTCCAGCTTAAGCTGACGTAGCCTTCATTTACTTTTACTAATCCTAAATTTTCTAAAGTTACATCAGAAATGCCTGAAAGGATATCTGCAAACTCTAACTTAGCCGGATCAAATTGTAATGTAAATTGATATCCGGCAATGGTTCTTGATTTATCAATTGTGAGAGGAATTGAAATTATCTCTCCCTGATCAAATAAACGCTCATTGGTAAGCACCATTATTTCTTCATTTGCATTTCGCGAAGTGCTTGTATTAAAGGAGGCCGAAGCATTTCCTGTAATATCACCAATTTTGATACCTTTAAAATCAAGTCCACTAACACTTTGATTAAACGGATTAACATTTAACCTGACTTTGTATTGCTCATTCAAAACGTCGGCATTAGAATGAATAAACTTGTAATTAGCATCCACAAATGCCCAACTATCATTATCAGTAAAACGCTCTGTTATTCCCAGAATCAATTTACGCAAGTCAGTGATATCTCTGGAAGTGATTTTTTTGTCGTTATTTACATCCGCCGCTATGATTTTATGAGGAGAGATTAATGTCTCCAAACCTAAAATATGGCGTTGAATTTTAACAATATCTGCCGTAGTAATTCCATTTAATGGATCAGTATTTTTACCAGCCTGGACAGAGTAATTACCATTATTAAGTGGCATATCCGCGAAGGCATATTTTCCGTCATTTTTAGTTTTTAATGTGGACATAACCAACTTTCCAGGAGTATTGTCATCAGTTAATACTACTTCTACATCATTCATAGTATTATTATCTGCATTGTTTGATACCAGACCATTAATGGTTCCTGTCAACGTTCTTCCACAAGCACGTTGATTATCCTGTACTTCAATGAAGGTTCTGCAAAAGGCCTGCTGACCTGTTAATCTGTCAGTCACCCAAAGCTCTACGGTCCGTTGGCCTAATGTATTACAATTAAACATTCTGGATCGGATCGTTGTATCGCTGGAAAAACTGAGGACGATTGGATTCTTACAGGCTCCATAACTTCCCTGATCAACATCACTTGCCCACACTTCAATCATACCCCAATCTATACGACCATCGCGATTTGTATCGACAGGCATAAGATCGATAGCCACTCCATTTATACAATATGGCGTTGGTGCTTTACAGTTTATGATTGTAAATAGTCTTTCGATGGCAGTTTTATTTCCACACTTATCTTCAAATACATATTTAATTTTATGAGTACCTAACGGATGACGTCCACTTGCATTTATTGTTGCACCCACTCCACTTGCTACTACATTAAATGTACCGTTGTTATTGTAATCAATCAAATACTCCCAGGCTAATTCAGCACCTGGCGTACAATCATCTGTTGAAGTTGCGATCAGGCTAATAAAGCCATTGGTACAAGAATCTAAAGTACAAACAGTCGTATCTTTAGTTGGAATTGTATTTACAGAAGGTTTAACCAGATTATGAATCTTAATTAATTGTTCATGTGTCCATACCTGATAAACTGCTCCACCTGGACCATAAGTTACCTGACACCAATCCAGAGCTTTCCACTTTCTTACAATTTTGTAACAAGCGTCTCCACCTTGTACAATGCGAAACACATGATCCTCATAGGACAATCCTACTAAATCACATTTATCTTCGCCCAGCAAAATTGGTCTGCTATTTAATACTTCAGGAGTCAGTGCGTTTGGATCCAAACACATATACATCGTAGTATCTCTTGGCCATCTTATACTATCAGAAATAAATGGCGAATAATTAGTAAATGTTATTGTCTGTCTGCAGGTATCTGCACCATTATTATCAGCGACAACCCATGTACGTACGATGGTTCCTACATTACACTGAGTTCTGTTATCTACAAATGAAGGAGTAATAGTAAAAGCGCAATTGTCATGTGCAAAACCATCATGGAAATTTACGACTTGCTCAACACCACCAGCACCTTTAAACTTAATGGTCCGTTTATTATTGAATAAACTTGAATCACGTTGAATAACCCCGAATATGGATAAATTATTGATATCGAAATGGAAATCACAAGATACCGTAAGATTTTTCGGAGGATAACAACTCGGTTTTATTTTGTCCTGGACTTCAATGAGTACCATACAGTCATTATAATTACCTGCTTTATCTTTTGCACGGAATATAACGGTAATAAGTTTTCCTACATCAGCACAACAAAATTCAACATACGGACGGAACCAATTTATTTGTTGTCCGCAAGGTGCGCCATTATCCATTCTTCTGACTAATAATGAGTCAATATGACAATCATCATAGCTACCATTATTAAAAGTCTGAGCGTAAACATGAGTTGTACCATAAATGGATAAAGCCACGACAGTTTCCCTGTTACAAATGGCGACAGGCGCTGTTTTATCTTTAACTGTAACTATCAAGGTATCTGTACCCAGGTTGTAACAATTGTCGTAAACCCTGTAAACTATCGTATTAGCACCAACCGGCAATACAACAGTACCTCCATTTTTATTGGTAAGTATGCCACCTGGATATACGACATCTACTTTAGAAATTGCACCACAACTATCGAAAACAACAGCTGGTGGGATGACCACAGTAGCCTGACATTTATACCCTCCATCAGTTGTTGCATCAAAATCATACGTGGCGTGTACATAAGGAGCTTCACGATCTACAATTTCTAAAATTTGAATACAAACTCTTACGCGCTCTGCATTACACCACCATTCTCTGATAGACCACATGCGCATAATTTTCTTAACGCAATTGATTGTACCCAGATCAATGTCTTCATAGGTAACTGCAATGTTGCAATAAATATCTCGGACAGGCCACAAATCAATTTGTGTCGTGTCGGGAGAATAAGCTGAAATATTGTCCCAATATTTTGGAACACCGGTATAGCTCGGATGGGGATGGCCGTTCTTATCGAGTGGGATTCTTTTATAAGCAAGATCTTTGCAATTAATCGGATTTAAATTTGCAATAGTCCAGTTTATCGGACAAATAACATGGGAAGTATCAAAACGCTTTAATAATATGGTATCAGAACATATTTTAGATTTATTACCATGTATATCATATGCGATATATTTCCTGATGACTTCTTTAATATAATTAGGATTACAACTAATCGGATTGATTAATTCATCAACCAGAATAACTGTATCCACTCCACAACCATCGAAGGCATCCGGGCGGTCTGTCGCTGCAATAAAACAAGCGATTGTATCCCGTTTACAAATAATGGTAGGAGGTAACTTATCTTCAATTTTGGCAAAACCCCAACATCTGTTTCCGGATATGTTGTCGGTTACTTCAATTTTTAAAGTTTTTCCAACATAAATACCTGTTACGACAGGCGATCCGGGAATAGGTTTGTCATATTCCAAAACTCGCACACTAAATTGTCCGCTTGGACAAGTAGTTAGTGTGTCATTAAGCATCATGGCTGCAGTTATAGTAGCCTTACAAAATGAATCTAATGAAACTTGAATGGTTCCATTACAAGCCAGTGAACACTGGGCATTTATTGAACTGGTTTGGAATGAACTTACCAGCCAAATCAGGCAGATAGAAAATACATGGCTTATACCAAGATTCAAATTTTTTAATCTGCGGATGTCGAATATGTAATTCGTTTTCTCCATGAGATCCTCTATTTAATTGTTTTAAAAAATAAAAAATAACTATTCATCTCTTTCAGACACAGGTATCTGAAAAATGCAATTTGTTTACTCGCAGACTGTAACCGGAGATTATTTCTACATGAATAGTATGAAACTATGCGTAAGAAAAAATCAGGTACAGACCAGAGGGTCTAAAATCATTTGGGTTGAATAAAATAATTGCTAAAACGAATGTTTTAAAGAGAGGATCTTAAAATTTCTGGGGTTGGAAAAACAATTTCCACGACAAAAGTAGAAATTATATTCAAACTTCCTACTATTTGTTAAGTATTTTTTTTCAATACTTTATAAATAGCATTTAGTCGTAATACAATAGCAAAGGTATTTGCAGTTCTGATATTTTCTATACGGCGATAGGGTTATATTTTATATTATAATAATACATAATTTATATTATGTTGATACACAACATTTTAAATATTGATATTATATACAATTCTTATTCGGATCGCATGATTTTACCATGATATGACCTGTCTCCTAAACGGATATAGTACAAATAAGTACCCTTTGCCGGCAAATCGGTAGCTTCAACGATTACGGTATTTTCGCCTTTTACTATATTTAATAGCTTATTCTGTATCGTTTTTCCAGCCAAGTCATACAGACTTAAGCTTATTTCTTCATTTCTAGATGAATGAAATTGGATATAACATCTTTCTTTAAATGGATTAGGATCAACAAACCAATTGGATAGTTGATTATCCTCAACTAAATGCTCTTTATATCCAAATAGAATTTTTACAGGTACATCATCTTTAGGATATATTTCATTACTAATCTGAGTACCTGGAGTTAGAATATCTTTTACAGTACCATTTTGTTTTGCTCTAAATAATAAACTCAAGACCCGACCTTGAGCTTTAACATATCCTGTGGCAGTGTTTACCAATAACGACACTGTTAATTGATTTGAATTTTGATTATACTCATCCTGACTTAAATTTCTTCCTTCTGGTACATTGACATATTCCTGAATTCTAAAAAGCTCAGCAAGTCCTGTTGCCAATTCAAAATTTATTTGCATTCCTTCGATATCCAGTTCTTTAGGTAAAATCAAATCTACCTTAAATACATCACCTGCATTAAACGACTTATTATCAATGAGAATATCAGTCTTTCTTAATCTTTCTGTTAATTCCTGAACATTGTTGATTGTGCTAACATCTCCAATTTTAATTGCATCAAAGTGAACAATTGTATCCTGCCAGAATCCAGTTAATCGGGTTTGTTCTTCCCAATTTTCATCCAGTGGTGACAAAGGATTTACAAAATGGTAAGCCTTATTTACAAACCGCCAGGAATGGTTTGCAGGTACCGCATCTACTTTCCCTAATATCAACTTTCTCAACCAAACAATATCTGCAGCGCTAATTCGCTTGTTCTTATCCAGATCTGCTGCTATCCATTTGTAGGGATGATCAAAAGTTTCAATTCCCAATATATGTCTTTGAATCTTGACAATATCCTGAGTCGTTAATCCATTCAACCAGTTTTTGTCGTATTTGGGAGCAATTGTGTATGCCTGATTCGTAATTATATCTTTGAAAATATAGGAACCCTGATCATCCGTTATTAAAGTCTGATTCAAACCAATTAAATCGACTTCTACTCCTTTCATCGGAACTTTTTTTGAATCAGCAATTAATCCTCCTACATCTCCTCTGCGTATACCTGTTGTACAATAACCGTGTTGATCAAAGACATTGACAACCGTTATACAACTTCCCACATTGCCAAAAGCATCCTGTACAAATATCTCAAAGTCAAACGTATCAGGAATGGTCTGCAGATCAGCGCATGTAATTATTCTCACGGTATCATTAAAATTGTTGCGGGTAAATGAAATTTTTAATAAATTTCTGGCGGTACAATTATCAGAATAGTCATTTAATAAACCCCTTGCGGTAAATCTAAGGGTATCATTCGGCTCCATATTGATATTTAAAATGATGCAATCTCCAATCGGGCTTTCCAGATCTCTAACGGTTACAATAGTTGAATCAATTAATGTAGCACAACCATCTGTAGCTGTAAAGTAGACCACGGTTGTACCTACGGGATAGGTTCCGCTTGCATTGGCACCACCACTATTATGTGAATTCGTAATGGTTGAATTACCTGCACAGCCAGTTAAAAATGCAGGTGCCAGATTAATAAATCTCGAACAAACACCTCGTTCTGTTGCAACGAGTGTATCTCTTGGGGCAAACAATTTTGATTTTGCCAAACTCAGCAAGGATATTCGCTGCGTATCTCTAACTGTAACCATCGAACATGCGGCATAGGCTGACCAAACTCGATCAAAATATTCACAACTATCGGGATATAATCCTATGGGCAGATCTTGAAATGAAAAATAAACACTATTACAGGTTTCAACTGTTATCCAGGGTTTTGAATGAATCGAATCCGGATGATTATCCAGACAAACTGAAACTGACGTGTCGCCAGGCCATATAACATGCGATGGACTAAATATATAATCATTATATAAATTGATATATTGCTGACAACCTCTTTCGAGTGTTCCATCGGGATAATGCAGGAAAAATGTCCTTGTTATTAATCCTTCTCCACAACTATCCAATTCTGTTCGATCCAAAAATGTAGCATGTATTGAGTCCAGACAAGTCGTGAGTGCATAAAATTGACCTGTTACATTTAGATCCAGATAATTGGTATCACATGGCAGGGTAATCTCCATAGGACAATCTGTAACCGCTCTGGGATTTTTATCCTGAACCATAATTTGGATCATACAAAAATTCATATTTCCGCTGCAATCTGTGGCCTTCAATACGATCATTAAAGTATCTCCGATATCGTCACAACAAAAATCAATTATATCCCTAAAGGTAGTATCCTGAGGCCGGTTACAAGCAGCAGTCATTCTTCTGATCTGTATTGTATCCAGGCAACAATTATCCCTTACCAAACCTTTTTCTGCAATAAAATCAGCCGTCACATAAATATGTCCCTGTGGACTTAGAGATACGACCAAAGCTGGTGGACAAATCATAGAAGGAGTAACTTTGTCTTTTACTTCGACAAAGGCTCGACATGTATCTGAATTACCACATGGATCAATAGCAATATATTCCATGGTGTGTAGTCCATTGTTCAAAGCAACAATCTGTCCCGGATATAAAAAGTAACTTGAATCCAACCGTACAGCTTTTAACAATAGATTTGCCGGACTACAATCGTCAGTTGCAATAAAATTTGGAATGGTATAATTAAATTTACAAGTAATATAGTTTGAGTATAATATAGTATCGCGCGGACATATAATTCTTGGTTTTGTCGTATCTGATACGAGTATCTCCTGATTTTGAGATCGCATACTTCCATTACACCAATCAATAACAGTCCAAAGTCTGTTAATCTTCATCATCCCTCCACAAACTATTACAGAGTCATCTGCGTGTGTGGCTATTAACTGACATAAATGACTTACCGTATCTCCAAATAAAGTAGGGACACCGGTGGCTTCCAGATCCGGATTTGGACAAAATACCGTATCATTTTGTGGAAAGACGATACTATCCACGGATGATTTTTTAAAATAAATATCCTGAAAGCATGTATTTGTATTTCCATAATCATCAATCGCTGTCCATTTTAAATGAACCACCGAACTATATCGACTATTTGTACAATTAAAAAGTTCCAGGTTTAAATCAAAATACGAACTTACACTCGTGTCGCAGTTATCAGAAATTATCACATATTGGTAATAATCCAGAGTAAAAGGATTATTAGCACAAGTTACAGTATCTCCTCTGCAAACAATAACCGGTTTTAATTTATCTTCAACCACGATGTAGGACCAACACATCATACCATTTGTTGTATCAATCACTGTTGCGGTAATAATTTTTCCGATATCAGAACAACTAACTTTATTACTCGTCGTCTGATTTACAATTACCTTAAATTGATTATAGGACACATAGTTATCAGTAAGGAGCATGGATGGCGTAATGACAGCCATACCAGACTGATCCAAAGAAATTTGAACTGTACCTTTACAACTAAGTTGCAATAATTCTGAATTTTTTTCAACCACAAATTCAGCTCCGTCTGTTGAAGGCCAATCCTCCGGAATGGCCTTCATCTCAGTACAGAATACAGTCAGGCAAAATAAAATATTAAGTATAAAATACTTTGCACTGTTAAAACGCTTTGGGATGGGATTTATAGAAGAAAAAGTTTTCATAATTTTAAATGTGTCGGTGAAGATTAATTTTTTGGATTTACTCATTAATTATTTTAAATACTTCAGAATTATTGTTATTTTTTAAATGCAATATGTAAATACCTTTACCGGGTAGTATTTCATTTTTTATATAAAATGAATTTATTCCTTTGTTTACATCAAGTTGTTGAGAATACATCTTTTTATTATCAAGAGAATAGAGATTCAATTGGAATGATTCTTCTTTAGCTGCATTCAGAAATATTCCCAATTCTTTGCCAAATGGATTTGGAAATATTTTTATCTCAGTGTTTTTTACTTGAGCAATGTCTGCCGACAAACTGACAGAAAAAATACTCCCGTTTTCATAGAATTCATTCTGAAACTCTGTATTTAACAAAATTAACGGGATACAACCAGGGTCAACAATTGAAACCGGAATTCGGAAAATCGGTTGACTTTCTTTCAATATAACTGAACCTAAATCTGAATATGATATTCTTATTTTATTTTCTTTGATTTGATAATTTGAATCGGACCAACCATCCAAATCACTTTGAATATTGCTCCAGGAATTTAGACATAAATCTTTACTGATCAGGTCGAGTTGAAATCCATCTACAATTTTGTTCTCCGTTGAAAATATTTCAATGAAATTTTCATTTAAACGATAAAACAACTTTAGTGTTTTGTTTAATTTAATTTGAATTCCATTAGCTTTGAAACTTTGGTTAACGTCTCCAAGTTTTATAGCCAGAATATTAATATCTGAAAGATTGTTGTTTGAATTAAATTTGAAAACTTTTGCACTATCCAATTCATCAAACGGATTGGCTGTTTGAACAAATTGAAAATTTTTATTGAGAAATAAATAACTGTCCTGATTTGGAATTTCCGTTATCTGTCCCAATATCAACCGGCGAAGCCATATTATATCTCTGGTTGTAATTGATTTATTCAGATCAACATCAGCAGCAAAAAGTTCAATCGGAGATTTTAATGGATCCAATCCTAATATATGTCTTTGGATCTTAATAATATCTGCAGTACTTATTCCATCCGGAAATTGTTTATTATTTTTCAGAATTAGCCTTAAATCTTTATCCCGGGGAATCACTGGGAAAGCAAAGTTTCCATTCGGATCACTAAACGTTTTTATTTCAACATTATCATAAAGAGCACTTACTTCGACATCTTTTATTGATTCACTGGTTGTTGTTTGTATCACGCCCGATATGCTTGTTCCAGGTATGCCCGAAGGACATAAACTATTTACGTCCGTAATTGTAATAAATGTAGAAACAACGCTGCTATTACCTGCCAGATCCCAGACATAAAGTTGAATTCGACGAAGTCCAATACTATCACAGTTAAAAGTCCTGATTGTATCATTTATATCCGGGGAAAATGAAAATCTAAGATCATTTTCATTCGTACAATTATCGGTACTTTTTGAATTAAACAATGTAGCCGAAATACTCACCATGGGACCTGCCTGCATTTGGACCAAACTACTTGCCAGGCCAAATATGGCATTTGCATTGGGAGGTTTAGAATCAATAATATGCAAAAGCAAACTTAAAGTGCCCGTATTATGACAGGAGTCATTTGCATAAAAAATCAGTCGGTGCGTTCCAATTGGATATAAACCGCTGGCATTAGATCTACTGCCATTAAAGTCCAGCTGACCATCATTAAAATAATCGATTTGATATCTTATGGTAATATTATTTATTGAACCACAATCATTAGCAAGAATTGGGGGCAGTGTCACCATGCCAGGTTGACATGAAGCCGTTTGTAAGCCTATGACAGTGTCTCTTAAGCCAGATAAAACTGGTGCCAGAGTATCCATGATTTTTATTTCCTGGAGATAGCTATAAAATCCATTTAGGGCTGTCTTCGGATTTGACAAATTGGGATTATACCTACACCAATCTATGACTTCCCAATAGCGCAGTATTTTAGAACAAACACCACCTCTGTCAAAATTATATCTTTCATCTCGTTTGGATACCAGTACATTGGCGCATTCATCTTCAGAAATAAATGGAATACCTGCATTAATTGTATCCGGATCAATACGGCATGCGAAAACAACTTTATGGCCAGGCCACTTTAGTTGATTTGTATCCAATCCATTAAAAGTATTGACTTTGAGTACTGTGATTACCTGACTACAACTTGAAACCTGACCATGATTATCTGTTGCTATAAATATCCGTTCCACATTTCCAGAACCACAGGCATCCAGGTTTCGCACGTCATTTATTTCTACATCAATACCCGGACAATTATCATTTACCAGATGTAATTGAGAAACTGATAAAATACTATCCAGATCTGCCCCACAACTTACAGTTAGATTTTTCGGACAATCAATGTCTGGTGCAATTTTATCTAATACAATTGCTTCAATCATGCAATCCACAGATCTGGCTTTTAGTAGTTGATCGCTTACAGGTCCTAAACCAGGATTCAAATCATATACTCTTAGGATTACCATAATGGATCCTGAATCCAGATCTTCACAACAAAATCGTATTTGGTCATCAAATGCGTTTGATGGATTTCCGGGATTTTCACAGGTATATCCAGACGGCGGAAACATTCTTTTTACTTTAAAATAAACATGACCACAACTATCTGATGAACCAGCATCAAAAATCCAGGCTGGAGCATCTATAAAACCATTACTGGGTAAGTTCATCGTTTGTTTAGGATTACAAACGACATTTGGAAGTGACGCATCATAAACATGCACCAGCATTGAATCGATACCGGTCATTCCACAGTCATCACTAACCGTATAGAATACTTTAAATACACCACTTGTAAAATAAAATTGACCGCCGCTGGTATTAAGTGAATTGTAAACACTATATGTAGTAAAACTTAGAGGACCCGCACATTGACCTGTAAATGTCGCAGCCGGCAGATTAATCAAAGTATCACAGCCCGTATTTCGTTTGATGTTAATTGTAATATCGGCAGGTGCCATTACATTAATCATCATAGTATTATTATTTACATCACGTGCACCCGAACTGCCTTGATTTATTAAAATAATGATTGCAATCAAGACAGTCCGTAAGGATGAATAAAAAGAAAACAGAGGATATCGTTTAACTAAAGAGTTTATGGTGCACATATATCATTGAAATTTGCTAAATTCTAATAAAGTTTAGATCCGGTTTATAAGACCAGACTTAGTTTTTTCAATGTAGTCGACCTAATATTAAATGTAGGAATAGCTGGAATCAGCCACAATTGTGTAAGTTATGCTGGCAGAATACAGGTTCTACCGTTTATGGGATTATTATTAAATATAGGTGTTTTTGGGATAGCTTAAAAAATGACATGATGTCGAATCATTTTCATTTCATATGACAAAATTATATAATGTTTATCAATTTAACTTACAATGCTTTATAGTATTTTTTACATTTTTATTTTATATATATAAGGATCTTCTCTAAAGCCATTGATAATCAATTCATTCCAAAGTAGTTGTCAAAATTTTGCTAATAATACAAAGTAATAATTGAATTGATCCATGCTATAGTGTTCGCATTCGAGCCGAGGGCAGAAGCTTGAAATAATATTTAGATCAAAAAAAAAAGCCCCCTCCCGATCACTCGAGAAGAGGCCATCCCAAAAACCGATTTAACTTTTTCTCAATTTGACGATTATAATTCGTCCAACCAAGAGGCTTGGGGCAGTAGTGATCGTTTATTCGATCACTACCATCCTCTTAGTTGCAGTATGGTCTGCGGCATCCAATTGATAGTAAAGAACACCACCGGCATTAAGTTCGGATTTTTGTACCTTAACGGTATTTACTCCTTTAACACCTTGTAATTCATATACTCTCAATACTTTACCGGTAACGTCATAGATACTTAGTTTAGCAGCACCTGCTTCTGGTAATCTGAAGCTAATAGCTGTTTCCTTAGCAAATGGATTTGGTGTATTCTGATACAACTCAAAGATTCCACTTTCTACAACACCTTTGCTTGTACGTACTCCAAGATTTACATCTTTAATGTTTAACTGAGCGTCATAAGCTTCAGCTGCAGTAACATCGCTGGTAATTGCCAATAAGTTTCCAATATTAGCTTTAGCAGCAGCACGGAATACAACGGTAAATAATGTTGCATCAGCATCAACACTTTGAGCTACTTTGCTATCCCAGCTAGTTGTCAGGATACCATCCATTACTCTATTTGTTCCAAAGTTGGATTCATTTACATCAAGAGATCCGGCTTCGATTCCTTCGAATGACAATACCTGACGATCGAATTTCAATGTAAACTGATATCCAGTGATATTATTGAAATCGCTAGATTTGAAAGCAACTTTATAAAGCTCACCGGCTACAGTTGAGTTGTTGTCAACTTCCAGATTCAATTTGCCATTACTTCTTGAGCTGGTTCCAGCAAAATTAGAATTAGCTCTTGCATCTAAAGTAACATCACCCATTTTGATAGCAACGAAGTGCTCTAAGTATTCTTCTTCTTTAGTGATTTTTACATCAACGCTTCTTGGTGCATTCCAAGGTTTAGTTGGATCAGAGAATACGTGATTTTTTGGAATAAATGTCCAGGAGTTAACACTCTTGAATGTACTATTTACACCTAAGATCAGTTTTCTGATTTCTGAAACGTCAGAAGCTGTGATAGAAGCTGATTTATTAACGTCAGCCGCAACCAGTTTATAAGGACTGTTTAAGGTCTCGAGTCCAAGGATATGTCTTTGGATCTTAACGATGTCTGCAGTCGTTACACCATTTGAATGAGCATCATTTCTAGTCATAGCAACAGTATATGTATTTGGTTTTAATTCACCAAACAGATAATATCCGTCGTTACCACTAACCATATGTCTCATCATATTTGAAGAAACCATCAATTCAACATCCGCTAATTCTGTTTTAGAACCAGTTTCAGTTTTCAAATCACCCTGTACTTTACCAAATGATCCGGTATTTGGACATACATCCTGATTGTCTTGAACGATAATAACCGTTTTACAATAGTCGGTATTTCCTTCTTTATCTTCTACCCACATTTGAACATCAACAAATAACTCATCATTAGCTCCGGCAGCAACAAAATCGTCGCAGCAGATAGTAATGCTTGTAGCATTGCGATCTCCATTGAAATAGAATAATAAGTCTTTGGCATCAGTACAATTGTCAAAGCTTCCTCTGTCTAAGTCATTAGCCCAGATGGTAATACAACCATTTACAGGCATTGGAACTGTGATAACACCAGTCAAGCAATATGGAGTTGGTGCTTTACAGTCTTTGATTTCAAATACCTGGCAAACAGTACCAATGTTACCGCAACCGTCTTCAACAAACCAGCAGATTCTGTGGATACCGATTGGATAAGTACCGCTTGCATCGAATGGATTGTTATTATTATCAGCTGCAGGATTATGATTAAACACTGGCGTTTTACCAGCAGCAAAATCTTTCTTAGTCAATGGACCTACTTTGTAGTCGTAACCGGAATGTTGTCCTTTACCATCATTGAATAAATCAATTTTATAGTCATAGAATAACCAATCCAATGGGCTACAGTTGTCAGTTGCATCAGCAATCAGACTAATATGTCCGTAACATAATTTGTCGTTAGGATTCTTAACAGCTGGCTCACAAGGTCCAACATTTACTGTAATCACAGGTTTGCTAAGATCACGTACTTTAATAATCTGTAAATAAGACCATCTTCCGTTAGTTGGGTTAAGGCTTGGGTCATACTGACACCAGTCAATAACAGTCCATGTACGTAAGATTTTGAAGCACGCATCAGGTTCGATTGTGAATACTTCGTCGACATACTCGATGCTAATTAAAGCACAAAGATCATCAGCTCCGTTTTCTACAACAGGTCTACCTAAGCGAGGATTGTCCGGGCTGATATCAGCACCACAACCTTCGATAGTAGTTGCCTGACCTGTACAGTTACCTGGCCAAGTAATATCGTCATTAGCATCGCAATTGTCAGCTCTGTTGATATAGAATGGATCGCAATCTACAACCCAGATAACCTGAGTAGCCGTAACGCTGATACCATTAGGACCACGAGCTACAACAGTACGGGTAAGTTGTCCCTGACCACACTCTCTGTTGTCATTAACACTGATTGTCGGAGTATTTCCACAACCGCTTAATACATAACCATCAAATCCCCAAGTTAACTCATATTTTCTATCAGCGTGAGCTGTATCAAATAAAGATCTGTAGTAGTCACAAGCTCTGTTCCAAGCTGGTGGGTTTGAAGGTGGAGCACCTGGTACGAATCCAGGATATCCAGTAATGTCATTGCGTACACAATATTTATGACAAACCAGGTCATTTGTAACAACTTTAGCTCTTTGGCCTAAGTCAGTTACTACTTTACCGAATGTTTTATCATTAGGATCTGTTAATTTATCAACATCAAACCAGAACCAGCAGCTAACCACGATATTAGGTGGTGCAACTACGGTAGGAACTGTTTTGTCCTGAACTTCAACCTGAACCATACAATCGCTGAAACGATTGAACAAGTTACCACCTGGGTTCATTCTGGAAGGAGCTATCGGACCAGCACCTGGATCTCTGTCAAATACTCTGAATACTACAGTGATGGTGTTTCCAACATCTGAACAACAGAAGTTGATAAAGTCATCAAAATAGATTTGATTTCCATCTAATATAGCATTGTCATCACCATTTACACCCGTACAGTTTGTACCGTTATCTGGTTGAGCTGTATTGCTACCATTGTTTGTTCCTCTTAACTGCTCCATACGGATTGCTTTGAAGAATACATGAGGAGCGCAATTGTCAAAACTTCCCTGGTTGAATGAAGAAGCGAAGATTTTTGCATAGTTATTTCCAGGAGTTTGATTTCCTGTAATACTTACTACAGTTCTTGCTTCACATACTGCATTAGGAGGCGTATTGTCAGCAACGTTTAAGGCTATTCTTTTCTTAGTAACATTACCACAACAGTCTTCAGCGATGATAAAACCATTCTGAATTCCCTGAGGCATATTTACTACAACGTAACCACTTGTTTCATTACCTAATACAACACCATCATCAACTGAAACAGTGTAATGAATTTCATTACTACAATTGTCAATTAACCAGGCTGGAGAAACTTCCCATCTGCCTAAGCAAGAATGAGACTCCATATTTACGTTTAATGTATCTGGATATAATATCTGAGGACCAACTGCATCAGCTACTTTAATGATCTGATTATGACCACCTAATAAACTGGTACACCAGTCAAGAACGGTCCATTGTCTTAAGACTTTGTAACAACCTACAGCACCAGCATCACAACCTGGAGTTGCCAGATTGATAACGATATCTGTAAAGTTAACACCCAGATTTTTACAATTTGCACCACCTGGATATCCAGTTCCTCTCCACATTACAACCTCATCAGGTCCCCAACAAACCGGATTGTTTGCTCTCCAGCTTGGATGGGCAGGATAATAGATAGGCCATGGGCTTGGATGACCCTGGTAACGACCAGTATCCAAACAATTCCAACCTAAAACTTTTGGAAAACGCTGACCAGCTAAGTCACCGGCAGGACTTGGTAAAAATCCTCCGGTTGCACGCCAACGTACAGAGTCCAAAAGATATCCGTCAACACAATATGGGAATGCCAGATAGTGAGGAGTAACATCTTTATTTAGATTAATTTTTTCATTACAATTTAACATAGGTTGATCTAAACCGTCATAGTTTAATGGAACGATTACATCAGTTAAGGTACCCAAAGCAACTGTAATATTCTGAACACAAGTCGATTTATTATTCCATGGATCAATTGCTGTCCATGTTCTTCTGATAATTCGATCATTGTTTAAAGCACAGCTTCCTGGAGTTACATTGTCTGCATAAGACAAGCTAAAGCTTCCGCAGTTTTCAACAACAGTAGCACTACCTGTAAATGCAGGAGTAGTACCTGAAAAACACGGAACGCAAGTATCTCTCGGACAAGTAATTCTTGGAGCTATTTTATCTTCTACTGTAGCCATACCCCAACAGCTATTGCCATTGGCTGGATCACGTACAGTAATTCTTAATTGTCTTCCGATATCCTGGACACCTACCTGAGATCCTGCAAGATTTGCATTGCGATCGATAATGGTATTGGTAATCCAGTCACGAACTTCCACAGTATAATCATTGAAACATCTGTAAGGACCACCAGCCAACACTTCGTCAGGAGTAATCGTTGCAGAACAGTTTTGATCTAAACTGATTTGGATTAAGTTATGACAAGCTAATGCTGTTACTGGATTTGGGAATGGATTAACACACACCTCAAACTCACATCTTGCGATGTTACCAGCGGCATCAACAGCCTCGTAGCAAAGTCTGGTACAACCAACTGGGAAGTAACAACCTGGACCATAAGGCTGACCACAAGTTTGTCTGATTCTAACCATTACGTCAGCTGTAGCATACATTACGTCTCCAACATATCCAAAAGGACGGCAGATACCTAAGTGACCAATTGAAGCAGCAGTGTTACTACCAAGACCACCGACAATGATACCGGTACCAATTTGTATGTTACCATCGCCGTATGGACGACCAGCGTTACATGAACCAAATGGACCAACGTTACCTGGTTCAAAACGGGTACCCATAGCACCAGTAAGGAAAATACCTCTTTCTTCACCTGCATTCAAAATCAGGTTAGAACTCAAGGCAGAACCTACATTGACAACAAACGTACCATCGCAGTTATATACTGTATCTCTTGATGGAGGAACTGCAGTACCTAATAATAAGGTATCCAAACAAGGAGCAGTCACAGGACAAGCTCTGATATTATCACCAGCTACCCCGATTTTAATACGGTTCCAAAGTGTTTTTGGAGAAACACCATTACAACCGGTTGTTGCAGGGTTACCGTTGTAACCGGTAAGACCCACTGTCCATGCTTCGCCAACGTTATTTTTAATAAATACGTCAAATAAAGCATTGTTACTGGTTATTCCAGCACAACCTGCAGAATAGAAACTTGGAAAACCAAGAATCGCCACAGGATTTGGTGTATTATTTCTAAGATTGAATATCCAACCAGATGGGTTAACCGCGTCGTATCCGCAGAAGTTTACACCACTACGACAACCTACTGAAGTTGCCTGATTTGTAAATCTTGCGGATGGGCAATTATCCATAGCCATTAAAGGTGGAGCATCCCAGCTCTTCATACATTCTCCTGGCCCGAGGTTAAGAATAACTCTTTTTGGACAACCAATGATGGTTGGTGGCTCAAGGTCTTGCACCTGGATAGGCATAACAGCTCTAACCAACTGACATGTAGATGTCTGGAAAGATCTGAATACTCTGAAATACCTACCAGCAGATGCACTGAAAGTATCGATTCCAGCACCTGGAGTCATCATACTATCAATACAAGCTGCAAACTGTCCACCTGTTCTTAATTGGAAACTAGGAACACATTCTCCGAATGTGGTAGCTCCCCATGCAGAAGTAGGTCGGATGAAATTGTTTGCACCAGGGAAATAGGTAACACCTGGAGTTAAGTTATAAAACTCAGTTATACCGTTACCTGACTGATGTAAACCTGGAAGATTTGTCCATGGTCCGGTAGCTGTATTACTAATTTGTAATTGGTATAAAGCACCAAAAGATGCAGTACCATTTTTTGTTACAACTAGCTGTGCAGCAGGAATAAATGGCTGACATAAAGGTGACGGAGGAGTAGCCGGAGGACCAGGAATAGTAAGTGGTGGTCCGGGAACACTTGTCACAGTAATAATACCGCAGCCGAATGAAGTGTTACAACCCTCTGCAAATGTACAACCTGTCTCATTACGAGGAGTTACAGGTCCATCAGTAGATAATTGAATACCCGCACAGCCAGGTACGTTTAAGGCCGGTTTAGGTACATTGACCAGGGCACGGCAGGAACCCAGTGTTAAACCAATAGTTACGACAGGTAATGTATCATTTGTATTTACCCCGTTTACTATGGTTTCTCCTACGAACCAGCAAGTACCAGATTGCGCCTGGCCCTGAATACCCGTGGTTACAAATAACGACATCAGCATACATAATAAGCCGGCAGTTATCTTAGAGGCATTAGAAAAAAAGTTTATTTTCATGAGATTTGGTTTTGCTAATTAAATATTAAAAATGAGATTTTACTTTTTCCATTTCAGATTCTTTGAAACAGAATCACTAAGATCATCGTTTTATTTTTTAAATTTTTGAACGATCTCAGCATATGGTCTTCCCCAATTTTTTGAATAGAAGCCATATGAACGAGTCGTCGTACCATCATCAGCGGTATGCATCGTTCCATAAAGCATTGCCAGAATTTGTGGCATTTCAAAAAATGGTTCAGCACCATTAATTACTACGAATTGATAAGCATCCCAAAGCATCCTGAGGTCCTTGTTTTGAGGATCTGCCTGGATCGTTACTTTAAGAACGTCTAACTGTTCGCTAGCAAGAGCAATACACTCAGTTTTTGATTTGAGTGGAGGTAATACAGACTCCGGAGTTGGAGGCTGACTTTGAGCTGATCCCTGGTTCGCAAAGCTTAAGAAGACCAGTAACATTACACCGGTTATCAGAGATTTGAAAGACCATGAATCAGAATGGAAAAAGTAAACATTCGTCTTTTTCATGAGAAATAGTTTTGGTTATTAATTAATTTATACTTCGTCTGATATATAACAACTTTCTAAGTACTAATCATGAACTTTCATCCATCATTAATGACTTAAAAAATCAAAACACATCCTAATTTTTTCTAACAGAGGGATTGGCTTCGTCGGCTTCATCCTTTTCCTATTTGGGCTTGCTTCTATATTATAAATAATATACCCAACTAGGATAACTCCATCTACGCAAAGATAGACAGATTCTTATTCTATACACTTTTTTTTTTAATATTTTATTGATATATGTATACATTCTTGAATTTCAATATTTTATAACAAAAAATATTTTTATTTTTTTAAAATTTTAGTTAAAATCATATTAAATTTTGTGAAAAAACCGCTAAAAAATCCTCCAAAATTCTATCACTTTGATGAAATCAATTCGATCTGTTTCGGATGCTTTCCCTTTATTTAATTCAATTAACTTAAACTGCTTTCTTTAATGTTGATGTTGTTTGTATTACCTATTTATAAATGTATAAATAGTTGATGTATACCTAAAACATACTGTTTATTGATTTAAATTGGAATTTCTAACCGCAATCAATTGAACCGGACCATTATTATTTGCGACCAAAATAAAGGGATGGCCGGCAAAGCTCTTTTCCAATAATACCATATTTTTGACATCCTCAGCTATGTATAATCCTGATTTATAAGGACTTACTACATCAAAACTTCCTTGTTTGTTTCCTTTTAGAAACAATCCTACGCCCGCATCGGCATTTCCGGTTTCTACCTCTGATACATTCAGATTGCCTCCGATGACGATATCCTTCAACTGATCATTATCAAAGTCTTTATAAATAATACCATTGACCGGCGATATCTGAGCCTGATTGGGCAGCGGTTTTTTATCGAATGATCCTTTATTATTTACCAATATAAGGCTTTGAAAAGTTTTAGCTTCATAATGTAGCGCATCTTTCAACATATCTCCATAAACTTCTTGCAAGGTAGATTTACCAAATAAATCATAGGTCTTAAATTTATTGAGTATCATTGGCATTTGTTCGCTGGAACACTGGCGACCCCTTACGGGAAATAAGTTTCCATCTTTTTTATACCATCCTAAGATAATATCGGATTTATTATTGTGATCAAAGTCACCGGCATATACCTGAAACGGTTTAGAAACCGTGGTTTTATACTTATAATTTGTCCCCAGATTACCAATTATATAATCCTGATCACCGTCATTATCGATATCAGCTGCGACGATTCGATTCCACCAGCCACCAGACTGTTCCAACTGATATTGCTGAGTCTGATTGACCAGCTTTCCATTTTGCTGAATGAATGGACTAATATTCATCCATTCTCCGACCACCATTAAGTCTGTTTTTCCATCCCCATTAATATCAGACCACACTGCATCGGTAACCATACCAATGTTGGAAAGTCCGGATGACCATTTGGAGGTCGCATCTGAATAGACACCTTTATTATTCTCTAATAAGTACGACCTGCCGGGAAAAGGATATTTTCCAGGGGCCAACCGTCCTCCAATAAATAAGTCAAGATCACCGTCTCCATCGTAATCCGTTGACACCACACAAGAACCAGATGCATGAATCTCTGGCAGTGCATTTACTTTTTTGAAATGTCCTTCGCCATCATTTTCATAAATTCTATCCTGATAGGCCGGGCCTTCATTCCATTCATTACCACCGCTAACAACATATAAATCCAAATCCCCATCTCCATCTTTATCAAAAAACAGCGCTGCCAGGTCTTCATAACTCTTATCTTTTTCGAAATCTGGCACTTCAATTTGAGCAAACAATCCGGACGTATTTTGACTAAATACCGCTCCTGCCTGGCCAGAAGCTCCACCGACAAAAAAATCATCGGCTCCGTCGGCATTGACATCACCGACTGCTATGGCCGGACCAAATTGCGACATTTTATGAGGCAACAAAATCTGTCTTTGGTAATAGTCATTGTAATCATTTTCCTTATGGACGAAGTTTACATTTAATTGTTTACTTAGATCAGAAAAAAGTGGCTGACGATTTTCTTTTGTTTTACTGACATCTTTGGCATTGGAATATTTTAAGCTTAGTATCTGATCAACACTTACATTGTCCAGAATTTGCTCTCGTTTATCAGCCCAGATTACTTTCAATTGTTTTATTTTTTTCTGATCGCCCAGACCAAAATAAATATTATCATCTACTGCGGTCTGGTAACCCCTGGTAGTTATCAATTCGAACATCTGCATCCCTTTCTCCATTTCTATTTCAACTTTCGTGTTTAGTTTAAGTGCATAATTTGGAGCATCCAATTTTATTTTCAAAAAATGATTATCACTTCGTTCAATTGCGTTATTTTTATAAATAAGGGCAGGCTCGTCAATATTATTAACAACCAGATCCGCATCACCGTCATTATCCAGATCGCCGTAACCCGCACCAGATGAAAATCCTTTATAATCGAGAAATGCCGCGGCTGATTTATCAGTAAAACTCAAGTCGCCATTATTTTCATAATAAAAATTTGGAATTTTTGTTGATTGCATGCTTGTATTCTGTTGTCTTAAAAATCTAACAATAGATTCAGAAGACTCTCCTTTTTTCCTCATTTCATTGGCGTGATTCACCATAGGTTTAAAGAAATCTTTATTTAAAAAATCGCGATAATATCCGTTGGATATATAAATATCTTTAAAACCATCAAGGTTAAAATCATTAAACAGAATGCTCCAGCTCCAGTCGGTATTATGAATTCCGCTCATTTGGCCGATTTCGCTAAAACTTTTATTGCCATTATTTAACTGAAGCATGTTCCGCATATAAGCAAAATGATATCCAGCTTTTACATATTCCCAAAATCTGGGAATATCCATACTGGCCATATTTAGTTTTTCCCTGTAGTTATCTTCCGCAAGCATATCGAGCACTAAAAAATCCATCAAGCCATCATTATTAAAGTCAGCGGCATCTACACCCATACTGCTAAGTGAAGTATGTTTTACGGCATTAAATATGATATTCTTGAAAGTACCATTACCTTGATTTTCGAAAAAATAATCTGGTTGTTCATGGTCTACGGAAATGTAAATATCGGGATAACCATCTCCGGTTATGTCTGATGTTACGATACCAAGTGTCCATCCATAACTAAGAATGCCAGCTGTTTCAGTAACATCCGTGAACTTATTATTTCCATTATTTCTGTAAAGTTTATTACTAAACTCGAGAACAGGTTTATGAAATTTTTCATAGTGATAACCCGAGCCTGCCATTCTATCCGGAGGATGGTTACCAACTATAAGATCCAAATCACCATCCATATCCATATCAAAAAAACTTGCTGTAATACTATATCCATTATCATGAATTCCGTATTCTCTGGCGCGCTCTGTAAACGTTAGATTTCTATTATTTATAAAACAAAGATTTTCTCTTTTTTTAGGATCATCACCCTGAAAAAATGAACGGCAAATATAGATATCTAAAAATCCATCATTATTGATATCCGCAACAGCAAGCCCTGTTGACCAACCGGTAAATCCAGCTATGCCGGAAGACTCACTGATATCTTCAAATTTAAAATTGCCTTTATTTAGATAAAGTTTATTACTAACCATATTTCCAGTTAATAAAATATCAGATAATCCATCATTGTTAATGTCGACTATGGCCACGCCCCCCCCATTAAAAACATTGATATATTCTAATGGATTTGGCAATAAATCAGGTTTAAGTGTATTGGCAAAATTAACACCTGTCTTATCGGCGGTCAATAATTCAAATGCCGGAAGAGTTGGATTAGCAGCAGGCCTGTTTGTGTTAGATGAATTACAGGAAAAAATGATAAAACTGACAACTACACTAAACAACGAAAATAAAAATGACTTCTGATCTAACAGTTTCATATGAATAAAGAATTAAATAATTTTATAAAATATTTCGAAAGAAATACAAAGCATTGCTATTTATTCCAACCAAAATACAGGGTTTGCCATTTACTTCAATTGCTTTTATATCCTTCACATCATACGGCACAAAAAATCCTGATTCTCTTGGTCCTATTTTTTTTGCAAAAAGATTTTTATCTGCGCCTTTGAAAAAGCAACCTACTGATGCATCTGCGCGTGTAGTTTCAATTTCTGCATTAAACATATTTCCGGCAAAAACAATATCTTCATGTCCATCCTTATCAAAATCTCTGATTAATATTCCCTGTACAGTAGAAAACTGGGCATCCTTAGGTAGTGGAATCACGGCAAACTTAGTTCCTTCATTTTTCAACAAAACACTCTGGAACTGCTGTGCTTTATATATCAATCCTTTTTCAAGTCCAGCTCCATAAATATCTTGTAAATTGGCATTGGCAAAACTTGTAAAATTTGGAAACTTGGTAGCAATTGAAGGAATTTGCTCTGAGGAGCATTGCCGTCCTCTTATAGGCACTAGATCTTTACCATTATATTTGGCCAAAACAATATCGTATGTACCATTAGCATCATAATCATCGCAATAAACCATAAAAGGTTTTTCCACACTTGCATGAAATTTGTAATTATCACCAAGATTTCCTGCAATAAAATCCATATCTCCGTCTTTGTCATAATCTACGGCCACGATACGATTCCACCATCCTTCTGTATTTTGAAGGTTTACATTTTCTTGTTTTACTTTTAATAATTTACCATTGGAATTTTCAAAAACCGTTATGGGCATCCATTCACCAACCACTATTAAATCAGGTTTAGAATCTCCAAGAATTTGTGTCCAAACGGCAGAAGTTACCATACCTGCGTTGCGTAATTCGGGTGCTTTCTCATCAGTCACATCTTTAAATTTTCCGGCTCCAATATTTTCCAGCAAATAGCTTTTGGGAGGATAAGGGTATTTATCAGGAATCGTACGGCCACCTCTGAATAAATCCAAATCACCATCGCCGTCATAGTCAATGGCAACGACGCAGGAACCACTAGACCGAATCATAGGCAAGTTACTCAGATCTTTGGTGAAGTTTCCAGTCCCATCATTAATATATAGTCTGTCCTGATATATCGGCAAACTTTCATCCATTTCGGTGCCACCAGACACAACATAAAGATCCATGTCTCCGTCACCGTCCGCATCAAAAAACAGACTTTGCATGTCTTCATAATCTTTATCTTTTTCAAATACAGGAACTTTTTTAGCTCTGAATGTGCCGGAGTCAGTCTGCATATATAATTGACCCGCTTTAAAATGAGCTGCTCCGATGTAAAAATCTTCCTTGCCATCTTTGTTAACATCTCCTACAGAAATAAAAGGACCCAGTTTACTCAAAACATGGGGTAATAATTTTTGATTTTTATAATCATCAAAAGAATTTTCTTCGTGATAAAAGGGAGGGAAAAAAGAAGCCAAGGTTTGTTCTTCAAAAATAGTTTTTTGTGAAGCTGGTGCGGCCTGAGCTTCCTGAGATTTCATAAAATTAGCTTCAATAGTTTGATTGACTTTCACATCCTTGAGGATGGTTTTCCGGAAGTTCGGCCATTGCACTTCCACTTTATCTACTTTTTTAATATTGGATAATCCAAAGTGCGCAAAAGGTTCTGATGATGATAAATATCCTCTTGAAGTTTTTAATTCAACGTATTGTTTTTGATCTCCATAATAAATGGTCACTTTGGCACCAATTCCAAACGTATTGGTAGGAAATCCTTTGCAGGCAACTCTCAAATAATTTTGTTGATCGTTTACATTGTTTTGATATACATAGGCAGGATCATCTATATTATTGACTACAAGGTCAAGATCCCCATCATTATCCAGATCTCCAAAAGCGGCACCATTCGCAAAACTTGTTTTATTTAAACCCCATTCCTTCATCATTTTTTTAAAAGTGAGATCCCGGTTATTTTTATACACATAGCTGACAAGTTTTACAGAAGGCAATATTCCTAATACCTGCTCAGGGTTATCTACCATGTAATTTTTTTCTTTTAAAAACTCCTTTAATTTTTTATTGGAATCCCTATCGTACACATCCCGACGGTAGCCGTTGGAAATAAAAATATCTTTATATCCATCGTTATCCATATCGGTTAGCAATGCACTCCAGGACCAATCAGTTTTATCCACACCAGATAATTGGGCGATATCTGTAAAAAATCCATTTCCATGATTATACTGCAGCACGTTATGCATGTATTGATCCTGAAAGCCCATACTCTTCAATTTAGCAAAAAAAGCCGGTTGCATAGGTGGCATTGTCGTCTTTGATCGCTTATAATCATCGGGTCGCATTTCAACCACCAGGATTTCGTCGTAACCATCATTGTTGATATCTCCAAAATCAACACCCATAGAATAATAAGGTACATGATTGGTCAGAGCTTTGACACTTTCTTTAAAAGTGCCATCTCCATAATTAACATAGAAGTAATCATTTTCGATAAAATCATTAGCTACATAAAGATCTGCCCATCCATCCTGGTTGACATCCCCTGCTACTACACCGAGTCCATATCCATAACTCGGATAGATACCAACGACTTTGCTAACATCCCTAAATGTGCCATCACCATTATTCCTGTATAGTTTATTGGCAGTCTTGGGATCATAAATACCCTGGGCAGATAATTTTTTTACATAGTCTATGGTATCTTCCTCGATACCCCATTTATGCGGACGATTAGTCACAAAAAGATCTAAGTAACCGTCTAAGTCGTAGTCAAAAAAGGTAGAAGTGATGGAATACCCAGGATCCGCTATCCCATATTTTTCTGCTTCATCAATGAATGTCATATTCTTTTGATTGATCAAAAGAATGTTTTTATTTTTTTCAGGAATGTCAAGATAACCACCTCGGCAAATGTAAAGATCCATATAGCCATCTGCATTGACATCAATGGTTGTTACACCACTTCTCCAACCATCCAGTTTTGAAATACCTGCTTTTTCGGAAATATCTTCAAACTTAAAATCCCCAAGATTTTGGTATAACTTATCACCTACCTGATTCCCTGTAAAATAAATATCTTGGAGTCCATCATTATTAAAATCCGCAATAGCCACACCTGCACCATTATATATATAATTAAAAGTATAAATGTGTTCGGTCGCTGATTCAGTAATCTTATTAATAAATGAAATCCCGGTTTCTTCAGGCGACATCAAAGTAAAAACCTGACCGGAAAAGGAATCATTTTTTGTATTTTCACATGAAAAGAATAAAATGAGTATGCTAAAACCCGATTTTATTAAATGCCTGGCTGTTATCATGCTCTTTAATAGGTTTGGATGGCAAAGTTATCAAAGTTCAACCTTAAAAATGTGTTTATTAACAAGTTATTGAATTATTGAATTTTAAAAAATAATAATTTTGTCAGCTAATTTTTAAACTATATGAAAATATTAAAAAATTTGATTCCCCTATGTTTTTCATTTTCTATTCTTGTTTCTGTAAATAGCTGTAAACACGATAATGATACTAAAACGGAAAATATTGAAACCAAAAATCCTATGTCGAATACCCAAAATTCAGCAGATGGTATAGATCAGTTTCTAGTTGAAACTCCGCAAGGATATTATGAACCCAAGGATTTACGCAAACTTAATCTCATTGAAATGTATGAGCGTGGCTCAAGTCCTGATTTTAAAAAGACTTTTCCATTGCGAGACAAGGATGGTAAATCCGTTGAGTGGAGTATTATGGAAGATCCCAAGACACCTATGTTTATGCAAATGTATGTAGACGAAGAAGGAAAAATCGCTGAAGCTGTTGTATTTCCTATCACTGATGAAGTGAAAGCCCTGATTATGAAAGTCAGAATGGTCAATAAATAATGACTGTAGTTTAATTTTCGAAAATTTAATTCAATAAAAAAGGATGATTTGTTTAAAAATCATCCTTTTTTATTGTTTTGCTTATTTAATTTACGCTTATAAAGCTTTGCAAATCATTGATTAACGGGTATTTTACATTTTCTTTTCCCCCACTTCTTCTTTCATTTTCATTTCAGATTCTGCTGCCGGTTTTAGCTGTTTCTTATTCAGACCAAATGAAACCGTAATTTCGTGGGAGCCGTTGTTAAAATTCTGAAATTCGAGATATGACTGGTCATAGGAATAAAAAATCGCCAGGCGATCCAACTTAATGCCTCCTAACATGGAAAACCGGTGCCAGGAAGGATTATAGCTATATGTAAATCCTGCAAATAATTTATCATCCATGATTCTGGCCAATAAGTTAAAATCGGCACCAAACGGTACATCGGATATCTTGCGCAAACCAATCGATGGCTCGATGACAACCCGATATTCAGGAACCGGCCAAATCAACCCCAGGAAACCTGTAAAATTTACTGGTTTGTCTACTTTCGCCTGATTTGTATTGGTATTTGTATTGTCCAGTCTGGTTTGAACCAGGTGCGGAATACTGATACCAAATTTGTATTTATTTTGAATTTCTGCATAAAATCCAAAATCAGCCGCAAAGTATTTTTCACCATTAACGACTTCATTGATTTTGGTATCCGGACTTTGATGTAATGGATCTGTAATTGTTTCATTATCAAGACCATATTGTATATAAGCTCCTGACAATCCAAATGCCATTCTCGTATCCTGGTTGGTTTTAAAATGATAGGCGTAATTCAATTGCGCCTGAAAACGATTGGCTACCCCAAAATTTTCGGAATAAATCATTCCTCCTAAACCCATATTGGCAGATGGATTGGCATCCAATGCCAGGGTTATTCCTTTTGGAGAACTTTCAAAACCAGCCCACTGATTCCGATAATTGAGCAAGAGTTTTCCATCTTGTTCGAAACCCGTATAGGCAGGATTAATTAAGAATAAATTAAGATGGTAATGATTATAAACAGCTTGAGTCTTTAGAGCTGTAGCATAATCCTGTGATCTGACATCCTGAAAAGAACAAGCCAGAGCCCAAAGGCAAAGAATATATAAATTTATATTTTTCATAATATTCAAGTTATTGTTATTCAGTATATTACCTGACAATTGTTACAGTTCCTTTATAATAAACATCGGCTTTACCGGTTTCTTTTACTTTTAATATCCACATATAGGTTCCTTCGGTGAGTTCCGCTCCACTTTGATCGGTGCCTCCCCAGTCATTTGTATAATTAACGGCGGCAAAAACAGAATTACCCCATCTGTCAAAAACGGTCAGGCTGTTTTCCAAATCCGTTGCACAAGCAATCTCCAGGACATCATTATATCCATCGCCATTTGGTGAAATGGCCAATCTGCCGGTATAACATTCGATCCCACTGTTTCCAATACATACAGTGAAGTTTTCTGCAGCTGTACAACCATTCGCATCGGTTACCTGCAGCCTGCATGAGCCACCGGGTAAATCACTGGCAATTTTTGTCGTGGCACCACTGCACCACTGATAGCTTACCGGGGCAACAGCACCGGTTACGATCGCCTCATAGCGTCCGTCAAAATCATTGGAACTTGTGGCACAGCTCAATCGCTTTGAAGAAAGAGTGATTGGTGTGGCATCCAGTACAGTAATACTGGCCGTTTTACTTGTCCCGATAGCATCTGTAACTGTCAGGGTATATTGTCCCGGGCACAGATCTGTTACAATATTGCTATTGATACTCGCATTATGTGACCATTTATAGTTATACGGCATTCTGGGATTTGTGGAAGTAACTGTGGCTACAATTTTTCCATCACACCTGCCCCGGCAGGTAACGTGATTACCCCCTAACTTTGGATCAATTGCCAGATTAATAGTCAAAACTGGCGGATTTGTACTGGATGATTCTACAGTATAGGTGGCGCTGCGAGTACAACCATTATTATCGGTAACGACAAAGGTATATGTGCCTGAAGCAACATTTCTGAGATCTTCTTCACTACCGACAGTTTGATTATTTGCATTGGTCCAATGAAATGTTTTATACGGAGATTTACCCCCCTTAATTGTAATAAAAACACCCCCATTTGAACCTGAAGATTTTACAATACTATCCAGAGCTATTTCTATTATATCAGGTTCAGTTACTACGTAGGTTGCAGTGAGAGAAGTGCCACAATTATCAGTAACAGTCACGGTATATGTTCCTTTACACAAGCCATCTGCCTGATTTCGGGTCTGCATTAAAGGATCTGACCATTTATAGGTATATGGCAAACATCCACCGGCTACACCAACCTGGACAGAAGCTCTGCAATCGCCAAAACATCTGTTGGAATCCACTACAAAAAAGTTTACAAAATTAAGTGGTGGAGGATTGATTATAAAAGTGTCCATTTTCATACAATTGTTGGCATCTGTGACAGTGACCTTGTACCTGTTATTGGGCACATTGATAAGATCTTTTGAGGTACCTACCTGAGTACCTGAACTTAACCTAATCCACCTAAAAGTATAGGGTAAGACACCTCCTGTCGGAGTTAGTATAATGGACCCATTAGGATTGGTGGGTGTGGCATGGGTTACCACCGCGGTGCAGCTAATGGCAGTTTGATTGGTTATTTCTAAAGTATCAAAACAAGTTTCTTTATTGGCATTACCCAGATCTATAACACACAAACGATAAACGCCGGGACATAAATCTGTTGGTGAAAGTGCGGTAGAAACCTCTACATTGTTCGGTTGCAGTCTCCAGCTATATTGAAAAGGCCCTTTCCCACCTGATGGCGGTGTTTGTGTTACACTACCATTACAATCGTCTTTACATTTTACGGCGGTTCGGGTACCTTTAATCAAAGTAACTGGTGTAATAGCCGATCTGCATTTAACAGTAAATTCAGGCTCTGTCTTTGCAACGGCAAATTCATTTCCATTACAATTAAAGAATTCTATAGGACCGGAATGAAGATCCGTAAATTTAAATTTTGTGGTAAACGGACAATTGGGAGCTGAGAGCTTGGATTCAAAACAAATTGAAAATATGGGTCCCCCATTCGGTAAATCCTGAGGGCCGGCTGTTGCATCCCATAAGACTCTGACCGAATCTTTTACCAGATTGACATTGGTAGAGCCAAAGGTAGCCATATGGTAGAGAAAGTTGCTGAATTTTAATTTTGCTGTATCGAATTGAACGGAGAATTGAAAACTTTCTACGCATTTAAAATTGTCGACACGTATCGGAATACAAAAGGTACTTCCTTCTTCAACCATGGTATCGCGGGTGTGCAGGTTTATGGCGATTCCGGTGATGGTTAGTTTGCCAGATGTAAATTTTACCGGAACGATGTTATCGTTGCCGTCGGTAAACTCTATTGCGGCTTGTGAGCCATCAAAATTGATAGCTGTCATCGCCCCGGATGCACCGACCGGTTTTAAGCAAAGCTCGAATAACACGGTGGAGTCGGCCAAAAACAAAGGATCTCTGCCGGCATCCCAAGTGATTCCAACTCCGGAACTGTCTGGTAATGCTGCAAAATTTTGACCAAAAACCAGGGTCATGGCTCTGGAAATAATATTATCAAATTTAGCTACTGTTTTATCCCAACGCATCGTAAACTGGCCTGATTGTATATTTTTGAAATTGCGGGTAGAAACCTTGATGCATTTTGTAACACCCTGAGGGGTGGTCTCTGTGGAAGCCCATATCTGGAATTCATTATTTGGGGGAGGTTCATTAACACATCCAGTCCCATTAATTTTTACTTTAGCATCCGTGGCAGTTAAGGTCAATGTGTTAAAATTTCCATCCAACACTTCTATTACCGTTGGTTTGCTGCTAAGACGGACAAATGAAGAGTCGCATTCCTTGCCAATTAATTTGAAACGAAGGGTAAACAACAGGGTGCCATTGTTTAAATTAACGCCGGTACCTGTGGATGAAGACCAAACGAAGGTAAGTTGGCCGTTTTTTACTGTTGCACTACCCATATGCGTGGCATGATCCACATCATAGCTGGCTGTTTTTACAACATCGACAATGGAAAGTACAGCAGAATCATAATTTATAGAATATTGTGTACTGACCACGTTGGTAAATCCTGTAGTAGTTACCTGAAGTGAAACAGTATCATTTTTGTTGGCATTTGCACTGGCTATTTGAAACCGGACCTGAGTGTTTGCAAAAAAATGCAACAAAATGAGCGAGATAGAAAGTATATATTTTTTCATAGCTTACTGGATTTGGTATGGTAAATTGGCTTCCAAACCGGATACAAATTTAATATGTGTTTCAGAATCTTTATAATGAATATTACTCTATTTTATAATACAAAACCCTTTTTTAAGGTTTTAAGCGACTTTTGGCCCTTTTAATTTCGAAAAATCCGAAATCGTAAGCAGTTTTTAAAAGCTTGTTTTGAGTTGAAGTCTGAGCCGGTTGACAAGGATCAGGTGTTGAGTACAAAAGTACAAATTTTGAATCATTTGTCAGCTCATTTTGAGTTGAATACACAGAATATTTAAACTTTCTGGTTTTAAGCTTCAAAAAAAGAGCCTGACCATGAATACATGATCAGGCAATAACACTGCATTTACTCAATTCTTATCATCGCACAAGAATTAATCGTTTCGTATCGGTAAAATCTTCTGTATTCATTTGCATAAAGATCAAACCGAAAGTATTTAAATCTGATTTGTTTAATTGAAATTCATGATAACCTTTCTGATAAACTTTCTTTACCTTATGGATTACTTTTCCACTCAGTTGGTAAAAGACGAGTTCGACTTCCTGTTTTTTAGGAATTTCAAATCCAATGGTTGTTGTATTGTCAAATGGATTTGGGTTATTCTGGTACAGGATAGTTGAAACGGAAGTCCGTGTATCAGCGTTTCTGGTTTCATAATTTAATGCAAAAACTTTAAGATTTTCATCATAACATTCTGCCTGTAATGCATTGCGATCAAAAGCGATCATTTCAGAAACCTTGGCATTTTTAGTGTTTATCACCTGCAGATAAAACAGCGGTTTCGCCGGATCCACTAATTTGGACTGTGACTCCACAACTGACACTGATATCGTATTTCCCTGGATATGATATTCTTCCGGGTTTAATTGCAACTGAGCCGATTTTAACTGGACATTCTGAATGATTGACGAATTAAAGCTTAGTGCAAACTGCATTCCTGTTACTGACATTTCTTCTGTGAGATAAACCGGAATGTTTTGTACAGTTCCTGCTGAAATTTCAGAATCGTTGGTATAAAGTTGAATTTGATTTCCAGATCTGCCAGTTGACAGTGTAGCTGAACTTGCATCCACATCAAAATTAATATCTCCCATTTTGATACCATAGAAATCCGTATTCATTTCATTTCTATTAATCAGGTTGTATTTTATGATGTGTTCAAATCCACAAGGACTGTTTGGTGATGGTACAGCACTGTTAACCGGAACAAATTTCCAGGATGTTGTTTTGGAAAATGCATTGGTTACGCCTAAGATCAATTTTCTGATTTCAGAAATATCTGAAGCAGTAATGTTACAATTTTCATTGACATCAGCTGCCAGATACTTAAACGGAGAATCAAAAGTTTGTATGCCCAGGATGTGTCTTTGAATCATTACAATATCCAATGTACTTACACCTTTTGCAAATTCGGTATTCTTTTCAGCTTTGATCGTGTAGGTCATACCTGTTGTCAAACTAGCAAAACTGAACATTCCATTTGTATTTGTATAGGTAGAGTTGGTTCCTGCCGGTGACAGACGTTCCCAGCTAACTACTGCATCTTTAACTCCTTTATTATTCATGGCATTGATATTACCCTGAATGGTAATTCCGGTCGGACAAACACCGTTAGGATCCTGGACCTCAAGAGTGACCTCACAATAATCGGAGTTGCCTTCCTGATCCACGACATACATTCTCAAGATATTTTTTCCAATATTGGAGCAATCAAAACGCAGGGATGGTTCAAATCGACCATTGACCAGGAAATAATATTTCAGGCTATCTTTTGGCGTACAATTGTCTTCGCTGTTAAGATTAAAATCTTTTGCCCAGATTTCAATATTTTTTGAACTAGGCATCACGGTGGTTACAATATGACCGACACAATAAGGTGTTGGTTTTTTAGCATCTCTGACTGTAAGGATAAATGTACAATGAGAAACATTCATACAAGCATCCGTTACGCGGAATGTTACCTTATGCACACCCACAGGATAAACACCCGAAGCGTCTTTTCCCGGACCGCTATAAGCTGCATCAATGGATCCATTATTATCAATATCGACCTCATGATACCAAACCAGATTGGTCGAATCAGTACAATCATCAAAAGCGGCAGCACGCAGATCAACCTGACCTTTACAACCCGGACCAAATACATCCACTACGCGACTTAAACAATTTGTATAAATTGTAGGCGGAGTAGAATTTGTGATTTTAATAACCTGAGTCCAGGTCCAGTAACCAAGCGAATTGGAAACATTAGGATTATAAACACACCAATCGATGACTATCCATTTTCTTAATATTTTTAAACATGCATCTGGATCCAGCGTAAAGACAATATCATCATAAGTCTGAATAATATTAGAACATTTATCAGCGCCAATTATGACAGGCTTGCCCGTCACATCGGGTGTCAGATGAGGTTTGCTCATACAATTGGTATTGCTGATATAATCCTGTGGCCATTGTACGGTAATATTGTTTGGTGTATAATCATTAATTTGAATAGTCTGAATACAAAATGACGTCAATCCTCCAGGATCTTTCGCTTCAAATCGTCTGTAGATTCTTCCATTACCACATTTTATATCATAGGTAACCTCTTCTTTGATAGTTACTCCACAACCATCATATGCATAACCGTCGAGAGCAGCACCATTGAATATAACATTTGGATCAGAAATTTTTATTGCTTTTCTATCTGCGGCATTAGAGCGCACAGTACCGAAGACATTCAGATCAGTAAAATCAAATTCACATGAAACGGTAATATCAGGCGGGCAATAGATGATTGGAGGTAATTTATCCTGCACATCGATTTCGACCATACAAGTATTGCTGTTTCCATGCACGTCCCAAACTCTCATCGATACCATTAATGTTTTACCGATATCGGCGCAACAGAAATACACATAAGGACCCCAAACGTTGCCATTTGGTGTATTACAAGGTACTCCATTATCCATTCTTTTTGCTTCGAAAGAGAGAATGCCACAATTGTCATGTGATCTGTTGTCAAATGCGATAGCTGGAACTTTTGCCGATCCATCAATCGTAAGTGTTACCACAGTTTTTTGAATACAAACTGCCACAGGTGGGACTTTGTCATCTACAGTAACTTCTGTAGCACAATCCGTATAATTGCCGCATTCGTCAGTAACTCGAAACACGACCCAACTTGTACCCAGTGGTAAACCGGTTATACTATAAAGGCCATTTTGAAGTTTCGTAATATTATTGGTAGAAGTCCCTTCAAATGTCGGGCTTCCAGCTTGAGAAACAATTTTATAACCTACCTGAACAGTTGTTTTTGAACATTCCTGAATAATCGAGGGAGTTGCTAAAATGGCTGTACCGGTGCACGTCCAGATATCTGTATTGATGGTAATATTCGGATCGCAGGCAATGATTGGTCCGCGATCATCCACGACTTTAATAATCTGGTAATGAATGTAAATATTTTGTCCACCCGGAATACACCAGTCAATGAAAGTCCATTTTCTTAAAACTTTAAATGTTTTTGGACAAACCGGAATTATCTGATCTTCATAGGATATCCCTATTTTACAGACTTTACCCCAGTTAGGATATAAGGATTCGCCACCTGCCGTGGGAACACCTGTTACCTTTGGACCGGGTACAGTATCCATCACCAGGCAATTGAATATAGTATCTTTAGGCCAGACAACATCAATAGCAGGATTAATACGTCTGAAGCAAACTACCTGAGTACAGGTGTCCGATCTGTTTCCGCTGGCATCCCGGTAATAAAACCTGATAAGACGTTTTCCAGCCCATACAGAATCACAAGGATATTCGATAATATTATCCGAAATGACTTCTTTAAATACTGAAGAACAACTATCGTAGACCAGTGGTGTCTTAAGAATGTAATTTACCTGATTACAAAAGAATGTATCCGGTTCTGGACATCGGATCACAGGTGGCAATTTATCTTCAACGAGAATAGAACCCCAACAAGAGTTCAGACCATTAAAAACTGCGACCGTTAAATATTTACCTACGTGGCGTGACCTAACAGTATTATCTGCGATTGGCAAATTGTTAAGATCATAAACTACGACGCGATAGCTACAACCAATTCCGGAATCCTGAAGGATCATGGAAGGTGTAATTAAGGCCCGACAGTTTTCATCCAATGATACCTGTACTAAGTTATCACAGGCTAGAGGACACTGTGCTGACACCTTCCCGGTTGCAAAGACAAAGAAGAATGCGCAGAACAAAGACATCTGCCTGGTTTTACGATATAGGCCTTTTAATTGTGTAGTAAAAGTTTCCTTTTTCATTTTTTAATTCGGTTTAAAGAATTGAAGTAATACATGTTAATTTTTATAATGCTGCGCAACGGGGATTACCCGAAGCGATTAATTAAAGTTTCTTCTTGATCTGGGGGATCAGCTAATCAGATTAAAATCAAAGGCGACTTTGATCAGACCGGATGCATTTTTGACATTCAGTTTTTTCATCAGGTTCTTTCTATGTACGCTTACCGTGTCTTTACTAATAAAGAGCATCGAAGCAATGTCTTTATTGGATTTACCCCTGGCTATCAGTTCGAGAATTTCTTTTTCCCGTTTGGTCAACTGATATTTTGCATTAAACCTGTTGAGATTAGAAGCCTGATGAATTGGCTTTTTATCCGGATCCGTAATTTTAATGTCCTTTCCAAGGACCATTTGACCCTCCATAACAGATTCGATTGCCCATGATAAATCAGTGGGTTCTGTACTTTTAGAAAGATACCCATCGGCACCTTTGCGCAAAGTTTCTCTCACAACTTTATCATCCGTGTACATGCTGACACATAAAATTTTGAGATCGCCATGCATTTCTTTGAGTTTTGGAATCAGTAGTGATGCGTCGGTTTCTGCAAAGTTTAAATCCAGAAACAACAGATCAACTTCATTTGGAGAAATTAAGCTCAACAATTCTTGAGTATTTCTGGCCTCTCCAACACATTCCAGAGTATAGCTGGATTTGATTCGTTGTAACAAAAGATTAAAGCCTTTTAAAAAAAGCTGATGATCATCTGCAACTACATAGCGAATCCTATCCATGTGTAAATTCCGGGCAATTCGTAGAACATATTACAATTAAGCAAAATAAGTGCCAAAATCCTGCCAGATCAGCTAATGAAAATCAGTTACCTTGGATAAATTTGACGCTTTAGGACGATAAGGCCTTATTGTTAGATTTATATACATTATCAAATTTAATAATATGATTAGTAAATATTTTTAAAATATTTAATACACCAAATCCATCCTTTGGCCAATTCACCCGGAATTCTTCAATTTTCATCGAATTTTAAGCGAATATGTATCTGACTGGTATCCATTTCACAGGGTCGCGAGATATCACATTTCTGATGCACGTTTTTACTTGGCATGTCCATGTTTGGCACGTGCATCCTTATAGACTGAAGATCAGTCCAATATTTGCAGGAGCGGAATCATATAATTGTATGTAATCTTAGTCAGGATGGGTAGTTTGTCGATATCTTACATCCAATTCGTTGGCAGAGAGTGTATTCTCTAATCCCAGGTTTATAATGCCAGCCGTGGAATCTTAATTAATGGCGCTGCAGCCGCATAGCAGTTTCACAGGTATTATTATTAGCTGTTCTATTTTTAAAATGGATTCAAAAACGCCTGTTTATTGTCTTATAATGCCAGTTTGTTATTCAATAAATAACAATGTACTTGCTGAAGATAATTTTGAATAAACCTGTAATATATAAGCTTCCGGCTTCATTCCCGTCGGTAATTTAAGTTTAAGAGCCTGACCAGACAAAGCCGGTGCGTTAAAAGGCTTTTGATACAATATTTTGCCATCCAGTGTCATCAATTTGATCAATAGCTCATCAGATTCTTTAAAGTCGGCCGCAATATGAATAGGGTCTCCCGAATGAGCAGGATTGGGCCAAACTTCAATTCCGTGTAAATTTTTCCGATCTGAACTTTCTTTCGTTGAAACAATAATACCCGGATTATAGCGGGCTGCCATAAATCGGGTTAAATTGTTAACGTTGGCATAGCCGGTGACCACAATTTTATGATCGGGTTGCACCATCACGACTTCCCCATTAGCGCGCGTACCAATCTTAGAGCTGATTTTTCCTAATCCGCCAAAATTTGGATCAAGTTTACCATCCGGCTTTAATCTCATCATGGCAATGTTACTTCCATTACCGGAAGTCTGATTGGTACCACAAATTAAAATTTTGGCATCTGCCTGGATTATCATATCTCTGACATCATCTTTTGTTGAAGCGGAGTTAATCGTCAGAATTGTTGATCCCGTATTATTAAAGGATGTATCGATCAGGCCATCTTCCAGGATTCTGGCAGCGATGAATTTTGTTTTTGAAGAATCGACAAAATTACCAGCAACAATAATTTTCCCATCTTTTTGCACTCGTATTGCGGTTGCCAATTCATCCGAAGTAGCGGTACCTAGCCCCAGCAAAACACTTCCTGATTGATTGAAGCTGTTATCTTGCGAACCATCTGAATTCAATCTCAATATAAACATGTCTTGTTTTTGAGATTGGTTTAAAGCACTTCCCGTCAACAATATTTTTCCATCGGCCTGCAAGACCAATCTGGTTAATACAGATTGCGGCCCAGGATCCAGGCAACTGAATCCAGCCTGAGCAAAACTCACATCTTCGGTTCCATTTTCATTTCTTTTAAATACACAAAACTGTGATCCACTCTTTGCAAATCCTATGAACTTGCCATTAACCGCAAGCAAATCCACAATGCCTGATAAACCATTATCAAAACTTAAAATACCATTGGCACCAAAATTATTGGCTAAGCTTCCGTCAGCATTCATTTTGATTAATAAAGGCTGGTTGTTGGATTTACCACCTAGTACAATCGATCCATCCTGCAGTACCAGTGATGTACTTACTTCTACAGCAGCGTTTGTAAATGGTATCAGCACCTGGCCATTCATTCCGAAACCCAAATCCGGCAGTCCTTCTTTAGTTAATCTGATCACAGCGATTGTTGCTGTGTTGGCTGCAACATATTCACCGGCTAGTATAAATTTTCCGTCGGCTTGTATGCTGGCTGCTCGGCTAAAAGCATTTACCTGAGGAAAGTTATAAAATGTATATCCAAGTGTATCAAAGGAACTATCTAAGGTGCCACCTGTCTGGCTGGTTGCTAAATGTGAATGTACCATTATAAATATCCAGAGGGAGGCTGACAGCGCCTTTTTGATTATTGTGTTTTTCATCCGTACTTTAAATAGATTAGTTAAACATTTTTTTAAGAAGCGTTAAAGATAATTCGGGAATTTAGCACGGAATGGGATTGCCTAAAATTTAACTACAATTTTTAAAAAAGCTAACTGAAGCCGGATAATCAGCATACAAAAACGCATTTTTGAAAATGAATTTCCTTTTCAAAATCAGGATCCATGATTTTACAGTGACTTAAATCGACAAAATCTTATAGAATGGAATCTGACTGTATCAGTTTAAAACCTTCCGGGCTCATGAGGGATGCCTGAAACCCTGGTCTTAAAGCAAACGCCCCGGTCTCTCCTTTTTTATTAATTGCAATATAACCGACCTGAAATTCTTCTTTAGTTTTCACAGTTAAAAGTCTTTTAGCCGCTTCTTTGCAAGCTTTTTCAGGATGCATACCCTGCCGCATCATTTCGACGATTGAAAATGCACCTACTTTTTTGATAACAGATTCGCCCAATCCAGTAGCAGTAGCAGCACCTACTTCATTATCGACATACAAACCTGCTCCGATAATCGGAGAATCGCCTACCCGGCCTTTCATTTTAAAAGCCAGTCCGCTGGTCGTGCAGGCTCCCGAAAGATTACGGGCCTGATCCAGGGCCAGTATGCCGATTGTATCGTGACGTTCTATATTTATCTTGGGTTTATACTCTGATTTTATTTGCCATTCTTTCCATGCTTTTTCAGCCCGGTCTGTCAGTAAATTTTCTTTTTTAAAACCCTGATCTAATGCAAATTGCAATGCACCTTCTCCGGCAAGTATCACATGCGGGGTCTTTTCCATAACCAGGCGGGCCACAGAGACCGGATGTTTGATATGTTGAAGAAATACCACAGAGCCTGCATTCCCTTTTTCGTCCATGATACAAGCATCCAGACTAACATTTCCATCGCGATCCGGATAGCCTCCATATCCTACAGACGTGTCTTCCGGATCAGCTTCAGGAATTCTGGCACCTGATTCCACTGCATCCAAAGCAGATTTACCGGCCTGCAGTTGCAGCCAGGCTGCTTCAATGGCTTTTTCATTTTTCCAGGTGGCAATGACTAAAGGTTTTGTCGTCTTATAAACTGCCAGCAAATCGGAAATCATTTGAGGAATACTAACTGCTACTATGCCTGCTCCGATAAAATTTCTTCGTTTCATTTTAGATTAATATCTTATTATAGAATAAATTTATTTTTACCGAATACGTATCTCATCGGCAAAAATCCAGCTTTGCCCTCCGGCACCGCGGTGCCATTCGGGTAAAATGCCCGGATTTTTTGCCCTGATCCGTATAAAACGACAGAGCTCTGGTGCCAGAGGTACTGTGTACTCAACAATCGTCTTTTGTTCTTCCGTTTTGGGTAGATCATTAATTAGGGTTTGTACATTTTTGAAATGCAAACCATCCAGAGAGGATTCAAACTCAATCGTTTCCGGCATCAAGATCCAGGAAGGCTGATCCTGCATAAAACGGATACCCAAATAATTGATCTCTCGTATGCTATCAAATTCCAAGGTGACATTCAGATCAGTACCCTGGAAACCCTGCCAGAATCCATCCCGGTAATCATCGCTTCCGGTCAATCCATCTATCAAAGCATCCTTACCTCCGGCAGCATAATGATCCGCATATTTTGAATGTAAATGAAGTTTTATTCCCTTGGGTTTTTTGGAAAATTTTGAATGGAGCCATTGATTTTTTTCTTTTCTTCCTGCATTTCTAAAAAACAAATGGGTCTCTTCCCATAAGATTAATGAATCTTTAAACAGTTTGATTTGTCCAGAGGTAGTATCAAATGTGAATTCGATTTCAGAAGATTGTAATGATGAGAGTTTGACAACCGTACTATCCTGAAAAACCCGTTCTCCCTTAGCCACAAAAGGCAATAATTCATAGTTTGAAGTGGATCGTTCAAACCAAGAGGAAATTCCCATAGTATGATTCCCGAATGTATATATAATCTTATCTCCATACCTGAGCGGAAAACGCCAGGGAGACCGATCTCCGTTAATTTCAAATGAATATACTTTGCTTAGATTTCCTTTGGTTTTTGTTTCTAAAAAGATTTTTTTGTGAGCAGGTACATCGATAGTCGCTTTATCAAAACTGGGAATACCCAAATAATAATGCCCATCAAATGAATTGACCGGATAAAACCCAAGCGCGCTAAACACATACCAGGATGACATCTGTCCGCAATCTTCATTTCCGATCAAACCATCAGGTGCATTTTTATAAAATTCCTTTTTAATTTTTTGAATCAAATCCTGCGTTTGATGAAAAGATTCGGAATGATTATACAGGTAAGCCTTGTGATGACTGGGTTCGTTACCATGTGCATATTGACCTATTAGGCCGGTTACATCGGGTTGTACTCTTCCTGACATATCAGAATTTGTCATAAAAAGAGAATCCAAGTTCTTCCTGAAAATTTCATACCGATTGCGGGTATGAGGATTCGCCTTTAAGGCAAAAAGTTCTATTAGTCCTGATATGTCATGATGTGCACCAAACAGGTATTGATAGGCATTGGCTTCTGTAAAATGATGATTGACTTCTTTGGGATCAAAAGGCTTGACAAATGAATTATTTAAGCGGGCCTGAAAAAAACCAGTTTCAGGATTAAAGAGATTTTTATAGGATTCCGGATGATAAGGAGTATTTTCCAGGCAACCTATGGATCGGGCTGCTGCAAAATCCACACAGTTTTCAATGGTCTTGGATACCGATTCCGCCTCATCATTAGCCGCGATAAAACCCTTTTTCATAAAAGGCATACCTGTATTATTACCCCTCAATATGGAATTTGTAATAGCCTCTTTGGCAAGGCTTGTATCAAAATCAAATACTTTGTGATGGAAGGCATTGGCAATGACCGGAATGGCATGATTGCCAATCATACACCAGGTTTCATTGGCTGCCAGTTCCCAAACCGGCAAATGACCACATTGCTGATATTGTCTGAGGAATGTTCGAATAAATTTTGAATTGTAATCGGGATAAACAAGCTGATACAAAGGATGTGTAGATCGGTAGGTATCCCATAAGGAAAACACTGTAAAATGATCATCTTGCAGACCCTTGTGAATTTTTAAATCCATACCCCGGTATCTGCCATCCATATCCTGATACAAACTCGGATGAATCAGATTATGATAAAGTGCCGTATAAAAAATGATTTTATCTGTGTTATTTTTTCCTTCTACGCGTATTCTCGACAACATTTTATTCCATGTTGCTTGCGTTTGTTTTTTAATTTTTTGAAAATCGAACTGGTTAAATTCGGATCCCAGGTTTTTATCTGCACCGTCAATATCAACTGCAGATATTCCTACCTGTGCAATCAATTCTTTATTGCCATTATCTTCAAAATGCAAAACCAGGACGAGAGAATCTTCACTATATTGATGTTTTACTATTTTTTTATTGAAGCGACTTGCAAAATAAATATGTTGTTCTGCAGCCCAGGCCTTCGATATGCGAAAACCATTAACAGCATTTGATGTAATGTGTTGAAATGCAGCTTTTATCAACGGATCCCTGTGTTTTAAATCAATGATCAACCACTGATCTTTAGTGGATGGATAAATGTATTTATGCATTCCCGTACGCTTACCTACAGTAAGCTCCACTTGAATCTGATACGTATCAAGAAAAACCCGATAATATCCTGCTTGTGCATATTCGTTGGACTTTTTAAACCCAGACCTGTAACCCTGTTTACCATCATATCCATTGTTAAAATGCACCTCTCCCGTACCTGGCATTAACAATACATCACAGTAGTCCGGTACTCCGGTTCCGGACAGGTGTGTATGACTGAATCCGTAAATAATAGAATCCGTATAGTGATATCCTGAACAACCATCCCAACCTTCCAGACGGGTATCAGGGCTCAATTGCATCATACCAAATGGATAAACTGCACCAGGAAATGTATGGCCATGACCTCCTGTACCAATGAATGGATTGACAAAAGAAATGAAAGAATTTGAATTCTTTTGGGCCGATATTGAACTAATAAGACAACATGAACTAAAAAAAGCGAGCAACAGAAGTTTGGTTTGAATCAACATGTTATCTGTTTATTTAATGTAACAACTAAGATAGTTTTATAAAATAAAATTATCTCATCCTTGGCATTTTTCGCTTACCCCCGGGTCTAAACATCATGCGTTGATCCATTTGTCCAGACATTTTCATGCGTCCTTGTTGTTTCATAACATCGTCGAGCATTTTGATCTGATCTTTAAACATATCTGAACTCAGATTTAATTTTTTTAATTCCCGATAAGCATTATTGGCCTGTGTATATCTGTTTTTAGTCAAATGAATATTAATCATCTGAATCAGGATCATAGCTTTTTCATTATCGGAAGGAAGTTTTAAATTTTTAGCCCGCTGAAACCACTCTTCTGCTTCATCCGAATTATTTCGCTGCATGGAAATGCTTCCTTTAATTAAAAAATAATAAGCCCTGTTGGTAACATAGAGCCAGTTTGGTTTAAGCGTCAGAGCCAATCTTTTTTCGCAGGCATCAAAATCCATTTTTTGCATCATGACGGCTGCTGATTGAATCGTGCCTAAAAAAATATAGCTGGCTAAAAAAATGATTCCAATAATAATGAGAGGAATGGCATACCAAAAACTCACCATGAAAGACAGGATAATACCACCTCCAAGAAATAAGGCGATTAAAGCCCATTTTAAATAAATATTGATTGTAAACATAGTTGATAACAAATAAGATATAAACAATTGGGATGGCAAAGGTAAAACGAAGTGATCAAAAGCCTGTGAAAGAAACGAATTTAAGCACAGAAGTTGCTAAACGAATCGATTAGGCATCACATATTTCAATTAAATTCAATATGTAGATTTTGGCACTCTGAGTAAATATCTTTGCACAATATTTTATCAAATCCGGAGTTTTATCCGGTCGTTTATTAATCATTTTCAACTCGTATGAGATTATTTTTCGTATTGTATTTTTCAGTTATTTGTAACATCCTATTAATCTGTTCACAAGCAAATTCCATTCGTGAATTTCCGATTATTCCAAAGCCTAAATCTGTTCAGGTAGTCGGAGGAAATTATGAGTTAAAGCAGATTGAAGTTTTGGTGGTGCCAAAAAATAACGACGAAGCTATTCGGATTGGGAAAGCATTACAAAGCTTATTTCAGCTACCGGAATTAAAAATTTCAAAAACCAATGATGGTATTTTACCAAAATCAAAGAGCATCAGTCTGAGTTTAACTGAAAATCAGGAAAAACCTGATTATTATAAAATTCACGTAACCAAAAATGGTTTATGGATTCAGGCCAGCAGAGCTCAGGGATGGTTTTATGCATTGCAAACATTAACTCAGCTGGTTGAGCTTTCAGAACAATACACTATTAAAAACAAGATGTTACCCTATTGTATTATCGAGGATGAGTCTGCATTTTCATACAGAGGAATGCATTTGGATGTAGGACGACATTTTTTTCCGGTTTCGTTTATTAAAAAGTATCTGGATCTCATGGCAAGATTTAAGTACAATAGTTTTCACTGGCACTTAACGGAAGATCAGGGATGGAGAATTGAAATTAAAAAATTTCCTAAACTGACTCAAATTGGATCCATACGCAAGCAAACCTTAACAGGACATGCTTCAGATTTTCCACCAAAATATGACAGTACTGAATACAAAGGATTTTATACACAAGATGAAATCAGAGACGTGATCCGGTATGCTACAGAACGATACATAGAAATTATACCTGAAATTGAAATGCCAGGACATAGTACCGCAGCTTTGGCGGCATATCCTGAGTTTAGTTGCAGTGGCAAACCGGTAGAAGTAGCTTGTGAGTGGGGTGTTTTTAATACGGGTATTTTTTGTACGCAGGATACCAGTCTTTGGTTTGTGAAAGAAGTATTAACTGAAGTTTGCGATTTATTTCCGGGAAAATACATACATATCGGAGGCGATGAATGTAATAAAATCAACTGGAAGAATTGCGACCGGTGTCAGTCTGTAAAGAAGAGAAACAATTTAAAATCGGAAGAAGAATTACAAAGCTATTTTATTAAAAATATAGAAATTTTTTTGAATAAAAAAGGCAAGCAGCTAATTGGCTGGGACGAAATACTGGAAGGAGGACTAGCTCCGCGAAGCACGATCATGTCCTGGCAGGGAATAACGGGTGGCATTGCGGCAGCCAAACAAAAACATGCGGTAATCATGTGTCCGGGTAGTCATTGTTATTTTGATCATTATCAATCCCTGAATCCAGCTGAACCTTTGGCTATCGGCGGATATACGACTCTGAATAAAACATATTCCTTTCAGCCTGTTCCGGCAGAACTGAAACCGGAAGAAACTAACTACATTTTAGGAGCCCAGGGCAATGTCTGGACAGAATATATGCCTGAAGAATCCAATGTTTTGTATATGGCTTATCCCAGAGCCATAGCTCTGGCTGAAGTAAACTGGACAGATCATGCCAATAAAAATTATTCTAGCTTTTTAAACCGCCTGCAGTTTCACATTCCGTGGTTCCGAAACAAAGGTATGCACATCGCCCAAGGTATGCTTGATCTGGATTATACTACCTACAATGCCGATGGTTTTGTCAATCTGGTGTTTAAAAAACCACCTCTGGATGGTAAAATATTAATTGAAGCTTCACAAGAAGGCAACCTGGTTAGTGAGTATTTAACCAGCGATAGTTTTGTTTTAAAAGAAACTGTAAAATTTAAAACATGGTTTCAATTAGATAATGGAATCATAGGAAGATCACTTGGAATCGAATATAACCACCACCGGGCGGCTGGTAAATCCATTGTGCTGGAAGAAAAACCATCACCAAAATATTTTCAGGGAGATGCCACCGTATTGATCAACGGAATCGAAGCACCGATACAGCGATATGGAGGTCCTGAATGGATTGGTTTTGATGGAACCGATCTGCATGCTGTAATTGATTTAGGACGTGCAGACAGTCTCAAATTGGTCAAGATTCAATTTTTTCACAACCCGGGATCCTGGATCCACCGGCCAAAACAACTCGAGATTCGTGTCAGTCAGGATGGTCAGCATTATGAAACTCCGGTTAAATATCAGGTTAATACAACAGATTCAAAATACATTCAATCGAGCATTCCTGTTCCCAATAGTTTCGGGCGATTTATCAAAATATCGATCGAAAATCACGGTATTATCGAAAACGATTTACCTGGTGCAGGCCATAAAGCCTGGTTGTTTGTAGGAGAAATTGAAATACAGTAATTTAAGCTCAATCTGAGATCTGTATTGGAATTTCAGGAGCATAAAAATAAGATTTTAACCTTTTGCAATCATCATCCAATTGAATGTCAACTTTAGGATGCTCGCTTCAGGAAAGACCTGTTGAAAATTTTTAAAAAATTCTTCATTTTTTATGATGTCTTTTGCATCCAACACAAGTCGATTATAAATCAACAATCCCTGATCTGACAGATGGTGTTTTAAGTTTTGTAAAAATGTAATCGTTTCAAATTTTAATGGGACCACGTTATCCAGAAAAATATCCATGCAAATTAAATCGTATTTTTGGGTGTTGTCTGAAACATACTGAAATGCGTCTTCGGTATAGATCTTTACCTTAGATTTAATAAACAATAATCCAAACTTTTTAAATAAGGCAACAATATCTGGGTCTGATTCTACAGCATCGTAGCATGCTGTAAGCGCAAATTTTTGTTCGAGTTGCTGGATAATACTACCGGTACCCAATCCAAGGATCAATACATCTTTGATTTGTTGTCTGGAAATTTTAAGATGGCGGAAACAATCCCGGAAATTATAATAATAATTGCCATAGGAGTAAACTGCATTTTTAGTGCAAAGTTTCAACTGACCATTTGACAAATACAATTTTAACTCCGGATTTTGAGAAGTACTCCGTTGATCCAACAAGATATCGCAGAAGTAACTTTTAATTATTTGTAATAAAAACACGTAAAACGGACGATTATACAATTAAATTGATGTGAAAACAGATGCTAATTTTTCTCCCAGGTCCTCATCGGTTTAGATTCATTAAAAATAGCCAGGGCGATATTCTTATCCATGTTGCTAAAAGACTGATTTCGTCTGCTCATAACAGCTTGAGCGGTTTGAAAAAATTTATCCGTGTGAAATGTAGTAAACCCGGAAGCCCCACCCCAGGCAAATTCCGGAATGTATTGTCTCGGAAATCCATCTCCAAAAACATTGGCACCATAACCGATCACAGTACCTGTATTCAACATCGTATTTATCCCACACTTAGCATGATCGCCCATCATTAATCCACAAAATTGGGTGCCGGTCGGTTTAAATTTCTTATCCTGGTAATTCCATAATTTTACTTCCTCGTAATTATTTTTTAGGTTGGAATTATTGGTATCGGCACCTATATTACACCATTCGCCAATTACACTATTGCCTAAAAATCCATCATGGGCTTTATTGCTGTATGCTTGTATGACAGAATTATTGACTTCACCGCCAATTCTTGAATCTGGTCCGATAGTTGTGGCACCATAGATTTTGGCGCCCATTTTCAGCATGGCATTTTCACACAAAGCCAATCCGCCCCGGATCATACAACCTTCCATAATTTCTGCATTTTTTCCGAGATAAACCGGGCCCGTTGTAGTATTAATAATGGATGCATGAATGGTAGCCCCTTCTTCAATAAAAATTTGATTTCCGATTATTTTTGTATTACCGTCTATACTTTGTGATTTTCTACCCCTGGTGATCCATTCATAATCGGCTTTTAGTTCATAATCATTCCATTGAAAGATTTCCCATAAATGTTGGATCTTTCGAATCATAAAAGCATCCACAGACTGCTGTTTAAACCGATCCGTATTTTGATTGGCTAAAAAATCCAAGGTCTGATTTTTGCTCAATCTGGCCGCAACCCAATCACCCTGACTTACCAGAAATTCTTCTTTTCCTAAAGAATTAATAATCTCCATCAAAGATGGAGATGGTAACAAGTTAGCCTGAATTAATAGATTTTCTTCCGAGATGTTCAACGGAAATTTTTGCTGCAAATATTCCGGTACTGCATAGGACACAGGTAATTGCAAACGGCAGGTCCATTTTTCGGCAATAGTTAAAATGCCTATCCGTATGGAAGCTACCGGTCTGGACCAACAAAAAGGTTTTAAATGATCGCGGAGTATTGGATCTACAAAAATGATATTTCCGGCATTCATGATTCGATGTTTAAAATGATAGGTTTCAGGCAGGATTGATTAAAAGCTTACGGGAATCACCTTTAGCGATTAATCCCTCAAAGGTACAAACCAAGGATGATTAATGAGGCCAGATCAGAAATAAACAATCCACATAACTATGGATCTGCTTTTCATTTAAGTCATATGAATCGACGCACAGGGCTGTCGAAAATTAAATATGATAAAACGAGAAAATTCTGTAGAGCTTAATTAATTTTTGTTACCAGATTCTTCAGTCGCACTTTCTGGTTTGGCAAATTTTGAACTGGAAAATTTTTTATTAAATTTATCAATCCGTCCTGCCGTATCGACAAATTTCATTTTACCAGTAAAGAAGGGATGCGATTTAGAACTAATCTCGAGGCGAATCAGTGGATATTCTTTTCCATCTTCCCAAACTATCGTTTCTTTGGAAGCCGTGCATGATCTGGTCAGGAATGCTTCATTACAGGAAAAATCCTTAAAGACTACAAAGCGATAACCTGCTGGATGAATATTTTTTTTCATGATTCCTAAAAATTTGGAGTGCAAAGATAAAAGCTTCCCCGAAACTATCCTAAGAAATTGAACTCCCTGGGTTTAATTAACGATTTTTTTGGGAACTACTTTAAATAATAATTACTATTTGATTGTTATTCCACACATTACACATATTTTTTATTAACATACTAATGCTGCAAATCTTAAAATTCCTAGAGCCTGAGTGTTAAAATTGACGACAGTTTAATTTATTTAGCCTCTTAGTACCCAGACAAATAACAGTTTTTTACTACAATTAGCAAATTTCTGTATCTTACAGTTTGACACTTCTTTCATGAAAATACACTCTGTTTTAACTGGATTTTTGGCAATTGTCTGTGTAGCTATCGCCATATATTCCGGAAACAAAATGGCGGAACTTCGATTCTGGGGGCATTTACCTCTATTCTTACTGATGGGTGGATGGTTAGCCATTGTATTGATAATCAAAAGTTTACAAAGTCCTAATACCCAATCAATCTATTATTTAAGTTTGGCTATTTTATCGGGTATTTTCCTTGCAAAAGCATTTGTTTATTTGAGTCCCTTATTATTTCTGGGTTTTATACCTTTATTGATTTTACAGGACCGCTTAGAATCAGAAAATCCAAAAACATCCTGGTGGGTACATAGCTGGTATGTTTATATCGCTTTTATGGTTTGGAATATCGGTGCCACCTATTGGGTAGCAAATGCCGCATTAATACCAGCCATTGTGGCATTTGTATTAAACAGTTTTTTTATGTCCATACCCTGGATTGGATTCATATGGTTTGGCCGAAGATATCCCAAATTAAAATACATAAGTCTGATTGCCTTCTGGCTTAGTTTCGAATGGGTGCACCAAAATTGGGAAATATCCTGGCCCTGGCTTACCCTGGGAAATGGATTGGCATTTGTTCCGCAATGGATTCAATGGTATGATATTACCGGAACATTTGGTGGTAGTTTATGGATTTTGCTTATCAATATTTTATTGTTTCTGATGATCCGGAATAAAGACTACAGCTTTCCAAAAACAAGTGAAATAGTAGGCATTCTTTTAATTCCCATTCTATTTAGTTATTATCGTTATCATACGATCAGCCTGGAAGGATCCAAACGGGAAGTTGGAATTGTTCAACCTAATTACGAACCCCACTTTGAAAAATTTGAAATTGCTCAAACGCTTCAGATGAGTAAATTTCTAAAGCTGTCTCATTCCATTATTGACAGCAATATGCGGTATCTCATCTGGCCGGAAACAAGTTTTGAAGCCATTCAAACCGATATGTTTGATCGGGATTGGCGAATTGACAGTATGCGAAGTTTGATAAAAGATTATCCGGGATTAAACTTGATCACAGGCTTAACAACCGTAAGAGCATTCCGGGATGGTGAACCGCTTACAAATGCTGCCAGGCCGAATCGCTCCGGAGGATATCCCCGGTTTTACGAGATACAAAATAGTGCAATACAGATCTCAAATAGCCCATCCGAAATACCTGTTTATGTTAAATCCAAACTGGTGCCCGGTGTAGAAACATTTCCATACAGGCAATTACTTCCCTTTCTTAAACCTGTTGTGGATAAATTAAACGGATCCGTTTATGGGTTGGGAAAGCAAAAAAAAAGAACGGTCTTTCAATATGGCTTGGATAAAATTGCACCTGTAATTTGTTATGAATCTATTTATGGAAATTATGTCGGAGAATACATACGTAATGGTGCTCAAGCCATATTTATCATGACCAATGATGGTTGGTGGGATGATACACCAGGTTATAAACAGCATCTGGCATTTGGAGCTTTACGTGCTATAGAGCACAGAAGATGGATTGCCCGATCGGCTAATACAGGTACATCCTGTTTTATAAATCCCCGCGGCGATATAGAAAATGCTACTCCTTATGGAAATGAAGCCGTCATTAAAAAAGAGATTGTGTTTTCCGGCAATTTGACCGTTTATGCCATTATTGGTGATCTGATTGCATATTGTGGAATTTATCTTGGTATCGCTTTATTATTTATGTGTCTGTTTAAATTTTTGAAAGTTCGTTTTTCAAAAAGTCAATAACCCGTACTTCAATGGCATCAACTTTATTATGATCTGCAAGAAACACACTGAGGTAATCCAATACATGGACCAGATAAAAAGATCGTTCGATTAAATTATTTCCTTTTGAATACAACTCAATAACAGCAGACGAATAATGAGACACTATTTCTTTTGTTAATTCAAATCGTGCCTGGATTCGGATATGATCATTAGCGTTTCTCAATATTAATACAGCCAGGGCATCCTGATTCCATCTCCAACCAACCAGTTCATTATGATTCATTTCAGGAAGAACATGATGCCAGCAAAGCATTTTACTGTTTTCGTTAATTTGTTGCCGGCAGCGAACCGCCACAGGTTCGATTGAATCGGCACAATAGATTACAATTAATTTTTTCTGAAGAAACTGTGCCAGTTGCTTTGCCTTTTCCTGGATTTCAGGAGATTCTGATTTTAAAAATTGAATGGAATCATTCAATTCTTTCAAAACAGTGGCTGGTATCAGATTTAAAACCTGTAAAGCGTACAATTGAGCTACAATCGAATATCCCAAACAGGCTCTTGGTGAAGACCAATTTTCAGGCAAACAGATATAGTCCAGTTGATGTTGTTTTGCTAATTTTAATATCTCACCTCCGGATGTGATGCAAATAATTTTTGCATCTGTTTGGAGAACCTGCTGTAAACAGGAAATGGTTTCTTCCGTATTTCCTGAATAGGAAGATACAAGGACCAGTGTATGCTTATCTACAAATGCCGGAATTGAGTAAGACTTACTTACCAAAACAGGTAAGCTGCATTGTGTTTTGATAAAAGATGAAACAAATTCGGCACCGATTCCTGATCCGCCCATTCCGCTTATAAAGATTTTGTTAAAGCTTTGTGAGGATTGATTTATTTTGGATTGAGATGCAACAATCAGAGCTTCTTCCAATTGTGCAGGAAAGGATTTTATCATCTCAAACATCGATTTCATTCCAGGTATTTTATAGCGTGCAAATGTACATAGTTTGCAGATACTTAAGGCTTGGCTTCTTTTTAAAGTTGAAAATTTAAATAAGATCTTTTAAATTAAAAACAAATTTATATTTTTTGCCATCTCTTCTAATAGTTAATTTAATTCTTTTTCCGGTTTCACCATGTAACATGTTATTAATCTTCCGCAAAGAAATAAACGACGCCGGATATCCATTAATTTTAGTAATCCGGTCATTTTCTCTGATACCGGCTGCATCTGCCGGTGTGCCTGGAATCACATAAGCGATATAATATTTTTGCAGATCAGGGCCACCACTTACAATTAACATACCGGATTTATCATACGATAATCTTTTATCAAATTTTTTACCCGGCTTAAGATAAAGTTTAGCATTCGTGTAGTCCAGAAAAATTTTAAATTTATCGAGTATCTGATTGCCAATGATCCCTTGCTTATGTTTGGCTTCTGTATGTGCAATACTTGTTTCGAGTTGCAGAAAGTGGGTAATTACTGAATGAATCTCGAAAGTATCAATCCAAATTGATTCCATTTTACCTACAAATCCATTTAACATACCGCCAAGGCCGCTACCCAAATAACCTGGTATCACTTTATCCGGTATCTGCAGGTTTGTTGAAGAATCGGAATACATCAGCAAAGATAAACTTGCGCCTGTATCCAATAATAATTTTATGGTTTGATCAGTATCGGTCCTGTTTTTTATCTGAGTGGATAGATAGGGTTTGTTTTTGTATACCTCTATATCAATTTCTGTATAATCCGGATCCACTTTATAATTGTTTGCGTGTAAAACAAGATAATTATTTTTATAATCAATTTCGATCAGATAGTGACTAAATAATGAAGCGCTTAATATTCCCTGGATAGGCTCTCCGATGATTTGTGAAATATTGGTTGTATTCTCTTTGAGAACAATCAGCGGACTATTAAATTCCTTATGACCTGGAAACATCAAATTTATGGGATGGGTTAGCAAGGCAGGAATCTCCATTTTCAAATCAGAACCGATAACTTTGATTTCCCGAATGTAAGAATCCAAAATTATGTCAGTCCATTTTTTTTCAAATAAGATCGTATGTTCCGATCCCGTATCAAATATCAACCTGACCGGTAAAATTTTTTCCAGTTGTACATCGACAATAATAAATGACTGAATATAACGAAAAGGAATTTTAATTGATTGTGAACTATTAAATTCAGAATTGCTGCTGTGTATCACTTCCAACACAAACAGATTTACACAAAAGATGCAAAAAATTCTGATATATAAGGAACATTTCATTGGCCTACAATCCTACAAGGTATTCATTTAAATCAAATTTAGTTTAATTATTTGTTTCAATTTTTTTTCTTTGGTATCGACCATATAATCCTATCGTATTACTTTTGGAGTCTTTTATAATATGAAACATGGAACACTCCAAATTTTTTGAATAAAATATTTCATTATTCGGAGTATTTAAAATGCCAAAACCAGAAGTATTTGTTGCGCTTTCGGTATTATCTCTCCGACTAGAGATCAACGAAGCTTTTATTCTGAAATTGCGAAGTTCACGGGACCAGGGAACCAGATTGAAATTGGCTGTCAGGATGGTATTGTCCGGATGTTCTTCAATTCTACCGGCCAGTGAATCCAGAAAAAAACTTAAATTCTGATAAGAGTTCATAGTCAATGGAGGCAGTGAATTTGCAACCAGCAGGTTTAGTTTATCAGATATGTTGGTTGTCAATTCAAGCTCCATTACCGGAATGCCAAAGAGGTCAAAGTTGTGATGATTTTTAAAGCTCAATTTAGAAATTACCGCTTTTCCATAAGGGTCTATCCTCGGCAACATATACTGATAAGGATAACGGGTTTTAATTTTTTGAAGCAAACTCACCATGTCGGGAGTAAATTCTTCTAATATGATGATATCTGCATCTTTTTGATAGAGGGCACCCATCGTTTTTTCATCATCATCGCTTCCCAGTGAAATATTCGCAAATAACACGGTGATGGCATTGGTATTATTAAAATTAGCAAGGCGAAGATCCGTATTAAAAGAATTCATTAAAAAAAATGCCAGCATGCCTGAAGCTGTAAAACAGGTATATAAAAATTTTTCATTCCCAAGAAACAGTGCAATTACACCGATGATCAGGCATATTATCATCCAGTGAATGGCATACTCAGAAAATTGTTTTGCCAATAAAAAATTAGGAGGAAATAAAAACAATAATGACATCGTGGCTATAAAACCGACAACCATCCATTGTATCGATTCTGCAATTTTTTGTTTAGCCATAATTCAATGTACAAAAATAGTTGATATTTACTGAGTAATTAAATACATCCGATTTATTTAAGTGGAAAGGCGTTCAGTTGAACAATAATAGAAAAATTACACCGGAAAAAGGACTGATGGTCTTTTACTAGTGATCTATGGTTATGCGATCTTTATAACTTATTATACTGCCGTCAGAATGAAGTAACTCCATATACAAAATGTAATTACCAACGGGTAACAAAACACCCTGGTCATCATCACCATTCCAATTTATCATCTCGTTTGTTGCCAATACCCGATAAGCTAATGATTTTAATTTTATTCCTGACAGATCATATATTTCAAGCCTGGCTTTATAAGCTGGTTTGTCCAATGTAAAATATATGGTAAGAAAATCCCTGTAGGAATCTCCATTTGGTGATATAATTTTTGATGACAACTCATAAGGTCTATCTGCATTACCACGAAGACTTGTGTCTCTGGTTTGGCTATTAGCCAATCCCGGCGTGGCATATCCATAAGAAGCTGCAGCAGATTGCCAGTTATTTTGATTTATTGATAATTGATCCATGTCCAGTTTTTCCAGAGACACCCCTTCTTTATCAGAAATAAACGGATGATGCCAGCTTGCAGAAAATGTAAATGAATCGACAAGCACGAAGTGATTTGCCTTGATGTAAGCCAGTTGAAGATTAGCTCCTTGATCATCCATTACAGGAATACTGGATGCAATAATTTGGGAAGAGTCATGTTTAAAATACCTGTCTCGTTGAAAAGCAGGATCAGGTGTCACCGCAATATAGGTTTCCGGATAGAGATTTCGATCAGTATTCAGATGAATCCAACTGTCATTCCATTGTTGATTTTTAATAAACAGATTTTGAAGGGATATAATTTTCGAACTTCGATTGTATAACTCCACAAAATCTGAACCTCCGGTATATGGATTGAATAACACCTCCGACCAGACCAAATCAAGATAGTCTGGTCTGACTCCCAATGCCAGTTTTACAGTTTGAGACAGACTGGTATTTTCAAGACAATCTTTAAGCTTGGAAAAAACGAGTGTATATTCCACACCGGGGTCCAGAGCATCACCCAACAAGAGGATTAGCTCGGTATTGACGGGTGAAACCAATTCCGCAGAAATGACCGGACGGCGAGGTTCGATCGAAAACATGCCGGGATCCAGTTTAAAAGTAGTTGATAATTGCTCATTAAACCGGAGTTTTATTTCATATTCGTTTAAGACAATGGCTTCAATCCATACCGGTCCATTCAGGTCTTTACTAAAAAACTCAAGCGAATTTTTTGCACCCGGTGTACCACCAGAAAAATGATGGCTTGCTGACCAGTTTTCTTTACCGGAACAAGGATCGCCTGTATTTTTCATCTCCAGGGTATAACCTCCGTCAGATTTACCAGTATCGCCATACCAGGTATCATCGAATATCACTTCATGGATTATACTCATCGTTGGATTCCGAAAACTAATCAGATCGCCGCTATTATTCAAGGAGGGGAAACTGGTCAAACCCAGGACCTTGCCAAAGGATTTAAACTGAACCGTGTCTCTGATATGACACAAGATGAGATAGGCATTTGTATCCAGAAAATAGTTGGGTAAAACAGCATTTACCGATCCATCGGTTAAACTGCATTGAGAAAGATCCAATAGACGATTACTCCTGTTTTTTATTTCCACAAACTCTTTTTCAGGTAAACCAATCACGGGTGTCGGATCGGCCATGAATTCTGTAATAACTATATCCAGTGGCTGAGGTGTTGAAATCAGTCTGGAAATAAAGACATATTCACTTGATGTATTCTTGTTTCCTGCCAAATCCTGAATATTCTGATAATGCAAGGTATAGCTTTGGTTATGTACAAATGGCTCTGAAAATTGAAGATCATAAAGTGTGGCAGTATATCGTAGTATGTTGTCAGGCATCAAGCTATCGTTTAAGAGATAATTACTGGTTTGCAGGGCTGTCGTGCTATCCACATTTTCGTTAAATTGTAACCGGACGATATGGTCGTTTAAGACATTCGCATCAATTATTTCAGGAGGAATCGGATCGATCACCGGAGGACCTGCACAAAAGTCATCAAATACAAATTTATCCTTCCGGGTGTCTGTATAAAAACAATGTATGCCAAACCAGGCTTTTGAAAAGCTAAGCGGTGACAGATCTTCCACCATTTGTTCCAGAACATATTGTGAGTTGCCTTGATAATCTACAGAAAATGTCCAATGATTCAATTCGTTTTTTTGAATCCACATCCGTGCCTGCGCTGGATCGCCTGCCAGCTGAGCGACAAGTCCTTCTGTTAAAAGTATTTTGACCTGGCCTGTTTTGCGGTAGAATTTCCAATTATCGTTATTCCCATTTTCGCCAATTTCAAGAATATATGCACTTGCTGAATCCTGTAAAATTCGGTCGGTCATTAAAATCACCGTCAGTCTGTTGGATGCTGAGGGTGCAAATAGCATTTTAAAATAAAAATTCCAGTTTAGCGAGAGAGCCGTATCCAAAGGGCGCAACAAGATTGAATTTCCGGCGGTTGCCGATGACAACTGAAGTTGTTTTGATGCATTGACTAAAAAATGAGCTCTGTCTCCTGTCCATGCTGTGTCCAATCCTGTATCAAAAGAATCCTTCCATTGTGCGTTTGACAAAGTCAGAATAAGGCCAAAAAAGAATGTTAGAGTTGTTTTCATGCAAACACCAAGTTAAATAGATTCTAACAAATGAAATGAAAATTACCTTTGCATAAAAAATAGTCTATGCATTTAGCCATTGTTGGGGTTACTGGTTTAGTTGGTCAGGTCGTATTGCAGGTATTGGAAGAATTTAAATTTCCATACAGCAAAATCAGTTTTGTTGCTTCAGAACGGTCTGTCGGCAAAGAAATCAAATGGAAAGGGGAGTTTATAAAAGTGATAGGAATGGAAGAAGCCGTTAGCAGGAAACCTGATATTGCTATATTTTCAGCAGGTGGTAACACTTCGTTGGAATGGGCACCAAAATTTGCTGAAGTGGGATGTTATGTAATTGATAACTCTTCTGCCTGGAGGATGAATCCCGATGCACCATTGGTTGTACCGGAAATCAATGCCCAAACCATTGAGCAACATACTAAAATCATTGCTAATCCCAATTGTTCGACCATTCAGTTAGTCATGGCATTGCATCCAATTCATAAAAATTACGGGATTCAGAGACTGGTGATCTCTACCTATCAATCCTTTACAGGTACTGGTATGAATGCTGTACGACAATATCAGGCTGAACGGGATGGTTTGGCTGTTGCAGAACCCAGAGCCTATCATCATCCCATATTTGAAAACTGCATTCCTCAATGCGATGTTTTTTTGGAAAATGATTACACTAAGGAAGAAATGAAAATGGTCCACGAGACCCGGAAAATATTAAATGATCCGGATATCCGTATTACCAGTACAGCGGTAAGAGTACCTGTACATGGGGGACATTCAGAGTCTGTCAATGTGGAGTGTAAGAGGGAATTTAATTTGGAAGATATACGTGATTTATTGTCAAAAACAGATGGCATCGAATTACTGGATGATCCTAAATCCTTCAAATATCCTACACCGCAAATCGCCAAAAACCGAAATGAAGTATTCGTTGGCCGTTTACGTCTGGATGAGTCCCGTGACAAGTCCCTGAACCTTTGGATTACAGCAGATAATCTCCGTAAAGGGGCTGCAACCAATGCTATTCAGATAGCTAACTATTTGCACATCAATGGATATATCCGGTAAAAACTGTTAAAAAGGTTGGAAATCTGAAGATTTGGATTGATTTTTGCAAGCTTCAAACAATTACGTACTACCAGACTCAATTAATACAACAGCCTCTGTATGAGAGGTAAATGAATATGCAATTACAGATCACGTGGATTAAAAAATTTTAGGATGCGAACCAGATTAGTTGTTTGGGGAAATAATTTTAGAGATGAAAAAGTTTTATTAGCCGTTTCGCTAAACGCAGACGATAATAAAGTGGATATATGGAGTATTCCGGAAAACTCTATTTCGGAAGATTTTTATAATCAGATGATGAGTCAATGGCGGGATGGTTCTGATATGGAATTGCCAGATTCTGCAGAGCACAGGATCACTGAGCTGACCATGGCAGAAAGTATTTTACCAGATGATTTAAAAGTGGAACGGTCTGATATTATTCAGAGAGCTCAGATGGAATGGCATTTTGTTATTTTATCCACCAAGCTGTACAAAAATTTTAAACATGAACTGGAAGATGTATCGGATAAAATTAAACGGCTGGAGTCCTTTGACCAGGTGTTATGGGATGAATTAAAAGAGCTTTGGACGAATGTACAACAACATATTTTTGATAAAAACATACTACGGGATCACGCTGATTCATTAAGAGAAAAATCAAATGCACTGTTTGATGAATTAAAGAAACTTCGAAAAAGTCTGAATTCTGAGCTCAATCAAAAATCCAAAGAAGCCAGTGAGCTTTTAGTAAAAAAACTTGCAGAAGTCAATGAAAAAATTGAATCAGGCGCATTGCTTAAACCTTTGTTTGATCAGCTGATTGGCATTCAAAAAGAAATGAAGGATTTAGCGCTTGTCAGACCTGACAGGGAGATGTTAATGGCAAGATTAAATGAAGGATTTAAATTGATTCGCGAAAAACGAGAACATCATGATTCCGGCAAACCAGCTCATAAAGGTGGTGATGCAGACCAGATTACCCGGAGATACGATGGCTTAATGAATGCTATTAAGAAGATGGAGCAATCGATTGACTTTGAAAAACGAAATATAGAATTTGAAAATCGCCGCATAGCTTCAACTTCCGGTCAACTGGAAGCTCAGATACGGGTGGCAAAAATAAAAATGATCGAAGAGCGAATTCGTTCGAAAGAAGAGAAATTAAATGATTTGTATCAGACAAAAGAAAAACTGGAAGTCTTAACTCAAAAGATACAAAAACGTCAGGAAAAAATAAAACACAAACAAGAAAAGGAAGAAAAAATTGCCATTGAAAAAGAAAAAGTAATGGCCAAAATTTCAGAAGAAATTCATCAGGTTCATGAACAAATACCAGAAGAAATCCAGGAAAAATTAACACAGGCAGCTGAAGAAATCAAATCGGCTAAACAAGCTAAAAAGGGTGTATCTAAAAAACCTGCAAAAGCAAAGCTAGCTAAACCAACAGAGGAATCGATGGAAACAGATGCCCCTGAAGTATCAGAAGCTGATCAGGAAATTCAAAACACTTCTCCTGTAGAAGAACAACTAATAAACGAAACCGATGACATACAAGCTTTTGAACAAGATCAATCTATCAAATCAAATGCTGATGAGCAATAAGATTTGATAAAAAGGACATTCTAAAAAATAATGAAAAATCCGAAATTAAAATTAAAAAAACATTACAATCAGGAAGGAAAACTGGAGTCGCCATTATTACCTGAAAATGTAAAAAATTTTTTAATCGATATTGACGGCACCATCTGTGAAGATATTCCGAATGAAGAGCCTCATCGCATGGTGAACGCAGCTCCATTTCCGGATGCCATTAAAGTAATAAACCAATGGTATGAAGAAGGCAATATCATAACGTTTTTTACCTCACGTACCGATGCACACAAAGAAATCACACACGAGTGGTTAAAAAAGTGTGGATTTAAATATCATTATCTGCTGCTTAATAAACCGAGAGGAGGCAATTATCACTGGATCGACAATCATATAGTACGTGCTACCCGGTATGAAGGAAAATTTACTCAACAATTTGCTGAGGTAACAAAAAAAGTACAGGTGTTTGAATAAACCAGTTTAAAAAATACCAATGAATCTACATAAAAAAAGCTGTTCGGTTTGAACAGCTTTTTTTATGTAGATTCATGTACTATTATCGCAAAATTAATTTAGTAAAATGCCTTTGATGTTCGCCCGCTAATTCCAGAATCACGACACCTTTTGGAATATCGGTGGTGGATATTTTAACAATTTGGGACGTTTTATCCAGATTAATGGATTTTAACTCCTGACCATTAATTGTCTTAATATTTAATCTGCTGTAGGCATGTTCCTGATCCAATCGCAGCAGAAAATAATCAGCAGCCGGATTAGGATATACTTTAAAATCTGATTTAGTTTTTTGATCTTTAGTGCCGACAATTTTATCAGAATCGGCAAGAACTCCTTTACCTGGCGAGCTTAAACAAATAGAATCTCCTTCACTTGTTGTAACACAAGCTTGAGCATTGTAGAATTTTGGATAGATGAATTCGATATTATCGACCAACCAACCCACGAGCGTACTGTTGTCAGGACTTATGCCCGTACTGTCATTTCCAAAACGGAAACGCACCTGAATATTTTCACCCTGATAATCAGAAAGGCTCATCACGCTGGCAATATAGCCACCACTCTGGCCAGAAAATCCGGAAACAAAAGGTATAACAAACGTCTGATAGTCTAATAAGCCGTCATATCCATTCAGTGAAAAGCTTTCGGGTTTTACTCTCTCCCAAAAAAATCCATCTTTGGAAACTTCGATCATTCCACCATCAAATCCTTTTTCTGTATTGTAACTATGATAAAAATAAAGTGAAGGATCCGGACCTGAAACATGAAAAGGATTTATGGTATTTAATGAAAAATCATCAGCGCCTTCATCACCTGCCCTTCCTCCTTCTTCGGCGATCCAGCATTTGGATTGATCCACACCATTCAATTCCGTAATATACCAAAGTCGGTCCCCCTTGACCAAATCCACATCCCAGTTATCTTGTCCATTTTCTACGTCATCATACCATAAGGTGGTTGAGGAAATAGCGGGATTGGAGTTTAATTTATAACTTATTCGCTTGGTTTCCAGGGATGCCAGTTGGGCAAATGTCCAGCTCAATTGATTTCCGTTGATTGTAGGAGCCGGGACACCAGATCCGGGCACATATGTACAACCTGCAGGAATATTATCTACGACAACGACATTATTGGCCGTACCCGGTTTATAGTTGTGTATTTCCAGAGTAAAGGAATATTGTTCACCGGGTTTGACGACATCGTTTCTGACAAAGGTTGTTGCATCTTTATAATACCCTGGTTTTTTATCAACCAATAATTTATTGACACAAACCAAAGCAGGAAGAAAACTTTCCGTTTCATCAAAGACGACATTAGAAGATCCCTGACTGGCAAAAAATCCCATTCCTCTGCGGGCAAATACTTCCCATATCAGGCAGGCATTTTTTGCCTGATTATTAACAGAATCTGCCTTGAGTATACCATTACGTCCATCAATAAACCCTGGAGAACAAGGTTGAAATTTCATGCCATCCATCACTAATTGAATGGCGATATTATTTCCGGCGTTTTTATTTGAAAAATCTGGATCATATCCATATTTATCAGCAAGTGCCCAGTATAAATCCCAGGTCACTGTGGCCCAGACTTCACCAAGGCCATGTACCTGATTGATTATATTTTTATAAGTAAATTCATTTACAGCCATATCATTGGAGTACTGACGTCTGCGAATTCCATATCCATCCGGTTGTTCATTTTGAACATACGTACCAATTCCTCTGGCCATTGATCCGACATCACCAGGTTTTGCCGTCATTATTAGTGAAAAGAAATCACTCCATCCTTCACCCATTTGTTCGCCGTTGCCCAGACAATTAGCACGGGCAGGACCGCCTGTCAGACGATTGGAAATTCCATGACCAAACTCATGGGCTATTACCCCATTGTCAAAGTCGCCATCCAGGGTATCCGGACCCGAATTAGCACCGGGCTCTCTGATTTCAATTTTCAACTCGCCATTTGCAATCATTAGTTTTAAGCGATTGCATATAGTTCTGGTAGTGAAATAAGCCGGAATGGTTACCTGGTTACCAACAGCACCGGCTCCCATGGTTACAAATGAATCATCAAAATTACAAATGATAACTCCAGCAGCACCTGCACGTTGAGCGTTTAAAGACTTTAATCCAAATTCGCAGGTACCTCTGTCAATCAAGACTATTTTCCCACCAACCTCTGATCTTAAAAATCCATTGGTACATCCCAGAGTTGGAGAGCTCGAATGATCATCTCCAATGACAGCATCAGCTAAGATCGAAGGAGGCGGAGCTCCTCCCCAGCCACTAGCTCTTCTTGAATCGATACTACCGATTAGAGAATCCGGTTTAGCGATATAGGTTTCCACTCCGGATGATAACCATAAGAACATTTGCATTCTGCCATTACCACCATCTGCCGGAGTTGCAAAATTGGCATTATCGGTTCCTGAGCCATCCTGAGCTTCGCCCAAAACATGATCATTACCTGCACCACCTTTGCCATAGTTATTAAACTGAAAATTACCCGCCACTTCATTAAAACCAAACTGGTATGTGACATCGTGAATCATATTGACCATGTAAAATAAATTGGTCGTGGCGGCTCTGAGATACGTGCCCGGTTCCAAATCCTGATCAAAAGGAAAATCAAACATTAAGTCGCTGCCTCCATCCGGTTCATTTCTGTCAGAAACATTATCTCCATTGCGATCCGGATAGGCATGCACATTGTTCCCCCGGGTGATGGTATATTCTGAACCGGCTGCACCATTAGTATCATGCCAGCCATAAGGTGAGGCTACCGGATTAGCTGGGTTAACAACAATCGATCTGGCTTTGTGCCGCGGACTTTCAGCGGGCAATGCAACTACATTATAAGAATTAGGTACGGATGGCAGAAATTCATTTTGAGTATTTTGTTGAATCAATGCTTCTTTAACCGGGATGTTGCGCGACTCAAATACTTTACGGTTTTCGACACAACGCTTGTGTCCCGGATGATCAAAGTTACATTTGATATTTAAATTTTGCTGATCCAGAATTTCTCCGTTGACTGCATCCACCCGTATAGACCAGTAATCATTACTTACCGACATATCCATGTTAAAATCCCAGGCCAATCGCAGATTTCCATTTTTATCTGAACAATACACTTGTTTGACAGGAATATTGTTGTGTGTAAAATTTGTTTTAGCAATTTCAGTTTTTCCTTCATTGGTTCTGCTTAGATTTTTTGGCACCAAAGCATTGGATATGTTAAGGTGTTTTACAACAGAAATTAATGCTTCTGATGCTGATAATCTGTTTTTTGTTGTATTGATTTTTTGTTGAATGTTGGTGTAAAACCGGCTGGGGCTGTCATAAATTTTTCCATCTTTAGCAATATGTACTGATGTGATGGCATTGTGTATTTCGATTCCCTGATAACGCTGAATCAAATAAATATGAGTAACACCATTGTGATCGGTTTGATACATATCCGAAACAGACAGGTCATGGATATCTGCATCCGATAGATTCCAGCTTGTTTTTTGAGCTTCTATAAATCGCAATGCCAAATCCAGTTTGCTTTGTTTTTGTCCATTTACAGCAGTGCAAACAAATACCATGTAAATGATAAGAAGAAGTTGATTTTTCATAAATGTGGTAAGATTATTAAAATGCGAAATTAATGATAATTTTATATCTCGAATGGAGAAGAAAGATTTAATACTGGGGAAGAACGCCTTGCAGGAAGCCATCGCTGCCGAAGTCAATGTTCAAAAAATTTTTATTTCAGAGACTCTTGATAATGAGGACACTAAATGGTTGCTAAAATTAGCGCGTTCAAACAAAATTCCAATTCTGCGCGTACCAAAGCACAAACTTGACCGGCTTAGCAAGTCAAATCACCAGGGTGTCATCGGCATTACTTCGGTCATTGAGTTTTATCAGGCGGCTGTTTTAATCGATCATATATTTCACCGGGGCGACAACCCCTGTTTAGGAATTTGCGATGGCATTACTGATGTCCGAAACTTTGGTGCAATAGCCCGTTCTGCAGAAATTTTCGGTGTGCATGGTTTAATAATTGGCCAGAAGAACAGTGCGCCCATCAACTCTGAATCCATCAAATCATCATCAGGAGCCCTTTTATCTCTACCGGTTTGCCGTGAAAAAAATCTATTAGCCAGCATCCGTCAAATGAAGACCATGGGGCTGGCCATCTATTGTGCTTCTGAAAAAGCCACTACCAGTCTTCGTCAACTCGATATGCATAAATCGCTGGCTTTTGTCCTGGGCTCTGAAGGATATGGTATCACACCCGAAATCTTACATGAAGCAGATGAATTATTTAAAATTCCTCAGACCGGCACGATTCCCTCTTTAAATGTATCAGTTGCCGCCGGAATCTGCTTTTATGAATGGATGATGCAGACCCGGTTTAACCAATAAACCACAGTCTTTACTTTGATATTTTTTGATGAAGTATGGGTGTTGTCTGGTACTTATTTCATGGAATTAACAGGTGTAAGCTTAAATCCTTCCTTTCTTAATAATTGGATTACTCCTCGGTCTCCTGCTAAATGACCGGCACCAACAGCAAAAAAGCAGGCACTCGTTTTCATTTTTTCTTTCATAATTGGAATCCAGTTAAGATTCCGGTTGTATAACATGAGTTCAAGATATGGCATAAACTGATGATCTTCGGCCGACAGACTTTTATTAAGAGCTCCAAGGTTTTGTTGCTTATAACTTTCAAACATTTGGTTCATCTGGGATTCATTTTCCGTTGAAGTAGAAACAGAGTTATACAACATGTCTGCCTGAATTTTATAAGGAATGCTATCAAATATAGATAATTGAAATTCCATACTTTCCAGTCCTTCTTGTTTTAGATTTTTTTTTGAGGCCATTGCAGACAATTCAAATTCGTAGGATTTATACCGATCGTTTTTTAAACCAAATGCATCGCCATCCACACCAACCAAAGCACTTGAAAACAAAGGTTTAATACGATCAAACATTGCCAAAGGCAGTCCTTTGGAATCAAAATATTGTTCAATTTTTAAATATTGTTCAGGTTGCAGAAGGTCAGCAAGACTGGTGTCATTTTGCATTAAAATTTTATCCATTAAACCCATTAATACGGACATGTCATTCATTTCATCCATATCAATTTCAAAAAATATGCTTTCAACCTGTTCTAAAGATTGCTCGAGCCCTTCCGGAAGAAAAAAATCAGAAGAAGGTATTAAATGAATTGTTCCAAACAAATACGAAGGTTTTTTAAAATCTTTGCCTTCTATTTTCCAAAGCAAGGCATTTTCAGTTTCCGATTTTGTATGCTGAGCAAAGACAATCGGAGAAGTCAATAAAACAAACAAAAGTTTAAGAAAAGTTCTCATGAATTTTTGCATTAGAAATAAATAGAATAAACGCAATAATTACAATAAAGTTATTTATTTTTTGGATGGCGGCTTTTACCTCTTATTAATTAGAAGTTGTTAAAAGGCATCTTTAAAATGGCGGAGCGCATGCTTGCCACTTTTATCCAGTATAATGGCTATGATATCAAATCGAATTTCCCAATCATGATTAATGGCATCCATATAAGCCGATGCCGCTTCATGGATTAAGAGTTCTTTATGATCACTGACAAATGATTCTGGCGTTCCAAAAAAATCATACGACCTGGTTTTTACTTCAATAAAAACCAGGATGTCTCCATCCATGGCGATCAAATCTACTTCCGAACGGCTGTAACGCCAGTTCCGTTCGAGGATTTTATACCCTTCCAGTATAAGATGATTTTCCGCTAGTTTTTCTCCCAGCTTCCCGGTTTCCTGATTGGATTTTTCCGGACTCATAGATTTGTCAGGATGGAAAGGCTTCCCGCCAGGCCAGAATGCCGCCCAATAAATTTCGGATATTGGTAAAGCCAGCCTGGACAAATAATTGTTTTGCCATAGCTGACCGGTTACCACTTCTGCAATAGACAATAATTTCTTTATCGGGAGCCGACTTCAATTCAGTTATTTTTTCCATCAGGCCTGTTTGCAGGGTAGCTAACTCTCCTCCAATATTAAAATCTGTATGTTCGTATAATTCCCGTACATCGATCAGAATAAATTCTTCTTTATTTTCCAGTTTCTTTTTTAATTCCTGTACTGTGATATCGTTCATATATCTTTTTTTAAAAATAAAATTAATTACATCGATCTGGTCGTTCCTGAGCAATTTTAAGACTCACACTGCTGCCGACCGGAAGTTTCAGGATACCATCAGGCATCGGTGATTGACTCAGGATAAAGGCATTTTCCGGATCTGAAATAATTCCTTCTTCTTCAATCGTACCCATTTCAAGGTAGGAAGAACTTAATAAAAACCGGGCCGCAGCCAGGGTTTTACAAAGCAAATCAGGTACAGGCACTTCGCCTCCTGATCGTTTTGAAAGGATAAATTCCAGAGTGTCGCCTTTGAATATTGAAACATCCGTTTTTCGCAAACTGGGACTCACGATCAGATCCCCTTTATAATAGACTTCCAGAATATGATTCTCAGGTCCCGGATCGTATTTCGTTCCACGAATTTTTGAGACCAGTTCGAAATTATTATACAGCTCGCTATTTTTAAATTCCAGTTTTTTACCATACAACAAGGGAAGTGCTTCAGATAAAAAGGACTCTGACTTGTATTTGGAAATGGTAACATAAATACTGCGGCCACTTTTTACTTTAGAGCCTGCAACCGGTATCTGGGATAAAATGATTCCACCTGGTTTTCCTTTGACAAATAAAGAATCTGAAACAATAATCGTATATCCCTTACTTTTAGCATTCTCAATGACTTGAGTCATGTTGATACCTTCATAGCGGGGAAGTACCAGTTTTTCACCATGATGAGTATATAAGCGTAAAAAAATAGAATTGATGATCCAGAGAATGATGACCACTAAAAATAACCGGATGATATTATAAAGGAATATCCTGCTTTTGATAAATCCAAAAATATCTGAAAATTTAAATGAGCTGTTTTCCTTTTGCATATTTTTTAAAAACGGAACAAAACCTTGGGACGACCGGTCTTTCTATGAATTTGCAAAGATATAGAAAAAAATGAACAGCCCTAATGAGGCCTGGATGCAATACCATTTGCTTGTTTTTAAATAAAAACTTGAATTTGATAAAGAATACCCTGATGATTAGATTTGCCACAGAAATGGCAGATTCCATTTATTCTGTACATTAAATTACGAATCATGAATCAAAACAAATTGAATGTTGGGATTTTGTTTGGAGGTAAATCAGCAGAGCATGAGATCTCCTTGCAATCCGCAAAAAATGTATACGAAGCACTGGATAAAAATAAGTACAATGCTGTTTTGATTTGTATTGATAAAACCGGAAAATGGATACGCCATAAAGAGGCAGCTAAATTATTAGAAAGCAATTTTCAAAACAGATCAAAAACAGAAGACCAGGATGTGGCTTTGATTCCTGAAAGCCAGGGAAAACTGACGATATTAAACAGTACAGACGATTTACCGGTACTTGATGTGGTCTTTCCGATTTTACACGGACCGTTTGGTGAAGATGGTACTGTGCAGGGATTACTCAAACTCGCCAATATACCCTTTGTAGGTGCAGGTGTATTAGGATCAGCAGTGGGTATGGATAAGGATGTTATGAAACGATTGCTCCGAGATGCCGGGATACCCATCGGTAACTATCTCTGTTTTTATGAAGAGGATGCCCGGCCTGATTTTGCCTTCATACGAGAATCGTTGGGGATGCCCTGTTTTGTAAAACCTGCCAATTTGGGATCATCGGTCGGCGTATCAAAAGTTACTACAGAAGAAGAATTAAGTCGTGCTTTACAACTCGCTTTTCAGTTTGATCAAAAGGTCTTAATAGAAGAGTTTATCAAAGGCCGGGAAATCGAATGTGCTGTCCTCGGTAATCGACATCCAGTGGCATCCCTGCCAGGTGAAGTTATCGCCTTACATGATTTTTACTCTTACGAAGCGAAATACCTGGACGACAAAGGATCCGTTATAGAGATTCCGGCCCGTCTGACAGATGCACAAATTCAGGAAGTCCAGGAGCTGGCCGTCAAAACATTTCAGGTATTGTGTTGCGAGGGCATGGGCCGGGTGGATGTCTTTTTAAAAGAAGACGGGCGATTTTTGGTCAATGAAATAAATACCATTCCGGGTTTTACCCAAATCAGTATGTACCCAAAGATGTGGGAAAAATCAGGGATTCCTTATTCCCAACTGATAGACCGGCTGATCCAACTGGCACTTGATCGGTTTAAAAAAGAGCAAAAACTTAAAACAAGTTTTTAATATCAGACCTGCTTGCTCAGAATCTAATCATAAACAAATCAACATATTAGAAAAAAACCCAGGATAATTTCCCATTTTTTAGAGCCTTAACACTGAGCACCAGTCTAAAATATCTATAAAAAAAGATTATAAAAGTTTTGAAATCACTATTGAAACTCCTAAACTTGCAGTGTTTAACTCTTATTATTCACACAAAACTTACACAAGTATGAAAAAACAACTATTACTTTTAGTTCTTTTTATGGGCATTTTCAGCGCCATGAATGCTCAGGACAAAAAAATGATGCTCGGTGTTGACTTAGGTTTTTCAAGCAATGATGCACATAGTTCATTTAACTTAGGTCCAAGTTTCGGATATTGGCTAAATGAAAATTCAGCAATCGTTGTAGGAATTAATTTTGGAAGTGCTACACTAAAAGGTGCCACTGACTTAAAAAATTCTTCTTTTTCCGGCGGTGCAGAATTCCGTTATGGCTGGAGCATGGGTGATATGGCTTTCTTGTATATCGCACCAGGAATTGAATTTGGATCAGTTGATAACGAATTTGATGAAGATGGTCCAAATGCTTATAAGGGAACAACTCTGGATATCAGAGCTGCATTAGGTGCTACCTATAAAATAGCTGATGCCTGGTCACTTGATGCCAGATTCGGAAGAATAGGTTATGCTTCAGAAACTCCAGACGGAGGAGAAGCTTTTGGAACTTTTGGATTAGACCTTTCCATGAGTACATTGAGCTTTGGCCTTTGGTACCATTTCTAAGAACTAAATTACGTAAAATAAAAAAGCCTTTCGGATGTCTTCGAAAGGCTTTTTTATTTGTATCTTAAACCTCTGAATCTTCTTTGGATCCAAATAACTCAACTAATTGTTATGCCATTTATTTTACCTATTGTCTTCATCCTGTTTTTTCATTCACTAAATTCTCAAAACTTGTATTTCCCTCCCCTGAATGGAAATACCTGGGAGACCACTGATCCGGCAAGCCTGGGTTGGTGTCCTGAGCATATTACAGGATTATACGACTTCTTGGATACTGAAGAATCCAAGGCATTTATTGTATTGAAGGATGGCAAAATTGTTTTGGAAAAATATTTTGACCAATTCACCAGGGATTCATTTTGGTATTGGGCTTCTTCGGGAAAAACCCTGACAGCTTTCCTGATTGGACTGGCTCAGCAGGAAGGATTTTTAAAAACAACAGATCAAACATCTAAATACCTGGGAAAGGGGTGGACCAAATCTCCACCAAACAAAGAAGACCTCATTACAGTCTGGCATCAACTGACAATGACCAGCGGCCTGGACGATGGAGTCCCCGAAAGCAACTGTACGTTGCCAGATTGCCTGATATATAAAGCTGATGCCGGAGACCGCTGGACGTATCACAATGCCCCGTATACCCTGCTGCGTGATGTCATTGAAAAGGCTACAGGCATGAATGAAAATACATATACCCAGAGCAGACTTAAATCAAAAACCGGCATGAACGGACTTTGGGTCAGTCTGGGTTATGATAATGTCTATCTAAGCACCGCACGGTCGATGGCCAGATTTGGTTTGCTCATGTTAAATAAAGGTCGCTGGGATCAAGAACAGCTGCTAAAGGATCCTCTATATTTTGAAGCCATGGTTCATCCATCTCAAGATCTGAATAAATCCTATGGATACCTGTGGTGGTTAAATGGTCAGGAATCATTTATGGTACCCGGACTGCAAGTCCGGTTTCCTGGATCGTATTGCCCGGAAGCCCCGGCTGATATGTATGCAGGAATTGGTAAAAACGGCCAGATTCTCTGCATCGTCCCTAGTCAAAACTTGATTGTACTTCGGATGGGAGAATCCAATGGACCCGGAGATGAAGTTTCAATTGTACTTTGTAATCAGATTTGGAATCGCCTGAATAAGGTCATATGCCATTCTACCGCTGTGGAGAATCAAAAAACTATCTGGTTTTCTATAAATCCAAATCCATCCCAAAACACCATCCATATCAATTCAAATAATAACAATCCTTTTTCTAAAATATTGATTTATAATAAGATAGGTATTCTAATTCGTCAAGAATCGTTCAAAAATCAACTTTCTATTGACGATTTACTACCGGGTATTTATTACCTGCAAATCCATGGATCAGGCCAGGTACAAACACATAGATTTGTGAAGATTCCCTGAACCCATTTGGTTTTAAGTAAAATTCAATTTGCTGAATCTCAAAAGTTTCTAAAATAATTGCTAATATGACAGGAATTGAAAGGATAATTTTTACCTTTGCATTCCATTTTTGAAAACGTTCTTTATGGATTCTTTAAGAGAGTATATCATCCCTTTAAGAAGTCTTTTCAATGGCTTGCATACGTATCATTGGGTTTTGGATGGACAGTTTTTCAAGCATTTTGAAGGAAGTCCGATTGAAAATTGCCAGTTTGAAATTGAGGCCCTTTTTGACAAACAAGATGATTTGACCAGGCTGGAGTTAAAAATCAAAGGAACTTACAGGTCAAGTTGTGATCGATGTCTGGCAGATATCGACATACCCGTTGAAAAAACGCATCCCTTGTATATCAAAACCGGTACCGGAATTTCTGAAGATCCAGACCTCATTATGCTGGCTCCTGAAACGACAGAATTAAAGATGGCCGATATTTTGTATGATTATGTGTGTTTGTCAAGACCTTTGATGCAGGTAATGGATTGTGGAAACACATCAAATCCACCTTGTAATCAGGAAATTTTAAGCAGAATACAACATGAAGAAGGCTTACATTCAGATACATCTGTCTGGGAAAGTCTTAAAAATTTAAATAAGAATTAATAAAAATTAAGCGATATGCCAAATCCTAAATGGAGGCACTCCAAACAAAGAAAGAGAAAAAGAAGAACCCACTACAAAGCGGAAACGCCACAATTGGGTACTTGCAAAACTACTGGCGCAATGCATATTATGCATCATGCATATTGGCATGAAGGCAATATGTATTATAAAGGAAATGTAGTTATTCAGGGTGCTATTGAAGAAGCAACTCCAGCCTAAAGAATCAAATTTATCAAAAAGTAAAAGCTCCCGTACTACTATGAGGAGCTTTTTGTATTTTACATCATAAGCTATCTAAATCATGAGAAAAGTAATCTATACCGACCAGGCTCCGGCTCCGATAGGGCCTTACAGTCAGGCTATTTTGCAAGGACATACGCTGTATGTTTCTGGTCAAATCGCGCTTGATCCCCGGACCGGCGAATTAAAAATGGCCAATATTGAAGAAGAAACTCACAGGGTACTTGATAATCTTATGGCTATCCTGAAAGCTGCTGGCATGGATAGTAGTCATGTGGCCAAATGCAGTGTGTTTGTGACGGATATTAAGCAATTTGCTGCCATCAATGCGGTCTATGCTACTTATTTTCCGGAAGAAGGAGCTCCGGCCAGAGAATTAGTCGAAGTATCCAAATTACCCCGGTTCGTCAATGTTGAAATTTCTTGTATCGCCTATAAATAAGTTTGTTTAAATGAGTCAGACATCCGACAAAATCGTTTTTAGCGGCATTCAGCCAACCGGTAAATTACATTTAGGCAGATATTTTGGAGCAATTCAAAACTGGAAAAAGCTTCAGACTCAATACGATTGTATCTATTGTATCGTGGACTATCACGCCATGACAATGCCCTACAATCCCATCAAACTCAGGGAAAACGTCTGGAATCTGGCGATTGATTTAATTGCCTGTGGTATTGATACAAAGAATTTATTTATACAGTCCATGGTACCTGAACATACAGAACTTTCCTGGATACTGGCCTGTATGTGCAGTTATGGTGAATTAAGCCGGATGACGCAGTTTAAGGACAAGACACAACAACTAAAAGAAAAAGACAAAGATGATTTTGTATCATCTGCTTTATTTATCTACCCGGTGCTTCAGGCTGCAGATATATTAATTTACAAAACCCATTTTGTACCGGTTGGTAAAGACCAGGAACAGCATCTGGAATTAACCCGAAATATCGCTTCACGGTTTAATCATATTTTTGGTAAAGAATATTTTGCCTTGCCCGAACCCCTTTTTACTGAAACTCCCAAGGTTATGTCTACAGCCGACCCAAACCGTAAAATGAGTGCCAGTGCCGGAGAAAAACACTTTATCGACATTTTTGCACATCCGGATGTAATCAGAAAACAAATCCGAACCGCCGTGACAGATACAGGCGATTTTAATCCGGAAATCATGAGTCCTGGTATTGCCAATTTATTTAGCTTGTTGGCTGCCTGCGATTCTACGGGTTTGGAAGAATTAAAAAAGGCCTATCATGCCGGTGGCCTTCCGTACAGTCAACTCAAAGATGTCGTCGCAGATGCTATCATCGAACAGGTTACACCGCTTCAAGTCCGCAAAGCACAACTCATCTCTGATAAAAAAGCAATTAAGGATGAAATTAAAAAATCTGCCATTCAGATCCGGGAACGTGCCAGAAAAACAATAGATGAAGTAAGAAGTATTGCGGGAATCGCTTAAACAAATAAGAAAGGATTCATAAACTTAAATAAATTTTTATTGCAATTGTACACTGATAAATAATTTATGACAATTTTTTGTATAGGAAGAAATTATATTGATCACGCGAAAGAACTTAACAATCCAGTGCCTGTTGAACCCGTGGTATTCATGAAACCTGCTACAGCTTTACTAAAAGATAATAAGCCATTTTATTATCCCAACTTTACCAATGATCTGCATCACGAATTGGAACTGGTATTTAAAGTATGTAAAAAAGGACGTTCGATTCAGGCAAAACATGCTTTGGATTATATCAGTCATGTAACTACCGGTATTGATTTTACAGCCCGTGATTTACAACAAAAATGTAAAGAAAAAGGATTACCCTGGGAAATCAGCAAAGCATTTGATCATTCTGCCGTTGTTGGCGATTGGTTGGCTGTCGAAAATTTAAATTTGGAACAGCTTCAATTTAATCTTACGAAAAATGGTCAACTAGTACAAAGCGGAAACAGTAAAGACATGATATTTCCCATACAGCAAATCATAGCTTATATCTCCATTTATTTTAAGCTCAACAAAGGCGATTTACTCTTTACAGGAACTCCGTCAGGTGTTTCACCAGTAAAAATTGGCGATACCCTGGAATCAACTTTGGAAGGAAAACCCATGTTTAGATTTGAAGTGAAATAGTTATACCTCATTGAGGTATAATGCTTATCTTCAAAAAACATATTGAACTTCCTCTTAAACGGACGGATAAATAGTATTTACTTTCCTTTTCGACCATTTAGCAGCTTGAGATATTCTGTAGCTGTTTTATGTTCCGGTTCGAGATTTAATACAAGGTTACAATAAGACCTGGCCATTTCAAGATCATCCTTTTGTGCGCTATAATAAATCATATAGAGATATCCTTCGATCAGTCTGGCTTTATTTTTTACAGGATCTGCAGAAGCGAGTTCTATAAATTTTTCATAATGAGGATGCGCTAAGAATAATTTCTGAGTGGAAGAAGTATCCAATTCATTATTTATTTGAGCTCTGGTATACCAACCCCATTCGTATTTTGGCGAAATGCTCAGCATTTTGGCAAAAGTAGAATCGGCTCTTAGCAATCTACCTAAATTCTTTTGGGCCAGTCCCAGATAAAACAATTCAGATACACTGAGTTCCGCACGGGTTTCTTTTGCAAGATACCATTCAATCGCTTTTTCATAATTGCGTGCATCGTAATAGGATTTTGCCAAAGTACTACTGATTTCAACAATTCGATCGGGTTGCAATTCCATGATTTTTTTATAAAACAGTTCGGATGTATCCATTTTATTCAATTTGGCAGCTGCTTTCGCTGCAAACTCATAATCGGATGGATATAGCGGTCTGCCTGCTGTATCTTTCTTTGCTTCGTTAAATAAGCGATAACTATCATCTAAAGAAGTAGCATATTTACCAAATTCAAAATTTGACCAGGCCAGCCAGCGATGCAGCGTGTATTGCTCGGGATGTTGTTTGATTAATTTTGTACCTTCTTCAATAGCTTTTGCATAATCTTTTGCCTGATAACACAGAAATTTGATAAAACGTACTCTGGCATCGACATCGGTTCCTATCAGACTGACATATTTTTCCAGAATAGGTACGACTTTATCATATTTACCAGCCCGGATATATAATTCATATAAGTCTTTATAGGCAATGGCATAATCTGATTTTAACTGGATAGCTTTTTCCAGCTTTTCGATTGCCAGGGGAACTTGCTTTCCAGCTGACCAGATTCTGGCCATTTTTACATATGTTTCCGGATCATTTTTATCTTTTTCAACAGCAGTTTCATAAGATGTCATAGCATTTCCGAGATCACCTTTCGCCTGATAGGCATCGCCCAGATAGATCCAGTATTTGGCCTGCTTTGGCTCCAGATCGCGGGCTTTTAGTAAATATTGTAAGGCCTGTTCCGGCATTGGTTTTTTAGAATAGAGATAAGCCATTCCAACCATGGCCTGGATTTGAGCATTTTTTGAATTGCCTTTCAGGGCCGTTTCAAAATGTTTTTTGGCTTCACCCATTTTTGATTCATCAATATCCATTTTTCCCATTCCGATATGACATTGATCACATTTAGAACTTATATCCAGCCCTTTGGAATAAGCTTTTCTCGCTTCCGGATAATTCTCGAGAGCATAATAAACCTCCCCCAGATAATAATGATAAATAAATCCTTTAGGATCACTCTTAGCCAGTTTATTAAAGGTCGTCAGAGCAGAATTATAGTTTTCGTTTTCCAGATGCGTGATTCCTTCCTGAAGGGTTTGAGATTTAGCTATATGTGTAAATCCAAAGATTATCAGTGCAGAATAAATGAAATGTTTCATATATACCTTGATTTCATTGAAAATGTCGGCAAAAATAAGGTTTTTCATTGGTAACGGATTTTTTTGTATTGTCAGAAATTACAAATTACATCAAACATTTGACTAAAATAAAACACCTGAAGTCAGCCGGATATAGTTAATAAATAATTAAAAATGGTAGTTATTCAACGATCCTGTAGTCTTTATTCTGTATTTCCAACCAACGTTCTGTTTGAAATAGAGGTAATAATCCAGCCTTTAGCAATACTTTTTGACCGACATCCCCCGCTATAAAAGAGGCAAATCCAAGTCCCAGATCGCTTTTTCCGGTAATGCTTATCACATGATACGTGCGGGTTAATGGATAAATATCGTCCTGTAACTGATATTGATTTGGATAAATAAAACCCATTTGAACCGAATCTTTTGGTCTGCTTATTGATAAAATTTTTAAATCCCGGAGTTTTTCCTGTTGCTCCGTGTTATCTGAATCTGCAAAATCAGACCAATCCACTACAGCAATTGCTTGTTTGTTTAATTTTAAATAATTAAAGATGGCGTCTTTATTTTCTAAAGAATATACGTTTTGCGGATAATTTTGGATTTGTGCTTTATCCAGTAAATATTGCGCGATACCTGATTTTACATCTTCAATGATTAAGCTTTGGAATGTTGAATTGCCTTTTTTAATGCCTTTGCACAAGTTTATAAAATCTTCATATTGTATCGATGTATCGGCTGATTCTTTATTGGCAAGAAGAGCCAGTGCTCCTTTAGCAAATGGATACATTCGTGGATTCACCTGCCTTGAGTTAAAAAATGTAATCTCCTGATCAGTGAGAGCCCTGCAAAGTATACCCAATCGGGCACTGTCATTAAGTAATAATTTTAGCACTGTCGATTCATTATAATAGCTGATATCGACATCTGCATATTTATAATGTCTCTCGAAGATATCTTCTTCCTGCAGTATTATTTCCTTTAATTGAATGTCACAGACAATTTTAATATTACCTATTGTAGGCGAACTTTCTTCAAACGATCTGTTTTTACAACTCAAAAAAAACGCGATAAATCCGCACATACAGATGAATTTTCCCGACATATTCTTCTTCAGCATACTTTTATTATTTTAACCAAATCTCCAGGGCCCCTTGATCAGGTGTCGAAGAAACTATACTTATTTCGTTATAATTTTTTAACAATTCCTCTACCGCAGCTTTTAGTTTTCCCTGCCCTCGTCCGTGAATAATTCTGATAAATGTAAATTTCTTTTGAAGAGCGGTTTCGATAAATTCTTTACATTTTTCCAGTTGAAATACAATAATATGAGGATGAGGATTATTTTGACGTTCGGGTGCGAGCTTTTCATAATGCAAATCAATGACATCGCCTATAAGCATCTTCGGTTTTATTGGCCTGGTACTGCGATCATCCTCATTGTCTATCAAAATAACATTCACTTCCTCTATTGGATCTTCGCACCACTCCAGATCCGATACGGGTGTCATAACCAGATTTCCAGAAATATTTATTTTGGCTAGTTCAGAATTTTCCATACCCTCAAATCGACCCCTTAAATTCTGTGACCGTATCAATACATAATCTCCAATCCAGATATCTGATTTATTCATTTGTTCATTCAAATTACAGCAATAAACATTTATCAACTGGAAATGATCAATTCCATATTAAAAAAAAGATACTACTTCATTTCATACTTTAATGAAACCAGCCCGGAGTCATAAGCTTTGGATTCCATTAACCGGAGCGAAATCCGATGATCGCGTTGTTTAAACAATAATGTTCCTTTACCCAATAAAACAGGATGTACAGAAAGCCATAATTCATCGATCAATTGCCATTGTAAGAAGCTTTCCAACAAACCAGCCCCTCCAAAAAGCCAGATATCTTTTCCCGGAGTGGCTTTAATGCGATTTACCTGATTTAAAATATCCCCAGAAATTAACTTACGGTCTCCTTCTACTTTGTGGAGTGAATTGCTGAAAACATATTCCGTAAATTTTGGCATTCCAAAATCATTTGGTGGCATTGAAATCATTAATTCATAGCTCTTACGGCCAATAAAAACCGTATCAATACCTTGAAAAAAATCAGTCATTCCATAATCCTGATCCGTAAAACACCAGTCAAACTCACCATTTGGCCCTTCAATAAAACCATCCAGGCTGACGGCAAGGCCCAGTATTATTTTTCTCATAACTTTCTGAATTAATACATCACAAATTAAATTAACAAAATTAGAAATTCATTGCATTCATTTTTTATAAATATTAAAAATATCATAAAAGCCCATCATACATGAATTTAATCAGGTCTTTAGTCTATTTTTGTGCCTCTTTTAAAATACAAATGGTTTCTATGAAATTTTTTTTGACTTCGGTTTTTATTTTATTTTCCATATATATTCTATCCGCCAATATCTTTTTTAATCTTTTTTCACCGGATAATAAAATTCAGGCAAACTTTCAATTGTCCCGGGAAGGTATTCCTTTTTATTCCTTAAACATGGATAATAAATCCATTATTAAAAAAGGATTATTGGGTATCAGATTGCAAAATGGCATTTCACTTGAAGATGGCTTTCAAATTAAAAAAATTGATACGGCAACGATTGACACACATTGGAAGCCAGTCTGGGGTGAAGAATCCGTCATTAGAAATCAGTATCGTAGTATGATTATCACCCTTACTCAATTAAAAGCGAATGACCGCGAATTTGTCATTGAATTCAGATTGTATAATGATGGTCTTGGATTCAGATATCACTTTCCTCAACAAAATCAACTTTATAATTTTATTATTACAGATGAATTGACAAGTTTTCCTTTATCAGGAAATCATACATGTTACTGGATACCCGGTGATTATGATACCAATGAATATATCTATACCAAATCCTCTATTTCTGAAATTAATGCACTAAAAGTTCAGAAGGCACAGGGTATCGATTTCAGTTGGCCGGTAAATGATAGTTGTGTACAAACTCCATTTACCCTGAAAACTGTTGAAGGATTTTACGTTTCCATTCATGAAGCCGCTTTAATAAATTATCCTGCGATGAATCTGCAGGTATTCCCATCTCAATATTTATTAACCACACACCTGGTTCCGGATTGTATTGGAAATAAAGCCTATTTGAATGGAGGTGATAAAACGCCCTGGAGAGTCATACTTTTAGGAAGAAAGGCCGGAGATTTATTAACAAACAGAATTATTCTCAACTTAAACGAATTTCCAAAAACTGAAAATACTTCGTTTATTAAACCCGGTAAATTTCTGGGCATTTGGTGGGCAATGCATATTGGTAAAAGCTCCTGGGATTATAGTGGTTTGCGTGGCAGTGATATACCTTATGAAAAATTAAGCCCGTCGGGACGTCATGGCGCCAATACCGAAAATGTTTTGCGATATATTGATTTTGCTTCAATTCATGGATTTCCATATCTCTTGGTAGAAGGCTGGAATGTAGGTTGGGAAAATTGGTATGGCTTCTGGAAAGAACGCGTTTTTAATTTTTCCAGGCCTTATCCAGATTTTGATGTTCAAAAAATAAGTGAATATGCAAAACACAAAAATGTCCAACTGATTATGCATCATGAAACTTCATCGGCAGTTACGGACTATGAAAAACAATTGGACGATGCTTTTAAATTTTTAAAAAAATATAACTACGCAGGAATTAAATCAGGTTATGTCGGAAGGATTATTCCAAGGGGCGAACATCACGATGGCCAATGGATGATCAATCATTATCAAAGGGTTGCCGAAAAATGTTTAGAAAATCAAATCATCTTAAATGCACATGAACCCGTTAGGCCTACCGGCTTACATAAAACCTACCCAAACTGGATGGCCTGTGAAGCTGCAAGGGGAAATGAATTTAATGCCTGGAGTATTGGCAATCCACCAGAACATGAGACGATATTACCTTTTACGCGGTTGTTGGGAGGTCCTATGGATTATACACCTGGCATTTTTCAAATTAAAATGAATGTATATGATTCTGCAAAGACAGAACAAGTACATACGACATTATGCAAACAATTAGCGCTGTATGTTACCATGTACAGTCCATTACAAATGGCCGCTGATCTCATTGAAAATTATCAGAAACATCCGGATGCTTTTCAATTTATCAAAGATGTACCAACAGATTGGGACTCCACGATTATTCTTGATGCAGAGATCGGGGACTATTTATACATAGCCAGAAAAGAAAAAAATAAGAACAATTGGTATGTTGGCGCCATTACTGATGAACAGGCAAGGGTATTAAATCTTAGTTTTGATTTTTTAGATTCGGATAAAAAATATGAAGCTATTATATACAAAGATGGCGAATTTGCCGACTGGAAAAACAATCCAATGCAATATCAGCTTGTATCGCAAAAAATTAAAAAGAACGACAAACTAAAAATTAAACTAGCCCCGGGTGGAGGTTGTTCGATCAGTATCAAGGAAATCGTAAATAAATAAATTCTGAACCGAATGATATTTTTTTTCTCAACTAAATAGTCCCCAAAAAATCAGCAACCAAATTATTCCTTTAAATAAAAAGAATAAAAAAGCAGTAAATCCCAATTTTTTAATCCAGGTTTGTAATTTATTTTCCATTTATCTTGCTATAATTTTATACGTTTTGAAAGTACTGCTCATTGGCACTTCGCGGCCTTCCTGACGGGCTTTTGCAATATCTTCAAAACCCCGTTTATGACCTTCTAAAAAGGCGGGTGATTTGGTCCAGGATTTAAATTGTTCTTCAGAATCCCAATGACTTACTATCAGATAGTCACCCTCTCCATCCTGTGGTTTTAATACTTCCATATGGTGAAATCCAGGCATCAGATCAATGGCTTTAGCACGGCTACCAAATAATTCTTCAAACCGGGCTTTGTAATCTTCATTACAACGGATATAGTTAATTGCTACAAACATATTTAAAATTTTGGGCAAAGTTAAATCTCCGGATATCAGCAACGATTGTCAAAAAGGAAATTCTTATAGTGTAAAACGGAATTTTAGTAAATACCTCCCGCAATAAATACATAAACACATTCACAGAGTCTATACCAAAATACTTTCTGACAAACGGAAATCAATCAATTGTATCATTGATGAGTTTAATTCTGACCACGAAGCCACAACAGTTCATTACAAACCATTGTGTTCTTCAATCGTGACCTTGTGACCTTGTGACTAGTTTTTTTTGATATGATGGTGTTTCACAAAAAGTTTTCAATAAATGAATATACTGTATAAATGAGATTATGGCTGGATGCTTTGGCGCATTTCACCGGGGTTTATGCCGTGAATTTTTTTAAATGCTTTCGAAAAGCTGCTCGCAGACGAAAATCCAAGAGATTCTGAAATTTCTGCAATTGCATATTGTGAATTTTGTATCAATCCTTTTGCCAATTCCATCCTTTGTTGTTGCACAAAATCATAAATTGTTGTGCCATACATTTCTTTAAATCCTTTTTTGAGATAACATTGATTAATGCCCAAATTCTTCGCTAACTCGGGAATAGTCGGAGGATTATTTAACTGATACAATAAAATACTTCTTGCTTTTTGAATTTTATCTTTGTTATAATCAAATTTTAAAAACCCACAATTTTCGCAGTTGTTATTTTGCCCTGTATGTAAGGTATAGGCTCTCAAAATCAAATCCAGGCATTTACTCTCCAAAAACATTTTGCGATAGATACCCGTCAACTGAGAACGCATCATATCCAATAAAATAAATTGCGTATTACAACAGATGGATTGTGAATGTGACGGAATATCAAGGAATGGAAATTCGTTGTTGAGGTTTTGAAAATAACTGTTTTCTAATTTTAAATGTATCAACACTGATTCATCTACATCAGGAAATGCCAAACATTCTGAGGCATTTAAAAAATAATTTAGATCGAGACTGAATCTGCCTGAACGTATCACCAATTCACTTACAGGAACCGTTTCAAGCGACTCAACAGATAACCAAAGTCCCGATTTGATAAGCTCCATGTGTGAAGGTTTGTGAATAATTCCGCAAAAATAAACCGTGTTAAATAGACTTTTCAACTTGCATCGTTAAACTTTTGAGAATTTTATTTTCACAATGGAATAATGCCCTTTATGAGATTGAATATTTTTTTACAAAAAAAAATATAACTAATCAGTCAGAGCTCCAGGATAACAACTCATGGGTTATCCTACATGTTCGTATAAGTACATTGTAATTGAAACAGTATGAAACTTTCCATATTTATACAAGTTCCGCTTTGCGTATTCTGACACTGACTACTTTATACTCCGGACACATGGCAATTTCATCACTTACATCGGAAGTAACAAGATTGAGCTGTAATTCCGGAAAGTGGAATGTGGTACTTAATATTCCCGGTTTTACTTCATCGGTAATAGCTGCTTTGATTTCAACATGACCTCGTGGAGATTCCAGGAATACCATATCACCATCCAGGATGTCATATTTAGCTGCATCTTCGGCATTAATCATCAATATATCCTCATCAATGATAACTGCATTACCAGTACGACGTGTCATAGTACCGGCATTGTAATGTTCCAGAACCCGGTTTGTCGTTAGGATATAAGGATACTCAGTTGAATAATCGGTAATTTCAGGCGTTTCAACAAAATCTTTAAATACAAATTTTCCTTTACCGCGTTTAAACGTATCCATATGCAGGACTTTTGTATCGCTACCATCTTTTAACACCGGCCATTGTTTACCTGAATTACCCAACTCATCCCATTTAACACCTGCAAAGAAAGGTACGATCTGGGAAATCTCTTCCAACAAGGATTTGGCATCATAATCCGCTTGTTTGTAGCCCATTTTATTCATGATATCAACCACGATCTGACCATCTGATTTTGCCTCTCCGATGGGTTTAACCACTTGAAGCACCCGCTGAATGCGTCTTTCGCCATTAGTAAATGTGCCGTCTTTTTCAAGGAACGAAGCTCCCGGGAGGACAACATGGGCATATTTGGCGGTTTCCGTCATAAATAATTCCTGGACTACAAGCAAATCCAGTGCTTCCATGGCTTTAATCACTTTATTAGTGTTAGGATCTGACTGAACCATATCTTCACCCATAACCCACATCGCTTTAAACTGTCCGGCAATGGCAGCATTGTACATTTCAGGCATTTTCAGTCCGGCTGTTTTGGTCATTTCAACGCCGTAAAATTTTGTGTATTTGTCCTGATTTTCCGGAATCATCACATCGAGATAACCAGCTCCCTGATAGGGTTGAACACCCATATCAGCCATACCCTGCACATTATTTTGTCCTCTGAGTGGATTTACACCGCATCCTCGTTTTCCGATATTTCCGGTGATCATGGCCAAATCTGCAATCAGCATAACGGAATAGGTTCCCTGATAATGTTCTGTAACTCCCAATCCATGAAAAGACATAGCATTGCCGGCTGTTGCATAAGCAATCGCAGCAGCTTTCGCTTGTTCGCGGGGTACTCCTGAGATTTCTTCTAATTTGTCAATATTCAGATTGAGTATGTTTGTTTCAAAATCCTGATACCCTTCCGTGCGGGTATCGATAAATTCTTTATCTACCAATCCCTCTTTGATGATGTAATACAACATCATATTAAGCACTGCGACATTCGTTCCAGGTCTCAATTGCAGATGATGGGTAGCATATTTGACTATTTCTGTTCGGCGAGGATCTAAAACAATCGTTGTCTTGCCTTTCATGGCAAACTGCCGCAATTTAGCCCCTGTAACCGGATGACCATCGGTTGGATTTGCGCCGATAATCATGATGCAATTGGTATATTTTAAGTCCTCGATGGAATTGGTTGCTGCTCCGGTACCAAAGGTTCTTTGAAGACCCAGGGCCGTGGGAGAATGACATACCCGGGCACATCCGTCAATATTATTAGTACCAATAACCGCACGAATAAATTTTTGCATCAGGTAATTTTCTTCATTTGTGCAACGGGCACTAGAAATCCCACCTATTGCATCCGGACCATATTTGGCTTTAATTTCTGTAAGTTTTGCAGCGATATAATCATATGCTTCGTCCCAACTAACACGTTCCAGCTCTCCGTTTTTACGTATCATCGGAAATTGAAGTCTTTCAGGATGATTATAAAACCGGAATGCATATCGACCTTTCAGACAAGTATGGCCCTGGTTAACTTCAGCATCGTAAGGTGCCTGAATGCTTAGTATCTTACCAGATTTTACACTGACTTCCAGATTGCAACCAACACCACAGTAGGTACAAACCGTGCGGATTTTATCTTGACCCACGAGTGCTTTTGATTGAAACACATCAGAAATGGCTGAAGTAGGACAAGCCTGTGCACAAGCTCCGCAAGACACACAATCAGATTCCATAAACGACTGATCCATGCCTTTAACAATTTTACTGTCAAAGCCCCGTCCGGTTACAGAAAGTACGAGCTGACCCTGCACTTCATCGCAGGCTCTGACACACCGGTAGCACATAATACATTTTGACAAGTCGGAAGTCATATACGGATGACTGAGATCCTTAGGTCTGTCCAGATGATTTTTTCCTTCAGGATAACGGACTTTGCGGATGCCGACACGGGCGGCCACGTCTTGAAGTTCACAATTACCATTCACTTCGCAGGTAAGACAATCAAGTGGATGATCCGTAAGCACCAGTTCGATGATATTTTTTCTGAGTTTTTGAATGGATTCAGATTCAGTAGCGATGATCATTCCTTCTTCAACCGGAGTATGACAGGCTGCCACCGTGCGAATACCGCCATTTCCTGGCCTGGATACTTCCACACTGCAAACCCGGCAAGAACCAAAGGCTTCCAGGTTGGGTGCATCACAAAGTGTTGGAACGAAATTATATTCAAAATGGCGTCTGACAAAACTAAGAATGGTTTCACCAGGAGTAAAATCGTATAGCTCGCCATTAATACTGGCCTGCTTAACGGTGGGTTGTTGAAATAAATCCGGTGTCAAAAACTCAGTTTTCATATCAATGCAAATTTGGGTAAGACTGACAAATTTAATGCAAAAGCTTAATTTACAGCGAATTTGTCAAATAAGAATCTATAAAATTTGACTATACCCAATAATAATCTACCTGAATTAAAAGATAGAATAAAACTAATTTTACCAATTAAATATTCTGATCATCATGAAACGAAGAGAGTTTCTCCTAAAATCCAGTGTTTTGGGAGGTTTAGCGATAGCAGCCCCCTCCGCCTTTGCCCAACCCCTTAAGAAAGGCCGCAAACCAAGGTCAGTAATTATTATAGGTGCTGGATTTGCCGGATTAGCCGCAGCATATGCTCTTAAAAAACAAGGTATCCGTTTTACCATACTGGAAGCCCGAAACCGGGTTGGCGGCCGTGTTTTTTCCTATAAACCGAAATCATCTGAAAAATCGGTTATTGAATTTGGTGCAGAATGGGTTGGTGAATCCCACGAACGATTAATCGGATTATGCAAAGAATTTAATCTTGAACTGGTGAACAATCAGTTTGAAACGCATCTTAGCTTTCAGGGAGAATACCATCCTGCCGGTAAATGGCAACTAAGCCCTGAGTTAGAACAATTCTGGAAAAGCAAAAAAGAGATTTGGGAAAAACTTCCAGAAGAAAAAAAGAAAAAGCTGGACAAGCAGGATTGGTGGCGGTATCTGTCAAACAAAGGTTTTTCCGATCGCGATTTATTGCTGCGTGAATTAATTGACAGTACTGATTTTGGAGAAAGCATTCGACATATCTCGGCTTATGCTGCCTTCGCGGAATATGCAGAAAGCAGTGAAATGAATGAAATGGATTTAAAAATAAAAGGTGGAAATGGATTATTGGCAGAACGTCTGGCTGATGCAACAGGACGTGAGTTTATTTTACTAAATCACAAAGTATTACAAATTCATCAGGACCAAAAAACCGGAGTCAGAATAAGCTGTGAAAATGGTCAAACATTCACAGCTGAAAAATTGATTTGCACCACTCCATTATACGCTTTACAAAAAATACAATGGACACCTCAATTGCCTGCAATACAAATTGAAGCCATTAATTCTTTACAATATGCCCGTATTGGAAAATTTCCGATTGTGTTCTCTGAGAAATTCTGGAAAGAAGAAAATTTTGATATGATTACCGATACGCCAGCACATTATTTTTATCATGGCACCAAAAATCAGGAAGGTAAATCAGGTGTCTTAATTTCTTATGCCATTGGAGAAAAAGCCGATGTTCTTGCTTCTGTGAGTCAGAAACAACGGGAAGCCATTATTCTGGATGCTTTAAAACCTGCATTTGGCGATGTAAAAAAATATGTTTCTGAAAGTCTGATGTACTATTGGGGTGTGGATGCTTTTTCAAAAGGAGCTTATGCTTTTTATGGGAAGTCACAATGGTTTGGGACCATGCCTGTGCTGCAAAAACCATTTATGAATACTTATTTTGCAGGAGAACATTTGGCAGAATGGCAGGGATTTATGGAAGGAGCGATTAATAGTGGGGAGGAGGCAGTGGAAAAAATATTGACTTAATTTAATGATACAATAACGTAAGAATTCCATTTTTTAGTTAAAGTTTAATTTGACAGGTCTCCCTTTCATATCTTTAATATGATATTCAACACATTTTATCCTTAATCCTAATTTTATGAAACGTAGTTTCCATGTATTAGTGATCTTAACCTTATATTTTTTTAAGCTTAATTCACAATCCTGGGTAGAGTTAGATGGACCACTTAGTATTGGTATCTCGCACTCGATTATTACCCGTGAATCGGGAATGATTTTCGCTTTGACATCTTCCGGAGAAATTTTTACTTCTACTGATCAGGCCACAACATGGACAGATGCCACTGCGGGTATTGTTTATGACAATAGTTTTATATGGTCGAACAACCGTAATAAATTTGTTGAATCCGATGACGGTACTATCTTTCTTAGTTATAAATCAAGATTCTATCAATTCGATTCAAATAGAAGATACTGGAACCTTAAAAACGATTCAATTAATCTTACTGATTATGTCATTGGACCCACTGGGATCATTTATGCTGGAAATTCCAAAGCCTTTTACATTTCTTATGACCAAGGGCTTAACTTTAACAAAATAATGGATTGGGATGCTCCAAAATTATCATTTGATTGCCAAGGCAACGGAAATAATTTTGTAATTCTTGACTCCAGGAATAATGCAAGCTTTTCCTTTGAAGATGATGGTTCTCAATTTAAGATGCTAAACATGGTTGTACCCAACTCGCAGCAACTGATTTATGAAAGGAATTCTGGAAATTTAATTAGCTTAAGCTCTACCGGTATTTATATTTCAAAAAATTTCGGAGTAAGTTGGGTTAAAATTGTGATACCGGGATTTGCAGGAATATTTTATAATGGAAAAATTTTAAAAATGCCTAATGGCAATCTCCTGTATTTTGGATATAATACTTATATTTCCTATGATGGTGGTCTTAACTGGCATAAAGATCCTTTTTATTATTCATTATCATTAGAATTAATCCACGGCAAAATAAATGATGATTATTCAATGGTTTATAAGGCAGAAGATTCATTATATACGTTTTTTATTGATAAAACAAAGGCACAAAATCCATTTATAATTCCAGTATCAAGATCAAGAATACATCAAATCATTTGTTATGAAGAAAATAAAATTTTATGTACTACAGATCAAAGTGATTACTTGCATGTTTCAAAAGATAATGGTTTAAATTGGAACATTTCGATAACTCCGGATTTAATGTTTTATACATTCAAAGAATCACTTTTTGATTGGAAAGGCAACTATTATGATTTAGAAGGCTCTGAAGTTCTCATTTTTAATGTTGAGGACTTGAGTTATACTGTCAGGGATTATCCATTTAACTGGATTGAATACAAAGACGGATTTATATCCAAATCCGGAAAAATCTTCTTATATGATGGGAAAGCAATGTATGTTTCTGAAGATAAGGCTCTTAGCTGGAAAGTTTATCCTACTAAATTTATTGTATCCAATGATCGTCTAAAGTGTTCCGCAAATGATATAATTTATTATAGTTCGAGAGACACAATTTTTTATTCTTTGGATTATGGCCTTACCTGGCCTTATTTTAAATCAAAAAATAGTTTACTTGAAATTACAAATATTTCTAAAAAAAATATCATTTATTGGCTTGAAGATTCAGGCACATCATATCATTTAATTTCTAGCGCAGATTTTGGTAAGACAAGGACGTTGGAGGATACATCCTATTCTAGACCATTTTTGGTATCCGATGATGATACTAAATATTATTTAAACCGAAACTCAGATAGCATTAAGATAAAACACCTTGGATCTACAGATTATGAATATATCTCGTTTGATGGTTTGAATTTTGAATGGAACAAACCCAATCGTTTTACTTTAGGAGAAAATGGATATTTATACTATTATACACCTGATTCTAAACTATTTAAAAGCATAAAATCAACTACAAAAACGAACCATATTTCCAATAACTTATTTACAATACAAGCTAATCCTAATCCAGTTTACAAAAAGACATTGGTTACTTTGCCAAATGAATTTCAAGGTTTTAGAAAAAAATGGTTGATTTATAATATTATAGGTAATGTAATATTTGAGCAAGAAAATATTGAGAATGAATTAATATTTGAGACTAAAAATTTATCCTCCGGATTATATATTATCAAAGTAGTCGCTGAAAATAATTTGATAGCAAAAGGAAAAATTTTAATTAACCAATAATGAGGTATAATTAATTTTAAATTGAAAAACACAATGTGGTCTGAGTAAATTTATATTCAGTCAAATGAATTCAATGTTTTGAATGCAAAATTTTCTCAGTATAAGCAAGCATTATGGAGGAGATCAAAAACACGATATGTATGATTACCTGCCATTTCACGTGTTCGATATCGTGATTTTTCATATTAATGAATGTTTGAAGAAGGTGAATACCAGATACACCCACCAGAGATCCTGCCAGCTTTACTTTTAAAGTACCGGCATCGACTTTTTGTAACCATTCCGGTTTGTCTTCGTGTTTGTCGATATCCATCCGGCTGACGAATGTGGAATATCCGCCAATGATGACCATAATCAATAGATTGGCAACCATTGTAATATCAACCAGAGTTAATACCCCAAGCATTAATACCGTTTCTGTTATTTGATTGATTTCGGTAACAAGATGAATCAATTCAATAATAAATTTATAAGCATACAAAATACCACCAACTATCAAGCCTGCATAAAGTGGAGCTTGTAGCCATCGGCTGGCAAAAATAATTTTTTCAAAAGTGGTTTCAATTTTATTACTCATAATTAAAATGATTTAGTCGCGAAGAAATTGAATGCTAATTTATTTTTGATCCCTGATGAAAAGTTGGTTAATTATTACTGATGTACTTAATGATGTTTTTTAGATGGCTTTATGGTCAAGGATGCAATAATACTGATTAATAACAAACATAACACTGTAATCAACGCTATTTCGATTGGAATTTTATAAAAATCAGACAAGAGCATTTTGAATCCAATAAAAATTAAAATAGATGCAAGTCCGATATGCAAAAACCGGAATAAGCTAATCATTCCGGCTAATGAGAAATAAAGCGATCTCAAACCCAATATGGCAAAAACATTGGAGGTATAAACAATAAAAGTATCAGTTGTTATCGCCAAGATAGCCGGAATTGAATCGACCGCAAAGATGAGATCCGTAATTTCGACCAAAACCAAAACCAAAAACAAGGGCGTGGCGGCGATCAAATTACCCCGCTTTACAAAAAATTTATCTCCTCTAAAGGATTTGGTTATCGGAATAAATTTACGGATTAGTTTGACTGCCGGATTTTTTTCAGGTTCAATAGGTGTTTCTTTTTGAAATAACATTTTAAATCCTGAATAAACGATAAATGCTCCAAATACATAGATGATCCAGTGAAATTTAGTAATCAGACTAACACCGGCAAAAATAAAAATGACCCGCATCACCAGTGCTCCTAAAATTCCCCAAAATAAAACTTTGTGTTGTTGTTCAGGTGGAACTTTAAAATAGCCAAAAATCAATATGAAGACAAAAAGATTGTCAACACTTAATGATAATTCAATCAGGTAACCGGTTAAAAATTCGAATGATTTTTCCGGCCCTTTCCAAAAATAGACAATAACATTAAAAATCATTGCCAATAATATCCAGACAAATGTCCAGGATAGAGATTCCTTAAAAGTTACGGCATGTGATTTACGATGAAAGACGCCAAGGTCCAAAGCCAACATAATCAAAACAAAAATCGTAAAATATATCCAAAAATTGAGTTCGGTTGACATAGTTCAGAAAGCTGAAGTAAATAAAAAATCGTCCAGTTGATTTGAGCATTGATCCACATAATAACACGACAAAAAATTTATGCATGTTAATGAATCCCTAATCATACTTGTATCCTGATACGGAGTAGTTCTCATGATAAGCTAAAACCAGATTATAATTTGATGATGTGCAAAAGTACTACGCGAAAATTTTCTACCAGATCATTAACAAATTACTAGAATTTACGTCCTTGTAATAAAATCATCCAAACCAGACAGATTTTCATGAATCATAATTACTTAGAGTCATTCTTTGCAAAAATGTCTATCACTCTATGTGATCACACTGCAGGCTATTTTCGTTCCAGTTGTCTCCAGTTGCCCGTCATTGTTGTATTGGGATCAAACGTCCTGGAGTCACCCAAAAGGTAGTCTCCCCGGTCATTTACCCAGGCATCATTATAATCGGAAGGAAAATGCAGGGGAAGGCCCGATCCATCTTCGTACCGGTTGATGCCCCGGGTATAATCACTGTACTGATTGTACATACGATCAGAGGATTTCTGTGTTTGCCAGTAACTGTCAGTAATGGATTTTGATATTTGATCACTTGTCTGACTGAAAATTTTAGAAATCTGGCCTGCCGTATAGATTCGCCGATATACTTCTTCTGAAAGCATCTTAACCACTTGCAGATATTTATTATAAAAAGGAAGAGTTGCTCTGCTGGAGGCTTTTACAGTCATGGCAATTTTCCGGCATTCCTCCAGTTTGGATTTAGGCGCTTTTACGCTAAACAGATTGCTGGCAGACCATAGGGTATGCATCATAGCGGCATAACCCTGGGATGATAATGTAGAAACATCAAATTGAGTAAAAAACTCTTCTTCTATGGTCTGGTTATTTTCAGCATACGAAATTCGCACAATACCGCTTTGAGAATATCCTTCTCTATAACCGGCTCCTTCATAAGCCCCCGGATAGGTTTTATTGCTAATTAATTTTTCGGCAATGACTGAATACTGAAACATGCCCCGTTCTTGCCGGATAAACTCTTTCAAGCCTGCAATTACACCGGAAGGCGGCGGATAACCTCCCTGACCGGTTGGTCCCATGCTATAATACGATCTGATCTCAGGATAAGAATAGATGGCCATCCCATTTTGCTCGTTTTTAAAAGTACCGCGATATCTTATAGGTTGGGTTGCATCATTGACTTCCCAATATAATTTGTCTGATGCTGTCCAGCCATCCGGAATCAAACATGTAAAAGCGAGCATATTACCTCCTTCACGATCGAAGATCTCATGTTTTTTAAATTTTAAAAATCGATGATTTTGCGACGTTTTAGCCTCTTGCTTTTTGGCACCTGATTTTAATACGGATTCCTGATTCCCTGATTGTCCACAACTACTCACCAAGGCACAGGAATACAATACGATAAAAATAAGAACTGGTTTCATACCTTGATTTTTCTAATCAAATATACCATTTTTTGCTATTGGCTGAGGCATTGACCAGTAGCTTATAAAATTTATGCATCAGTTTCTGATACTTATACACATCCCTGGGTTTGAGCTGTATCATTTCAAGCATTAAATCATACAAGCCCCTGGATTTAAGTTGAAAAGCGGTAGTAATTAAAGCAAAATCAGCCAATACGCGTTTTTCCTGAACAGAAAATTCTATTTTTTTTTTGCTATTTTTTATAAAATACTCTACACATTCAATTTCTGCTTTTGCACGATTCCCTTGATATTTTTTATCAATCATTAAACTTACTCTTGATCTGACCTGCCACATAGCCAGGACTTTTGTCAATGAAAGATTTAATTCGATATTGCTATCGGTAAATTTTTTAAGATTTTTTTTACTGCTGCGATAGTTTATTTTCGATTTAATGTTTCGATTTTCCAGATCCGCTAATTTTTTTAGTGATTGACTGACAGGTCTGAAACCAAATTTATAATAAAACCAAAACGCTCCGGTCTCGATTCCCTCAGGATTATTGAGTCCATATTGGTAAGGCTCAACTTCAAAATGAGACACTTGAAAATACTGATGGAAAACACGTAAAAGTTGACACAGCATATATCCTGATTCGCCTCCCCGGCACCAGTCAAAAATATTAATGCCAAACAGAGCGCAGGGACCCAATATCCAGGCTCCTCCATAGGCAGCCGGATATCCGTTGCGAAATAATGTATAGCCGACATAAGATTCAATGGGCAATTGACGCTCCGCAACAGGTGTATATATGGCCACAGAAACACCCCGATCGAGCTGAAAGTACCGGATACTTTTTTCATCCATATAGCTCACGGGTTCTGTTTCCCTTTGTAACAGGATTAATGTTAATTTACAAACCCGGATCAATTCTTGCCGTTGCAAAGAATTGAGTTTTATTTCATTTGGCAATGTTTGTTTTATGAGCTCGCTGGAATCAAACTTTTTACGTATCTGATCATGATAAAACCATTTCTTCAGATTTAAGTGGTTAAATGATTTTGAGATTCCGGGATGATTTATTTTCAAGGTATACAGCAGGCCTAAACTATTATAGAAATAATCCTGAATTTGGGGTGTGTTTTTCAGGCGATCAAATTGAGAGATCAGAAAAGGAAGTATATTTTTTTGCTTTAAATTTAATTCTGTTGTGAAATCATCCATGGATTCACATACGTGGCTTAGTTCTTTTTCGATATCTGGCAAACTGACGGACAGGAAAGATTTAAATTCTGAATCTTTATCCGTAATTGAATTTAATGTCAAAACAATTTTTTGATCTAACATCCATTTTATCAGTTCTAAAGAAAATTCACTATGAATTTCTGTATAGGGCAAGCCGGTATTCTGCCATTTGGATTTCAGACCCGTCTTTTTATTTTTTAGAAACCGGCTGATCCGGCTCAATTCTGATGTGGCTAGTTTTAATATCTGAACATTATCAGGATGAGCACAAATAAATAATAAAATGGAATGATAAATCTCCAATAGCTTGTTTTCTGGAAATTTGTTTTTTTGTAAAATTTGGATTTGCCTGATTTTTTGAGTTCCAGAATCGACATTATAATCGAGATATAATTTCTGAAGATTTTTGAGATTTTTAGTGAATCCTGATTTCATCGATAGACTAAAATACGTCAGGATTCATGAACAGCAAAGAAAGGCAAAAAAAAACCCGGAAATATTGACTTCCGGGTTAAAATTTTTTAGCCAATACGAATATTGGCAACTGTGCAGAATTACTTTCTTACTGCATCAGAAAGGCCTTTACCAGCTTTAAATTTTGCTACTCTTCTTTTAGCTATTTTAATTGGTTTGCCGGTAGCCGGATTTCTTCCGGTTCTTGCCTTACGTTCAGAAGTTGAAAACGTACCAAATCCCACTAAGATGACGCTTTCTCCTTTTTTAAGACTTTTTTCAATTGCAGTAAGAACTGTATCCAGCGCTGTTCCAGCCTGTACTTTTGTAATTTCTGCTTCTTTAGCGATCGCATTGATCAAATCAGCTTTATTCATGTTTCAAATTTTAATGGTTAAATTTACACCACAAATATATATTAGTTTTTTTGATTATACAATACATATATAAAATTAATTTATACTTGTAAAGCTTTAACGATCGGCATTACAGCCAATAATATTGTCTAAATGCCTGTAAAATAAGCTTATCCGTATCAATTCATCATTCAAATGCCTGTAAAATGGATAGATTTAAAAAAATTTCAATTCAGCTAATTCTAGTGATTTGCGTCATTTTTTTTGCAGTTGGCACAGCTTGTAATCGCAAAACAGGTTGCCCCGGAGAGGATGCTCAGGTTAAAGTTGATAAAAAAGGTATGCCAAAATCCAAGGCAAAATCTGGATTATTTGACAAAAAGACCATGAAGAAAATGGGTAAATAGCGGAAATTAAGTTTGTAATTCCCGGATTCGTTTCCGGTCAGAGCATAATTCTCCTAAAGAATTAAAACTTGATACCAACCAAAACACAATCAAACCAGGAAAAACAATGACCCACCAGGCTTCCGGATACGATCTGGCTGCATACATTATGGTACCTAAGCTAATTTCATCTGGTGCCATTCCAAGTCCCAAAAACGATAGACTGGCTTCTGCCAGAATAATATTTGAAACACCAAAAGCCAGAATGGGAATTATTTCTGAAAACACTCTGGGGATTAGATGTTTAAAATATATTCTGGTACCTGATTGTCCTAATGCAATCAAAGCGTCAATATATAATTCATTGGAAGCAGATAGTGTAAAGACCCGGGTATATTTTGCAATAACAGGAATATATACAATGGATATAATCCAGGCCAGTGTATAACTATCCGGATTTCTGAAAATTTGAATCAGGATCAGCAAAATCAGAATAACCGGAATGGACTTCATCAATTCAATATATCGCAAGCTGATAAAATCCAGACTTATGCTCTTTAATGGTTTTTTATCGCTCAGATAAAACGCTGCCATAAATCCAAGACATGATAATAAATACAGTGGGTAAGATTGTTTTAAACCTATTTCCGGGTAAGATATGTTTAATACCAAAGCGTACAAGGCTGATATCAGACTAAATACAATACATCCTAGAGCGATAATGGAAAAGTTTCTGAATCGTTGAGACTGAAAACTAAATACTGAACCTAACATGATTCCGGCTATACCGGAAATCAATATGGCTAAAATGGATAAGAACAAACTTTTCTGTAATCCATAGACACATGAAGAAAACACATCTCTGCCAAGATCATAAGACCCGAGAATATACAGGGAGCCCTGTTCATTTTTAGAACCCGGCAATTGCCAGGCATTCCCCGGAGAAAGAGCTTTCGGATCAAGGGCAAGTACGGGCCAGACGACAAAATCATAAGACAGTTTTTGGTAATCATAATTCGCCAATCCAACTAAATCCTGAATAAAAACATTTTGTTGATCCCTGGGTGTGTACAAATTCGGAAAAAACCACTCCCCTTTATACTTACAGATGATAGGTTTAATGCCAAGCATGAAATTAGTGCCCAATAAAGAACACAGCATCAAATGCAAGGAAATCATAATCAGCTTGTAATCAATCCACCATCGTTTATATGTTTTGAACAGATTCATTTATCTCCCTGTATTCGCGGATCTGCATAGCGCAGTAAAATATCTGAAATTAAAAATCCCAAAATAGTCAACACAGAAGCCAGCACAAACAGGAATTGAACGACCGGCCAATCCCGCATCGAAATAGACAAATACATTAAACGTCCTAATCCCGGAATGCTAAAAATATATTCAATGATCAGGGCTCCTGAAATCAGTGCCGGAAGAATTCCAGCCAACCAGGCAATCAGAGGTATAAGAGCCAGAGGCAAAGCTTCTTTGTATAAAGCCTGATGGATACTTAACCCGCTGCTTAATGCTCTTTTCCAATATAATTTACCGATGCTTTCTTCAAGTCCGTTTTTAATTAATCTAACCAGATAAGCCAGTGAGGGTAAAACAAGACACAGTAAAGGCAAAATCAAATATTGCGGATTTGTAAACCATAACAACCACGGATTTGAAGATGAAACTCCTTGCATTCCTGAAGGAAACCAGGCTAAAAAATCAGGATTTGCAAATAATAAAAGCAAGATGGTGGCTAACCAGAAACCAGGTGTAGAGTGTATCCAGATAAGGATCTTGTCAATTATTTTTAATAAAGTGGAATCCGGATATTGAATCTTCTTAAAGGCAAAATAAATGCTACTGATCAGTATCAGAAAAATCGCCGGAATTTGAATGATCAATGACCAGGGTAAGGCTTTGATTACTTTTTCCTGTACCGCGACACCATCTGTCAAGGATTTTCCAAAATGAAATCCTGCATACGATTTTACATGCTGATGAAATTCATTAGAGGTACCATTCCATTCAAATTGTGGCCAGATGGAATTGAGTTCCTGATCCGGTTTCTTTATTGGAAAAATCGTAAAATAAAACAACGGAGGTTTTTGTAAATCCGTAGAAAGTTCACCCGACAGCTGATACTCTTCGGTCATGAGCAAATCTTTATAACTCCCGGGTATGATCCTGACCATCCAGATGCAAATCAGTAGAAGGATCAATACCAGAAAAAATCCAGTGATTAACCGATGTACTATAAAGTAGAACATGTAGTTTGTAAAGGTATTCAGGATCCTTAAATTTCTTGGATTTTAGTCCGGGTACTGTTCATTATCATAACGCAATGTATTGATTTTTAAAGTTTTAAAAAAATCAAATCCAAAGTTTTATGTGATTTCAACATGATTTGATAATTTTATTAAAGAGCTCATCACGATTTGGTCCATCTTTACGTATCTAAATGAGGCTTTTAAAAATTTAGAAATGTCTTTTGAAACTCAAAATTATCACACCGGGATTAAATTTATTGTCATCAGTTTGCTCTTCTTACTGTTTGTAAGCGACGACCTAAAGGGGCAATCTAACGAAGGGACGGAATTCTGGTTTACTTTTTTGGAACACCGCGATAGGGCAAATAAGCGTGTTTGTATGATTAGCAGCAAATATGATATCACCGGTATTATAGAGATGTCGTCAATTGGATGGCGTCAAAGTTTTACCGTTGCAGCGAATACAGTCCAAATAATATCCATTCCGGCAGAAGCGGAAATGCTATCCAGTGAAGTAATCGACGAGACTGCTGTACAGGTCACAACAAGCGGACCTTCATCCGTATATATTCATCAATACAATCAAATGCGATCGGATGCCAGCCTGGTATTACCTGTGACTGCTATTGGCAAAGACTATTATATAATGAGCTATAATCCATATACTACAAATGGTGAGGTGTATCCTTCAGAATATGCCATTGTTAGCATTGAAGATAATACAGAAATCAGTCTCATGTCGTCTGCCACTACCAGAAGAGGTATGACCCGGGGTAGTTCAAAAAATATTATCTTAAACAGAGGACAAACTTATCAGGTTCATGGTGCTACAATCAATGATGACTTGACAGGTACTTATATTAAATCCAACAAAGCGGTTTCTGTTTTCGGTGGCAATCGATGGGTTCAGGTTCCTAATGGTTGCGGCAACCGGGATAATTTATTAGAACAAATGCCGCCGGTTGACAGCTGGGGTCGCGAGTTTGTGATGGTCCCTTCCAAAAACACGACAAGCGATATATTCAGAATTATCAGCGCTGTGGACAATACACTGATTGAACTATATGACAAAGGACAAAATTTGAATCAGCGTTTTAGTTTAAACCGGGGCAATTGGAAGGAACTCAGATTGGATAATAAGGCACGGTATGTTAAAGCATCCCATGCTGTTTTGGTAGCTCAGTTTTTAGTTGGGGGTGACTGCAATGGCAATAATCGCCAGGGGGATCCATCGATGGTTATTTTAAATAGTCTCGAGCAATACAGGGATACAGTAACTATTTATAATTCCCCTTTCGAAATTATAACAGAAAATTTCCTTAATGTTACCATGAAGACTCAGGACACCGCGACATTTCAACTTGATAACAGGCCACTTGGTTTTTATAATACGTCATTTCAATCGATTGGACCCAATGACGACTTTGCTTATGCCCAGATAGAGGTGCAGGATGGACCACATACATTAATCGGTGGAGGTTGTGGCGTCATTGCAATAGCCTATGGATATGGCTTTGCTGAATCCTATGCTTATGGAGGTGGAGCCAATTTTACAAAAATCAATAACTTGCCCCTGCCGGAAGGTGCCTGCCTGAATGATACTGTATTTTTTGATTCCGGATTACCGAAAGACCGATATTCCGTAGTCTGGGATTTTGGAAATGGACAAAGTTCTACAGAACATAAAGACACTCAGATTTATAATCAACTGGGTATGTATTCCTTAAAATTAAAATTTACGAATTTATGTTTGAATATAACAGACTCAATAGAAAAACCCTTTAATGTCATTCTCAGAAAAGACCTTGTGGCTTTTGGAGATACAAGCGTCTGCGCCGGCAGCACGGTTTTCTTACATGCGTCAGATAAACCTGGTTCCAAATTTATATGGAAAGGACCGGATAACTTTATTTCGACAGATAAAGATCCCTTTCTTCAAAATATCCGATTTGTACAATCCGGTATTTATGAAGTTGTTGGAATTCAGAATGGCTGTGCTTCCTATCCTCAACAAGTCAAGATTGCGGTCGTTGAAAACCCGGTACCAGATTTAGGAAGAGATACTTTTTTATGCCTGGAAAAAGGACATCTGATTTTAAATTCAGCTCCATATCTGAATCCTATATGGCAGGATGGTTCGCGCAATTTCCAATATGAAGTTACAAAAGAAGGATTGTACAGTCTTTCTATTGAAAACGAAACCGGGTGTTTGGGATTTGACTCGATCTATATTGACGATATCTGTCCGGTAAGTTTGTATGTACCCAATGCATTTTCACCGAATGGAGACAATATCAATGATTTTTTTAAAGCCGAAATCCGGCATTATACTTCGTTTCATCTTGAGATTTACGATCGCTGGGGCGAATTGATTTACAGTACAGACGATCCGGAAGCAGGTTGGAATGGCCGTTTTCAGGATCAGCCAATGTTGCCTGGCGTTTATGTTTATGCCATAAAATATTCTGGTTTTGACGATCAGCTTACATTTCACAATAAAACTAAAGCCGGAGATTTTACACTGATTCGGTGATATGAGGTTCACAATGTTCATTGTAACTCTCTGCGGCAGGCAGAATTTGTTAATGGCGTTTTTCGTATTTATGGTTAAGTGATTTTTCTTCAGAGAGCAATTGAATACTTTTTTCAATCCGGCGAAGACGTGTTTCTTCGCGTTTTGCTTCATTAATAAATTCGATGTATTCTTTTTTATGAGAGGCAGAGAAAGCATCAAATGTTTTTTAGCTTTTGTTTTTTTATTGAGCGCCTGTTGAAAATCTGCGGGCACGACGATGTCTTTCGGATCAATGCGTTTTGTTAACTTAATCAGTTTGATTCCATCTTCATTTAGTTTCATGGCTTCCCTGATACAGGCAGATAAAACTTTTTTGGAGGGTAAATCCTGGAGTGAAGTAATCTTTCCAAAATGACCCATGGCTTCATTTTCTTTTCCAGGAAACAGCTTTTGAGATTGAGACATTAATTTTTCTTTCCAAAAACCAAAAGCACAGTGATGTTTGAAAGAAGCCATAAAACACAAATTGTCTCCGAGGTACATAAAATGTGGCATTCCCCATTTTATGGTTTCTTCGCAATCCGGGCAATTACTATGGATCTGCTCCCTTAGATATTCCAAAATCGGAATCGCAAATTCCTGGGATTTGGCGATATACGCATCAAGTTTTGGATTGAATTTAATCATACGACGCTTTTAGGGTAAAATTAAAAAGAAGCTGGCTTTGTTTCAAATAACCAAACACCCGTCTATTTTAATCTGAAAGCGGAAAAGAAATGATTATTGGCTGCTGCGATTAGTTCGAATTCCAGGTAATAGCTATCAGCAAAATTGCGAAAAGCCAAAAACTCATGCCTTGGTACCGTAAATTCGTCAAAGAGTATTAGATCACCTCTATTGAGATATGGAGCCAGACTGGTGAGAACATATAAAGTCGAAGAATATAAATCGGCGTCCATATGAATGACTTTGCGCTGATGCCAACTCGTTGCTTTAACAAAACCGGGTAAGGTTTTCTGAAAAAGACCCTTGTGAAAAGTGACTCTGGCATCCGAAATATCGGGAAATTTGGAACCGGTACTCATGTCGCCGGCTTTAAATACACCCCAATCTTCCGGTAAGCCCTCAAATGTATCAAAGCCGTGGAATCGCGTTTCCGGATGTTGATTATGGCTAACCCACCATTTAAATGAATGACCTTCGGCTACACCAAACTCCAGATACAATAACCCTTCATTCAGAAGCTGGTCTTTAAAAATATATTCATATAAACCAAAACGCTTGTTGTAATTCCAGTCGGACGAATAAAAATCATTAAACTGAATTTTTGGCTGGCTGTGTATCCATTTTGATATTTTGGAAAGGTACAGGAGATTCAGTAAAAATCTGGAAAAGGGTTCTATCAGGATATGCAACTTAAGCCGGATAAACCAGGCTTTTAATTTTCGCAATATAGATAACTGAAAATGCATGGCACAAATGAGGGCCAAAGATAATGGAATCAGAATAATACCATCACTCCAATAAGTCCTGATTAGATTTAAGATTTCTAACTGTTTATTCCGGATAAGCAGATCACTTTTTTAACGAGATCTCCATTATTTAATTATATTTTCTTGTTTATCTGTATTTTACATAAATTAATATTTTATATATAAATAGCTCAGGATGAATTTACTATCTGCCGAGTTAACTCCAGGTAAGCGGTTTGTGTAAGGAGCCGGATTATTGAATACTCCCAACAAACAAAATGGCGTTATTTACCTTTGTCGTTTAATTAAATCATTAAGCATGAAGTCCAAATACATAATCATCAGTCTTTCAGCTTGTTTTATCTTAAGCCTGGGCGCCTTTAACTATAATAAGACCTTCGAAATTGCCAAAAACATTGAAATTTTTTCCAATGTTTATAAAGAAATTAATGCCAATTATGTAGATGAAACCGATCCAGCTCAATTGATGAAAACCGGGATTGATGCCATGTTGCATCAACTGGATCCCTTTACAAATTATATTTCTGAAGTTCAGATTGAAAACTGGCGTATCAATCTTGAAGGCAAATACAATGGAATCGGAGTCCGTGCCAGAAAAATAGGTGATTATGTGACGATTACGGAAGTCTATAAAGATTATCCTGCTTTTAGAGCCGGCATTAAAGTAGGTGATCAGGTCATTGCGGTCAACGGACTTGATGGCAAGGGCAAAGAAAGTGAGGATTTGTTTCAGATTGTACGGGGAATGCCAAAATCTGAAGTTGAGTTTACCCTTTTGAGACCTGGCTCCAATGAAAAAATTGGCGTTGTACTGGTAAGAGATGAGGTCAATATTCCCAATGTACCATATTCCGGTATGGTAGATAGTCTCACGGCCTATGTTGTTTTGAGCACTTTTACCGAGAATGCGGGTAAAAATATCCGGGATGCTTTGAATAAACTTAAAACTGAAAATCCCGGTCTGTCTGCCGTGATTTTAGATTTACGGGATAATGGAGGTGGTTTATTGGGAGAAGCTGTAGAAGTTTGCAATAACTTTTTACCACAGGGTCAATTGGTTGCAAGTACACGAAGTAAAATTCAGGAACGGGATCAACAATATAAGACGAGAATGACGCCATTTTCTGTAGATATGCCATTAGCAGTCCTGATTAATAAAAAATCTGCATCAGCATCCGAAATTGTCAGCGGCACCATGCAAGACCTCGACAGGGGTATTGTTCTCGGACAAATATCTTATGGAAAAGGATTGGTTCAAAATACCCGCGATGTTGGTTATAATGCCAAAGTGAAGTTGACCATTGCCAAATATTATATTCCATCCGGCCGGTGCATCCAAAGTGTAAAATACGAAAACGGAGAACCCGTTCATTTGCCCGATTCTCTAAGAGTACCATTTAAAACACGAAATGGCAGGATTGTGTACGATGGCGGTGGAGTGCGCCCCGATGTCGAAATTCCAGATGCCGATTATCCGGAAATTGTACAAAAACTCATCGATCAGAATTTGATTTTTAATTATTGCACAGAATACAGTTTAAAAAACCCGGCACCAGCAGACGCCAAAAGTTTTCAATTTACTGGGTTTGATCACTTTATCGAGTATTTAAAATTGAAAAAGTTTGATGACAGAGATACTATGGAAATCAAACTGGACGAATTATTAACATTGAATCAAAAACAAAAAGACGCATCCATTGCAGCGAAACTCACAGAGTTAAAATCGAAACTGGAACAAAAGCAATGGTTGGAATTAAACAAACACAGGGAATTAATTTCAAATATTCTCGAAGAAGAAATCGTTGGGCGGAATTTTTACCAGGAAGGTATATTACTGAAGCGGCTTACCCATGATCCTGTTATTGCAGAAGCCCGGAAGATCCTTTCAAACAAAGAAAGCTACCAAAAAATATTGTCAAAAATATAGATGAGTGTTTTTATCCTTCACATAGATACATCGACTCATGCCTGTAGTGTTGCTATTTCGAAAGATGACAACGAATTAGCTTTTAAAATCGCTTACCAGGCAGATCATACCTGTGTTTTAAATAACATGATCCGCGAAGTGCTGGCAATGGCTGAAATTGCTTTACATCAAATTGAAGCCTTAAGTGTCAATGAAGGTCCGGGGTCGTTTACTGCTTTACGAATCGGATTGGTAACGGCAAAAGGAATTTGTTTTGCACTGGACAAACCCCTTATACTTATCCCGGGATTAAAGCTAATAGCCAGATCAGCAAAACACAAAATGCCGGAGCGGGATCAATATATTGCCATGATTGATGCTCGACGGGACGAGGTCTATATGGGTGTTTACAACCGGCAACTCGACACAGTCATGAGTCCGGCGGCAGTTATCCTTCAGGATGAATTATGTTCCCAACTCAATATTTCTAGTGAGACTACGGTGATAGCCGGAAATGGAGCTATAAAATGGAATCAATTTGTCAAATCCTGTAAGCCTGAATTTTATCATGATGAAATTACGGCCAGAGATATGATTCCGATGGCTTGGGAACAGTATAATCGCTCCGATTTTACGGATATTGGGACTGCTATTCCATTCTATTTAAAACCACCGAATATTACCAAAGCCAAAGATAAACTTATATCTAGCTGATTTATAATAAGTTAAACATTACCAAGACGAATGAGAGGAATTTATTTCACCAGGGTTTCAAATTATTTTAGGGGTCGAAAAAAATTCGGCACAGTTTTAGCTAATTCATAGGAAATATTAGCAAATTAACTAAATACTGTGACATGAGGAATAAAAAGAACGAAACGATTACTCTCAAAAAAGGACCAAAGGAAGTACAATTAGATTATTCTGACCTGAGAAGGGCTGTCCTGGTTCTTCGGGCTGTAAATCACAAACTTAGACAAAGGGTGATTGACTTGCTGGAAGAAAACGACACCATGACAGTCACGGATATTTACATTAAACTTCGTTTGGAGCAATCCGTGGCCTCTCAGCATTTGGCTATTTTGAGAAGAGCGGGAGTTGTTGCTACGGAAAGGCAGGGTAAATTTATTTATTACTCGTTGGACCGTGACAGACTAAACCAAATCTCCAAATTGGTGGAGGATTTGGCGGGTTAAGACCCACTTTTACCATCTTACTGATCAGGCAATAGTATACACTGCAATCTTACTTACTGATTTACAAGGCATTAATAAATAAAAAAAAAATATAATATTTATTTGATATTATAACAAATCTTCTCATCTTTGTTCCGTTAAGGTCAACTACGAAAATCAAAATAAGATACTCTCGATGAAGAAGATTAAGGTTACATTTAATCCTATCCAACTCGATTATTCCTGTGAACTGATGAGAGCTTTGGCGCATCCGCTACGGCTTAAAATTCTGGAGTTCATAGATCGGAATGGTTCTGTAAACGTCAATAAAATTTACAGCAACCTGAAAATCGAACAATCAGTGACTTCGCAACATCTAAGCATACTTAGATTAACAGGGGTCATTTCCACTGAAAAGGCAGGTAAATTTGTCCATTGCAGTATAAATTATGACTGCCTGGTTAAAGCCGAGAGAGCAGTTAATAATTTTCTCGGAAAATCCTGAGTACTGTTTGCAAGCCTTGTCTCACTTACATTTCATTGTGAGTAGCTGAATCATTAGTACTCGCAGCATTTTCTCTACCTTCTTTACTAGGGTCGATCAGTTTTTTGTAAAAGATAAAAAACAAGCAGATACCTGTAAAGATCGATGAATCGGCAATGTTAAAGACTGGTCTGAAAAATTCAAAATCTTCACCACCCCAAATGGGAAACCATTCTGGAAATGTCGAAGTAAACATAGGAAAATACAGCATATCCACTACTTTTCCCATCAGAAAAGGTGCATAACCACCAGCTTCAGGAAACATGACGGCTAATCCACCATGGTATGGCGATGCAGAAAAGATCATTCCGTAAAAAAGCGAATCGATGATATTGCCCAATGCTCCTGCCAGTATCATCGAAAATGCTATGATGACACCTGTATTTTCATGGGTTACAATCATCCGGTACAATAAATAAAATAAAAAGCATACGGCGACTATTCTAAAAAGGCTTAATAATAATTTGCCATAACTGCCACCTAGGTTAATACCAAATGCCATTCCTTCATTTTCAACGAAATGGATTCTGGCCCAGGAAAGTCCACAAATGAGAAATTCCTCGCCCTGCTGCATATGGGTTTTGATCCAGATTTTTGAGCTTTGATCCAGAATCAGGATCAGCAAAATGATAATCGCTGATAAAATAAAGAGTTGTTTGGTATTCATAAGGCTGCAAATTTAGGGTATTGAAGGCATTTAAAACTCAAACACCCTTTTTTCTGTTTACCATAAATGAATAAATACAGAACAATCCGGGAAATAATAGCTCCTCCTCCTGCCCAGATGGTCGGTGATGGTTTTAGAGTACACCATTTTTTACCCCTGTCATCTGATAATTCGCTGCAACAAATGAGTCCTTTTTTTCTATTGGACTATGCATCAAAATTTGTTTTTACACCCTCTGATTATCCCAAAGGAGTTGGCGTACATCCACACAGAGGATTTGAAACCGTTACCATAGCCTTTAAAGGCAAAATCGCCCATCACGATAGTGCAGGTAATTCCGGCATTATTGGCGAAGGTGAAATTCAATGGATGACGGCTGGTTCCGGCGTTTTGCATAAGGAATATCATGAAGAAGAATTCAGCAAGAAAGGAGGCGAATTTCAAATGGTTCAACTCTGGATTAATTTGCCATCGGCGTTTAAAATGACGCCACCAAAATATCAGGCCATAAGTGCCGATAAAAAAGGAATTGTCGCAATACCAAATGGCAAGGTAGAGATCGTAGCGGGAAGTTTTCAGGGAATTGAAGGTCCTGCTCAAACTTTTTCGCCGATTGAATTATATATAGTCAGACTTCATCCAGGTGGAAAGTTTACAACTCAAGTACCCGATGAGTTTAACGCCTGTGCTTTGATCATTGAAGGAAATGCGATTCATAAAATGGATGGAAAAACGATTCCGCAAGATCATTTGGTTATTTTTCAGAATGATGGTTCAGATATAGATCTGGAGACAGAATCTGAAACTACGATTTTATGGATGGCAGGTCAGCCTTTACATGAACCTATCGCCGCATATGGTCCCTTCTTAATGAATCATCCGGAAGAAATTCGTCAGGCATATGATGATTTCAGACAAGGTAAGTTCGGATACCTCGAAGCTTAATATATTAAATTGGTTTTTATCTCCAAAACCCTATTTATTTTGGTGATAACAACGTTTAAAAATCTCTATTTAACAACACAATATCTTTGAGATTTCATTTTTTGTCAAAATTTTATTATTTTGCAATCATTGAAACAATTATTATTTAATATAAATTTTTATATCATGAAATTAACCACTATTAAAATTCTTATGTCAATGACATTTTTCATTTGTCTTTTGTGTTCAGCACAGGTTTATGCTCAAGCCGAACCTCAAGAACCTAAGCCTGGTGAGACGCCAAGACATATGCAGGCAAAACAAGAAGCACAAACAAAAACATCAGGTGCTGTTGCTAAAACTTCAGATATGGTTGGAGAATACAATAAAAATGTGGATTGCGTAGAAATGTTTGTTCGCAAGGGATGCATTAATTATTCGGTTGCCGCTCCGAGTGCTAGCTATACTGATAAAGTTCCTGTTGTAAAAGTATGCGCCAGTAAAAAGCCTGTAAATATTTGCCGCAAGGGAGCCAGAACTCTTAATGTAAAATATGAAAAACTAGATGCAGACGCGGTGGTTGATTTTAAGGAAGTCAAAGCCGTTAGTAAAGAAAGCAGACAATAAATTTTTTAGTTTATTCTTGTAAAGGGGATTGGTTGTTTTAGGTAACCAATCCCTTTTTAATTTTAATCATTCCAACAAGTAGTTTTAAAAATAAAAAGAACAGAATAAATGGTAAATTAATATATCTCCCGGAAGTAAAAGATTTTAGTAAAAATGAATCCTAAATTCAGGAATCGAATTATTCGTTTACTTTTTGGAGTTTTGCTGATAACCAATTTAAAATAAAACCTATTAAACTAAAGAATTCTCAAATTAATTAGTGGAATTTCCATAAGTTTGTTGCAATTCAGATATTTTTAGAAACAATTATTTTATCATACTTAAAAAACAATGAAATGAAATCAATTTTAGGAAAAATTCTACCATTAACGCTCTTTGTCAGTTTGTTTTCTTTATCTACCACCGTATCAGGACAGGCAGGAGAAATGAAACCAGGGACCAACAACAAACAGATGGAAGCTGAATCTTCATCAGCACACGTAAAAACCTCCGGAATGCGTGGAGAATACACCAAGGAAGTCGAATGTGTTGATTTGTATGTGAAAAAAGGTTGTATAAACTATACGGTATCTGCACCGAATGCAGGTCCGACAGATAAGGAATCTGTTGTAAAAGTATGTGCCAGTACCAAACCTGTAAACATATGTCGTAAAAAAGGAAGTAAAATACTCAGTGTAAAATATGAAAAATTGAATGCTGATGCAATAATTGATTTCAAGCCGATCAGATCGGACAGCAAGCAATAAAAGATTAAAGTTTATTCTTTTTAAGGGATTGATTAAGCGATTAATCAGTCCCTTTTTTATAGGTCAAAGTGAAGAAAAAGCGGGCTGTTTTGGTATATAGATTTGTCAACTCTTAAGAGTTGACAAATCTATATACCAAAATGTTGATTATCTGATAATTGTGTATAAATTTGATTTTTATTTACAACTTGGCAATTAAATCAACTAAGAAAACATTGGTTAAAGATTTTGGGAAGTAGCTAGATTTAAAGATAGATAAATCCTCATATAACGTAATTCCTGTCTTCCGCATTTTTTTTTATCGATTTCATAAGTAACTGATAAAGCGTTA
>CAZALD010000004.1:0-200398 GCA_964486185.1 uncultured Saprospiraceae bacterium
TTGATTTTACATTGTCTTTAAATTGGTAAGCAATATTGTCGAGAATGATCTTTTTTAATTCAAGGCCATAAATGGGAAAGGCCGTTTCAATTCTGAAGTGCAAATTGCGCACCATCCAGTCAGCGGAAGAAAGATAAATTTTTTCCTCTCCACCGTGATAAAAATAATACACCCGGCTGTGTTCAAGGTAGCGGTCGATAATACTTATACCGCTTACATTTTTACTTAATTTATTTTTGCCGATGACCATGCAACAAATACCCCGGATGATTAATTGAATCTTAACACCATGTTGCGATGCATCGTATAACATGCTAATGATTTCAGGATCCTGAAGGTTATTTAATTTTAAAATAATAAGCGCTTTTTTTCCTTCAATGGCTTGTTGTTTTTCAAATGCGATATACTCATGTATTTTTTCGTTCAGATTAAATTGACCGACCAATAAATGTTTAAAAGGCAATGAAGGTAATTTTATATTTTCCAGAAAACCAAAAAACCGATTTACTTCGGATGTAAGCTCTTCTGAATGCGTAAAAAACCCATAATCAATATATATTTTTGCCGTTTGTTCGTGAAAATTTCCAGTGGATAAATACACATAATGTTTCAACTGGTTGTTTTCACGACGAGTAATTAATGCAGTCTTAGCATGGACTTTTAATCCGGGAAAACTATATCGCACTTTAATACCTTGTTTTTCCATTTCTTCACCCCATGCCAAATTTGCCGCTTCATCAAACCTGGCTTTGACTTCAATAAAAACGAATACACTTTTACCTTCTGATGCTGCTAATTTTAAAGCATCCATGATTCTGGATTTTTTAGCAACCCTGTATTGAGTTATTTTTATTTGTGTTACGTCCGGATCCTTGGCCGCTTGTTCAAAAAATTGAATCACTGGTTCGTAGCTATGATATGGAAAGCAAAGTAAATGCTCCTGATTTCTGATGAGGTCAAACATCAACTCAGGTTTAGTTAAACCTGAGTAATCAATCGGAGTTAATACCTTGTTTTTTAATTCTCTTTTATTAAAATCTGGAAAATGAATAAAATCAAAATTATTATGATAACGACCTTCCGGCGTTAAATCGCCTCGTTGAATTTCCAGGAGCTTTAAAAAATATTCCAGCATTTCTTTTGGAGTAGAATCGTCATAAACCATTCTAGCCGCTGGTCCAATATTTCGTTTAATCAAACTTCTTTTTATCTTATCCATCAAATCTCCGCTGAATTCATCTTCAATATATAATTCAGCATCACGGGTTATTTTAATGGAATACGAATTGATAACATCAAATCCGGGGAATAACCATTTTAAAGAGTATCGGACAATTTCGTCCAGCAAAATCACATCATGCCGTTTTTTCTCACTTGGCAAAATAATAAAACGACCCAGATGATCAGAGGGTATTTTTACAATGCCGTATTGATCTCCCTGAATTTCCTGATCCTTATCGCGCAGAATTATGGTGAGATATAATTCCGAATTATTTAGAAAGGGCTTAACCTTGTTTCCAACAAGTAATACTGGCTGGACAAACGGCAAAAGATTTTCTTTAAAATAGATTTCCAGATATTGTTCCTGAGCTGGTGATATTTCAACCTGAGAAAGCAAATAAATCCCGTGTTCTTTTAATTCCGGTATTATCTGGTTTTCAAAAATATCATTAAATTCCAATAATTGTTTATTGGCAATTTTATATAATTGTTTTAATAAAGTGCCCGGATTATAATCGAGTTGACTTTTCGTGTTTTTACCGAGTTTTTTTAAATTTCGGTGGTGAGCTACGCGGATTCTGAAAAATTCGCCCAGATTGGATGAATAAATAGCAAGAAATTTTAATCGTTCCAAGAGAGGAACTGAACGATCTTTTGCTTCCTGTAAAACCCTGTAATTAAAATTTAGCCAGCTGATATCCCGGTCAATAAATTCATAACCGGGGCTGTTAATTATCGGGCTATCCATGCTCTTGTTTTGTGATTTTTTAAAGCTCAAAATTAATCGAGATCAAACGTTGTTTTTCATTCGTATGCATTAATTCAGAATAAGAATTTGTTAAATGATCTGCTTGAGAAGTCTTTTCTAAATCTGATTCAAAATATCCAGAATCCTGAAAGTTACAGGAGATCTTTCTGAATTTACAATATAAAACACTCATAAACAACTAGTAACATATTTATATTAAATTTAATTTAACAGAAAAATGGATTGATTGATCAGATTTAAATTATCTTTCCCATTCCATTGGACTATATACACCAGAAAAGTTTAAAAGTCTTTTATGTATTATGAACTCAGATCTTGAACATCATCGTAAAATAATTATTGCTGCCAATTGGAAGATGAATATTTTACCATCTGAAAGTAAGGCGCTTGCCATTGCATCTACAGATACGGAATGGCCTGAATTTATAGAAGTCATCATTTGTCCGCCATTTACACATTTGCCATTATTGCAAAGTTTAGTTGCTGATAGAATTCATTTAGGTGCACAAAATTGTCATGAAAATCAGGCTGGCGCATTTACAGGGGAGATATCTGCTCCAATGATTAAGGATTTACATTGCGATTATGTAATCCTTGGGCACAGCGAAAGACGGGAGATACAAGCAAATGAAAACCTTGAAAGCCGGATTTTGTCAGCAATTCATTGTGGGCTAAAGGTTATTTATTGCTGTGGTGAATCAATAAGCCATCGGGAAGCAAATACCGCAAATGAATTTATTAGAATGCAACTGCAACACGATTTATTCAATCTGCCGGAAGAGATCCTGAAAAATATTGTTATTGCCTATGAACCAGTTTGGGCGATAGGTACGGGAAAACACGCAATACCGCAGGAAGCACAAAAAATGCATGCATTTATACGTGCTGTTTTATCTGAAAAATTTCAAGTTGAGGATATTGAGAAGCTTACCCTGATCTATGGCGGGAGTGTAAATTCTTCAAATGTCGATGGATTTTCTGGAATACCCGAAATAGACGGAGTTTTGGTTGGAGGTGCGAGTTTGAAGCCTCAGGAATTTAAATCGATCATACAGTCATTTGCCAAGAACAAAATGTAATTCCCAAATTAAGATCTTGATTTTTAATTTAGCTTACTGCACCAGATGGCTAAAAAGTTTACTATCGACTTAAGAATCTATTTCTGTAGACGATGAGAAACTTCCTGATCTTTTTTTATTACAGTCGAATGTACCCGATCCATGTAGTCGCGTATCTGATTTGTCAGGGATTCATCTTGTAATGCCAGAATTTTGCAAGCGAGTATACCAGCATTTGCGGCGCCGTTTAAAGCAACGGTTGCGACTGGAACACCTTTTGGCATTTGCAATATAGACAACACAGAATCCCAACCATCTATAGAGTTGCTGGATTTAATTGGCACGCCAATAACCGGTAAAAAGGTCAATGAAGCTACCATGCCGGGAAGATGAGCGGCACCTCCGGCACCGGCTACGATGATTTTCAAGCCACGTGTTGCCGCTGATTTGGCATAATCAAACATGTGTTCTGGAGTGCGATGGGCAGATACGATCCTGATTTCATATTGAATCCCAAACTGATCCAGGATATCTGCACATTCACTCATGATTTTTAGATCGCTGTCTGAACCCATGATGATACCAACTTCAGGAATTTGCTTCATGATGTAACTTTAAGATATTGAGACACAAATTTAGCCTTTTGTTTACAGCTTTCCAGATTATCCGCGGTAATGGTTATATGGCCCATTTTTCTAAAAGGCCGGGTCTCCAATTTTCCATATAAATGCACATGAACACCGTCCAGAGCTAAAATTTTGTCCATATTATGATAAACAGCCAATCCTGAATATCCGTCTTCACCCAATATATTCATCATAATTGCTGGCTGAACAAATTGCGTATCTCCAAGAGGTAAACCTAAAATTGCCTGTAAATGGTTGGCAAACTGACTGGTAGCACCATTATCGAGTGTATGATGTCCGCTATTATGAGGTCTTGGAGCCATTTCATTGACCCATAAGCTTCCATCCATATTATAAAACATTTCAACCGCCAGTAAACCAACGATTTCCAATTTTTCGGCAATTTGTTTGGCGAAAGTTTGTGCTTTTTGTTCGATTTCTGGTGGAATTTCAGCCGGACACACCAAATGTTCAACTAAATTAGCCGTAGGATGAAAATCCATCGAAACAGCAGGGTAGGCTTTACATTCTCCGTTTATACCCCGGACTGCTATCACACTGATTTCTTTATTTATTTGTGCTTTTTCTTCTATTAAAGAAGGGCCTTCTAATAATAAGTTTAATTCCTCCGGGTGGTGTATAATTTGTACGCCTCGGCCATCGTATCCCCCGGATCGCAGCTTTTGAACAAAGGGAAACTGACGTATGTGCTTTTGAATATCGGCGCGAATTTCCCGGGTATTTGAATACAATTGAAAACTCGAAGTCGGAAACTGATTTTCATGATAAAATTTTTTTTGCAGACCTTTGTCTTTAATCAGTTCCAGAATATGAGCCTGTGGAAAAACAAGCACACCCTTTTTTTGTAAATCAAACAAAGCCTGGGTATTTACATGCTCAATTTCTATAGTTACAATTTGTTTGTCAGATCCAAACCTATACACGTCATCATAATTTGAAAAATCCCCTTCAACAAATTGAGGGCTGATCTTTCCAGCAGGAAATTCCTTACTTTTGTCGAGGAAATGAATATTTAGATCCAGTTTAGAGGCTTCCTGGGCCAGCATTTTTCCAAGTTGCCCACCACCCAGAACACCAATTTTAAAATCACCGGGGATAAATTTCATTTTATAATTTTTGCGAAAATCGTAAAGCTTTGGCAACATATCCTCACATTTTACAATCTTTATAATTCATTATGAAAAAAATTCTCATTAAAAATGGATCTGTAGTCAATGAAGGACGAATCGATTTATTGGATATTTTGATTGAAGGTCAGTTGATAAAGCGAATTGATAAAGATATCACTGTTACAAATGCTGATATTGTGGATGCAACCGGACTGCATATTATGCCAGGCTGCATTGATGATCAGGTTCATTTCAGAGAACCTGGTTTAACTCATAAAGCAGATATAGCCTCAGAATCCAAAGCTGCAGTAGCAGGAGGAGTAACCAGCTTTATGGAAATGCCCAATACCATACCCAATGCGCTGACCCGGGAATTGCTCGAAGATAAATATAGAATCGCCTCCGGATGTTCTCCGGCAAATTATTCATTTTTCATGGGTGCTTCAAACAACAACCTGGATGAAATTCTTCGGGTCGATTATTCTAAAGTTTGTGGGATAAAAGTTTTTATGGGTTCCTCTACCGGTAATATGCTGGTTGATCAGCAAGATGCTCTGGATAAATTATTTAAAAATGCTCCTGTATTATTGGCTTCCCATTGTGAAGATGAACAAACCATACAACAAAATTTACTAAGAGCAAAAGAGCAATATGGAGAAGATATTCCGGTTAATCTGCATCCGGTAATAAGGAGTAGGGAATCATGTTATATTTCATCTTCCAGGGCAATTGAATTGGCCAAAAAGTACAACACACGTTTTCATATTCTGCATATTAGTACTAAAGAAGAAACTGAATTGTTTGATAATACAATACCATTAGCTCAAAAACGCATTACGGCCGAAGCCTGTGTCCATCACATGTATTTCAATGACGCCGATTACGCAAGTCTGGGAAATAAAATAAAATGTAATCCTGCTATAAAGGAAAAAGCAGATGCAGAAGCTGTTGCGCAAGCTCTAAAAACAAATAAAATTGATATTGTGGCTACTGATCATGCACCTCATACGCTGGATGAAAAATCCCGGGATTATGCCAATGCACCGGCAGGTTTGCCTTTAGTTCAGTTTCCTTTATCAATGATGATTACCATGGGGGATCAATACGGATGGGATTTACCATTTATCGTTGAAAAAATGGCGCATAACCCTGCTATTTGTTTTCAAATTGCCAACCGCGGATATATCCGTGAAAATTATTATGCTGATCTGGTTTTAGTGAATGTATTCGAAAAATTTAAAGTGGAGACTCAGAATTTACTTTATAAATGTAAATGGTCGCCTCTCGAAAATTATGAACTAAAGGGAAGGGTAGCGGCTACCTATGTCAATGGCAAACTTGTCTATGATGGACTGAAAGTATATACGGATGTTCCGGGTCATAGGCTCAGCTTCCTCAGGTAATGTTATGTTCCATCAGAAAGTAATTCTGTAAATTGGATTATAGATCATAAATCTGGTCGATTGAGATCCGCCCTTTTTCATCTTTTTTTACGGATGCTGCAGCTACTTTGGGATCATGTTCGAAAATCAGTATGGATCGATTTTTAACTGCCCTGTTCAATATGATTTCTTTTTCTTCCAATGTGATCAGGGGTCTTACATCATAAGCCATAATATACGGCATGGAAATATGATGAGAAGAGGGTAGTAAATCGGCGCAATAGATATATTCATTATCATTCCACTGTATCATCAAAATCATCATTGCTTCCGTGTGTCCATAAAGAGATTGTACCTGAATACCAGGTAACCATTCGGTCACTGATTCATCAGCATTTATAAATGATACCAGTCCTTGTTGCTGAAGTGGGACAAAATTTTCTTTTAAAAATGAATTTCGTTCTCTGTCATTAGGCTGTAATGCCCAATTCCAATGGCGCTCATTAGACCAATATTTTGCATTTGGAAAAGCAGGGACCATTTTACCCTCTGAGTCTTTCTTTACGGCACCTCCACAATGATCAAAATGTAAATGGGTAAGGAATACATCTGTGATTTCATTGGAAGCTATTCCATTATCAGCCAGTGTTTGAATAATATCTGTTTTTCCGTGTGGATGAAAAAAGGATTTAAATTTATCATCTTGTTTGTTGCCCATTCCGCAATCGACAAGAATTTTACGATCTTCTGTTTCAATGAGCAAGCATCGGAATGCCCATGTACACATATTTTCATCATCAGGAGGATTTAAGCGGGTCCACAAGGTTTTTGGCACAACACCAAACATGGCGCCACCATCCAGTTTAAAATATCCGGAATGAATGGTTTTAATTGATTTAATCATGTCAAACTAATAGAAAATGGATTAAATTGTTTAAAAACAATTTGAAGGTAATTTATGGCATAAAATCTACTGGAGTAAATCAAATTGTTTTTTAAGCCCCAGCATTTTTATGGCAGTAATCGCAGCTTCAGCTCCTTTATTTCCTAAACTTCCTCCAGAACGATCTAAAGCCTGTTGTTGAGTATCAACTGTTAAAACTCCGAATATAACGGGTTTGTCAAATTTAAGATTCAGATCCATAATGCCCTGAGACAAGGCCTGAGCGATTATTTTGTCGTGAATTGTTTGTCCTTTTATAATACAACCCAGACAAAGTACAGCATCGTTATGTTGAGTTAAAGCCCATTGCGCCGCTAAGGTCAATTCAAATGAACCCGGAACAAAATGGACAGAAATTTGATCAGGAGGAACCTTGCAATGATTCAATATATCCAGTGCAGCTTTTTTTAAACGATTGGTTATTTCAGGATTCCATTCAGCTACGATGATAGCAAAACGGTGTTTAACTGCCACTAAAATGTCAGATTCACTTAAAGAGCCTTCATTTGTAAGATGACCGGCCATTTGAACTTAGATTAATTTGTAGATTCGAGTGGGATGATAAATCGATCAATATTATTGCCATCCGGAACATCCGGATATTTCTCTTTAATTTCCTTATAAGCTTTCAAAGCACCTTCATTATCACCCATCCTTTCTCGCAAAACACCTAGTTTTTTGAGATATACAGCGGTTAGAAATTCATTCTTTTTCACTGTGGTGGCTTTTTCATAATAGGATAGCGCTTTTTCGTAATCCTTTAAATCAGCATATATATCTCCCAGGATACCATTTTTAAGAATTGGCATTACCATACCATCGGCATCAAAATCTTCAATATATGATTTGGCTTCTTCAAGTTTGCCAAGTTGCAGGCAACAAACAGCAGCATAATATTTGGCGAGATTTCCGGCAGGTGTGCTGCCGTAATTTTCGGCTATTTCGGCAAATCCGGCAAATCCGCCACCTGGATTATTTAATGCCATGTCAAACGAATCTCTTTCAAACAAAAACTCCGCCTGATACATTTGTTCCAAGGCTTCGTTGTTTTTGGGCTCGATGTACATAAATTTATAAAACAGCCAACCTCCAATGATTAACACCAATCCTCCTAAAACACTGAGGATTGTCATTTTATGAGCTTCAAAAAAATCTTCAGCCTGTAATTTGGCTTTCCCAATGTCAAATAATGTTGCGTCTTGCCCTGAGGTCTTTACATTTTTTGGTGTTACTCCGGGCCTATATCCTTTTGCCATATACTTAAAGTGAATTAAAAAACTCCGCAAAAGTAATACAGCCGACTGAATTTTACCGGATTATTATGAGCTTAACGAAAGGTTTTATTAGTCTTTTATGAAGGGATAGTCCGGTTGACTGTAATTATCCTCATATAAGGCTGAAGCCGGGGGGAAATTTGAATTTTCCGCAAACTCAACGGCATCATCAATTTCCATCTTAATATCTTGCTGTATTTTCTCCAATTCTTTTGGGCTGATTATGCCATTTTCGAGTATATAATTTTCTGTTGTCAGCAGTGGATCGAGAGTTTTATAATGTTCGACTTCTTCTTTACTTCGATAACTTCCAGGGTCTGAAACGGAATGACCCCGGTAGCGGTAGGTTCGTATTTCCAAAAAGTAGGGTCCTTTTCCACTTCGTATGTGATCGGCAGCCCTTAAAATAGCTTCATGTACAGTTTGTGGCTTCATTCCGTCAACAGCTTCAGATGGCATATCAAATGCACGACCGATTTTATATAATTCAACCACATTGCTGGTTCGTTCGATAGAGGTACCCATTGCATAGCCATTGTTTTCGACGATATATAATACAGGAAGTTTCCAGGTCATGGCCATGTTAAAAGCTTCGTATAAGGCACCTTGTCTGGCAGCTCCGTCACCAAACATGGTAACACAAAGATTATCTGTGCCTTTGTACTTTTCAGCAAATGCAATACCGGTACCGATCGGAATCTGGGCGCCTACGATTCCATTTCCCCCAAAATAATTGTGTTCTTTAGAGAAAAAATGCATAGATCCGCCTTTTCCTTTGACAATACCGGTTTCTTTTCCATATAACTCTGCCATACAGGCTTTTGATGAAACACCAAGGGAAAGGGCATTGCCATGTTGTCTATAAGCGGTCACTAGTGAATCGCTTTTCCGGATCGCGGTAATCATACCAGCTGCGATGGCTTCCTGACCGATATAAACATGGCAAAATCCTCTGATTTTTTGTTGAGAATACATCATTAACGTGCGTTCTTCAAATTTGCGGATCCTTAACATGGTCTCATACCATAACAACCAGTGTGCTTTTGGATAGCTAGTCTTTTCAGATTTGGCCATCTTTATTTTTGGGTTATTCAGGACTTCAGGCATTGCGTTTTAATTTTTTTACAAAGGTAATATAGGATTTAGAGTCAACAAGTTAAATGCCAACTCAAAGCGTTTCTTTAAGCCAGCGGAAAAATTCATGCTGCCACAATAATCCATTTTGAATTTTTAAAATGTGGTGGCCTTCATCTGGTATATACAACATTCTGGATTTAATATTGTGCAATCGGGCAGCAGTAAAAGCTTCAAACGCCTGAGTATCCGGTATCCGGTAATCTTTACCACCCTGAATGATCAGAATAGGTGCATTCCATTTGTCTATCATTTTATGAGGAGAAAAGTTTTTATACGATTTGGGTAGCTTTTTTTGCCAATAAGGACCTTTCAGGTCAAAGTTTGCAAACCATAACTCTTCTGTAGATGCATACCAGGATTCCAGATTATAAGATCCACAATGCGAGATAAACGTTTTAAAGCGATTTTTATGCATTCCTGCCAGCATAAATACCGAATATCCTCCAAAACTTGCTCCAACTGCACCCAGGCGATTTTTATCGACATAAGCTTTTGTAGCAAGCTGATCTATGGCTGACAAATAATCTTTCATGCACTGGCCTCCCCAGTCACCCGATATTTGTTCATTCCATTCTGTACCCCAACCCGGCATTCCCCGCCTGTTGGGAGCAACTATGATATATCCATTAGCTGCCATCAATTGGAAATTCCAGCGGAAAGAATAATACTGAGTCAAGGCACTTTGAGGGCCACCCTGACAATATAAAAGCGTAGGATATTTTTTTGTAGAGTCAAAATCAGGTGGAAAAATAACCCAGGATAACATTTGTTTTCCATCTGTGGTTTTGATCCAGTGCTTTTCAATTTTACTCATGAGGACACGATCGTAAATTTCAGTGTTGACATTTGTGATTTGTCTGGCACTTCCGGATTGAATATTTACGGCATAAATTTCAGCTGCATGATTCATGTCCGTTCGGCTGCAAATTAGTTCGTTGCCACTTAGACCAATAATATTATTGTAATCATAATCAGAGCCTGTTATTTGACGGTAATTGGTGCGCGTTACATTTTGAAGTGAAGTGGGAATGTTTAATTCAAATAACTGAAGAAGTCCACGATAAGGTACGATGCAATATAAAGATTTGGAATCAGCACTCCAGATAAACTGATTAATGGTTTCATCCCAATGACGTGTGATAACATTACGGGTATTACTTTGTAAATCGAGAACATAGATTTCATTTTTGTCTGACTCATAACCGTCTCTTGCCATACTGGTCCAAGCTAAGTATCGTCCATCCGGAGAAAAAACCGGATGTTTGTCATATCCCATCAAGCCTTCACTGACATTTTTGGTTTTGCCGCTCGATAGTTCATAGAGGTATATATCTGAGTTGGTCGATAGCGCATATTCTTTTCCTGTTTTTTTAACGGAAACATATGCCAGCATTTTACTATCTGCACTCCAATTGATATCGTCCGTACCGCCAAAGGGTACGGTTGGTGCATCGTAAACTTCCTTGCTCAGAATATCTTTTTCTTGTTCGATTCCATCGGGCGACATTCTTCCGATAAAGATGTGATTAGAATATCCATCTTCCCAGGCGTTCCAGTGACGGAACATAAGATCGTCATAAATCAGGGCAGTGGATTTAGGATAATCCGGATATAGATCAGTTTTTGGCGTATTGACTTTCACAGATCTTGAAAAAGCCATCCACTGTCCGTTTGGTGATGGGAGCAGATTAGAATATTCAATATTTTTATTGGTTAATGTTTTTCTTAATAAAGAGTGATAGACAGCGCCGTCTAAAGAATACATTAAATTTCCGCCACTGTCAAAGCAGGAATTATATCCATTGAAGCCATTCTCTGAAATCGGTCGGGATGCTCCGGTTTTAATATTGCTGGCATAGAGCTGCGTGTTGCTTTTATTTTTTTCCAGATCATGTCTGCTGACAGTATAATAAACAAATTCGCCATCTTTGGAAATTGTTTCACCATTCACTCGTCCCAGTGACCAAAGTAATTCCGGGCTCATTTTGAGTTGTCCATTAACCCAGATGGGGAAAAGTAATAAAATACTGAATTTGAGTAATTTGTACATTGTTCCTGATTTTTGGACAAAAATAAATCAATATCAGCAGAATAAGCTTCTAAAATCTACTACAGTTGTCTTTAGCAAGGCGTATTTTTAGATCTTTGCAAAAAGATTCCAGTCAAAAAACATTCCCTGAATTTTGTATATCGAGGCATTAAATATTACTCAGTTTAAAAATCTGACAAAGACACACATTCAATTGTCAAAAGGTTTTCATTTTATTTCAGGTTCAAACGGAAGTGGAAAAACTAATTTTTTAGATGCGTTGTACATCATGTGTATGACCAAAAGTTTTTTAAAAAACCCGGATAAATCTTTGGTACAATTTGGAGCTGATTTTTTTAGACTCGAAGCTGATTTTAATATCGCTGATGAACATAATAAACTGGAACTAAAATATCCCTTAACAGGAACCAAAACCATTGAATTGAATGGCGTAAAATACGACAGACCTACAGATCATATTGGAAAATTGCCGGTAGTGATAATCGCTCCTGATGATGTGTACTCTTTGAGAAACGAGCAGGAAGCGCGGAGGAAATTTTTAAACCAAACTTTGGTTCAATCCGATTCATTGTATGTGCTTCATTTATTGTCTTATAATAAATTATTAAAACAACGTAATGCTGCCTTAAAACAAATGAGAAAAGTATCGAGAATGGATCACTCTTTGCTCGATGCCATCGATTATCAATTAGTAAAACATGGTGTTCCGATACAACAGATGCGTTTTCAATTAATGGAAACCATCAATCCAATGATAGAACACTATGTAGGCCAAATCAGTAACTTCAGACAATCCGGGTCTATGATGTATGACTCCAAAGTAACTGATGATTATTTAAATGATCTTAAGGCATCGCGTGAAAGAGACTATTATACAATGCGCACACATTTGGGTATTCATAAAGATCAACTCAACTGTATCTTAAATCAGCAATCTCTCAATGAATTTGGATCTCAAGGTCAGATTAAGACGTTTGTAGTAGCCATGAAGCTAGCTCAATTTAACTATCTTCGTAAAAGGAGTCAAAATACGCCTTTGGTTTTGCTGGATGATATATTTGCAAAACTGGATTCGGACAGAGTAATAAAATTATTAGAAGTTTTAAGGAGTGAATCACTCGAACAATGTTTTCTAACGGATACTCATACCAACCGATTGAGTGAATTAATGGAAAATTTTACAGGGGATTCGTATCTTTATAAAATTACAGACGGTCAGATTGAAGAATTATGAAAGAAGGCGAATTTAAACTGGATGAACTGCTAAACCGATTCAGGGATCAACACCATGTAAAGGATAAATTATTGGATAAAAAGCTGGAAGAAGTATGGAAAGAACTTTATGAAAATTTGGCAATTTATACCGGCAAAGTTCAATTCAAACGAGGGATATTGTCTATTTGGATTAATTCATCAGTCTTAAAACAGGAACTGAATTATAATAAAGACAAGATTGTAGTTCAATTAAATGGTAAACTGGAGGAAGCTCTAATCAAAAAAATTGAATTTCGTTAGAATTTAAAGCAACCGTTTAACGGAAAATGGTACTTAAAACTTCAATTAGTCTAATTACATACTTTTTGTCATATATCAGGCGGAATTCAATCTTCTATAGATATAAGCTTGGCGAAAGGTAATTCAGCCAGAGAATACAGATAAAGCTAAATATTCTTAAGACTGTTCTTGTTCAGATACATTGGTTTGTAATAAAAACCAGGAGAAGAGGAAACAGAGGACACAAGTTGCGGCAATGATCATAAGAGTTTATTTTAAGATTAATAGTGCAAATATATTACATATTATTAATATATTTAATATGTAAAATTAATTATTTTTGCATCCATTTTCAATTTTTATTGTTGTTCTAAAAATTTATATTTATGAAAAAAGTATTAATCTTCTTGTTAAGTGCTGCTATTCTGCCACTTATGGGGCAAATTACAACGCCAGCACCAAGTCCTTTCTGCAAAATCGAGCAAAAAATAGGCCTTGGAACGATGACAATTGAGTATTCCAGACCCAGTAAGAAAAACCGGATTGTTTTTGGGGATTTGGTTCCCTATGAAAAATTATGGCGTACCGGTGCCAATGCTACCACCAAAATCACATTTACGGATGATGTAAAGGTAGAAGGTCAGAATGTACCGAAAGGTACCTATGTTCTGTTTACTATACCTGGTGAATATCAATGGCATGTGATGCTTTATTCAGATCTTACCATTTCGGCTTCTGGTGAAAATTATGATCCGGGAAAAGAAGTAGCTCATTTTACCATAGCACCAGAACTAATTCCCTATACTGTAGAGACGTTTTTAATCGATGTCAATGATTTGCGTAATGAATCAGCCACTGTAAATCTGATTTGGGAAACAACAATGGTCACATTTTCGGTGACTTTTGATTCAGATGCAAGAGTTATTAGCAATATTGATAAAGTAATGGCAGGACCTAGTAGTAATGATTATTTTCAGGCAGCCCGCTATTATTACGATACCAATAGAGATATGAATATCGCCTTAGGCTGGATTCAAAAATCGACTCAAATGGATGCTCAATTCTGGAAACTAAGAGTCGAAGCATTGATATTGGCACGTTTAGGTCGTAAGTCTGAAGCAATTGCTGTTGCTGAACGATCTAAAGCTATGGCCATCATTGCAAAAAATGATGAATATGTCAAAATGAATGATATTTCTATCAAAGAATGGAGTAATTAAAAGATTTGAGATCAGAATACCAAAGAGTCAATAATAGGTACTATCCTGTTATTGACTCTTTTCTTTTAATCCATTCAAATATGAATGCCAGACCAACGACCATCAGGCAGGAAATCAGGTTATACCACAGAAATCCCAGGTCAGTGAAACTAAACAGCAGAATAATAGTAATCTGAGCAATCAATGCCGCATAGAATACGGCATTTGCCTGAATATAGCGGATATAAAATCCGGATAAAAAAATTCCAAGAACGGTTCCATAAAATATCGAACCGATGATATTGACAAATTGAATTAAATTTTCAAAGAGATTGGCATATAAGGCGAAGCTGATCACGACGAATCCCCAAAAAGCTGTCATCAATCTCGTCCAGAAAATATCTGATTTCCTTGCTGCCATTGTCCTGAAATGCCGTTTTAAAATATCGATCGTGGCTGTTCCGGATAATGCATTCATTTCAGCAGATATAGATGACATTGCCGCACTTAAAATAACTGCAATCATCAATCCAATAAAACCATTAGGTAGATAATGCAAAATGTAATGTAAAAATATATAGTCACGATCATTGGATTCCTGTTGTGGCATATTTACTGCAACATATGATTTTACTTCTTCACGTAACTGATTCCGATTATCATTTAATTCGGATAATGTTTGTTTTAATGACGGATCACTAATATCACTTTGATGCGAAAGGATTTTTGCATGTATTAGGTCGTTGTGGGAAGACCATTCGCGATATTTTTCGGCGTGATGCATTTTTAATTCGGCAGTGACTTTTTCATTATAATGAATGGGCGTTTTTTGAAATTGAAATACGACATATAGCATGACACCACACAAAAGGATAAATACCTGCATAGGTATTTTTAATATTCCGTTCATGATTAAGCCAATACGACTTTCTCTAATATTTTTACCCGATATATACCGTTGTACCTGGGACTGATCGGTGCCAAAATAGGCAAGTGCGAGAAAAAAACCACCACCAATTCCAGACCAGATATTATACCGGTCATTAAAATCTAGATTAAAATTGATGGCCTCCATTCTTCCCGACCAGCCAGCTACTGTCAGGGCATCCGTAAAACCGATTCCTATTGGCATGGAATTGAGAATGTAAATAAAAATAAAAACCATTCCGATAAAAACAACGGCCAACTGATGGAGCTGCGTTTGGGTAACGGCTTTAGATCCACCTGTAACAGTGTAGATGATAACCAAAATTCCGGATATGACATGTGTCCACTGTAAATTCCATCCAAATATGGAAGATAGTATGATGCTGGGAGCATACAATGTAATACCTGCAGCCAATCCACGCTGTATTAAAAATATTATAGCAGCAAACGATCTTGTTTTCGTGTCGAAGCGTTGTTCAAGATATTCGTAGGCTGTTAAAACTTTTAATTTATAAAAGATTGGAATAAATGAAATGCAAATTACAATCATTGCCAAAGGCAATCCAAAGTAAAACTGGACAAAACGCAATCCATCAGAAAATCCTTGCCCGGTAGTTGATATAAAAGTTATGGCACTTGCCTGAGTGGCCATCACAGCAAATCCAACTTTCCACCAATTAGAAGTCTGATCGCCTAGGATATATTCTTCGAGATTGTTTTGTTTTTGTGTTTTATAGATTCCATAAATTACAATGAATCCAATAGTTGCACTAAGCACGATCCAGTCAAATGTATTCATCCATCGCTTACTTTAATCAAAAATAAGTTTATTGTTTGCCTTCATTGGATACAGTCTTAAAAAAGCAAGGTAATGATTGACAATATGATTATATACAATAGCAACATGATAATTACCCAGGTATAGGTTTTAGACCAGTTGCCATTTGAATTAAATTCCATTAGAAGCTGATTAAATTAGAAAACAATTTATACGATCCTGGAACACCGGCTTTTAACTGTCGGAACCATGCCAGCGATGTATAAACAAACCAGCCTTTGCCATTTTTGCGAACCAGAATGCCAGAATTCAAATCTTTTTCATTTGGGTCGTGCATGCTCAGTAATTCCTGATAGGACGCATCATAGTTATTGGGAAAGTAGAGTCCGCGTTCTTGAATCCAGTTTTCAAAATCCAGATTGGAAATTTTATTCGGCACATTAAAAACGGGATGGTCGGCTTGCAGAATTCGTACATCTGCCTTCTCATCTGTTATACGATCACGCGATAGTTTCAGAGTAGCTGGTGCAAAATCATCTGTGGCTAGATCAGAAGTTGTATTGTATTGAATGATTACTTTCCCGCCTTCATTCATAAATCGCTCCAGATCTGATTTGCAATTTTGCAATTCTTTTTCAGTATTTAATGCACGAATTCCAAAGACAATCACGTCAAATTGGCTTACGTTGATCGACTTAAGATCCTTCGAAGTGATCTGGCTTACCTGGTAGCCCATTTTGACCAAGGCTTCATCAATATAATCACCGGCACCATTCAGATAAGCTACCCGTTTTTTTAATTTTAAAACGTCAGTATCTATCAGTTTAAGTTGGGCTGGCAATAAAACATTTAGCCAGGGAATATGAGGGTATTTTATTGTTTCAAGTGTGTAAGAAGCCTGGTCATTGATAAAGATTGGCAAATCGATTTGCTTGTTTGAATACGCTGCACTTTTAATGGTAATTTCAAATTCAAGAACATCACCTGCTTTTTCAATTGAAAATGGTATTTCTTCAGGATGTATCCGGATTGTTTCAGTTCCCGGGATTTTTAACAGACCTTTTTGATTATCTGAGTTAGCGACTACTCTGATGTTATGTTTTGTTGATTTTGAATTGATCAGCACAAGTGGATCATCAGGCACTATGGTTATTGCGGGAATTACATCCAGGTTTTGTTTAACTTCACCAAGTACCCGGTCATCATTTTTAAAAATGATATCTTTTTCAATGGAATATGGAATTTTATTAATCCTTATTTTAAAGTGTATTTTTAAATCTCGTTTATTTAAGGGTCGGCAATAGTCATCGACATTGTCAACGCGGTACATATCGCTTGGCCGTCCATTCCAAAGCCAGAAAGGACATGTGGTCGATATATTTTCCGGGATAGAGAGCTCTGTGGTCCATATAAAGCCCAGATTAGTTTCAAGATTAATGTTAAGACTCGTATCTTTTTTACATGTGGCGATCGAAATAGATTCAAGTTCAACAATAGCTGGATTTCGGATAATGCATTCTGAAATTAATTTAATCCGGCTATTTGCAGTGATTAAATTTTTGTTGGTATAACTTTCAGTATAAATGCCTGCACAATCGAAAATTAATTCCCTCACTTCTTCCAGTTTGATCTTCGTCCAGTGTTCTGGTTTAAGATCCAGAATATATGCTTCAATTTTTTGTAATTGGGGTATGCTCTTCCAGGGCTGTTCAAAATTATAATGTAACATCAATGAATCTATTTGTCGATCTACATTGCCCCCTCCATTGATTCTGCTCCAGCTAAAATTTAATCCATCAAAAGGACCTCGGTGATTGCTGTCTTTAATGCCATCCACTCGTTCAAAATATTCTAAAAGATTACCTCTGCTGCTGCTGATTCCAAATCCCTGAGATTTATGCATACTTCGGCTCTGTGCAGCGATTTCATTATTGGAATAACCAGATGCCGGATAATAGTTTCCGGACTCTATAGAATAGAGGTGAGATTTATCCATGGCATCAAATTTTTCTTTTCCACCATAGAAAAACCAGGATGTATTAAATAGAACTCGCTGTACAATATGCATATCTGTATTTTTTAATGCAGATGGCATAAATAATGGGCTGTTTGAATGCAAAGCTGCATCGAGTCCAAGGATTGCAGAGGCAGTGTGATGTCCATGTGTTTTTCCACTGGTCCGGTGATCAAACCGGTTAATGATTACATCGGGTTTAAATTCTCGAATGGCACGGATTACATCGGCAAGAATGCTGTCCTTATTCCAAAATGTAAAAGTCTCTTCTGCCGTTTTCGAATAGCCAAAATCATTAGCCCGTGTAAAGTATTGAATTCCCCCGTCTATCTTCCTTGCTTCTATTAATTCATTGGTACGGATGACGCCCAGGTATTCGTCCAGCTCGGGACCAATCAGATTTTGTCCTCCATCGCCCCTTGTCAGTGAAATATAAGCAGTCCGTAATTTCTGGTCTTTAACCAGACTGGTAATCAGGCGGGTATTTTCATCGTCCGGATGGGCAGCAACGTATAAAACTGATCCTAAGACTTTTAATTTTTTAAATCCTTCGAAAATTTCTGCGCTTGTTTTATTTTTTTGTGAAAATAACGAATTAAAAACGCATAAGCAAAATACAATAGTTAAAATACGATAGCTCATTCAGAATCATTTAAGCCTGCAAAGATCAGAAAATCAAAGCAAGGCAGCCATCAAAAAGGGATTACTTTTGTTAATCTTACAAAATTTTAAATCATGCTGAAACCGGCGGTAGAGATACGGGAAGGAGAAAAAGCTTTAATTATAGGGCCATGTAGCGCTGAGTCCGCAGATCAAATGAACGAATTAGCCCGAATGGTAGCGGTTTTAAATCCTCATTTGATACGTGCCGGTATATGGAAACCCCGAACCCGTCCAGGGCATTTTCAGGGTATGGGGGAAGTGGCAATCCCCTGGTTGATAGACCTCAAAAAAAAATTTAATCTGAAAATATGTACAGAAGTAGCTAATAGTCAGCATGTTGAGAAGGCTCTTGCAGCCGGATTTGATGCCATTTGGATTGGAGCCAGAACTACAGTCAATCCTTTTTATGTTCAGGATATTGCCGATTCATTAAAAGGGGTAGAGATACCAGTCCTCATTAAAAATCCATTAAATCCCGATTTATACCTTTGGATGGGAGCGGTCGAGCGATTCATGAAGGCCGGTATTAACAGACTGGCCGCGATTCACAGGGGATTTAGTTTTTATGGGAACTCTGTTTATCGCAATATTCCCCGCTGGCAAATTCCCATTGAATTAAAACGAAGGATGCCTGAATTGCAAATGCTGGTTGATATTTCACATATTAGCGGCACGCCGGATAATTTGTTGGAAATTGCTCAGATTGCTTATGATTTGAATTATGACGGTTTAATGGTCGAAGTTCATCCGAATCCTTCAACGGCATTAAGTGATTCAGATCAACAGGTTACTCCTCAATTTTTAAAACACGAAATATTAAACAAATTAATACAACGCGAAATAAAAACAGACGATGTACAATTCAACAGCCATGTCATGGAAATGCGCAATGTAATCGATCAAATCGATAGCGAAATTCTTCAATTAATATCAAAGCGTATGCAATTGGTTGAATCCATTGGTTTAGAGAAAAAGCAAAACAGGATATCAATATTTCAACCCGAACGTTGGGATGAAATCATTAAAAGGCTGATTACTATTGGTAAAAAGGAAAGTTTAAGCGAAGAATTTATCTTCTCATTGATTGAAGCAATTCATATTGAGTCAATTCATCACCAAAGTAAAAAAATGAATAAACTGAATTGATTCCAAGTTATAGCAAACCTATGTTTTTAAAAAAAAGAAATCCTTTCTGCGATAGGAAGAAAGGATTTATCTCAGTTTGGTCTTAACAGTACAGTAATCGGTTACGTACATTTAGGATTGAAGCAACATTCATGCCATATTTATTATGAAATTTGGGCATTGCGTTTAGCCATTTTAATTTTTATATCCATCCACTTTTTGCCAAGCAGATAATTCATTCCCCTGTCTACCGCTAAATGTTTAGCAATATGAATGGCTCCTTTTAGTTTTAAACCTATAGAATTATTGGCTCTTAAAGATATGGAAAATCCACTATCCAGGTATTCGATATGATGCCAGTACATACTGGGTATAAACAATGTTTCGCCGTGTTGCAGAGTTGTTTCCCAGCCTCGTAATTGAGATATGCCGGGATATTTGGAGATATCTGGATCTGTCATGTCCACCAGACAGCCTACGGTATATGGTACGCGATACAGGTATTTTGATTGTTCCTGATCAAATAATAAAATCTTTTTTCGGGTTTGAAATTGGTTGAGAAAAACATGAGAACAATCTACATCGTAATGAATTTTAGTATAAGAACCCTGCCCGCCAAAAAACATAAATGGAAATTCATTATAAAAGCCATCCATTATTTCTATTGGTCTCAGGTCATTAACCAATTCAGGAGCTTCTTTTAAAATGTTCCATAAAAATATTCGCAATTGTGTTGGTCCTTGTTGAATTAATTCAAGATAATCACCAAATTTCATCGTGGTTGTAGGGCTCATATAGGTTTTGCCACCCTGACTAAATGACGTATCATAAACGGGCACTATCAAATGACCAAAATTTTTCCGAAAATACTCAAATGTCCATTTTTCCTTAGCAGGCCATTGATTCATTAAATCCGTAAATACAACGGGTTTTAATAAATCGAGATAGTGTTTTTTAAATTCTGATTTGGTTAGACCGGAGACTTTTTCAATTGGAGACAATAACATTTGTCCTGGATTTAAGATTTTCTAAGAACCACTTAGGTTATGGATAGTTTATAAAATTTATAAAAAATTAATTGCATCAATTATTGGGAATTTCTATATTTAGCAATTAGAAGCATCTCAAAATCAATTGATTATTTAAGTTCTAAACTCAGTTTTGTGTCTGTCGCAGATTGCTGTAACTTTGAGCTGTTTATGTCAAAGCGTTATGAATCATTAGGCGTATCTGCCGGAAAAGAGGAAGTACACAAGGCTATTAAAAATTTAGATAAAGGACTTTTTCCGATGGCTTTTTGTAAAGTATTACCTGATCTGGTCGGTGGCAATCCCGAATTTGTTAATTTTATTCATGCAGATACAGCAGGCACCAAAACATCCCTGGCTTACCTGGATTGGAAAGAACGTGGTGATCTGAATATTTGGAAAGGTGTTGCCGTGGATGCCCTGGTAATGAATGTGGATGATTTGGCCTGCGTAGGATGTATCGACGATATCATTATATCATCTACCATTGGCCGGAACAAACATTTGATTCCGGGAGAAGTGATCGAAGCTATAATCTCCGGCACGCAGGAATTTATTGAAGAAATGAATACCTATGGCATTCATCTTCATTCAGGAGGTGGTGAAACAGCTGATGTAGGCGATATAGTGCGAACTATTGATGTTGGAATTACGGCTTTTGCACGCTTGAAGAAGTCAAAACTCATCATTAACGATATTACGCCGGGTCAGGTAATTGTCGGATTGGCATCATTTGGTCAAGCAGTATATGAAAAGGAATATACTAGTGGGATAGGGTCTAACGGACTCACTGCAGCACGACACGACCTACTGGATAAGTCATATACACGTCATGAAGAATCATTTTCACCAGAGACAAAGCCTGAATTTGTTTATACCGGTACATTCAAATTATCAGAATCCATAGATTTTGATGGGGATTTTTACCGACTTGGGGCATTAATGTTGTCTCCTACCAGAACGTATTTACCCGTATTGAAAGAAATATTGAACTTAGATCACACTAAAATAAAAGGTATCATTCATTGCACCGGTGGGGCTCAAACAAAAGTCAAAAAATTCATTCCGTCTGTACGAATAGTAAAAGATAATTTATTTCAACTTCCACCTGTTTTCCAACTTTTAAAGCAATTCAGTTTGTGTTCGCCAAAAGAATTGTACGAGGTATATAATATGGGTCACAGGATGGAGATTTATACTGATGAGTTAACGGCACAAAGTATTATGGATATTTCTAGAAATTTAGGTATCGAAGCTCAAATTATTGGTCATGTCGAAGCTTCAGATAAGGCGGAAGTGGTCATTGAATCATCATTAGGTCATTTTAACTATTAATTATGTCTGTCGAACCCGGAAAAGAATTGCTATGGAAATATATTTCAGGTCTTTGTGATCCGCACGAAGTGGCTTTTGTGGATAGTTGGTTAAAATCAAATCCTGAAAATGAAAAAACGCTAGAACGATTAAGGATGTATCAAAATGTTGCGAAAACTAATGGTGCAAATCCTAATCATTCGGATGATAACATGAATTCAATTGAAGAAGAAAGTGTGCTTTCCACCTATCTGCCTGCAATAATTTTAATATTTTTAATTTTTATTTTACTCAGCCTTTACTTCGTCATTAAGAATGCCTAAACTTAGTGTCGCTTAGATAATTTTTCCTGTATAGGATTCCGGCTTCAGTGCTTTTAGTTCAGATTTAATTTTTTCATCCACCGGTAAGGTATCAATAAATTCATGTAATTCAGCCTTTATGATTGCTGTTTTACCCCGCGTTAGATCCTTTAAAATTTCATATGGTTTTTCAAATCCTTCTCTTCTTAGAATAGTCTGAATTGCTTCTGATAATATGATCCATTGATCATCAAGGTCTTTAGAAATTTTATCTTTGTTGATCAGAAGTTTTGACAAGCCTTTCAGGATGGAATCTAGAGCCAAAAAAGTATGGCCTGCCGGTAGTCCCATATTTCTCAAAACCGTACTATCTGTTAAATCGCGCTGCAGTCGCGAAACAGGTAATTTTTCTGCGAGATGTGTTGCGATTGCGATCGATATTCCCAGGTTGCCTTCCGCATTTTCAAAATCAATTGGATTGACTTTATGTGGCATGGCAGAAGATCCAACTTCCCCTTCTCTGGTTTTTTGTGTAAAATAGTCCATTGAAATATACGTCCAGATATCTCTGCAAAAATCAATCAGGATTGTATTGATGCGTATTAGAACATGACACCATTCGGCTATTTCATCATAATGGGCAATTTGGGTGGTGTATTGCTGGCGTTTTAAAGAGAAAGCATGTTGCAAAAATCCATTTGCCCATTCTGGCCAGTTTATTTGAGGAAATGCCACATGATGTGCATTAAAATTTCCAGTGGCACCTCCAAACTTTGCGGAATATTCTAGCTTTTGCAATTTGACCAATTGATTATTAAGTCGCTCAGAAAAAACTAAAAATTCTTTTCCCAGAGAAGTTGGACTGGCAGGCTGACCGTGTGTTCGCGCAAGCATAGGGATGTTTTTCCACTCTATACCCATTGCATTAATCGTCTCCAATACCTGAACTAGTTTGGGAATGAATTCTTTTGTGGTAAAATCCCTTAGCAATAAGGGTAGGGCAGTATTATTAATGTCTTGTGATGTTAATGCAAAGTGTATAAACTCCGCAACGTGCTTAAGTTCATGGGTGTCGAGCTGATCTTTTAAATAATATTCGACTGCTTTGACGTCATGATGGGTTGTTTTTTCAATTGTTTTAATTTTATCAGCTTCCTGTTCGTTGAATTCTGAATGAATATTTCTTAAAAATATTTTTTGATTAATTGATAAGGAAGTTGTTGCCGGAAGTGAGTCCAGTAAATGAATAAAATATTCTATCTCAACAAGGAGTCTGTACTTAATTAATGCATATTCTGAAAAATAATCTTGCAATATGCCTAATTTTTCAAAATATCTTCCGTCAAGAGGTGAAATGGCCTTTATCATAAATAGATTAAGTTTGAAGATTCGTGTTTTGCAAAGGTAATTTTCTGCTTAGCCAATAAAGAATAATTATATGAAGCGTTCCGAATATTTCAAATCCGATTAAATGCGTTGGATAAGGACCCAAAACCATTGGATTGTCTGCTTTTGGAGCTTGCATCAGATAAATATAATTTGAACCTAAAATCAAATTGATGATAAAAACACTTGCTAATAATAGATTGCTGAATATAAACACCCGTAACCAGGATCCGGTTCGGGGTCTCATATTTAAAATTAATAATGCATAGATTGGAACAAACATTATACCACCATGGCTAAAATAATAATCGATAATTAAATAATCAGAATACCCATGCGTCAATTCTGGTGTAATAAAACTCTGCAATGCGCCACCCAAGCCCAGCATAAGTAAAAATTCAAATGTAAAATAGTTGGGTTTTAACAAAAACACGATCATAAATAAATAGGAAATCCGGCAAAGATGCAGCGGTAAAGAATCCTGGAGTGTAAACTGCCCTTCTGTTATGATATAAGAATACAAATAAATTTCACGGATGATAAAAATGGCAGCGAGGAAATACCTGAATGTTTTTTCATTTCCCATTCTTTCACTGAGTCGGGCTGCTTTTATTAATAGAAAATAGAAAAGAAAGCTAAAGATGATTCCGTAATACCAGATATCAGAAAAAACAGGTACGATAAAATGTGGATGTGTCATGGTGTATTAATGTAATGCTGGCCTGATAATTAATTTTCTTACAATTTCAGCTTCAATATCAATCCAGCGATCAAGTCTTTGATAAACTTGTTCTTCTTTAAAATACTGAAGGGCCATTTTTACATAGATATGGCCGTGTTTTGCTTCTGAAACCCACAGCATTTTATAAAATCGTTTTAACTCTGGATCGTTTAAATGTTCTTCAACTAATCGGAAACGCTCAGCTCCTCTGGTTTCGGCTACTGAAGCTATCAATAGGCGATCTAAAAAACGTTCATGAATTCCTGAATGACAATGTTTCAATAAGTCTTTTATGTAAGGATCTTCGCTCATCCCCGAGGGCAACGGGATATTTCTTTTTTTCATAAGCTCATAGACTTGCTTGAAATGTTCAAGTTCTTCTAAGGCGGTATCAATGAGCTCTGCTATGATTTCATGTCGATCCGGGTATTTTGCGACAAAACTTAAGGCCATGGCAGAGGCTTTGCGCTCACAATCAGCGTGGTCCTGTAAAAATAAATCAAATTGATTTATAACGCATTGTATCCATTCATCCGGACTAGGATAACGAATATCAATATTTAATTTCAAAATAAAACACGATTAGTTAGAAGCAGAAAACATCCAGTACATCAATAGCATCATTACGACTGCAACAATGACCAGAATGATAAAAAACTGATTAATACTTTTTTTGGACTTAACCCGATGAGGTTTATTTTGTTGAGACATGACTTAAAATTGTAAAGCTCAAATTTACTAAAAAATACGGCGAACGTCCTATAATTTTATCGATATTGCCTCAGAAAATCTATTATGCGTTCATCCGTTCGAATGTCCTGCCATCTGAGTTTTTGGTTTAAATATATGCCCTCAAGGGTTTTGCATCGACTCAAAGCCACATACGCCTGTCCATGTTCAAATGCTCCTCTTCCCAAATCAATCAGGATTTTGTCAAATGTCTTACCCTGACTTTTGTGTATTGTCATAGCCCAGGCCAATCGCATCGGATATTGTGTAAATGTACCGATCACTTCGGATTTTATCTGATTATCCTGTGATTCTGACAACTTGTATTTGATAATTTCCCAGGTAAACTTTTCGATTTCAAGAGTTTTGTCTGATCCATCAAGTTTGATTTCTATATTTTCTGCATTCATTCTTATAATCTTACCAAGAGATCCGTTTACAAATCGTTTTGCAGGGTCATTGCGCAATAATATTATTTGAGCTTCTTCCTTTAGAATTAAAAATTCATCAGCGGGGTATTGAGTATGGTTCACCTGGCCGCTGATTCTGGCTTGATAAATTTTTTCCTGACCGGGCAAGTAACGAAGTTTTTCAGAATTAATCCATTGAGCTGATTGGTTCGTTGCACAAAGTGTCATTAGAAGCTGATCACCGCCAGAATTAACTGAGCTCTGAAATCTTGTGTTTATTTCAGAAAGGTCTGAATCATCCAATTCATTCATTCGGATTTTATCCAGTAGCCTGAGAAAATATTTTTCTTTTTGACGAAATACTTCTTCAAGTTCAATTAATTCGAAATCTACAAGCGTGCGAAAAACATGGGCAGAAAAAAAATAAGGACTTTCATATTGGCTGCTGAAATACGCTGTCTCTTCTTTGCCTCTCAAAACTGGAGGTAATTGAAACAAATCACCTGACCATAACATGGGAACTCCACCAAATGGCTGTTCGTTTTTTCCTGAAAGCTTTAATAGTTTATCGATATGATCGAGTAAATCAGCGCGCACCATTGAGATTTCATCAATCACAATCAATTCGATTTTTTCAAAATGTTTTTTGGGAATGGCTTTGTAATCTGTAGCAGAAAACCAATTAGGTGGAAATTTAAAAAAACTATGAATAGTTTGTCCTTTGATTTGTACAGCCGCGACTCCTGTTGGTGCTAAAAAAATCATGCGCTTATTAGAAAGCGTTCTGAATAATTGGATCAGGCTTGATTTGCCGGTACCTGCACGCCCGGTTAAAAACAAACATCCTTTAAGCTGATCCAATTGATCCAGTGTATAGTGATGCTCTTGCTTTAAAAGAAAGGTTTGAAAAGACGACTCATCCACAGATTCTGCTTTGGTACAGTTAGATGTGTAAATTTAGGTGTAATTATTGAAAAAGATATTGAACGGTATACGCCTGAATTATTTTCACAGTTAGGGTATCAAATTAAAATAGCACATTACGGGAAAATGATCACTATAGCCATAATTATACTGGTCTCCTGAAAAAGTACGCTTTGGATTGTTCTTCCAATGACCAAATTTTTCAAACATAAATGATTTTTTAAAGATGAGATTTGTCTCGTAAACTAAATTAATTGGTTTATTTTTCATGAGCATATTTCCGGAAATTAAAATTTGGTCAAATAAATGCCATGCATCGTTATAGGATGTTGTTCCTTCTCCTTTTCGAAAATTTTTATAAAATGGATTATAGAAGGAAGTTTTATGCACCTTCTTAATATCTGATAAGGCATGAATTCCTTTTGCAAGGCTTTCATCTACCGGATTATCATTAAAATCACCCATGATTATCAGGGCGGCATCCGGATTAGCAAGTTGAATAGAATCAGCTATTAGTCTATTTAGCTTTGCTGCAACGATTCTGAATTGTTTGGACTCTTCGCCTCCGCGTCTTGAAGGCCAGTGATTGACCAGAATAAAAACTAATTGCTGTCCCAGTTTCCCTTTTACCAATAAAATATCCCGTGTCAATCGCGGCATTGAATCTTTATCAAATAATGGCAATGACCGGGATTGAGAGTAAAGTACAGTAAAATATTTAGGCTGATACAGCAGGGCTACATCAACACCTCTTGCATCCGGCGAATTATAATGGATAATTTTGTAATACTTAGCTCGTAATAATTCCGTGGTGCATAGATCTTCAAGTACTTTTCTATTTTCAATTTCACATACTCCCAGGACGGCTAAACTACCAGATTTATCTTCCTTATCCATCAGGTGAATGACTTTAGATAATCGTTGTAATTTATCCTGATACAATTCCGTAGTCCATCGTTTTAAACCACTCGGTGTAAACTCTTCATCTATGGTCAGGCTATCGTCCTGAATATCAAATAGATTTTCTAAATTATAAAAGCCAATTGCAATTTTTTCTGGTTGTGCCTGTGGCTTAACAGGTAATGAAAACAGCAACACAAGGATTTTTATCCCAAATATTTTGTTTCTTTGAGGCATTGATTCAGTTCTAAAACGCTGCAAATTAACAAAACCATGCCTTTATCCCGATATCATGTTGTTATGTAAAAATTATTTTACCCTTGGGGTTCTATTTATTTGGATTAATGTTTCTGTGTCACAGGAACTTAAGGGCGTTTTGATAGACAATGTCAGTTTGTTACCGGTTTCAGATTTGCTTGTTCAGGAATTAAATTCTGGTACCAAATTAAAATCCGGGTCAGATGGAAGTTTTCAGTTTTCACGAGCTCAGCTGTTGAAGGATGGGCAAATGGATTTATTGATTGAATCGGATTTGTATCACCCTTTTCGTCTTCAGGTATCAGTCCATGATTGGAATATGAATGTCCAGGAATTTTTTTTATTGCCCCGGAATCTGCCGATTATTGACAATATTGAAGTAAGTGCTTTAGAGACAGAAGAAGACAATAATTCTTCTGATGTATATAGTCTACTAAGTTCTTCCAGCGATCCGGTAATGCGAGCTGCAGCTTTTCAATTCAGTAGTTTTCGTTACCGTATAAGAGGATTGCCGGTGCATCTGAATCAATTAGGCCTGAATGGATTTTTACTGAACAACCCAATCAGTGATTATACTCCGTTTTATCTTTTGTCAGGTCAAAATAACATTACGCGCTATCACGATAATTATAATGGCTACAAAGACAATGATTTTGATTTTGGAGCGGTGGGTCTGGGACAATGGATTCAATCTGAAGCACATACTACAAGAAAAGATTTACTGATAAATTACGCTTTAAGTAACCGGAATTATACCAACCGTATAGGAATTCATTATGCTTCAGGTGTGCTGGGATCCTCTTATTCTTTTGTTGCTGGTGCAAATCGCAGATGGGCCAGGGAAGGTTTTGTTGAAGGTAGTTTTTACGATTCCTGGGGCAGCTATATTGGTGTTTCAAAATCGATAGGTACTGCTCATCACTTGAGTCTTTTAGCGGTATATGCTCCCTTGAAACGAGGTAAAGCCAGTCCGGCAACCCAGGAAGTTTATAATTTAAGTCTGGACCGTCATTACAATTCATACTGGGGCTTTCAACAAGGTGAAAAACGAAATTCCAGAATATCGAATACATCGGTCCCAATGGCTTTGTTAAATTATAGCTGGAAAATTAATGATCAGCTAATTCTAAAATCAGGTGTGATGCTCTCTTCCGGTTTTAATTCGGATACCCGAATTGACCGCTATAATGCAGCCGACCCAAGACCTGATTATTATCAAAAATTACCATCCTATATAAAAGTACCTTCTGTAGCCCATGATGTATCGCGGGCCTGGTATCAAAATGTCGAAGTTCGCCAGATTAATTGGGATGAATTGTATGAAGCTAATTATAATAATTTTCAAACAATACATAGCATTAATGGCAGTTTATTGGATTCTATATCGGGTAGACGTGCTACCTACTGGTTAGAACAGCGACATTATGATCCAAGCGAATTGGAGCATTTTTCTCATTTGTTCTGGAATTCCGGCAGAAATACATTTCGGGTAGGTTACAGAATCGAACGATCTGAAGAAAGTAATTATCTCAAAATGAATGATCTGCTTGGCTCTGATTTTATGGTCGATATAGAAGATTTTGTTACGGCCGAAGAATTAAGACATCCCGATATCCGATATAAAAATCATATCATTTTTGAAGGAGATCGTTTTTCATACGATTATTCTGCCTTTGTTACTCAATTAAATGCATACTTAAGTTATTTGTATACCGCCAGAAAATGGGATTTCAGTCTTGCAGGTAGTGTGGATAAAAATTCTTATTACCGAGCAGGACGATTTCAAAATGCAATATTTACTAATTCTCTGGGAACTTCAGAAACCGTTTCTCAAAATGGTTATGGTCTGAAATCCATAATTAGTTATAAAATAAATGGTCGGAATTATATTCGCTGGAATGGTGCTTATCAGAAATTGCCCAACCGATTTGATCAATTATTTATTAATCCTCAGTGGAGGAGCGATTTATTGAGTTATCAGGAACAAACAAAAATTCAATCCTATGATTTAGGATATTTTTACCGAAGCCCTGGCCTGAAAATTCAACTCACAGCATATTGGATTCAGTTAAAAGATCAGATCATTAACAAAAATTTTTATCTGGACCAGCAATTAGAAACAAGCTCAAATGTTGAACTGGCTGATGGTGGATTCATTAATGCTTTTTACACGGGTTTGGATCAACGACATATGGGTATTGAATCTGCTGTGGAATGGAACGCAGGAAATGGTTTTGACTTAAGTGTTGTATATAATTTGGGGGATCATATCTATACTTCCCGTCCCGAATTTTTAATTTTTGACAAATACAGTCAGGCTGTTTCTAAGCATTTAATTTATATAAAAAATTATTACGTACCCGGCTCAGCCCAACAAGCCTTAAGTGCTGCTATTAAGTACAGCTTCAAACAAAATGGCTTTGTCGAATTGAGCGTAAACCATTTGGATCAAATATACCTTGAACCTAATCCTTTAAGACGTATCGAAGCTGCTGTAGAAGATGTGGACAGAGAAAGTGAGTTATTTAAACGGATTATTAATCAGGAGAAACTGCCAGAAGCCTTTTATCTTAATTTATATTTGTATAAAGGATTTCGGATCAATAAACAACATTTGGGAATTTCATTTGGAGTGAATAATTTGCTTAATGTAAAAAATCTTATCTCAGGTGGATTCGAACAATTTCGTTTTGACTATGAAAATAAAGATCCCGATAAATTTCCTTCAAAGTATTATTATTTTCAGGGTATTAATTTTTATTTAGGTTTTAATTTCCGTTTATGATTTCTATTCTTTGTAATTCTAAAAATTGGTTTAATGGATTGCTTTTAGTAGCACTCTTGCTTTTTTCATTTTTTTCCTGTATCGATCACGATATAGATGAACCTCCGGTAAAAAGCTACGATATAGGTTTTGCAGCTAATTCATCCATTTCAGTTTTAAAATCAAAATATGTGACTGGAAAATTTGTGGATATAACCGACGACTTTTTGATACATGCAACCATTGTTGCTGATGACCGTAGTGGAAATTTTTATAAAACTATAGTCATACAAGATTCAACAGGAGGAATAGAATTAAAATTAAATAATACCGGATTGTATAATAATTATCCGATAGGAATGAAAATAGGACTTAAATGTAAAGGTTTGACCATTGGAGATTATAATGGTTTGATACAGTTAGGCCAGGGTACGTATTTGGATGGAAGTTTTACAAATCTTTCCGGCATCGAATCGGCATTAATTCCGGATTATGTTTTTAAAGGTCCGAGAAATCAAACAATTACTCCTAGAAAGAAAACTATTTTAACACTAACATCACAGGATTTGAGTACTTTGATTGAATTGGATGGAATGGAATTCGTGAATACCGATACCGCAAAAACTTACGCAGATGCTATTGGAAAAGCCTCCGTAAATTTAAATCTAATGGATTGTAATAAGAATAAAATTCTTTTGCGATCAAGTGGCTATGCGAATTTTGCTTCTCTCAGAATACCGTCAGGGAATGGTCGCATTGTAGCCATTTTATCTAAGTTTAGAACGGATGTTCAGTTATATATCAGGGATCAAACTGATATTGATTTTGCAAATGTCCGTTGCGACCAGGGTACTAGTAGCGGTTTAATCAGTTTAAAAGAAGTGCGCGCTCTTTATACCGGAGTTACGCGATCTATGCCTTCCGATAAAAAAATTATTGTTTCGGTTATAAGCGATAGAGTTAATTCAAACACAACGACAAAAAACATTCACGTACAGGATGCGACTGGGGGAGTTGTGGTTCGTTTTACGGCTGATCACTCATTTTCGTTAGGGGATGAATTGGAAATAAATGTTTCCGGACAAGAGCTATCCGAATTCAGTGGTTTACTTCAAATCAACAATGTACCTTTGGCTAATGCTGTTAAAGTAGGCACTAAATTTATTGCTCCTGTAAAAAAAACAATTTCTGAAATTTTGGCTGATTTTGAAAATCTGGAATCAACGCTTGTATTAGTAGAGGATATTTTGATCAGTAAATCAGGGGATAATACTTTTTCAGGCACCTGCACCTTAACAGATCCAACAGGAAGTATGGATATGTTTACTCGGTCTCAGGCAAGTTTTGCCTCCTCTATGTTTCAAACTTCTAAAGTAAAAGTCACAGCAATTGTAAATCAAGGTGGGGCTTCCATGGCAAAACAATTGAGCATTCGATACCTGAGTGATATTATGCCATAAGTCTAATGTCTGAATCTTCGGTTGCAACTGTATTTAAATGTAAAGAGTTTAGTGTGCTGATTGCACAATATGTGTTTCCGGTGACCACAGATTCTATTTTATTGGGATCCTGGTTGGAGCCAGTGAATGTTAAATCAGTTATCGACCTCGGTTGTGGTACAGGTATCTTGTCCTTAATGGTCGCGCAAAAATCTTCAGATGGATGTCAGATTCTCGCATTCGATAAAGATGATCACAGTATCAATTGTTGCAAAGAAAACTTCGTTAATTCTAAATGGAAGCACAGGCTTTCATCTTATCAACTGGACATTTCTTTATTTCAATCGGAGTTTCGTAAATATTTTACACAAAACACCTGCGATCTTGTAATATCAAATCCACCTTATTTTTTTAATTCGTTACTGTCAACGCAGGATTCTAATAAAAGAAGCCGGCATCAAGGTGAGTTTAATTATAGATTACTTGCACAAATTTCAAATTGGAGTTTGAATGATAATGGAAAAGCTAACTTTGTAGTTCCTGTTTCTGGGCTGGACGAATTGACATATGCAATGTATCTAAATAAATTTCATTTGCATCGAAAGACGAAAGTATATCATACCAGAAATAATTTGTGTAATATAGTCCTTGTAGAGTTTGGAAGGAAGTCCAAATCATTGAGGCAACAGGATTTGGTTCTATTTAATTTGGATGGGTATAAAACAAATGAATACGATATGCTTACCCGGAATTTTTATTTGTAAATTTTTTTGTAATTTTTAAAAAACGCCGGGATAATAAAACGGCCATTAAAGACAGGCATACAATAAATCCTACCCAGATACCTATGACTTCCCAATGTAACAAAACACCTAATATATATCCTACCGGAATTCCTACAAACCAATAGGAGAGAGTAGTATAGATTGTGGGTAATCTTACGTCCTGAAGTCCACGCAATATACCTATTCCAACAGCTTGAATGGAGTCTCCCAATTGAAACGCAGCAGCAAATAAAAATAAAATGGACGCCTGATAAATGACTTCCGGATTTTCTGTAAATAACTGTGGAATAAGATTTTTAAAAACAATAAAGAATACCGCACATACCGATCCATAGACAACAGAAAATTTTAATGTTGCAATTCCGGTTTTTCTGGCTAATCCAATATCATTTTTTCCAAAAGCTTCCCCAACTTTTATCGAACCGGCAGTGGATAATCCAATAGACACCATGAATGCCAGGGCCGCGGCGGATAAGGATATTTGATGTGCAGCTTGCTGTACTGGCCCAAACCAGCCAACTAAAATTCCCAAAACAACAAATGCCCCAACTTCACTGCCATATTGCCAGGCACTTGGAATGGCCAGATTCGCAATTTTTCTGAGTATCTGTTTTTTTATTCCAATTATACGGACTTGGTATATTTTGTACTTTACATTATTGAAAACGTAGAAACCGATAGCCAAGGCCAGGATAAATCGCGTGATAAATGTGGCGATACCTGCTCCTACCAGATCTAATTTCGGGAATCCAAAGTGACCATAAATCAAAAGATAATTTAAACCTGCATTCACCGGAATTGCGGCAAGCGACATAATTAATGGTATCCGGGTATGATTTAGACCGTCGCAAAACTGCTTAATACTTAAAAAAATAATCATCGGAATAATAGACCAAAGCATCCAGTTTAAATAAGGCCTTCCAAGAGTTGCTATTTCAACATCTTGTTTTAAATAAAAAATGATTCCTCCTGAGCAAAACAGAATAGAGACAATAATTAAACTGATCAAGGTATTTAAGGCAATGGCATTTGCCAAGATATTACCACATTGATCTATTTTACGGGCACCTTTTAATTCAGCGACAAGCGGAGAAATAGCGACTGTAAATCCCATACATACCACAAATGGTATTCCGATCATATTATTTACGAGTGACGAAGCTGCCAGATATTTATAGCTCAATTGTCCGACCATGGCAGAATCTATGATGTTAATCATCATCTGTGATAGATTTCCCAGGATAATTGGAAATGCTAATTTTAACAACTCCCATTGATGTTGTTTTGGCATTTGGTGAAATTAATGAAAATAAAAAAGGGCTTGCTTAATGTTCATGGAGCAAGCCCTGTAATATATAGGTAAGGTAATAAAATCCTGAGTTTAATTTTGTTTGGCGCCTTCTTCAATTAATTTTTTAGCCATATTTAAAATGGTTTCATCTTCTATATGAACAATTCCGCCATTCGGTCCGGGTTGTATGTGATTGCCTGTATTTTCCAGATGATGAGCTCCAAAATAATTTCTGACAGTTTGTTCATCCAATTGTAATTGATCTGCAATCAATTTAATGCTGCCAGAAGGTAAATTGTGTTTGATGGTTCTAAGTTCTTCTAAGGTTATATTCATAAAACTGGATTTATAAGTGAATTAAAGAAATGACCCTTGAAGTTATTACGAGATTTAATTCCTTGCAAGTATTTGATCAAATTTTTACAAAAATACCTGAATTTTAAGTCGATTTTAAACTAAAAAAGCGTATTTATCTTTCAGAAATATCAGCTTTTAGGATGTTTGCAATTTTATATTATTAAAAAAACTAATATATTAAATTTCATTTAATCAAGGTATTAAAACCTATTGCAACGCTGTACTGATTGTATGTCAATTCCTTTTATCAGCCTTTTGAGTATTTTAGAATGATTGTAATGCTTCTGATTTTTCCCAATAGACTAACCATGTCCTGATCTGCATTGCCCGAACTTGGAAAACTGATTTCTACCAAAGTGGTAAATGAACCGGTACCAACCACAAAAGCCGGTAATAGATTCGCACCATTACTTCCCTGCAATAATTTGGGACTTGATAAAACCAAATCAATAGCTTGAGTATTTATGGGGTTTCCATATAATATTTCAGTTCTTGTCGAAAAATGACTTGGATCGTAATCATCAAAAGCAGCAATGCTAACTGAAACTGAAACAATGTCATATATACACACAAATGAAATGGTATTTGCCCATTGATAGGTTCGTGTTCCATTAAATAATGAGGTAGTAAACTCTCCGCCAGGTATTGGGGCATTAACCGGAGCAGTGACTGATACAGTTTTGTTTACATGATTTTCTGCTTTACAATTTGGTCCCTCCTCGTCACAAGCTGAAGCAATTATCAGCATAATGAAAGAAATCAGCAGTAGATACGTTTTCATAAGAATGAGAATTAGACTTTAAAATTAACATATTTAAACTTTAAATGTCTGGATTTTTTTGAATAGTCTGTTTTGAAAGCAATGGACTGAATCTTCCAAATTTAAACCAATTGGGTTTAAAACTGAAACGATCTAAACGGTTCAATAAATAGACAGACCTTTTTAAAACTTTAGTCTAAAATGAAAAGAATCAAGGTTTATAAATGTTCGTAAGGCAGGTCAAATGCTTCTGCTACTCCTTTATACACTACTTTGCCTTGTACGACATTTAATCCGGCTGTCAGGGGCTTACTATCCTTGCAAGCCTTCATCCAACCTTTATCAGCCAGCTGTATGGCGAATGGAAGCGTGGCATTGGTTAAAGCCAGGGTAGAGGTGAAGGGTACAGCTCCGGGCATATTGGCTACACAATAGTGTACCACATCATCTATGATATAAATTGGATCATCATGTGTTGTTGGTTTGCTGGTTTCCATGCAACCGCCCTGATCTATAGCTACGTCAACCAAGACAGTGCCAGCCTGCATCGTTTTTAGCATATCTCTGGTAATCAGATTTGGTGCCTTGGCACCTGGTATTAGAACAGCCCCAACGATCAGGTCATGGGTCCGGATTAAATCCCTAATTGTTAATTCATTTGAATACATCGTAATCACATTGGGAGGAAGTACATCTGCCAGATATCTCAATCTGGACAAGCTCACGTCCAGTAAGGTTACCTGAGAACCAAGTCCTGCGGCCATTTTAGCCGCCTGAGTTCCGACAACACCACCTCCGATAATCAAGACTTTTGCAGGCGGTACACCGGGTACGCCACCTAACAGAATTCCTTTACCTTTTTGGGGTTTTTCTAAAAATTTGGCCCCTTCCTGAACGGCCATTCTTCCTGCAACTTCAGACATTGGTACCAATAAAGGGAGGCTTCCATCAGGCAACTCAACGGTCTCATAAGCAAGGCAAACTGCTTTGCTATCAATCATTGCCATTGTCAGTGGTTCATGAGACGCAAAATGGAAATAAGTAAAAATCAGTTGATCTTCCCGAATCAAAGGATATTCAGATGCAATAGGCTCTTTGACTTTGATAATCATCTGCGCAATGGCATACACATCTTCAATGCCGGGCAATATTGTGGCGCCGGACGCTTCATACATGTCATCTGTAAATCCGCTTCCTTCTCCGGCTGTGGATTGTACATAAACCTTGTGTTTGCGTTTTGATAGTTCTAATGCACCAGCAGGAGTGAGAGCAACGCGGTTTTCATTGCTTTTTATTTCTTTTGGAATACCTATAATCATAATGGGAATGAGTTTCTAGACTTTTATAGGGCGAAAATACGATAAGCACTTTATTGTGAAGCTAAGTCCCTAAAAAAAGATAGCCCGTATACAGTTATACGGGCAAATCTTCATTTAATAACCAAAACTCAAAACTCAGTTTATTGAAATCCAATAACTGTGCCAATTTCGTTGGTATTCGGATCTCAAAACGTCGCTATTTTGGATATTAATTAAATACTATAATGATAAACTATTGATTTTTAATGAAAAGGAACATAATAAAAGAAGAGTAGGGTATTGGTTGAGAGGAATATTAAAATAATAGGAAGTGTGCAATACAGGTATATAGGCCTTAATAAGAAGGTGAAAACTGAATGACTTGTCGTATTAAAAAAAAATGCTCGTGACTTTTCACGAGCAAAAACGAATTTTACATTTAATAACCAAAACTTACACGACGTAAATATATAATACATTATTAATATTTTTAATATATAAAATACTATATTTTAACAATAAATAAAGATAATTAAAATAAGATATGTATATTACTGAAAAGCAATTAAATAAATAATGCTTCTGGCGTCATTTCTCGACCTTCTGACAGACTGCATAAATGGAGGATGGCTTTTCGACCTGATTGACCAAGATCCAGCGAATAGTTATTTACATAAAGCTCAATATGCTGATTTATGGTGGAAAGATCCAGCTCATAGGCTTTCGATTGAATGTAAGGCAGTAATATCGCCTTGTTTTGTCGAGCCCACAGAATGCTATTTAAAATAGATTGCTGTATGCTTTGTTGCTCCAGGATGTCCATTGATTTTTTTATGGCTATAAGTCCAAGCGGCACAGGCGTATGTGTTTTTTCAAACCAGGCTTTGCCCAAATCAATCAGGCAATATAGTTTTTTAGCTTCATAGTTAAAACGGGATTCATGAATAATCACACCGGCATCGGCTTCTCCGGATAATATCTTGTTTTCGATTTCCGAAAAAACAGCATAGCTTAAATGGGTCGTTTCGGGAAATAAGTATCGAAACATAAATCCGGCCGTCGTATCTTTTCCGGGAAGTAATACATTTTTTGATTTTAATTCATGTAAACTAAATGGATCTCTTGCAATTAATAAAGGACCTGTTTTTTCAGTTAAGGCACCACCACAATTCAGAATTTTATACTGATTCAACACGTTTGGTACAAAAGCTGCGCTTATCTTTATGAGATCATATTGACCCGTCAATGATTGTTCATTTAATTCCTGAATATCCAGATAATCCACTTCAAACTCATAAACTCTTTTGGATTCACTATATGCGTTAATCCAGGCTCCAAAAATAAAGGTATCGTTTGGACATGGTGAAATAGCTATTTTTAATTTTTGATTTGACATACATGAAATTTACACCGCACATATTATTTGAAGATAATCATATTTTGGTCATCGATAAACCGATTGGCATACTTTCCCAGGCAGATGCAACAAAGGATCCTAATCTGGTCGATTTACTTAAGCAATATCTCAAAGATAAATATCAGAAACCAGGAAATGTTTATTTGGGTTTGATTCACAGACTTGACAGGCCTGTTGGAGGTGTGATGATTTTTGGAAAAACATCCAAAGCATCTTCCCGTTTACATGAGCAGATGCAATGTGGAGAAGTGTTAAAATATTATCTGGCAGTTACCGAATCACATCCACCGGAAGAAGAAGGGAGGCTGATTCATTATCTTGCTAAAAATGAAGATAAAAATAAAACCAGAGTGTATGACCATCCCAATAAAAGCACCAAGGAATGCAGTCTGGATTATAAAGTATTAGCCAACCTGGCGGGTAAATGCCTTTTGAAAATTAGTCTGCACACTGGCCGCTCTCATCAAATCAGGGCCCAATTAGCTCATATTGATTGTCCGGTTTGTGGGGATAACAAATATGGACCTCATAAACCGCAGTACGTTAAAGATTTGGCCTTATATTCTTATAAGCTCTGTTTGGTACATCCGGTTAGCAAAGAAGAATATTGCTGGACTTCCTATCCAAAATCCACTGGTTTTTGGAATGGAATGGCACCTTTCTTTCCAAAATAAGGCAAATATTATACTTAAAAGAGTCGATAAATGATGAAGAATGCTACTTTATCAGTTTAAAGACTCGGCAAATGGAGAATTTAGCCAATAATTTGAAAATGGACTTCCGATACACTACTAAAATCTTATTTTTGCCGGTGGTAAGGGTTCACGACCAGCTCCTGCTGAATCCCCCAGGGTAGAAATACAGCAAGGGCAGGTAGTTGAGCGGTGCGATGAGCTCTTGCCTTTCTTACTAAATCGTCCCTGTTATGAAGTTTTTTATCGATACCGCAAATCTCGCCCATATAAAAGAGGCTCGAGAACTTGGAATTTTGGATGGAGTTACAACCAATCCAAGCCTGATGGCAAAAGAAGGAATCACCGGGAAAGGCAATATTTACAGGCATTATAAGAAAATTTGCGATTTGGTAACCGGAGACGTCAGTGCAGAAGTTATTTCAACCGATTATAAAGGAATTTTAAAAGAGGCCAAAGAATTGGCCGAAATAGCCGAAAATATCGTCGTTAAAGTGCCGATGATTAAGGACGGAATTAAGGCGATCAGTGAATTGACAAATCTGGAGATTAAAACGAATTGTACATTGGTTTTTAGTGCAGGTCAAGCCATATTAGTAGCTAAAGCCGGAGCAAGCTATATTTCTCCATTTATAGGTCGTATCGATGATACTAACTGGGATGGAATGCAGTTAATCAATGATATTTTTGAAATTTATACCATGCAGGGTTACGAAACCGAAATATTAGCGGCATCTATCCGAAATGGTTTACATATCGTGGAAGCTGCCAAAGCAGGTGCGGATGTCGTTACTTGTCCGCTGGATGCTATACTTTCTTTGATGAAACATCCTCTTACTGATATCGGATTGCAAAAATTTCTGGAAGATCATCGTCAGGCTCAGGCTAATCTAGCCAAGAGCTGATAGCCTAGTTAAAGTATACTCAATTAAGTCTCTTATTGTTTTTTCAGGATTTGATGAAAATTCTCCTGTAATGCGATTGGCCAATATGGCATTTAAGGAAATGGCCTTATGCCCCATCAAGTTAGCCAAACCATAAATGCCAGCCGTTTCCATTTCAATATTCGAAACCTTTCCTTTGTCGCCCAAATCCCATTTCTCCAGTCGTTTTAACAAGGTCGTATTTTTAATCCGGGTATCCCTACCTTGTGCAGCATAAAATCCGCCCGCCGTTAATGTACAGCCATGTAAGATCCTGCTTCCATCAAAATGCTCAGTTAATTCTTGGTCTGCTGAATTTATAAAATATTGGGAAAATCCAGGTATATCACTTTTTAAATCTTCCGGAAGCATAAAGCATTCATTTGGATTTCCGTAAAAATTCATCATGCTATCCAGGGAAATGGCCCAGTTACTAATCAGGTGGCTGTCTACTGGAATATCCGATTGAATTGCTCCGGATGTTCCCAGGCGAATAAATTTTAGTTGCGTAAATTGTTGTAGAACTTGTCCGTTGGTTAAATCAAGATTAAATAAAGCGTCCACTTCATTCATTACGATATCTATTCCAGCAGTACCTATTCCAGTTGAAAGGATGCTGATCCTTTTTCCGGATAAAAAACCAGTAACACATTTAAACTCACGGGACTGAACACTTGTTTCTATTTGGTCAAGATAATTGGCTATAATGCTAACCCGGTCAGGATCTCCAACTGTAATTATCGTGGTAGCCAATTGATGAGACAGTAATTTGAGATGGTAAATACTTCCATCCCGGTTAAGTATCCAGTTTGATTTCATTGACTTATCGACTTCATGTATGAAAAAAAATAAAATATTTCATTTAAGCCATTGTGGTACTTGTAAAAAAATATTAGACGGCATCGATACTTCGACTTGCGAACTGCAAGATATAAAGATCAGAAGTATCAGCGAGGCTGAATTAGATCAACTCGCTAAACTTGCAGGTTCTTACGAAGCTTTATTTAGCAGAAAAGCTATGAAATACCGATCTATGGGACTAAACAACAAAAAGCTGGTAGAAAAGGATTATCGGAGTTTAATACTTGCTGATTATACCTTTTTAAAAAGACCGGTAATTAAGATTGGTAAAAATTTGTTTATTGGCCATACCAAGGCAGCAATTGAAGGCGCAAAAGCTGAGTTGAATATATAATTAAAGGCAGAGCAGCCTGACGTAACCTGATTGAATTACATTACTTTCGTGTCCGGCTTTATCCTTTATAAAAATTAAATATTGTAGTGAATCCACAGGATACTGGGGTGGGTCACTGCAAGGAGGAATATTGTCAGGAAACAAACAACAGCTGGTAAAAATCAGAATGCTGATGATGCCTTTTTGTGTTTCATTTCCGGATGGTGGAAGATCGGGGATTTTATATTCATCCTGAATAAATCCCGTCCGGCTGTCCTTTACAACAATGTCTTTTCTAGGATCCATACTGCCAAATGATAAATCGCCATCACCATCTTCAAATCTGAATCGCAACCATAATGAATCCTGATTTATATCTCCTTGTCTTAAACTGTTTTTGGTTTTATCAATAAACTCAATTTTTGGTATGATAGATACAGAATCATTTTTTGCACATTGCAAATAAATGATTGAAATTAACATGATGAGTAATTTCCTGTTCATAGATTTACATCAATATTGACGGAATGAATTCAACGAATATACTGCAAGATAGAATATTAAATGTAACTGAAGAAAACTTCCAGGAATTGGCTCTCGAAGTTTTTGACTATCAATCTAAACACAATAAAGTATATGCAGAGTATCTGAGTTTCTTAAAAAAGTCACATTTTCGTCCTGAATCTATCGATGAAATACCGTTTTTGCCTACCAGTATTTTCAAAAACAGAGTGATAAAATCAGGAGACTGGAAAGAAAAAATAATTTTTGAATCGAGTGGTACTACTTCTGAAATAAAATCCAAACATTATGTTAGGTCATTGGACTGGTATCATCAGGTATCTCAAAAATGCTTTGAACATCATTACGGATCTTTGACCAGATTTCATTTTGTCTGTTTATTACCTGGCATCGAATCAGCTCCTTTTTCTTCGTTGGTTTCTATGTATCAAAATTTTGTAAAAGAATCTTCATCTTTTGGGGAAGAGACCTGTTATCTGCATTCTCCTGATGGATTATTAGATCGACTGGACTATTTGAGTCAACTTCAAAGAACGATCATTTTATTTGGGCTTAGTTTTGCGCTTTTGGATTTTGTGGAATCCAGAACATCAAATATTTCCAATTTAATTGTAATTGAAACAGGTGGTATGAAAAATATGCGCCGACAAATTGATAGACTTAGCTTAATAAATAGATTACAGTCTGGATTTCCCAGAGCAAGAATCCATTCAGAATACGGAATGACCGAATTAATGACTCAGGCATATTCTCTTGATGGAATTAATTATTCTACCAGCCCATTGAGTCGGATAATTATAACTGACCCATCCGATCCATTTCAGATTTTGCCTGCTAATAAAAGGGGTATAGTCAATGTTCTGGATTTAGCAAACTTACACACCTGTTCTTTTTTACAAACCGGCGACCTGGGAATAATCAATGACAAATCGCAATTTCAGATTTTAGGCCGATACCAGGCAGAAGATTTGCGAGGTTGTGTACAATTATATGAATAGAATGCAAAGATTGAAAGCTAAACGCTGTATGCCATTATTTTAGAAATCCCTCCGTAATCCAATCTGCCAGCAGTTGTCTGTTTTTTGGAATTAATATCCGCTTTCTGTCTTCCGGGTTATGAATATTTGCTAATTCAACAAAGATCGGCTCTGGTTTTGAATGTCTGACGACATATAGTGGTCTGGATGTTACGGTACCGTTGTATTCTTTGGTTTTGCGGTACATTTGATATTTTTCTTCAAACACTTTTTGAATATCGATGGCTTTGTTCTTACTAATTTCACTTTCTGATTGATAATAAAAATAAACATCTTGCCTGCTTTCTTCACTCTGGGCATCAATGTGTAAAGAGACCATCCATTGTTTTGTTATTCCTTTTTTTCTGTATTTATCATGGAGTTTGTTAACCTTTGAAATTCCTTGTTTTAATCTTTTTTTCTGATTGATTGGAATGGTATGACCTCCCATACTTTTTTCATCACAATCGCAATCCAGGTATTTATCATCTCTTATACCGTCATTGTCGTCCTGAACTATTATATAGACCTGAGCTCCTTTTTCCATCAGATTTTTTGCAAGTCGCAGACTGACATCATAGGCATACTCATCTTCACAAATCGTATATTGTCCATCTACATTTTTAGCGATAGCGCCTGGATCGGGTCCGCCATGTCCTGGTACGATATAAAAAACCTGATCCTCCAATTGATCAGAATGAATATTCACCGCCTTATGCCTGTTTCCAAACAGCGCAACATTTTTTGTTTTTGCTGTGAATGATTTTGATGATTTTTTAGATGATTTGGAGGTATTAAATTCTAACTCATTGATTTCATCGCTGGATAATTTGCGCTCTGCTATAAGCTCGGGACCGGGGCTGCCTAAAGAAGCAACCAGATACGTTTTCCGGTTGTCGGGATCTGGTCTGGAAATAGCTTTTACCGTTTTGACCGGACTTTTATTAACAACATTGGAATATAAATTTTTGGTATTGATATTATCGAGTAGGATGGGAACCCATATTTCTTTATCTTTTTTAAAAAATTGTTTTTTTATCTCCGCATGCAACAGCAATTCGTTGTATTGTTCAATTCGCTTTGCCTGATTATAATCCGTTATTCCAATACTACTTCGAATGCTTCTGCCATCAAAAGCGTGTACTTTAATAGGCAATTTGTATTTTCTGTTCTTAATTAATTCTGAATTTTTTTCAATGTTATTGATTTTGTAAAAGAGATCGAGATTTTCAGAATTGTCCAGCAAACAATATTCTCTAAGTAATCCGTAAACACCTTGTCCGGGTTTAGCAACGACAGTAAGATAAGCCGGTTTTTTACCTGGAGCTACTTCTGCTTTAATTTGGTAACTAACGAGTATACCGAAACTGGCCAAAAAGATGGTTCGTAGTATCATAGTCAAAAATTGCAGAGGCAAATATATTATAATATTTTATAATTTGTATATAATTGAAATACAATTATATATGATTTTATTAGTGGATCCTATAACTTCCTGAAAATCAGTGTGTACTTTTGCTTTTTGCAATGAAGATTATTAAACTGCTTTTACGCAAAGAGTTAATTTTTGAATGGAGAAGCTTATTCCAGCTTGGTGGATTGTTTAGTTTTTTAATTGGAGTAAGTTACCTGGTCTATTTCTTTTCCGGGGAATTGTCGACCAGATTCTGGAATCTCATGTACTGGATCATTTTTTTGTTCTTGTCTTTTTTCGCGGCCTCGCGTTGTTACGAAGAAGACAATAACCGATACCGCATTTATACGTATCAGCTTTCTTCTGCACTCGAATTATTTGTTGCCAAAGTAATTTATTTATGTAGTGTATTATTTTTATTTGGTTTCTTGCTCAATCTGATTTTTAATTTATTGATACCACATGCGCATTCATTTAGTTTGTATTGGTTTGTAGTATTGGCTATTGTTAGTCTGGGTATTGCTTTGCTGACGGCCTTTACTTCATTTATTGCAAGTCATGGACAAGTAAAACAGATACTAATGGTCATCATTTCATTGCCCTTATGTTTCCCTTTAATTGGTATGGGTTTTTCTTTAAGTCTGGAAATTCTTATCGGAAATCCAATTTCAGAATGGAGTAGTCGTTTTTATCCATTGATAGCCATTGATTTACTGGCACTTGCATTAGTAACATTCCTTTTACCTTTGACCTGGAAAAATTAACGCGATGACTGAAAAGCATTATTGGTGGAAAATTCTGGGTGTCATTTTGATGCTTTATGTACTCACGGCCGGATTATTGACCCCATTGAAACATGGCATCGCAGGAATCAGTCCGGATCGGGTTTCCTCTGGTTCTATTGCAAGTTTCAACGTGCAGTCTTACAATGCAAATTATTCGTCAGCAGATACCTATATAAAGGCATATTTAAAACATGTACCCGCGCAGGGTACAAGGCCTGATGCTGACTACTTGATACAGTCTGACACCGTTATTGCACTGGGTCCGAATACCCTTGAAGTTAAATTTCAATTACCCCCACATATTCCTGATAGCAGGAAACTAGCTTTATTTACATTTATAGTGGATGATAGTTTGAAAGGTGCTGCCGCCATGCCTTCAAAAGTCATTATCCATCAGGACAGCGTGAATATCGAAGCTGGAAAGAGAGACTGGACATTACTAAAAGGTATTAAGTTTCAGCTTCCGGATGCAAGTCATTTTCCATATCGGAATATTCTGGTAGAAACTATCCGAAACACATTTTTTCACGTTTCCCTGTGGTTTGCCATGTTTTTAATGTTTGGAATGTCTGTTTATTATAGCCTTAGGTATTTAAAATCCAATGATCCGGATGCTGAGTTACGTTCTTTCGCTTTAGTTCGGACGGGTTTAATATTTGGCATTTTGGGCTGCCTTACGGGGTCTTTATGGGCAAGATACACCTGGGAAACTTGGTGGACCACCGATATTAAGTTAAACATGTCAGCTTTGACTATATTGATTTATTTGTCTTATCTGGTTTTAAGGGCGGCAATTGAAGATCGGGATCGAAAAGCCAGAATTTCTGCTGCATACAATATTTTTGCGTTAGTGGCCGTCATACCCCTCATCTTTGTTTTGCCAAGGCTGACGGACAGTTTACATCCCGGCAATGGTGGAAATCCTGCATTTGGCTCTGACGATATGGATAATACGCTCAGGATGGTATTTTACCCCGCGGTTTTAGCTTTCATTTTAATCGGATTATGGATGGCCAGTTTGCTGTACCGGTATGACTCGATTCGATGGAAGATTGAAGAAAAAGAGAATATTTGAAAAATTACTTTTAGAATATGATAAATAGGCGCAATTTCGCAACGAATTTATGAATGTGATCTGGAGTTTACTTTACATTATGCACAAACCGCTTTTCCTGGCAGCTAGCTCTTTGGAAGCCACGGACTTTATGAGGCAAACAGGAAAAATCCATGTAGTTTATGGAGTTATTACCATAATATTTCTTGGAATTGTTTTGTTTTTAATCTATTTGGAAAGAAAAATTAACCGTATTGAAAAAAAAATAAATAATGAGCAAATCAAATAATACGAGCTTTTTGGAAAGCGTCAACCGAAACTTTGATAAAGCCGCTGCATTTACCGATATATCGAAAGGAATTCTTGAGCAAATAAAGGTTTGTAATGCTGTTTATGAAGTTAAATTTCCTTTGCGTATCGGCAATAATGTTCAGGTAATTCAGGCATTTCGCGCCCAGCACAGTCATCACAGGCTTCCGACGAAAGGAGGAATTCGGTATAATGAACATGTGGATAAAGAAGAAGTAGAAGCATTGGCAGCATTGATGACCTATAAATGTGCTATTGTCGATGTGCCTTTTGGAGGTGCTAAAGGTGGTGTTAAAATCAATCCAAAAAATTATACAGAACATCAGCTCGAACGAATTACCAGACGATATACAACCGAGTTAATCCGGAAAAATTTTATTGGACCAGGAATTGATGTGCCTGCACCGGATTACGGAACAGGGCCGAGAGAAATGGCCTGGATTTATGATACCTATCTGACCTTTAAAGGAGGTGATATCGATGCGGCTGGATGTGTTACCGGAAAACCAGTAAATCAAAATGGAATCCGGGGAAGAACCGAGGCAACGGGCAGAGGTGTGTTTTATGGTTTGAGGGAATTGTGCAATACACCCGAAGCCATGAAAAAACTGGGATTAAGTAAAGGCATGGAAGGTAAACGCATAGTCATTCAGGGTCTAGGAAATGTAGGTTCATATACCGGTTCCATCATGCAGGAAGAAGGGGGTGCAAAGATTATTGCCGTATCTGAATTTGAAGGTTCCATTTACAATGAAAAAGGAATTGATATGGAAGCACTGCTTCGGTTTCGAAAAGAAAAAGGAAGCATCATGGGTATGCCAGGTTGTAAAGCACTAAAGACCAAAGAAGCTGCACTCGAACTTGAATGTGACATTTTAATTCCTGCTGCACTGGAAAATCAAATTACAGCGGCAAATGCTCCTAATATTAAAGCCAAAATTATCGGTGAAGCTGCCAATGGCCCCGTTACGGCTGATGCTGAAGAAATATTATTAAAGAAAAAAATACTGATTGTACCGGATATGTATCTCAATGCCGGCGGGGTTACTGTTTCGTATTTTGAATGGTTAAAAAACCTGTCGCACATGAGATTCGGTAGAATGGAAAAACGATTTGATTCAAATACGTATTCAAATTTTGTTGGACTTATAGAAAAAATGACTTCCAAGAAAATCGGACTCAGAGAACGCGAATTTTTAACAAAAGGAGCTGATGAGATCGATTTGGTACGTTCTGGTTTAGAGGAAACTATGGTGACCTCTTTTCAACAAATCTGGGAAACAGCCAAGAAAAATCCAAAAATCGACGGACTCCGTTCGGCGGCTTTCGTTTGTGCTCTTAAAAAAATTAAAAACGACTACGCCAGTCTGGGAATTTTTCCATAGCGTTTTATTTGTTAAACATGGCTTAATTCATTGTAATTCAGGATTTAAGATGCTTGTTATATCCATTATACATCATTTTAATGGCTTAACGATTTATTAAAAAAATATTTCTCAATATTTCGTCTATATCCAGAATATAATTCTATCTTAGCCATTCGAAAAGAGATTTTACCAAATAAAAATTTAAATAGTGCTTTATGGCAGATAAATTGGACAAAACTGACATTAAAATTCTGAATCTTTTACAGGAAAACAGTAAAATCACCAATTTGGAATTATCAAAAAAAATTGGCCTGTCTCCCGCTCCGACTCTCGAACGGGTAAAAAAATTAGAACAGCTGGAAATTATCGAAAGCTATCATGCCAAAATCAACCCAAATAAAGTTAACTTAAGCATAAGCACGTTTGTCCTTGTCAATCTGGCCTGGGCTAAACCTCGTGCCATGGAAAGCTTTGTTGATAAGATTAAAGATATAGAAGAAGTAATTGATTGTTATGTAATCACCGGAGACGCAGATTTTCTTATGAAAATAGTCTGTAAGGATATTCAGTCTTATGAGAGCTTACTATTTAAAAAATTATCTCAGATTGAAGAAGTCGAACGACTTAAAACCCTCATGAACTTATCTGTAGTTAAATTATCTAATAAATTACCGATTCATCTGGAAGACGGGGATTAATCCGGTCTGTTTCTTATAGTTTTATCTTATGGCTTTCCAACATGGTCTGTTATGGCAACTCAGTTATCTTAAGACCAAGTCATACTTGTTTGGTACAATCCATCTAAATAGTCCATTGATTGCCTCACATCAAACTGTTTTCGATGACTTATTAAATCAATGTTCAGTTTTTGCAGCTGAAGTGGATCTGGATCGTATCGATATCTCCCAAATGAACAATTATTTTCATCTCCCTCCGCAAAATGAATGGAAATCCTTCTTAAAAGCAAATCAGTGGTTGAAAATAAATGAAATCTGTAAAAATCAATTTGGTTTTGATCTGGATAATTATAGCCACATCTACCCGATGATTGTTTTAAATCAGCTTTCACTTCAACTCATCGACAGGGGAATTGAAAAATCATTGGATCAGAGTTTATGGGAAATGGCAATTGAGAAACAACTGCAAACGATCGGCCTCGAAAATTTTGAAGAACATTTTAAATTAATTGGTAAAATAGAATTAAAAGATCAGATAAAAATGCTCCGTCAGTTCTTGACAAATGTAAACCGTTCAAGAAAATTGTATCTTAAAATGCTCGCGGATTATCATAATCAGGATATTCGGGCTATTTACAAAACCAGCAGAAAAATGCTTGGAAAATATCGCCAGTTGATGCTATTCGACAGAAATGAAATTATGACTAAGCGAATTGTTGGAATGCTTTCTCAACACAATGCATTTATTACTTGCGGTGCCGGACATTTATACGGAAAATCAGGAATTTTAAACTTGTTAAAAAAACAGGGTGTAAAATTAAAACTTGTTGCTTTGTAATATGTTACTGAAGGATATTTTAAGTGGAGATTTGTTATGCCTATGAAACAAGCCTGGAGTATTATTTTCCTTTTTTTTATTATTTCTTCTGATCTGACAGCACAATCAAAATTTACGTTGAGCGGCACAGTGACTGAATCCGGCTCAGGCGAAACCATGATTGGCGTTAATATCTTTATCGTCTCTAATCCAAGTGTCGGCACTGTGAGCAATGCTTACGGGTTCTATTCCCTGACACTGAATGAAGGAACTTATGATATTCAATTTTCTTATCTCGGATACAAATCACTTATTAAAAAAGTTCAATTAACTGAAAATGTAAAAATGAATGTTGATTTAGTTTCTGGAGTTGCTATCCAGGAAGTGGTCATTAGTTCAGAAAATGTCAGAAAAAATATTGAGGACACAGAAATGGGTACCATTGATATTTCAATGGAAACTGTTAAAAAGTTACCTGCATTGATGGGCGAAGTAGATTTACTTAAAACGCTTCAATTATTACCAGGAGTTTCTTCTGCCAGTGAAGGTACTGCTGGTATTTATGTTAGAGGTGGTGGCCCGGATCAAAATCTGGTCTTGCTCGATGAAGCCATTGTTTATAATACCGGTCATCTATTTGGATTTTTTAGTGTGTTTAATTCCGATGCTATAAAAAACTCCGTCATCATTAAAGGTAATATGCCAGCAAATTACGGGGGGCGTATCAGTTCGGTCATTGATATACAAATGAAAGAAGGAAATAATCAAAATTATATCGTGGAAGGTGGAATCGGTCTTATCTCCAGTCGTCTCACCATCCAGGGCCCCATTCAAAAAGAAAAAAGTTCGTTTATACTTTCAGGTCGCAGAACTTATGCTTTGGATCTGGCACAACCTTTCATTAATCAAACCAAATATGAAGGGACTAATTATTATTTTTATGATCTAAATGCCAAACTGAATTACCAGTTTAGCAATAGAGACCGTATTTATATTAGTGCTTACTTCGGCCGGGATGTTTTTTTATTTGCCAATCAGGAACGTGGATTTTCAGTTGATTTGCCTTATGGGAATGCCACCGGAACACTGCGATGGAATCATATTTTTAATGATAATACCTTCCTCAATGTTTCACTGATTTCCAATGATTATAAATTTGGATTACATGGAGGACAAGAAGCATTTCGATTTGGTGTTGACTCAGGCGTCAGAGATTATTCAGCAAAAGCAGATATCGATTATTATCCCAATCCCAGTCATTTAATAAAAACGGGTTTGAGGTATACGTATCATAAACTCTCACCGAATGTGGTTAATGCAACCAATGGAGAAGTCGAATTCCGGACTACATTCGAACCCAAGTATGGACATGAATCTGAGCTCTATTTTTTGGATGATTGGACTGTACGCAGTGGTTTCAAATTAAACCTCGGCATGAGATTGTCGATGTTTAATCACGTGGGGCCTTACACTTCATCCATCGATTCGACAAGATATTTAAAGGCAGAACATGTTAAATCATATTATGTACCAGAACCCCGGATAGGTTTTACAAAAAGCCTTACAACTTCTTCTTCTGTGAAAGGTGGGTTTTCAGTTTCATCTCAATATCTTCACCTGGTCAGTAATTCAGGTAGCACCCTGCCTGCAGATATCTGGGTACCCAGTACGGAAATAGTCAAACCACAGATTGGACTTCAATATGCCCTCGGATACTTTCGAAATTTTATGGATAATGCTATAGAGACTTCTGTAGAGGTGTATTATAAAGATTTGAGAAATCAATTGGATTATAAAGAGAGTTATGTCGAAAATTTTTCAGCAGAAGTTGAAAATGAATTCGTTGCCGGAACGGGTCGAGCATATGGGCTTGAATTATTTGTACGAAAGAATAAAGGAGCTTTAACTGGTTGGATTGGTTATACCTTGTCCCGCACCGAACGCTGGTTTTCCGAAATTGAAAACAAGAGAGTTTATCCAGCCGTATATGACCGTCCGCATGACCTCTCCGTGGTGGCCAATTATCAACTTTCTAAAAACTGGCAGGTTTCAGCCAGCTTCATATATGCCACTGGAAAAAGTTATACGCCGATCAAAAGTCTGTTTTTTATTGAAGGTCGGCCAAATATTGAATACGGTCCAAGAAACAGCGCCAGAATTGAAGATTATCACCGGTTGGATATAGCTTTTGTTTATGAAAATGCATTAAAGAAAAACAAACCATTTCATTCGAGTTGGACTTTTAGCATTTATAATGTATACAATCGAAGAAATCCATTCTTTACTTATACGGATTTTGAGTCAGATATTTTTACCGGAAATGCGTCCGCCAAAGCTCTGAAAGTATCCATTTTTACTATTATTCCATCGATTACCTGGAATTTTTACTGGAAGGTTATAAACTAATTTATATGAAGTATTCCTTTAAGTTATCCGGAATCATGATTTCTCTCGCTTGTTTTTTAAGTGCTTGTGAAGAGGAGTATATTCCCTCTGACGTGATTTATGAAAAACAATTTGTCATTGAATCTTACATCGAATCGAGTTCGGCCAACTTACCTGTTTATGCAATAATGACGTATTCATTGCCATTTTATTCTTCTTTGGGAATCGATGTGATCAATAATTCATTTGTCCGGAACGCGGATGTTCGGATTCATGATGGCCTTAATGAATTTCCATTACAGGAACTATGTTTAAATGATTTGGCAGAACCATTCAGATCGGAAGTCATCAAAAATCTGGGATATCAACCAGATAGTATAAAAACCAATATCTGTGTTTACGTGGACATTGCCGGTGCTATAAAACCAGAAGTCAACAAAGAGTATTCAATTCGCGTGATTAAAGATCTTGATACAATGACTGCAAAGGCCGTCATTCCAGGTCCTGCGACAATTGACTCAATCTGGTTTGTCGATCCGCCAGGACGAAATGATAATGATACATTTGCTCAGTTGTTTTGTTTTATTGAAGATCCACCGGGCAAAAAAGATTATTACCGGTACTTTACTGCAGGGCAGAACGAGCGTTTAATTGCAGGTGTAAATTCGGTCACAGATGATGTTTTCTTTGAAGGTCAAAAATTTAAATTTACGCTTTCCAAAGCGCTTAGTCCGGATGAAAAGTTTGGGGATAATACCGGCTTGTTCAGAAGAGGAGATACAGTTCAGATAAAATGGTGTACCATCTCAGAAAGTCATTACAACTTCTGGAATACTTTGGAAACCAGTCGGACAAGACAAGGACCCTTTGCTTCCTATGTGCGTATCAATGGTAATATTGAAAAAGGTTTAGGTATCTTTGGCACTCAAAATTGTCAATATTATACAGTAGTTGTTCCTAGAATATAAACAATGAGTAAATCAACCGAAGTTCTTTTAAAAGTTAATTTGGACACTGAAAATATTCCTGAAGAAATATTCTGGAAAACCAGCAATAATCCGGAGCAAGATTGGATTAAAGCGAAAGCCTTTTTATTGTCCATTTTTGAAGCAGATAGTAAAGACACGTTAAAACTGGATATCTGGTGTAAAGATTTTCAAATGGATGAAATGGATCGCTTTATGTATCATAGTCTGAAAGCATTATGCGAAACGTATGCTAAGGCGACTAATAATACAGAACTTGCTAATCAGTATATGAATTTCGTAACATATTTTGGTGAAAAAACGGAGATCATAGCACCCAAATAAAAACCAATAAAAGTAATATTAGCTGAAACAAGCTGAATGGATATCATAATCTCTTGATGTCAGCTCGATCTTTCGAAGTCGCTTTTTTTCCAGATTCTGTACTCCTCTTGCGTGTTGATTCCTTTGAGAATAATCGGATTATCTGATTCTAGTAGTTTTATGTTTGAATTATTTAATAATATTTTCGGAGATCGGGTATGGCTATTGTATTCAGTTATTAATTCGGACAAAATTTGATAATTGTAGATTGTAAGAAGTGGAAAAGCTTCATGAGTTTCTGGATTTTTAAAAGCGATTGCCTGATAATTCTCATCGTTGTTATTAATTAACTTTAAGAAATCTGGTTTTGAAACATAAACCAAATCACAAGCAATTACCAACCAGTTACTTTTGGGGAAAGATTCAAACGCTCTGAAAATTCCTTCGATCGGGCCCGCATTTTCATCGATGTCAGAAAAAATAAAGGGATGATCTATTTCTGATTTATGTATGGTTTTGCAAGAAATATAACATGTCGAACAAAGATCTTCCAGCTGTTGAATCCAGAATTTATAAATAGGCAGGCCTTCTTTTATTATTTTGAATTTTGAAAATCCCAATCGAGAACTTTGACCGCCGCATAAAATCAAAGCATTTAATGTTGACATAGTTAATTTACAATCCTTTCAGGGTTACAATAGATATTGGCTTTGTTATTTTTTAAAAATCCAACCAGAGTCAATCCAAATACTTCAGCGGTTTCAACAGCAAGACTGGAAGGAGCCCCCACTGCACAAAGAATCGGCGTACCGATCATAATGGCTTTTTGAACGAGTTCGAAACTGGCGCGACCACTCAAAACAATAACATGATTTTGAAGCGGCACCAGTGAATTGAGCAAGGCTTTACTGACTAATTTATCCAAAGCATTATGACGGCCAACATCTTCAGCCGATAAAAGTAATTTTCCGCTTGTGTCAAATAGGGCACAGGCATGAATGCCACCGGTTTTTTGAAATAGTTGCTGAGACGTATTGAGCAATTCAGGTAATTGAAATAAAATATGTTTATCGATGATGGGATAATTTTTCTTTAACAAATAAACACAATGATCCAAGGCCAGATCAATGGACGTTTTACCACATACACCACAACTTGAACTTGTATAAAAATGACGCTCCGCATTTTCAAGCTCAGGATAAAGACCATCTTTAAGATGCACAATTATGGTTTGTTGTTCTAAAGCTTCTGCATTGCAATCAAAGCGATATTCAAATTGGGCAATCTCTTGAATGGGATGTTTTAAAATGCCTTCGGTATACAAAAATCCCCGGATCAGATGTTCGTCATCGCCAGGCGTTCGCATGGTTATGGATAAAGTTTTTAAGACAACCAGCCCATTTTTTTTGTATTTTAAAACGATCTCAAGAGGCTCTTCACTTACAACGAAGTCAGAAACATGGCTGGATTCTTCGCCTAGTTTAAGAATCTTTTTGATTTTAATCCCAGTTGGTATTTCATTTAACATGATTGTAGATTCGGGTTGGGGAAATTATCGGATTCATCTTCGTTTTTTCGTTGTTGTAAACACTGAAAGTCTTTTTCTACAAGTATGTATAAATTTTCGGATTCTGATAATGGAATGTTTGCTTCAAATCCGACATCGTCACTGGAACACCAATGTCTGGCTGTGGTTTCAGGCACATAGATTCTGATGTGATTGTTGATGTAATTAACGGTTACTACTTCATGCTTTGCCTGAATTAAGGAATACTGCAAATTATGACATGCCAAATTGGAAAAAGCAATGGTTTCGTTTACCAGTCCAAATTCCTTGAATTTGGTAACTTCTGATTGACTGAGCCGCAAACGTATCGAATTTTTATTGGTTCTTAATTTCATGTTAACTAAAATAGTCTTAATTTGGCAGGTATGAAAACTTATACAAAGATATTTCTCTTTTTACTTACCAGTCTGTTTAATCTTAATTCACAGACAAACTTTAATCTTTCGAATCCATTTTGCCTCGAACTGATGAAAGGCAATTATCCGGCCGATACTTTTGCGATCAGACCCGTTCAGTCAGATCATCAACTCACATCGTATTTGGTTTCACAAGTCAATGCCGACTCCCTGCAGTTTTATCTTACGAATATTGTGTCTTTTAATAACCGGAATACGGTAAACGATGATATTCAAAAACCGGAAGAGGGTATAAGAGGAGCAAGAAACTGGATACACAGGTATTTAAAATATTGGTCTGTACAGTCTTCAGGCAATGTTTTTTCTTCAGAATTTGATTTTGATTATACTATGTGTAACCGGTTGAGGCATACACAACTTTTTGCAGTTATTCCAGGCAACGGACCACTTCGCAATGAATTAGTCATTTTGGAAGCCCATCTGGATAGCCGGTGTGAAGATCCATGTGATATCCAGTGCATAGCCGAAGGTGCTGATGACAATGGTTCCGGTTCCGCCTTGCTCATGGAGCTCACCCGCGTACTTTCAAAAGTACAGCTAAACAGAACCTTAGTTATTATATGGATTACCGGAGAAGAACAGGGTCTTGGAGGCTCCAGGTCGTTTGCCTCATACTGCAAACAAAATGCACTAAAAATTAAAGCCGTATTTAATAATGATATTGTCGGAGGCATTGAATGCGGTGTAACTTCGTCTCCACCAAGTTGCCCGGGTCCATATCTATACGATAGTATCCGGCTCAGGGTATTTTCAGCAGGAATGACAAACAGCATGCCTAAAAATCTGGCGCGGATGACGAGAATCCTGATTGAAGAAAATTTAACAAAAGTTCATCCGTCTGCTCCAAAAATAGATGTTATGTTTGGGGAAGACCGGACGGGTAGGGGAAGCGATCATATTCCATTCAGAGAGCAGGGATATCCAGCTATTCGTTTTACGTCTTCTTATGAACACGGAGATGGTAATCCTAATCAGCCGGGTTATATGGACCGGCAACACAGCACCAGGGATGTTCTGGGTAAGGATATCGATGGAGATGGGGTGTTAGACAGTATGTATGTAAATTTTAATTACCTCCGCAATAATGCTCTGGTAAATGGGCTTTCAGCTTGTAATGCAGCCAGTACGGAATTAGATCCCTTTACATTAAAAATTATACCCTTATCACTGGCCCTGAATATTCAAATTGAAAATCCGCAAAATGCTGTAAAGTATATCTTTGGTTTGCGCCGGATTACCAGTTCTTATTTTGATACACTTATCATATCCGATCAAGCTGAAATTACCATAAACGGATTGTTACCGACGCAGTATATGATTACAGCATGTGGCGTGGATTCTTCATCCTGGATCAGTATGTTTGGTCAGGAATATACGGTAAGGGTACTTACATCAACCCATAATATAGCTCAGGAAGAAAAAATTGAATTGATGCAAAATTATCCGAATCCATTTGACGACCTGACCTTGATTCCAATTATTGTCCATGATATGAGTAAAGTCAGATCGGCCGTCTTACTTGTGCAGACAGAAGATGGAAGGATTGTAAAAAGCATTCCGGTTCAGTTGAAAGAGGGCGTTAATGAGGTATTATACGATTATGGCTGGCATAATTTTGAATGTGGCAATTTTTATTATAGTTTGATTATCAATGATATTCCATTGCCCGGAAAAAAAATGCTCAAGTTGAATTGGTAAGTACCAATTGAACAGTACGATATAAACTACTACAAATCAACAAGATAGATTTAAATCATTTTGTTATTGCATTTCATAAAACATCCATTTTAAAAAATCAGATCACAAAAACGTACTGAAATAAAATATTATATCGTAATATTGCAATATTAAATTAATGATATGGGCGCTTCCAAGACCGAACATTACTCCTCCAGACAAAATCATTTGGCAATTCTCGCAAAAGCCCTCGGACATCCAGCAAGAGTCGCCATTATCGATTATCTGGTTAAAACCAATGATTGTATCTGCGATGACATTGTCAATGTATTACCGCTCGCTCAAGCTACCGTCTCCCAACATTTAAAAGAATTAAAAAACGCCGGCCTCATTAAAGGAAATATCGAAGGAAATGCTATTTGTTATTGCGTGGATAAAAAAAATCTAAATGCCTTTAAAGAATATCTGACAGATATTTTTGTGAAACTCGATTCAAAAAACAACTGTTGTTAAACTTAATTTTCTACTTATGAAATTATCAGCATTTAAAAATCATTTAAGTCAAAATTCAAATCTGAATTTCAAACTTCCTAACGGACAATTTATAGCTTCTCATTTTCACATAACGGAGCTGGGAATTATTTCCAAGCATTTTGTGGATTGTGGCGGAACCATCCGCACGGAAAAATTCATAAGCTTTCAAATCTGGGTCTCCTATGATACAGATCACCGACTTAGTTCTCAAAAGTTGTTAAACATTATCAGCGCTTCTGAAAAAATTATCGGAAATGAAGATTTGGAAATTAGCGTCGAATATCAAACTGATACGTTGGGAAAATACGGACTCGATTTTCAGAATCATACCTTTGTTCTGACAAAACAATACACTGATTGTCTGGCAAAAGATCATTGCGGTATACCGGCTCTGACTGAATCAGAATTGGTATCCAGTGGTGTAAGAGAAAATACATGTTGTTCACCGGGCTCTGCCTGTTGCTAATTCCTGACTCGTGCAATTTAAATCCATTAATCAGCAAAATTATTACCTGGTAGCAGACACATACAAGGAAGGAATCGCTACCGGACATGCAACTTTTGAAACTGAAGTACCGGACTGGTCGAGTTGGGATCAATCTCATTTGAAACATTCCAGAATTTTTGCACTGGATCAGGGTCAATATATAGGTTGGGCTGCACTTTCACCGGTTTCCGGACGATGTGTTTACGGCGGTGTTGCAGAAGTCAGCATCTACATCAAATCTTCCGAACAAAATAAGTCTTATGGAAAAGCAATCCTGATCAAATTGATCGAAGAAAGTGAAGAACAGGGTATCTGGACATTACAAGCAGGAATTTTTCCCGAAAACATAGCCAGTTTATCACTGCACAAAAACTGTGGGTTCAAACTACTGGGTACCCGCGATCGGATCGGTCGAATGAAAAATGGATTTTGGCGGGATGTCTGCATACTGGAAAGACGAAGTGCACGAATCGGGGCAGACAAAAAAAATATCCTGGTGCTTTGTACCGGAAACAGTTGCCGTAGTCAAATGGCTGAAGGCTATCTTAGGCATTTTGCCGGCAACAAAGCAAATGTGTATAGTGCCGGTCTGGAAAATCATGGTCTTAATTCAAAAGCTGTTTTTATAATGAAAGAAGACGGGATTGATATAAGTTACCATACTTCCAATACAATCGATGAATACACAGATATACCAATGGATATCGTTCTAACTGTTTGCGACCACGCGAACGAACATTGTCCGGTTTTTCCATCGGCACAGAAACGATTTCATTATAATTTTAAAGATCCATCCAAATTACAAGCTTCGGAAACGGAAATTTTAAATGCGTTTCGGGATACCCGGAATGAAATTAAAAAATTTTGCCAGCAGTTTATTAACGATCAACTAGGCCAACAATTTAGCTAGTATTATTTCAAAAATAACTGTACTGTAAAAATTCTCAATTTGATTTAAAACAGGCCGGTTATTACTCCATGTTCATCAATGTCAATTTTTTCGGCCGAAGGTTCATCCGGCAAGCCTGGCATTCTCATCATTTCTCCGGTTATCGGTATGATAAATCCGGCACCTGAAGCAATTTCAATTTGACGGACAGTTAATACAAAATCTCTCGGCCGACCAATTAATTCTGGATTGTCAGAAAGCGACTTTTGTGTTTTTGCAATGCAGACTGGTAATCCAGATAAATGTAAGGTTTGGATACGTTTTAAATCCGCTCTTGCTTCTGTAGAATATTCGACTGCTGAGGCGCCATAGATTTTTGTAGCAATAGCCTGAATCTTTTGTTCAGGCTCCCAATTTAAATCATAAACCGGAATAAATGGATCTGTCCAACGATCAGCTATTTTAGATACTTTCTCTGCCAGCTCTAAGGCACCTTCGCCACCTTTTGACCATACTTCGGAAAAGACGGCTTCTGCACCAAATTCCTGACATTTAGTTTTTATCATATGGATTTCATCGTCGGTATCACTGGAAAATTTATTGATGGCAACAACGGCTGGAATTCCAAACTGTTTGGCATTTTCTAAGTGTTTCTGAAGATTCTCACATCCTTTTTCAACGGCTTTGGCATCGGGAGAGGACAATTGCTTTAATGATTTTCCGCCATGGTATTTTAAGGCTCTTACTGTAGCAACAATTAAAATAGCGTTTGGTGACAAACCAGCTTCCCGGCATTTAATATCTAAAAATTTTTCAGCTCCTAGATCAAAACCAAAACCAGCTTCGGTAACAACATAATCAGACAGCGACATACCCATTTTAGTGGCAATGATGGTGTTGGTTCCTTGTGCTATATTGGCAAAAGGTCCTCCGTGAATAATTGCCGGATTGCCCTCAATCGTTTGTACAAGATTCGGTTTAATTGCATCTTTTAGCAAAGCTGCCATGGCTCCTTCAGCTTTTAAATCGCGTGCAAAAACAGGTTTTTTATCCCAGGTAAAGCCAATAAAAATATTACCCATCTTGCGTTTTAAATCTTTCAGGTCTTTTGATAAACACAAGATTGCCATGATTTCTGAAGCTGCCGTAATATCAAATCCGGTTTCCCTGGGTATTCCATTGGCTGTACCACCCAAACCAATCGTAATTTTACGAAGTGAACGGTCATTCATATCCATCACTCGCTTCCAACTTATGGTCCTTGGATCCAATCCGAGCCCGAATTTTTTATTTTGAATATTGTTGTCGATCAAAGCTGCAAGTAAATTATGGGCTTTTTCTACTGCAGAAAAATCTCCGGTAAAATGCAGATTAATATCTTCCATAGGTAAGACCTGGGACCAACCTCCTCCGGTTGCACCACCTTTGATACCAAATACAGGTCCTAATGAAGGCTCTCTCAAAACGACTGTGGTCTGTTTTCCAATTTTATTCAATCCTTCAGACAATCCTATCGAGGTTGTGGTCTTGCCTTCTCCCGCCGGAGTTGGTGAAATAGCACTTACAAGTATGAGTTTACAGCGTTTGATCTTTTGTTCATCAATCAACTCGAGTGGTAATTTAGCTTTATAAGATCCATATAATTCAAGTTGAGATTCGTCCAACTTCAATTTATGAGCTATTTTTGTGATCTTTTGTAATGTAATTGACTGAGCAATTTCAATATCCGAGGTCAATTTTTTAGAATCCATAATTTATGTTCGTAGTTTGTCGTGCTTTAATATCAAAAATAACACCAATTGTCGCGGTACTTGGTCTTTTTATCCATTCTTGCAAAAATAAAGATTCAGCCCAAGCTTCAGCCACTGAAGCGACGATTGATTCAACGAGAAATTCTGCAATACACTATCCTCAGGAAAAACACTTCAAAAATGTTAAGCAACTGACGTTTGGCGGCAATAATGCCGAAGCTTACTGGAGCCATGATGGTCAAAAGCTTGTTTTTCAATCAGATAATCCAGCCTGGGGTGCTGAGTGTGATCAGATATATTATTTTAACCCATTTACAGATGACCTGTCAAAGAATCCACCTACTTTGATTTCCCGGAGAGGTGGAAGGACCACCTGCTCATATTTTATGCCGGGTGATTCGTTAATCATCTATGCTTCAACACATGTAGCTTCTGAAGGCTGTCCTCATGTACCCGAACGAAGAAAAGGTGGCAAATACGTTTGGCCGGTTTATGATTCCTATGACATTTTTGTTTCTGACTTACGCGGCAATCTGAAAATGCAGCTAACTAACATAGCTGGTTACGATGCAGAGCCAACTGTTTCGCCACGTGGTGATAAAATAGTCTATACGGCATTGCGTCAAGGTGACCTCAATCTTTGGACCATGGATATAAACGGACAGAATAAAACCCAGATCACTTTTTTGCCGGGTTATGACGGAGGTGCATTCTTTTCTCCCAACGGCGATTCGATTGTTTTTCGTGCTTCCAGACCTGAAGCGGGTGAAAAGCGCCGGGAATATTACGAATTATTGTCAAAAGGATTGGTCGAGCCAACTGAAATGGAAATCTTTACCTGCAATCTGAAGGGTGGAAACTATAATCAAGTTACTAAACTGGGTAAAGCAAATTGGGCCCCGTTTTTCCATCCATCCGGGCGTAAAATTATTTTTTCATCCAACCATGCAGCCGATCGTGGATTTAAATTTAATTTATACCTGATTAATGTAGATGGTACTGGACTCGAGCAGGTTTCTTATGATGAAGTGTTTGATTCGTTTCCAATGTTTTCCCCAAATGGAAAATATATTGTCTGGTCTTCTAACCGTAATAATGGAGGTACAAGAGACACCAATCTATTTATGGCTGAATGGGTGGATTAAGTTTACTGAAAGGGATGTACTATTAAATCGAACTTTGTCGAATGAGCAATTAGAGCGTATCGATGTTGTATTAAATTAATTTAGTAAATCGGTATTAAAAAGCATACCTTTTTTAGCATCATAACTGGCTACTCCCGATTGAAGATAGAGTTCCTTTTTGTAGGGATATTTTCTGGCATCCACAATATATACTTTACATCCAATGGATTTATTTAATTCGTCATTTTTTTCTTTCCAGCAATGTGCCAGTTCCTCTGTTGTTTCTTCATAAGTCTTTTGCCACTTTTTGGTAAACATGACTTCCAGATACATAATGCCATTTCTGAAGTTGACCAGGCGGCTGCATAAACCATGGTTGATTCTATAGACGACATCTGATTTTAACAGATGTTTGCGGTTAATTTCTTTGATATTAATTGCCATACAAATTGCAGCACATAAATTATGCCATATTTGATGGGTTGTATTGGGGTTTAAATCAAAAAAACAGTATAATTATTTGAATATTAATAAAATAGAAATTATTAAAAAATTTAATATGAAATGAACTTTCAATCAAATTACTGAGTTGAATCCATGGAATAACCGTAAAAATTACTAGTAAGGAATCAGGAGAATCTATCTTTTAATGAATAAACCAGTACCCGGATTTTTATGTGCAGAATGTAATTGGATTAAATAAACCCCGGCAGGCAGAAATTCAATATTCAACTCTTGCTTTTCTGATATGCAATTAAATGAACGTATCTGCTTTCCAGAAATTTGACTAAGTATGAGTTGAAATGGCTCGTTAGAATTTTTTAATTCAAATTTAAGCGTATTGCCAGCTGGATTTTCTTTCAGAAAATAATCAATCCTGTCAACTTTGATAGTTGAAGTATTGCTTTGGCATAATGGAAGCAAAGGACAATAGCTTCTTTTTAGAAGACTGCAATCCAGAATAAACGGATTTGGTTTAGAATCCTGATATTTGGCTATTTGAAAAGTTCGGGTCCATTCGGAAGAATCTACCGGATCCAGTTGATGCCAATCGCAAAGGGTGGTTTTCATCCTTTCAAAAAAATTGCGATCAGCCTGTAGTTCATACATAGTATAAAAGTAAAATATGGCTCGTGCGATATTTCCTTTAAAATCTTCACGGGGCTCAAATAATCCATAAGTGGATTCACTGTATTCATCGATAGACTGTTCTGGAATACTTGACTTGGAAATAGATTTGTAATACCAGTTATTTACTTTGGTATCTGCAATTTCACTAAATGGAAAATTGCTTCTTGCCTCATTAACAGCAGCTCTCGCAGGAAATAGATGATGCATATCGGATCTTGCATTACCTGTATCGGCACCTTTGCTTTGGGGGTATGAATGCTCACAATTGATACCATTGGGACTTCCGTTCTGAAATAATAAACCAATGGGATCTGGACTAGTTGGATCTAAATATAATGTATGCCCTGTATAAACACAGGAAACAGAATCATTTGAATTGTAAATTTCGGTATACATCTTTAGCCGCGCCTGTTGATAATCCAAAACGCTAAACGGCTTGTAGGTATCTACCAGTTTTTGGATTAACAGAAAAGACGAATCCTCGGGAAAAATTGGCGTTTGATGGTATTGTGCAAAAACATTCTGACAATAGATTATGCCCAGGACGATCCAGGGGGTATTTGCTTTCATAGCACAAAGATCAACTTATTTATGGTTAATTTTGAGCGATGAACATAGAAGAATTTCAAAAATATTGTCTTTCTAAGGATTTTGTCACAGAAGAATTTCCATTTGGTGTCGAAACGCTGGTATATAAAGTAAAAGGTAAAATATTTGCCATCACCGGATTGGATAACGATCAGTTTAAAGTGAATCTAAAATGTGATCCGGTCAAAGCTTTGGAATTAAGGTCGTCATATGAAGAAATCCAACCTGGATATCACATGAATAAAAAACACTGGAATACCGTTGATTTTGAATCCAGGCTTTCTGTAAAATTTCTTAAAGAACTAATTGATCATTCATATAATCTGGTTGTGGCTACTTTACCAGTTAAAGACCGGTTTTAATGAATACACAATGTGATTATCTAATTGTGGGTGGGGGTATAGCCGGCTTGACCCTTGCTGCTATGTTGCGACAACAAAATGCCAGCGTAATAACAATTCACCAAAAGCTTCCGGGCAGTGCAACTCATGTGAGTTCGGGGTTGATAAATCCTGTAACTGGTCAGCGTTTTGTGCTGTCCTGGAAATACGAAGAAATCAAAACAGAATTTATTCAATTCTACGGAAATCTAGAAGTGAAATTTGCTGAGCGATTTTTAACCAACTTAAGTTTGATACAAAAATTAAACTCGACAGAAGAACAGAATGCATGGTTATCCAGAGCTGCAGATCCATTATATGAAAAATATTTCGGTGAATCAATCATTCAACCCCCGGATTTATTTAGGCAGCAATCAGAAGCCTCATTTGGATTATTAAAAACCGTATATTTACTTAATGTTGAAAAACTGATTTCAAAATTAAGTACAGATAAGGATTATTCTTCTTGTCACTATGATCAATCATTTGATTTTGTCAAATTGTACCGTTCAAAAACTGCTTTAGAGTATGATGGCATTCAAATAAATAATGCCATAATCTTTGCAGAAGGATATCAGATTTTTCAAAATCCATTTTTCAATTGGTTACCCATTATTCCACTTAAAGGAGAAGGTTTGATTGTAAATATTCCGGGATTACAGTTGAATGTAATCTATAAATCAGGATTTTGCTTAATTCCATTGGGAGGAGATCAATATTGGTGTGGTTCTAATTTTGAATTAAATACCAGAGATACCAATCCATCAGGCAATGAGTTGAAAAAGCTGAAACAGTTTTTAAAAGATCATCTACTCTTGCCAGCTGAAATAGTCCGGCATTTTATCGGAATCAGGCCTGCCAGCAGGGACCGAAGGCCAGTTTTAGGAGCGCATCCCGATGATTCAAGGATTATTATCTTTAATGGTCTGGGTACTAAAGGATTATCTCTGGCACCTTATTGCAGCAGGCATCTGGCAAATTATCTCTTAAATAAGAAGGAACTTCCTCCCGAAATTCAGCTTAATCGCTTTGTCAATAAGGGTTTTAAGCCCAATTTCATATAATGGTACAATGTCAGGGTATCTAAGTTAGTATTATTGCACAATTCGTTTAATTTTGCATCTTCAAAAAATTAGCCGATGATTCTGGGTATTCTGAAAGAGAGCAGAGAAGGGGAGAAGCGGGTGGCATTAACGCCACAAATTGCCAAACAATTAATTGATAAAGGGTATAAAATTCAATTGGAATCCGGAGCAGGATTGGGATGCGCTTATCAGGATTCAGATTACGCAAAAGCAGGTGTTACAATCATAAACTCTCAAAAAGAAATACTGCAAAGTAGTGATGTTGCTCTTAAAATCAATCCACCTTTAATAGCGGAGATAGGTAGTGGAAAGAAAGGATTGATCTGGATGAGCCTCTTATACCATTTAACAAATGCAGACTTGGTAAACGAAATCGCTAAGGCAGGTCAGTCTGCCATTTCCATGGATGCTATACCCAGAATTTCAAGAGCCCAAAGTATGGATGTTTTAAGCTCCCAGAGCAATTTGGCTGGATACAAGGCCGTCCTGCTGGGATCAGATTATATGACAAGAGCCTTTCCATTGATGATGACTGCAGCAGGTACCGTTCCTCCGGCTAAAGTATTGATCTATGGAGTTGGTGTAGCTGGTTTGCAGGCAATTGCGACAGCAAAACGGTTAGGAGCTATTGTTGAAGCCACGGATGTCCGTATGGAAACCAAAGAACAGGCAGAGTCTTTGGGTGCCAAATTTATTACTGTTCAGCAGGAGGGCGTTCAGACTGAAGGAGGTTATGCTAAAGCTGTGACTGCAGAATATTTGGCTAAACAAAAGGAAGCCGTTAATAAATCATTATTTGCCGCGGATTTGGTGATTACAACGGCTTTGGTCATGGGTCGAAAAGCTCCGGTTTTAATTAGTGCAGAACAAGTCAGACAAATGAAATTTGGTTCAGTCATCGTGGATATGGCTGCAGAACAAGGAGGCAATTGTGAATTAACACAAGATGGAAAAGTAGCAGAAGTACATGGAGTGAAAATTGTGGGAATCACCAATCTTCCTTCGAGTCTGGCAACCAATGCCAGTGACTTATACGCCAAAAACGTTGCCAATCTTCTGAGCCATTTAGCAACTCCGGAAGCATTTAAAATGGAAATGGAAGAAGAAATCAACAAAGCAACCTGGATTGTTCAGAACGGAATTATTAAAATATCTTAAGATAGAATTTTATGCTTGAATTTATTCACAATCACATTGAAATTATTTATTTGGTTATCCTGATGATTTTTGTAGGAATCGAATTGATTTCACATGTTCCTTCTGTATTACACACACCATTAATGTCTGGTGCAAATGCAATTCATGGCGTAGTCATCATCGGTGCAATTATTGTTATGGGTCAGGCAGAAGAAACCCTGCATTTAATTCTGGGTTTTATTGCTGTTGTATTAGGTACTTTGAACGTGGTCGGAGGATTTGTAGTTACAGACCGTATGTTGGAAATGTTTAAGAAAAAGAAATGATGGCACATTTACTTGAAGTTTTATATCTGATAGCCGCTGTTACGTTTATGGTCGGACTGAAAATGCTCAGCAAACCTGATACAGCGCGCAAAGGAAACCTGATTGCTGCCTTTGGTATGACTTTGGCCATATTTGCTACTATTTTTATTTATAAAGACGCACAGGACAATCATCTAAAAAATCTGATCTATATTTTTGTTGCATTAGCTCTCGGTACATTCATTGGATATTTTATGGCCATGAAAGTACAAATGACGGCAATGCCTCAAATGGTCTCGTTTTTTAACGGAATGGGTGGCGCATGTGCTGCGATAATTTCCGTTATTGAGTTTGGACATTTATGGCATATTTATCTCGATGGGAATACCCAGATTTATAGTGAAAAAATATTTATCATTTTGGCTGGTTTGGTCATTGGTTCTGTTTCTTTTGCCGGCAGTATGATTGCTTACGGTAAGCTTGAAGGAAAAATTGGAGATTATAATTTACCGGGACAGTTGTTTATCAACGTAGGCTTATTAGTAGCCATTTTAACATCAAGCATTTTGTTTGGGTTGGATATCATTTCGGGCGTTCATTGGTTCTATATCATTCTTGCATTGTCTTCACTTTATGGATTTCTGTTTGTTTTTCCGATTGGTGGAGCCGATATGCCAGTGGTTATTTCCCTGTTAAATTCATTTACAGGTGTTGCGGCAGCTTGTGGGGGGTTTTTATACGACAACTACGTCATGTTGATTGGTGGTATTCTCGTCGGTTCAGCGGGAACGATATTGACCATGACGATGTGCAGTGCAATGAACCGTTCACTGCTCAATGTGCTATTAGGTAATTTTGGAGGCGCCAGTGGAAGTAGTGGATCGGGTGGAGCTCAGGGTAGTACCAAAGAAATTTCTTTATCAGACGCCTCGGTTTTAATGAAATATGCTAAAAAAGTGGTTATTGTACCTGGATATGGACTTGCCGTAGCACAGGCACAACATATCTGTCACGAGTTAGAAAATTTACTGGAGGAAGAAGGTGTACAAGTGAAATATGCCATTCATCCGGTAGCAGGCAGGATGCCAGGACATATGAATGTGTTATTGGCTGAAAGTAATGTCAGCTATGATAAACTTGTCGAAATGGAAGATATTAATCCTGAATTTCAAACCACCGATGTTGTTTTAGTTGTAGGTGCCAATGATGTAGTCAATCCGGCTGCCAAAACAGATCCGGCCAGTCCGATATTTGGAATGCCTATTTTGGAGGTAGAGGATGCAAAAAATATTATCATTCTGAAAAGATCCATGAAGGCAGGCTATGCTGGAATCGAAAACGAGTTATTCTTCCAGAATAAATGCTTTATGTTATTTGGAGATGCTAAAGATTCTTTGACAAAGCTGGTTACCGAAATCAAAAATAGTTAAAGGGATAAAAAATTTCAGATTAGTCTAATGACTTGAAAATAAACTATTTAGTTTTTTAGTTTTCACATTTTTTATATACAAAATTTAGGGGTATCATGCTTTGTTATGAAACGAAAGACGACCCTATTGCGATGGAAGGCTTAAAAAAATTGAAATATAATATTCAATACATTGATTGTCAGGCTATTACAAAATAAAAAAAATACTTTAAATTTTATTTGCAATTAAATAATAGCTTTATATTTGTTGCTGAATAGTGCGGAAGCGTCTGTTCGCTATTATATTTAACCAAACTCATGACTTTCTTCTACCGGACGAAGCAATCCACTAGAAACTAGTCAGTTTTATTTTCTTTAAATTTCGATATCGAGTCATCTTAGACTCCATATGGGTATTTGTATTTATGGTTACTATAATATATTAATTGTGAAAAGGTAAATTATTAATAGACTATCAATAAAAATAAACTTATGAAAGGAATGAAACTCTTGCTTACCCTGGGTATTGCCATATGGAGTCTGGGTATAGGTGCACAAAGCCCGTATCCACCTTTAAAACAAAATGAAGCCGCCAAAATCCTGATTCAGAAGGATATTGACTATTTGGAACAAATTATTAAAAACAGTCCTTCTCCGGATCTTGACCGGAAATTGGATTTGTATGAAATGGCTATGGCTATACTCAATGAACCAACACAGATAAAAGCAACAACTGAATATGCCTTGACCTCTGCATTTATAAATCATGAGGTTAAATGGAATAATTTGGCTGATTCGGATGCTTACATGAAATACAGGATCAGACAATGGTCAAAAGAATTTCAGGATTTAATAAACCTCGTAAAAAATTAATAAAAACTCAATAGTTTTTTAAGCCTTTAAACTTAATCTCATGAAAAAAATAATTGTAAGAGGCAAGCAAAGCATAGTTCTTATCACTTGTTTATACGCTTTTCTTTTTTCCCTGTTAAATTCTTCCCAGCTTTCAGCACAGTATTATACAAGAACAACTTGTGCTGATCCATATGTTTTGGCATTTGGACAAGCGGGTACAACATTTGTTGGTCAGGGTGATGATGTAACATTTCTAATTAATCTTCCATTTACCTTTAATTTTTATTGTGTAGATTATACAACCGCAAGAATTGGTACAAATGGATTTATTGCTTTTCCATCAGCATCAACGCGGGGATTAGGTAATATTAATTTACCCACTACTCTTGTTGGTGCCTGTATTTATCCTTTTTGGGATGATTTGGACATAAACCAGGCAACTACTCCAAATGCGGGAGTTTATACACGAGTAGATGGTAATGCTCCGAACAGAATTTTTACAATAGAATGGTATAATGCAGGCCATTTTGCTGATGTGGCTAATCAGGTTGTTACTTTTCAGGTTAAATTACACGAAACCAGTGGTCTGATTAAATATCAATACTTAGACGTATTTTTTGGAGGAACACAAACAGGATTCGATAGAGGCTTAAGTGCCACAGTAGGAATGGAAGATGTTGTTTCTGCACCAAGAGATTTTAATTTAATTAGTTTTAATATGGCGACGCTAAATAATGGCGATTGCTTTTTATTTAGTCCTCCACCACCAGCATGTCCGGGATTTTCTGTACGGAATGCCATGGTTCCCATGGAGCTTGGAGTTTGTGGAGCCAATGTAAATTTAAATGATTACGTAAGCCCTCCGGGATGTGCGGTTGTGTTCGATCCTCCGGGACCTTTCTTTCCAGGAGGCACAACCAATGTTATTGCTAAAAATGGGTGTACAACCTTATCTTTCACGGTCACTGTGCTTGATATTACACCCCCAACATTTGTTGGGTGTCCTAAAGCTGTTATTTTAAATTTGGGGCCTGGCGAATGCCAAAAAAGTTGGGACGCACCCCCTTTGATGGCAATGGACAATTGTCCGGGTTCATCTTTTTCCGGTGCTAGTGCTACTTCCGTGGGTTGTACTCTTAATGCCAATAATGGTTTGGCAGGTACGGCAGGTCTGGCAACCGGATTGATGTTTGATTTAATTAATACAAGCGGCCGGTCTCTAGCTGTCAGTGGTTTAGACTTTATGGCTTGGACCGCTTCTGGAAACATGTATCGTGTATATGCGACTACTGCAGCCGGATCCTATTTGCCTGTTTTAAATAATCCTGGTGCATGGACCTTAGTTGCACCTGATGCAGTAAAAGTGGGTCAACCCGTATTCCCCCCCGCTAATCCTAGATTACTGGAGCCTCTGGATATTGGAACTCAAGTTATTAACTCCGCAGTAGATTGTAATGGAAATGTTGTAAATGACACCATTGTCAGAACCACATTTATTATGGCGGCTGGTGAAACAAGAGGAGTTGCTATTTATGGTATGGCCGGAGCTTCATTTTTTTATGTTAACCCAGCTGCACCTTGTTCTACAACTTTACAAGGTGATGCAAATCTAAAAATTGATGTACGTGCAGGTCGCGTTCAGTTTGGTCCAACCCCCTTTGCTCCAACTGGCTTCTTTAGTGTAAGAATGTTTAACGGTAATGCAAAATATATTTTTGCTAATAATATGGTAGAAATTGTACAAACATGCGGTCAGCCTTATGGTCCCGGATGCTATTTCCCAATAGGTTGTACAACTCTTTGTTTTAAAGCTACTGACGCAGCTGGTAATATGGCCACTTGTCAATTTGATGTTTGTGTCAATCCATTTCCTAATCCTATTACATCGCTATTCTGTAGTGATGAAATTCAGATTAGCCTTAATCAAAGTTGCTTTGCTACCATATCAGCTGACGAAGTATTGACTGGCGGACCCTATCGCTGTTATGATCAATATATTGTTGAAGCTCGTGATTGGATTACCAATCAAATAATCGATAGACAACCTAATGTTCCCGGTACCCAGGTAGGTGTACAGGATATTAACCGGGAATTAAAATTAACTGTTAGAGACCCACTCAATGGAAATTTCTGTTGGGGACATGCCCGCGTAGAAGATAAATTGGCCCCGATGATCATATGTGCCAGAGATACCTGTGTACCTTGTTATTCTCCTGTCACACCCGCTATAACTGGTTCGCCTACCGTAAATGAAAATTGTGGTTCTTATACACTTAGTTATTCAGATGATTCTTTTCAAGGTAGTTGCGCATTAAATTATGACCGACGGATCATAAGAACCTGGGTAGCCCTGGATGCACAGGGAAACAGATCCACCTGTCGTCAAACCATTACGGTTGCTTTAGGTACTTTAACAGATGTTGGCGCACCAAATGATTATGATAATCTGGATCAACCCATGTTGCAATGTAATCAGAAAATTAATTCAGCCAAAGACGTAACTCCCCATTATCTGGCCTTTCCATATTGTGTCGATGGATATCTTTTGGATTCTACCATTTGGAAGGCAACAGGAGGTTTTTATCCTAGTCCGCAAGGAGATTTGGCAGGGGTAAGATTGCCTAAATCTTTAGGCTGGAATTGTTTGGATTCAGGTCCTTATGCCGGTCATCCAAGCCCATTTCCTGTCTATTATCCTGCCCATCCTAGCTGGAGAGCTAATAACCCTGTTTGCTGGGGTCCTGACGAAATAGTCATGTGGATTGGTACAGGTTATCCCGGAAACTCTTCATGTAAAAATTTTGGAGTTTCTTATCAGGATGTTGTAATCGATTTAGCTACTCCAAATTGTGATGCAGGTCCAATCGGTTGTTATAAGCTTCTCAGACAATGGACAGTCATGGATTGGTGTAGCCGTTCAGTTGGTGGTCACAGTCAGGTAATCAAAGTTGGAGATATTACAGGTCCTCAGGTCTTGTATCCTGATACTTTAGTTGTAAATATGGAATCTCACAACTGTCTGGGTCGTTGGGATGTGGCACCAGCCTGGTTAATTGATAATTGTAGTAATGAAATAAGATATACGGTTAGTGTTGATAATGGTACAGTCTTAGGTAATCAAATCAATGGCTATGTTGTCGTAAATATGCCAGAAGGAATTCAGAATGGTCAAATCATTGCTGAAGATTGTTGTGGAAACATCACTAAAAAACGCATTGCTCTAAATGTTGTAGATAATACACCTCCTAATGCTGTTTGCGACGCCAGAACAATAGTCAGTATCACCGGAAATCAATCTCCTGGATCAAATTTTGCAAAAGTGTTTGCTTCTTCATTCAATCAGGGTAGTTTTGATAATTGCGCACCACATGTCTTCTTTAAAGTAATTCGTATGGATCATTTAAGAGGAACTAACAATGGTAGTAATGTAGCACAACCCGATAATGGTACAAATTGTACTGAAATAAATGGCGATGACAATTCAGTATTGGACGGCAATCAAATCTATTTTGATGACTTCATTAATTTCTGTTGTACCGATGTTGGAAATACAATCACTGTCGTCTTCAGAGTATTTGACAGAGATCCGGGCGCTGGTCCAATTGCTCCTTCAAGAATGAATCCAAGCGGCAATCTGTTTAATCGATTCAGCGATTGTATGATTCAGGTTGAGGTTCAGGATAAAACAGTCCCAACGGTAGTAGCTCCGCCTAATATCGTGGTAAGCTGTTGGTTCTGGTTTGATGTCGATAAGTTAACTGATCCTGCAGATAAAACTTTTGGAAAAGTAGTTACAGACCTGGGCGCAAGAGAAAAAGTAGTAACCAATGACCTCGTCTGCCATAAATATTGTGTACGCAATGATATTACAGGCTATCCTGGCTTTGTTCCAGGTGCACCACCATCAAACCCACCTGCATGGAACAGAGCATGTGATTATTATCGAAGTTTATTTGATACGGCTCATGCAGATAGAAAATATGAATTGACTTGGGGCTTTGACGGTTACGTCTTAAGCGGTTGTGGAAATAATCCAACCATCAGTGTAAACGACAATCGCGAATGTGGGCAAGGTCAACTTACCAGAACTATCGTAGCTCGTGGACCTAATGGCATTAGTGTAACAGCAACTCAAGTTATTTGGGTAGTTGATTGTGATCCATTCTATATTAACAGGGCAGATAACTGTGATGCTAATGATGATATCACATGGCCTGGAAATTGTACAGGTCAAGCCACAACTATTGAAGGTTGTGGTGCAGAAATAAGCCCTGACAATCCACGTTTGGGAAGACCAATCGTTGAAAATGGCGCGGATGATCTTTGTGCTTTAATAAGCATTGAATATATCGACGAAATATTTACTATCGAACCGGATGCTTGCTTTAAAATCTTGCGCACCTGGACCGTTATTGACTGGTGTCAATATGACCCAAGCCTACATCCGACAAACGGTAGATGGTCTTATCTTCAAATTATTAAAGTAAGGGATTTAAGCAAACCTGTTATTTCTATTACCGTAGGAGCGTGTCAACCAGCAGTTAAAAATGCAACAGACAATATTTGTTATGGCCATATCAATTTAACAGCGGATGCCACTGACAATTGCAGTCCTTTGGATTGGTTATTTTATGATTATAAAATTGATTTGTTCAATGATAATATCGGAGCACATTCAGGTTATGATTATAAAGTCGGTCCGCTAACCCGTAAAGATTTTGCAGCAGGTAAAACGCCAATCTTTAATCACAATCCGGCTGCTGACAATGCCAATAATCCGTTTGACGCAAGTGGAACCTATCCAATAGGTATTCATAGAATTTGCTGGTTTGTAGAAGATGGTTGCGGAAACATAGGCACAGTATGTCAATTGTTTGAAATCAAAGATTGCAAAGCACCAACTCCTTATTGTTTGACTGGTGTGATCACTGTTCCAATGCCTGTTAATGGTTGTGTTACAGTATGGGCAAATGATTTGGATAGAGGAAGTTTCGACAATTGTACCAATGCACAAGATTTATTGTTCTATTTTAATGGAGATCGTACGGCTACAAGCCTAACAATCTGCTGTGATGATTTCGTAGCTGCCGGAGCTAACGATGAATTGTTTGTCGATGTGCAAATTTGGGTGGAAGACCAGGAAGGTAATTCAGATTATTGCAAAACAGTCATCATTGTACAGGATAATCAGGATATTTGTCCGAATAGAGGCGCTTCAAAAGGTCGTATTGCTGGCGATATCAGGACCGAAAACGGAAGTGCGACTGAATTTACAGAAGCACAGATGTATCAGGCTTCAACAATGATGAGACAACTAATAACCAACTTTAATGGTAAATACTTATTTGGCGAACTTATTCCTGGCGATTATCAGGTTAAGCTAGTGCGCACGGATGATCCGCTAAATGGTGTAACAACCGCCGACATCGTCAAAATCCAAAGACATATACTGGGCATTGAAACCTTGGATAGTCCTTATAAATTGATCGCAGCTGACGTCAATACATCTAATAGCCTGACGGCATCAGATATTACTGAAATCAGAAGATTGGTATTAGGAATTGTAAACAAATTTAATAAAGTAGATTCCTGGACTTTCGTTCCTAAAAATCACCAATTTGCCAATGTTGCGGCTCCATGGAATGCACCTCGCGATGTTAAAGTTACTATTACGAATGTTTCCAACCTGATAGAAGATTTTGTATCTATTAAAATGGGAGATGTTACTAATAATGCTAAAGCGCATAATTTTTCTGCTATAGATTCCAGATCGACTAAAACCTTGAACTTAGAAATAGAAAACGCTATTACTAATAATGGAGAAATTTATCGATTAGAATTGAAATCTTCCAATTTTACGGATATTACAGGAATGCAGTTTACATTAAACTTTGATGCATCCCGATTGATTTTTGAGAAAATCGAAAGTGGTTATTTGAAAGTTGATGAATCCAATTTTGGATTAAACAGACTGGCAGATGGTAAAATTAGCTGTAGCTGGAATAATGAACATGCTCTACATGTAAATGCAAATTCAAATTTATTTACGATTAGCTTCAGAGCTGTAGGTACTGCCAATGTTGGACAATTATTCGCTATTACCAGCGACGTGACTGCTGCAGAGGCTTATGATAGTAAACTGAATAATCAGAATATCAGCTTGGGAGTACGTACTTCCAAAGGAGTAGTGGAAGCCGGTGTTTTCGAATTATATCAGAACACACCAAATCCATTTGCAAAAGAAACCACGATTAGCTTTAGATTGCCTGAATCAGGACCTGCTAAACTTAGTATATATAATTTAACTGGAAAAGTAATACGAGTATTTGATATTCAAGGACTTAAAGGTTTAAATTCCATCAATATACTTAAATCAGATCTTAACGTTAGTGGAGTACTTTATTATCAACTAGATGCCGACAACCATACGGCTACCCGGAAATTGGTTATTATCGACTAATTGAAACTTTTATTATATTTTCAAGGGACGACTTTATTAGTCGTCCTTTTTTTTGGCATGATTTTAGGATGACATTATTTTCTTGCCAGCAATAATGTTCTGAATCCAGTAAACGCATACTATCTACCATAAAGTGGTAATCTGACACCTTAAATTTTTATTTAATTTGCTTGTTTTTCATATCTAATTTTATTTAGGGGTATAAATATTTACTAACGGTCTGACTGCGCTGTTTAAATATTTGAATAAAAAAAATATCATTATTTTCTTGTAAATCCATAATAATCTATTGATCATTGTGAACTCAGAATAGCGCTGAAAGAATAGTTATATTATTGATAATTCTTCACAGTCAAGTCAAAAAAACTAGCATTTTTTTGACAAATCAAAAATTTAATATCCGTCTACTCATTAACTCCTACTTCGGATGGCAACTTCTTACTGTCATTCAGAACTAGATGAAGCAATTATTTAATTTATTAAATATTACAAATTCCGATTGTATGAATAGACGATTATTACTACGTATTAGCAGGCATTTAGAACGAAGTTGTCTTGCTTTATTTTTGGCTTTCACAACAATAAACTTTGCATTTTCTGCAAACGAGCCAAAAGAAATTGCCCTGGCCGGGCAATTAGTTTGCCACGATTTAATACAAGTCAGTCTGGATGAAGATTGTTTTGCTACAATTTTTCCGGCTCATTTATTAGAACAAGGCGGACCGAATTTCCTATATGAAGTTACCGCACGAGATTGGGTAACCAATAAACTTGTTGATATTGATCCTAATACTCCATTCGTTCAGGTTGGAGAAGCTCAAATCGGCACATGTTTAAAAATTACCATCAAGGAGATTTCAACAGGTAATTCATGTTGGGGAAAAGTTTGCGTTGAAGACAAACTGCCTCCAAGAATGAGATGTCCGGAAGACATTACCATCGAATGCTATGAAAGTATTGATCCTGTTTTTACTGGGGAGCCCTCAGTATATGAAGCATGCGGTTTTTATTTTCCGTCCTATTATGATCTTGTTACTAAAGGATCCTGTACGGATGGTTATGACCGTATTATTACCCGATGTTTTATTGCGATGGATGAATCTGGAAACAGAGATACATGTAAGCAGCGCATTTATGTTAAGCTGGGTGATTTAAATAATCTCAGCTATCCTTTACATTATGATGGTATTGTCGCACCAGGTCATACCTATGCATTGAGCTGTGATAAAAAAATAGATACTAAATTAAATGTCGCCTCACATATAAAGCCATGGACTGATTGTGTAGATGGTTATTTACTGGATTCTGCTGTTTGGGTTGGATCAGGTTTTACGATCCGCGTACCTCGGGTATTGGGATGGAATTGCATCGACGCTGGTAATTATATTGGTCATCCAAGTCCTTTATCCATCTATTATCCTGCTAACTATCAATGTTGGGATGATAATCAGTATGTATTATGGGAGGGAACTGGCCAGCCTGGAAATGCCGGATGTTCAAATATTGCCGTATCATTTAGAGATATTAGAATTGATATATCCAAACCGGGATGTGATGTTGGAAGTGTAGGTTGTTATAAGCTATTGAGAATTTGGACCTTATTAAATTGGTGTACAGGGCAGGTAAAAGATACTAATCAAATTATAAAAGTGATGGATAATGTTCCACCACAAATACTTTATCCGGATAGCCTGATTGTTAATACAGACCCATGGAGATGTGAAGGACGCTGGGATGTCGCTCCAGCATGGGTAGTTGACAATTGTTCCAATAATGTACATTACACGATCCGTGTGGAAAAAGGTACAGTATTAGGAAACAATATTTCAGGTTATGTCGTGGTAAATCTTCCTCTTGGTATCCAAAACGCTTATATTGTTGCAGAGGACTGCTGCGGTAACATTACCGAGAGAAGAGTTGTCCTGAATGTTCAAGATAATACTCCTCCAAACTCTGTTTGTATTCAAAAAACCGTTGTGTCAATTACGGGTACTCAAAGCCCTTCTGACAATACTGCTAAAGTTTTTGCCACTTCATTTAATAATGGTTCATTCGATAATTGCTCTCCACATGTATTCTTTAAGGTAATTCGTATGGATGATTTACTTGGAACTAATAGTGGAAGTTTAGAAGATAATAAAGCATCCTGCAATGGAGTCAATGGTGATGACGATTTGTCTATCGATGGAAATCAAGTTTACTTTGATGATCATGTTAAGTTTTGTTGTAGCGATGTTGGTAAAACGGTAATGGTTGTCTTGAGAGTTTTCGATAAAGATCCTGATGCTGGTCCGATAAGACCTAGGTTTATGGCAGCTAATGGTTATTTATATGGGCATTACAGTGATTGTATGGTTGAAGTGGAAGTGCAGGATAAAACCATTCCAATAGTTGTCGCTCCACCTGATATCGTGGTAAGCTGTACTTTTTGGTTTGATGTTGATAAATTAAAAAGTCCAACAGATCCCACATTTGGCAAAGTTGTAAATGATATCGCTTGGAGATCTAAAGTAAAAACAACAGATATAGTTTGCAGTCATTACTGTGACCAAAACGCAAAAACCGGATATCCGGGTTATATCGCTGGGTTACCTGCTCACTTGCAACCCACTCCAAACATTGCTTGCGATTATTACAGATCCTTGTATAATCCAAGCCATCCTGAAAATACGTATGAATTGGTATGGGGTTTTGATGGTTATGTGCTGTCGTCTTGCGTAGTATCACCTGTAATAACGGTGAGGGACCTAAGAGCCTGTGGCCAGGGTCGGATACTAAGAGATATCAGCGCTAAAGGACCTAATGGTTTAGTCATAAGTGCTACTCAAACTATCTGGATTGTAAATTGTGATCCATTTTATGTAAATAGAGCAAATCATTGCGATCCTGATGATGATATTATCTGGCCAGATTGTGCAGGACTTGGTACCTACATCAATGGATGCGGCGCGGATATAAGTCCTGACAATCCTCTTTTAGGAAGACCCAGAGTGGTGCCGGGTGCGCTTAATCATTGTAATCTGATTGCTATCGAACCTTTTGATGAAGTGTTTACGATCGAACCGGATGCTTGTTATAAAATATTAAGAAAATGGATTGTTATTGACTGGTGTCAGTATGATCCAAATATTACTGGTGAGCGCGGCAGATGGGAATTTACTCAAGTCATTAAGGTGAGAGATCAGGTTAAACCAGTTGTAAAATGTAATGTCGGTATTTGTGAGCCTGCCGTGCTGAATTCATCAACAGGACTTTGTTCAGGTCATATTAAATTGACAGTTACGGCTTCTGATTCGTGTACACCTTCTGATTGGTTACTGACTGAATATAAATTAGACTTGTTTAATAATGGATCATTCGATTATAGTGTCGGTAAACTTACTTTTAAAGAGTTTTCTCAAGGAGTAAAACCAACTGTTAAAAATAATCCAGCAGCCGATAATGCGAACAATCCTTTCGATGCAAGTGGAATCTATCCAATCGGAATTCATAAAATTTGTTGGTTTGTTGAAGATGGTTGCGGAAATCTGGGTCAGTGTTGTACTTTATTTGAAATTAAAGATTGCAAAGCACCAACACCATATTGTCTGACCGGTATTATTACAGTACCAATGCCAACAACTGGCTGTGTAGATATTTGGGCTAAAGACCTGAATCTAAATAGCTCGGATAATTGTACTCCAGCTAATAGATTAAAATTTTATTTTGATGGAGATACTAGTAAGAAAAGCATTAGGGTTTGTTGTGATGATTTTATCATTGCTCAAAAATCTGATGAACTTACTATAAATGTTCAGATGTGGGTTGAAGATGAAGAAGGCAACAAAGATTATTGTACAACAACTATTATTGTGCAGGATAATCAAAATATCTGTCCTAATCCTGCTACAGCAACAGGCAAAGTGAACGGGTTGATTAGAACCGAGAATGGAGAATTAACGGCAAAAGCTGATGTCGAGCTTTATTCAAATACTTCAATGATTAAAAAAGTAGTTACTGGTGGAAACGGTACATACTTATTTGGTGATTTGAATTTGAATACTGAATTTATGGTAAGATCCAAACGAAATGATGATGCTATAAATGGGATATCTACTGCGGATATTGTAAAAATTCAACGACATATACTGGGTGTCGAAGAATTAACCAGTCCTTTTAAACTTATTGCAGCTGATGTAAATAAAACAAGCAGCATTACGGCGGCTGATATTTCTGAAATTAGACGTTTAATTCTGGGTGTAAGTGCGGAATTCACAAAAACAAGCTCCTGGGTAATGATACCTTCAGATTATGTTTTTGCGGATCCTTCTCAACCTTGGGGCTTTCCAACAGAAAAATCTCTTGTTACGGTCAAAGAATCAAATAAAGTTGATTTTACTGCAATAAAAATGGGGGATGTTAACAATTCTGCCAATGCTGGTTTGAAAAACAAATCAGAGTCTCGAAGTGGAGAGACATTAAATTTCTGGATTGATGAGACCGTTTTAAATTCTGGTGAAACGTATGAAATGGAAATAAAAGCCACACACTTTAATAGTATTAGTGGATTTCAGTTTACACTTAATTTTGATAAAAATCATCTGAATTTTGCTGGATTGGTTTCTGGTATGTTGGATATCGATGAATCTAATTTCGGGTTCAACAGACTGGAAAATGGAATTCTTACAATGAGCTGGAATACTAAAAATGATCTTAGCTATTCTGAAAATGATGTATTATTTGTTCTGAAATTTAATGTACTGATGAACGCAGGTCAGGCCGGTAAGATGTTTGCAATAACAAGTGATGTGACCGCTGCTGAAGCTTATCAATCCAATCTGCAAAATACAACTGATGTTAAACTTTTAGTTCGCTCTGGTTCTTTAAATGAAGCAGGAGTATTTGAGTTGTATCAAAATACACCTAATCCATTTGGAAAAGAAACGGAAATTAGTTTCCGCTTAAATGACAATGCTGAGGCCAACATAAGTATTTACAATGTGACAGGCAAAGTTATTTATCAGACAAAATTCCATGGTGTTAAAGGATTGAATAGTGTAAAAGTGAAACGGGATGATTTAAGTGGATCGGGCATGTATTTCTACCAGCTTGATGCAGGAAATCAATCTGCAACAAAACGAATGATCTTATTGGATTAAATAATCTGTTAGATTTTTAATAAATTAATTAAAACGTAGTCTTTCCGTAAGGAAAGACTACGTTTTTTATATTTATTCAGGAGTGAAAGGCATTCTCATTTGTAAGCCCTGATTTTTTTTATAATATTGGATATCTTCATACCAGCGATAAAATACACCTAACTCAGATTTTAAATACAGTTCTTTTAGTAAAGTATTCTGATCTTGTTGCTTGCCCTGGATCATATCAATGATTTTTTGAATCGGATCTTTTTGGCTTGGAAACTCACTTATGCGGTATTTTTCAAGAGATGCCATTCTGGCAGCGCAAAAAATCGCTTCCTTCAATGTACCTGTCTTATTAACTAAACCAATATCTGTTGCTTTTTGACCAGTCCAGATTCGGCCTTTTGCAATGGCATGGACATTTTCCATATCAATGCTTCGGCCAGAAGATACAACAGATAAAAATCGTTCATAAGTATGATCGACATTTTTCTGAAGAATTTTGGACTCATCTTCTCCCCATGGCAACATCAAATTAAATTTATTAGCCATGGCCCCTGTACCTACCGTATCGACATCGATGCCAATATTTTCGCCACTTAATTTAGTAAAATTCGGAATCAAGGCAAATACTCCAATCGACCCCGTCAATGTGTAAGGACTTGCAAAAATACTATCGGCATGACAAGCTATATAATATCCACCGGATGCCGCATAGTCGCCCATACTGACAACAACCGGTTTACCTTGAGCTTTGATCAAATCGATTTCTTTTAATATTTCATCACTGAGTAAAGCAGAACCACCCGGTGAATTAACTCTTAAAACAAGAGCCTTGATACTATTTGTAGAACGTATATCGCGTAATATTTTTAAGTATCGGCGTCCGATCGTCCCTTCAGTACCATAATCTTCAATTATATCACCTTCAGCAAATAGTACGGCAATTCGATTACTGCTCGAAAAATCTTCCGTTTGATTTTTGACATTTTCAGAATAATTCTGTGTATTAATGAAATTTATTTTATCATTTTCGCCAAGGCCTAAATACTGATGCAGGTAAATCATTGCATCTGCCTCATAAGCAATTGAGTCTATTATTTTATTCTGGTATGCTAAATCAGGAGAATATGATAAAAACTGATCAAAATTTGATTTTAATGTTTCTTTGTCGATATTTCTAGAGAGGCTGATTTCCTCAAGGTATAATTGATACCGGCTGTCCAGTAATTCTTTTAATTGTAATCTGTTTTGTGCGCTCATTTTATTAAAACGAAATGGCTCCGTAGCGCTTTTAAACTCACCAGCATAGTAAATGTTAAAATCCAGACCTATTTTATCAAATAATTCTCTGTAATAGGGGATACTTATACTAAATCCTCTTAAATCTATAAATCCAAGTGGATGTAATAGTATTTTGTCAGCAACTGATGATATATAATAGTTTTTATGATCTAGATAATTATTATACGAAACAATAAATTTTCCGTTCTTTTTGAATTCTAAAAGAGCATCCCGGATAATTTTTAAACTGGCATAACCATGATTGGCTGCTGAAACGGATAAGTAAATTCCTTTAATTTTTGAATCTGTTGCCGCGTATAGAATTGTCTTTTCTAAATCATGTAAGCCTAATATATTGGAAGTTTCCAAAGAAAACCGGTCAATCGGACTATTATTCGTTTGTTCCGGAAGTAATTCCGAAATTTCTAGTTTTAATACAGAGTTATCTTTTGTTGACATTCCTGACTTTTCGGATAACATAAAACTGGATCCAATGGCAGTTAGAATTAAAAAAATTAAGATTAAGGCGAGTAATGTGCCAAGGCAAGAAGTAAAAATCGATGATAAAAAATTTTTCATTTTATTTATTTAAAATTTTAATATGATGTAATCCAGGTGAATATTTCGTTTTGAGAATTTTCTCCAGCTCTTTAAAAACATGGACATCCTTATTGAAATCCTGATTGTTCAAATCAACTATAACTACAGGAATCACAAATTGACTTTTAAAAAACTCGAAATAACTGTCTTGTATTTTTTGTAAATAATCTTTACTGATATTTGATTCAAATGTGCGTCCCCTGTTAATTATATTTTGTTTGACTACGTCGGGTTGCCGATGTAAATAAAGGATGAGATCTGGTTTTGGCAACCTCTGCGTTAAGGCATGGTATATTTTATAATACAATTTATATTCCTCTGAACTCAAATTGGCTCTTGCAAACAAAAGACTTTTTAACATGCTGTAATCCGATAGAATAAAGTCATAGAATATGTCAAGTTGAAGTGCGTCGAGTTCCAATTGTTTTTGCCTTTCAGAAAGAAAAAATAATTCCACTGTGAAAGCATATCTGGATGGATCTCTGTAAAAATATTCCAAAAAAGGATTTTCTGTAAATTCTTCCAGAATTAGCTTGCAATTGTGTTCAAGCGCGACCATTTGACAAAATGTAGTTTTGCCGGCACCAATATTTCCTTCAATACATATATATCTATTTGGATTTGACTGCATGGTATTTTAATTTAGAAACTGCTGTTTTGTCTTTTGTGCTTATTAATAATTCTTTTATTGATTTTGAAAAAACAGGATGAATAAATTCTGCTGCTATTTCTGCCATCGGTATCAGGACAAAATTCCTCAGATGTAATCTGGGGTGAGGAATGATAATATTTTTGTTGTTAATTATTTTATTGCCATAAAATAAAATATCTATATCCAATGTCCTGGGTGCATTTTTAAATGTTCTTATACGACCAGCATCAGATTCAATTCCTGAAATTATTTCAAACAACTCCTGTGGTGTTTTATGTGTTGAAAATGAAATAACCTGGTTATAAAAATCATCCTGTACTATATTTCCCCAGGGATCCGTAAGGTAAATTGATGATTTAATAAGAAAGCAATCAGCATGGAGTTTAATCTGTGCACATCCAAATTCAAGATGGGCAAGTTTATCGCCCACATTAGATCCAATTGATAAATATACTCTATTATTTTCCATACACAAAAATCTTTTGGGTATGAGTTCCTTCTGTGGAATTGATTTGAATAAAATAAACACCGGTTAAGTATTCGGGACAAAGAACCGTATATGTTGTGTCTGATTCCGGATTTAAAATTTCTGAGTAAATTAATTGACCAAATAAATTGTAAATTTTAAGAATTGATTTAGATGATGGAAAGTTTTGATTTATTATAAATTTTTGATTACTGTAAAAAGCTGTAAAATAATCTTTCGTTTCTTCATTATAGCTGGTCGAAAGATCGATTGGTATTTCAAGGCTTGAACCGTGCTCAATTTCTGCTAATTCAATCATTGTGGCCATAGAAGCTTTAACTACATTGGCCATAAATTGGAAGTTTAAATAGGGGGTAGAATCCCGCGGAGTATGGTAATTTTTATTGCGAAAATTGGCTCCATCTGTAATCATTAATGCCGGAATATTCCGATCCCAGAATGTTGCGTGATCACTTCGTCTCAGATCAGGTGCGATACTGCCATTGCCAGGTACTTCGAGTGAAATTATTTTTAAATCAGGTACCAGGGTTTTAGTATTGTTGTGAAATGAATTTTTTAAATTCAATGAGTTTGTATTGCCAACATTAATTATGAAATCACCACGACGGTTGTTTGCAAGTACTTCATTATAAGCATCCGGAAACAATACATTAAATCCTGCAGGAAAATCTTGTGTATTTGGTAAATCTGAATAATATCCTATCATTTCAAAGTTAATTACTGCTTTGAGACTATCCCTCTTATTTAATTGTGTCGATGCATAAACATTACTTCCAACCAGGCCCGCTTCTTCAAGATCAAAAAATAAAAAACGAATTGATTTTTTAAAACTGTATTCTGATAGTATTCTCATCGCTTCAAGCACACCAACAACACCACTACCATTATCATCTGCGCCAGGAGAATTTGCTGCAGAATCATAATGAGCATCCATAATAATGATATTGGAAGGTTTGCTGGATCCATGTTTGGTGGATTCGTAATTGAGGCAATTGTATTGTGCATTGACAAACAATAATGATTTGGAGTTTAGAAATTGCTCAGATTTCGAGGCAATAAATTGTCTGGATGCATTATAATGACCTGGATTTACTGAATGACGGATGCCTTGTAATTTTAATAAGTTGCTCATTAAACTATCCGGGCTTACTTTATTCAGAATTTCATTGATAGCAACAGGTTCATTGTCATATACCGATAAACAGATAAATAAAGATTTGGATTGTTGGCTTAAATCAAAAAATAAGCTAATTTGTTTATTGGGTCCTTGTTTGACATCAAAGCCAACGTCACCCTGAATCATATCTGGAATGATTTCAGTATATTTTTTATCAACACTGGCATCATAGACTTTGCATTCAATCCTCAGATTTGTATTATCAGGATCGGTAACATCAAACCGAATATCAATTCTGTTCTGACTGTGAAAGATTTCTGTCGTTGTATTGCTTATTTTTGGAATAATGTTCTGTGCCATCATTTTGAAAGATTGGGACATAACTAAGAGTAGCAGAAATATATTTTTCATATGTGTCTGATTTTATTAAAATGAGATGATTCGTTGATTTTTTGGGAAATAATTTTTCAGTCCGGTTGACAAGGATTTAATCCAGCCCAGGCTTGCGCTTTTATATTTTCCAGTAAGCCATTTTGAACCAGAATTATATACGATATCCGGTGTTAAAGCTCTTAAATAATTTAAAGCTTGTTGTTTGTTTAAATCAATTGACTCCAGGTCATTTCTTAATAATATACTCTGGCTCAAGCCATGAGCCGGATAAAAATCATCGCCTTTAAAACTTCCCAGTGGTATGCCAAAACTGGAAGTATTTACTTTTTCAAAAATTTCTATTGTATCTTCTTCCAGATCTTTAGGAATAGCAAAGTAGTGGTCTTTAAAAAAAATAGTTACCATATCATCGGAATTATTCAACCATAAAGGAGTATTGACGTTTGATTGCAATAGGATTCCTGATTTGGTTTTGCGGTGTTTTTCAAGTGTGTCAGATTGTTTTTTAATTACACTGATGGTAAATCCTTCGCCCTTTATTTTATGGGGATACATGCGGTACGTAAAACTAAATTTATTTGATTGAGGGATTGGAAAATCATGTTTAATTTCTACAGCTTCATACCTATTGCTTATAATATAATCTTCCAGTACTTCTTCATTTTCCCGGGTGTTCCAGGTACAACTCGAATAAATTATATAACCCTGTTGTGCACACAAGGTATCTGCTATCGACAGAATATGGCGTTGAATATTCTGACAATGACCAATTTTCTTGTTATTCCATTGTTTTAAAGCATCTTCTTCTTTTCTAAACATTCCTTCGCCACTGCAAGGTGCATCAATTAGTATTACATCATATTTAATATTTAATTTTTGTAATTGTAGCAGGGATCCATAGGTAACTATGGCATTGGGATATCCCCATCTGATGATATTTTGTTTTAAAATACTGTGACGATGTACATCAAATTCATGGCAATGTAAAATGCCCCTTGATTGTAAATGGGAAAGTAGTAAACTTGATTTTCCACCGGGTGCGCTGCATAAATCCAGAATGCGTGGTTTCGGTGATAAGTTTAATTTTTTAAGAATGTAATCCAGAAACATAGACGAAGCTTCCTGAACATAATAATGGCCTGCATGAAAAAATGGATCTAATGTAAATATGGGTCGATCTTCAATATAAAAACCTTCTGTACACCAGGCAACCTGATCCGATAATTTTAATTCGTTTTCCGGCTTGGCAGGATTAATTCGTATACTAACTGCAGGTTTTTGTTGCATGGCATACTCAAAATCAGAATACTCTGATCCCAATAACCCGGTCATTTGTTTTGTAAACTCTGTTGGTAAGGTCATTTGATTATTTTTTTAAGAACCGGATTATTAAATATGATATCATCAACCTTAAGTTTGGTAGCGTTATCCACTTCTAAAGGAGGCGCATGATGAGGTTTGATTCTGGCGTCTATGATCAAAGTGTGACCACACGACCAGTGTTTATATTCATAGCCTTCTGCGACACCGTAAATATCATGAGATGGATTACTGCGTGTAAATGTGACCCAGATGAAATTTTTGTAATCATCTTTTACAAATTGTGAATTATCACACAGCACCACCAGAGGAAAGTTTTTAAAAATATCGGAGGAAAGGTATTGTGACAAAATCGCCAGTTCCTGCCTGGCAGAATCATAATTTGAAAACGGCAATCCTTGAATAGCAACAATTCCTTTCTGAATTAATTGAGCATTTAAAAATCCTGGAGGCAGATTGGAAAAATTTGACAGATTATGGTCCAGCTCCCTTTGTTTGTCGCGATTACAGGCAATTACAACTTTTGAGCCAGCATTCCATCCATGACCGGAATAATCCAATGTATCAATGGTAGTCTGAGTATAAAAATGCAAATCATACTTCCAGTCAATTCGTTCCAAAACGTAATTCAGATAACGTTGAATGTCTTTGGCATTTAAGGCAATATCTTTTTCCTCCGCTGCAATAATCAAATATTTTGCCAGCGAAGTTTGACCACGACCCAATAAATGATTGGCCATTGTGAGAATTTCTTCCGGCTTTCGCTCGCGAAATGGCATATATCGTTCACTGCCAACAGCAAGTAATAATGGATGCACACCTGCTGCATCGACGGCATGTATTTGTTTGATTCCAGGAAATTCTGAGGAGGTAATGGATGCAACCATCTGATGTATCAGATGGCCAAAACTGGTATCTTCCTGAGGCGGCCTTCCAACTACAGTGAAATGCCAAATAGCCTCTTTTTTGTGATAAACTTTCAGGTTTTCCAGATACGGAAAATCATGAGCAAGACTGTAATAGCCTAAATGATCGCCAAAAGGACCTTCCTGCTTTAACGCGTCTGCACGAATTGTTCCGGTTATACAAAAATCTACATCCTGTGGAATAAAATAACCATCCCTTAAAGCATACCGGTATCGCCGGTTGTTTAATAAACCAGAAAACATAATTTCACTTAATCCTTCAGGTAGCGGAAAAATGGAGGCAAGCGTATAGGCGGGCGGGCCACCGATACCAATGCTTATATTAAATGGCGTGTTTTGTTGTATATGTTGCAAATGATGAATTCCAATACCCCGGTGCAATTGATAATGAAGCCCAATTTGTTTGTTGGTAACATAATCATTGCCATTCAACTGAATGCGATACATTCCGACGTTGGCTTTTTTGGGATCGCGACATTCGGGGGGAAAACTGATTACTTGTGGTAATGTAATGAAACTGCCTCCGTCTTTTGGCCATGATTTTAGTTGCGGTAAATCAGAAATTTGACAAGATTCACTTAACTGCTCTCTGCGAGTTTTTACTGGAATCGCAGAAAATAAGAACGGGAGGTTTGAAATACTGGTTAGCGGAGATTTTAAAGCATAAACCGGATCAGCCTTGACTTGAAATAACCATTCTAATTTTTTAATTTCATTTCTAAACAAAAATTCGGACTGTCTGAAGGTCCCAAAAAGATTTGAAACCGCTTGAAATTTGGATCCTTTTACACTTTCAAAGAGTAGGGCAGGGCCCTGAGCTTCATAAACCTTCCTGTGAATTTCGGGTATAACCAGTTCCGGATCTAAAGTTTCCTTTAGTCTGACAAGAAATCTGTTTTTTTCGAGATCCTGACAACATTCTTTTAAACTTTGATAGCCCATGGAGTTTTGATTCAGTGTAAAATTACACGCTTTGCTTGTTGCAAAGAAATATTTAGAAAAATTATATTATAAAAAACTAAATATGTTTCTTTGTGTCTGATTCGATATGCAGGCTTATCTGGATTTATTGTCAAAAGTGTTTCATGAAGGCACAGTGCGAAATGACCGGACCGGTGTTGGCACCAAAAGTTTGTTTGGATATCAGTTCAGATTTGATTTATCCGAGTCCTTTCCTCTGCTGACAACTAAAAAGTTACATACCAAGTCCATTATTTATGAATTGCTTTGGTTTTTAAAAGGGCAGACAAATATTCAGTTTTTAAAGGAACATGGAGTGAGTATTTGGGATGAATGGGCTGATTCTGAAGGGAATCTGGGTCCGGTGTACGGCAAACAATGGCGTGCCTGGGAAACTTCTGATGGTGCAAGCATTGATCAATTAAAGGAGGCTCTAAAATTGATTAAAGAGAATCCAGAATCGAGGCGTATCATTGTTTCAGCCTGGAATGTAGGTGATTTACCTAGAATGGCCTTAAATCCATGTCATTGCCTGTTTCAATTTTATGTTAGTGAGGGAAAATTATCATGCCATCTGTATCAACGCTCTGCCGATGTATTCTTAGGAGTTCCTTTTAATATAGCTTCTTATGCATTACTGACCATGATGGTTGCATCGGTCAGCGGATTAAAGCCAGGTGAGTTTATTCACAGTTTCGGAGATGTACATTTGTATTTAAATCATCTCGAACAAGCGGAGATTCAGTTAAAAAGAAAGCCACTAGCTGGACCTAAAATGAAGATAAATTCAGACGTAACTGATTTGTTTTCATTTAGATATGAAGATTTTGAATTAGAAAATTATCAATCGCATCCGGCAATTAAGGCACCTATAGCAGTTTAATTAATCTGGCGTAAGTCAAAAGAGAACTTAACGCATTTTTAACGCAAAGTTTGAGTGATGATGTGAACTTTTTTCACTACTGCATAAACTTAATTGAAAAGATGTTTTGGGAAAAGTAATTCTGGGGTATTTTTGCAGGCATAAAGCCAATTAATAAAGGTATATCATTTTTTGAAAATTATATTCAACTATATTTCAATATTTTATGAGCTATAAAAGCTGGATTTACTGTTTAGTGGCCATGATATTGTCAATCAGTACTCTATCATCCGCCCCGGATATTGAAGTAGGCAAAAACTCCTTCAAGAATAATTGCGCATCCTGTCATAATAAAAATATGAAAGATGCCCTCACAGGTCCGGCACTTGGCGGCTTTGAGGCTAAATGGGCTGCTTTTCCGAGAGAAGACCTTTACTCCTGGATCCGGAATTCCCAGGCTTTGATTAAAAGTGGTCATCCTCATGCAGTGGAACTATGGAATCAATTCAAACCTACTGTCATGACGGCCTTTCCCAATTTGACAGATGATGAAATTGAAAGTATTATATTATATATTGATGGAGTCTATAAAGGTACTTATGGCCCTAAACAAGTGGCCGGAGGTCCGGGTGGAACTTCAGGAGATTCAGAAAATAAGGGTAGCGGCTTTTCTTTTTGGATCTTTCTGATATTTGTCCTCCTTTTGTCCGTTGCACTCTTCCTTTGGCATTTAATGGCAGATCTCGAATACAATATGAAGAGACAAGCCGGCGATGATCAAGCTCAGAAAAATACATTGTGGCAATTGCTTTCCAGTAAAGCAGTCATAACTTTTTTGATTTTTGTTGCTGTTTTATTTGGTGGATACACCACTGTAAATAATGCGATTTCACTAGGTAGGCAACAAAATTATGCACCTGAGCAACCCATAAAATTTAGTCACGCTACTCATGCCGGACTACACAAAATTGATTGTAATTATTGTCATGACGGGGCCAGAAGATCCAAGCAATCTTTGATTCCTGCTACCAATACTTGTATGAATTGTCATGCAGCTATTAAAAAAGGAAGCACTTATGGCACAGCGGAATTGACCAAAATATATGCTTCTATAGGCTTTAATCCAAATACCGATAAGTACATCGATAATTACCAAAATCTGAGTGAACAAGAAATTGAAACAATTTACAAAAAATGGATTGAGGATAATTATGTAAAAGATAATAATCTGACAAGCGCAACGGATGGAGCAAAACGTGAAACCGAAAACCAGTGGGAAAGTATAAAATCATCTCTGACTAGTGAGACGAAAAAGACGATTCAAGGTCCGATTGAATGGAAAAGAATTCATAATCTTCCCGACCATGTATTTTTTAATCATGCACAACATGTGAGTATTGGTAAAGTAGATTGTCAGAAATGTCATGGCAAAGTAGAAGAAATGGCTGTGGTGAAACAGTATTCACCACTTTCTATGGGATGGTGTATAAATTGTCACCGCCAAACAGATGTCAAGTTTACAGATAATAAATATTACGAAAGTTATAAAACGTATCACGACGAGCTGAAAAGTGGAAAAAAACAATCTGTGAAAGTAAGTGATATCGGAGGTTTGGATTGTCAAAAATGTCATTATTGATTTGGTTATCTGCAATTAAGTATATGAAACAAAGTGAAACTAGTGTCTGGATTGATGAACAAGATTTAACGCGGAATCCTGAATTCATATCCAAACTTGAATCAGAATTATCGCCTGTTGCTATAGAATCCGTCTTTGAAGATGAAAGAGCCGGATTACTAGAGACCAACAGAAGAGATTTTTTGAAGGTTTTGGGTTTTGGAATCGGCGCCGCAACCTTGGCATCCTGCGAAATTCCAGTAAAAAAGGCTATTCCCTATGTCATTAAACCGGATACCATCGTACCCGGAATTGCGAATTATTATGCATCTACATTCGTAAATGGCGGTGATTACTGTTCTGTCTTAGTGAAAACCAGAGAAGGGAGACCCATAAAAATCGAGGGTAATGCGCTGTCATCTACTTCAAAGGGAGGTACCAATGCCAGGGTTCAAGCCTCTGTATTAAGTTTATATGATTATAATAGAATAAAATCGCCATCAAAAGCCAACGGTGCCGAATGGTCAGACAGCGACTGGAAATCGATCGATGAAGAAATCAAGTCGGTTTTGGCAGCAGGTTCTAAAATCAGAATTGTCAGTAATACTCAAATGAGCCCTTCTGCCCTCAAAGCCCTGGGAGAATTTTTGGCAAAATATCCTGGTGCGAAGCATATCATGTATGACGCAATTTCTGCTGCTGCTTTATTGGATGCGACTCAGCATTGTTTTGGAGAGCGCGTTGTTCCTGAATTTCATTTTGACCGGGCTGACATTATTGTTAGTTTTAATGCTGATTTTTTAGGTACCTGGATTTCACCTATCGAATATTCAGCTCAATATGTCAGACGAAGAAGTGTGGAACCGGATTCAACCACAACCATGTCTCAGCATATTCAAATCGAATCCCATATGTCTCTGACAGGATCCAATGCTGATAACAGGGTACTCGTGAGACCTTCCGAACAAAGCGCCGCCATTGGACATCTTTATAATGCTCTAAGCAGTAAGTCAGGTGGAGCTTCCATCGCGGTTCCTGAATTAAACGAAAAGGCAAAGGCTTCAATAGCCAAAATTGCAGATTCACTTCTGTTGGTCAAAGGCAAATCCCTTGTGGTTTGTGGTAACAATAATATAGGCGATCAGATTCTTTGTTATGCTATCAATAACATATTGAATAATATTGGCAACTCCATAACTTTTGACCGCCCATCTTATCAGCGAAAAGGAAATGACAATGATTTAAATCAATTGGTCGCAGATATGAAGTCGTCTTCTGTAGATTCTTTAATTATCTGGAATGCTAATCCATGTTATGATTCTCCTTTGGCTGCTGAATTCAGTGCGGCAATGGCTAATGTGAAGAATAAAATTAGTCTCAACACATTATTGGATGAATCTTCAACTTTATGTAATTATTTGTGTCCTGATCATCATTATCTCGAATCCTGGGGTGATGTAGAAGTCAAACAAGGATCTTATTCTTTTATACAACCTGCAATAAATCCTATATTTAATACAAGGCAAGCGCCTCAGTCTTTTTTGCTCTGGGCAGAAAACAAAATGAGTGCGGAACAAACTTATTACGACTTCCTGAAAAACTCCTGGAAAGAGAATCATGCTCAATCCACGTTTTCATCACAGGATTTTCAATCATTTTGGGATGAAATAATTCATAATGGCATTTTTGAATGGCCGGTTTCCAGTAAAACTGTTTCGTTTAATGGTGATGTTAATATGGCCGCAGCTAAATTATCAAAACCATCTGCAGCAGCTGTCGAAATTTCATTTTTTGAATCAGTAGCGATTGGTTCAGGTGTCTATGCATCAAATCCCTGGCTTCAGGAAATGCCGGATCCGGTGACGCGTTGCGCCTGGGGAAATTACCTGATGACGCCGGTGTCTTTTGATGGCGATCGTCGGTTTGTGCCGGTAAATAATATAAAAGAGGATGGCGAAGAACTTGAAATCAGTATTGGGGGTGTAAAATCCAAAGTAGCTGCAGTGAAGCAATTCGGTCAAATGCCCGGCACAGTGGCAATAGCACTGGGTTATGGCCGTCGTCAGGCTGGAGATTGTGGAACCGGAATTGGAACTGACTTTTACAATTCATGTAAGTATGTCGATGGATATATTCAGTATTTTCATACAGAAGTAGAAGTCTCCAATAGTACCGGAGTTAAAGAAAAAAACTTTGCCTGCGTTCAACATCATCATACCATGGGTGTCACAGCGATCGAAAAATCAAGCGGACAAAAATTTAATGCAGATGAGGCCGCATTGGTGGATGATGCTTTCAAAGGAATCACAAAAGGTTATCAGGGCTCATTAACTGATAGATCAATTATCAGGCATTCACATTATAAAGACTTAAAAGAAAATATTTCAAAACTTAAAGAAGAGCGCAAACATCATCAAAAATTAAATTCATTTACTCTTTATCCAAGTCATGACTATAAATATAATTCGGGTCATCATTGGGGTATGCATGTTGATTTGAATGCTTGTATTGGATGCGGTACCTGTACAGTCGCCTGTATGGCAGAAAACAATGTTCCTGTTGTCGGTAAAAAAGAAGTCGCAAGGCATCACGAAATGTCCTGGTTGAGGATCGACCGGTATTATTATGGCGATGTTGAAAATCCAAATGTGGTATATCAACCTATGATGTGTCAACACTGCAATAGCGCTCCTTGCGAAAATGTTTGTCCGGTGAATGCTACCAACCATTCTTCAGAAGGTTTAAATCAAATGGCTTATAACCGTTGTGTCGGTACGCGGTATTGTGCAAACAATTGTCCTTATAAAGTCAGAAGATTTAATTGGTATGATTATACCACGGCAGATTTATTTCCGGTAAATCAATTCAATATTGCTTCTGAAAAAACACAACCATTTTATTCTGATAACCTGGTGAGAATGGTTTTAAATCCTGATGTTACCGTCAGATCCAGAGGTGTTATTGAAAAATGTTCCTTCTGCGTTCAAAGAATTCAAGAAGGAAAATTAAATGCTAAAAAAGAAGACAGAGTACTTACAGACAATGATGTAAAAACAGCCTGTCAGACAGCTTGTCCAACAAATGCCATAACTTTTGGCGATATGAATAATAAAGAAGGAAACTTGTCTAAAAAATTGGAAAGTCCACTTAATTATATTGTTTTGGAAGAAATCAATGTTCGATCTGTTGTAAATTATTCGATGAAAATTAATAATCGAAGTGAAAATTTGGATGCCTAAATTTTAAAATAAAAAGCATGTCAGGAGGAATTGTAGCACCAGTCAGGAAGCCCCTTATAGAAGGAAATAAAACATATCATCAGATTACTGAGGATTTATGTTCTCCAACGGAAAAAACGCCAAGCAAAGCCTGGATTATAGCCTTTATAATCGCGTCATCAACACTGGCATTTGGTTTATTTTGTATCGTTTGGACTATTTGGATTGGTATCGGTACCTGGAATCTTAACCGGACCATAGGTTGGGCTTATGATATAACCAATTTTGTTTGGTGGATCGGTATCGGACACGCTGGTACCTTAATTTCAGCCATATTATTGTTATTTAGACAGCGTTGGCGTACTGGAGTAAACCGTGCTGCAGAAGCGATGACTATTTTTGCGGTAATCTGTGCTGCTTTGTTTCCAGCAATTCACGTCGGTCGAATTTGGGTAGTTTATTATTTTTTCCCATATCCCAATACCAGAGGAGCAATTTGGCCTAATTTTAATTCACCACTTTTGTGGGATGTGTTTGCTATATCCACCTATTTTTCAGTTTCTCTTTTGTTTTGGTACACCGGTCTGGTTCCTGATTTTGCTTCAGTTCGAAACAGAGCAAAAGGTCTCAGACAAAAAATCTATAATACACTTTCATTTGGCTGGACAGGATCAGCAAAACACTGGCAGCGTTGGGAATCATTATCTCTTGTGCTTGCAGGCTTATCAACTCCGCTGGTATTATCAGTACATACAATAGTAAGTTTTGACTTTGCCACCTCGGTAATTCCAGGATGGCATACGACAATTTTCCCACCTTATTTTGTGGCAGGAGCTATTTTTTCTGGATTCGCAATGGTGCAAACCCTGATGGTTATGACTCGGAAGGTTCTGAAACTAGAAGAATACATTACCCTGGAACATATTGAATCAATGAACAAGGTTATCCTGGTAACAGGTACGATCGTTGGTGTTGCCTATTTAACAGAGTTGTTTATTGCCTGGTACTCTGGTTATGTATACGAACAATTTGCTTTCTTTAACAGAGCGATGGGTGTCTATTGGTGGTCTTATCTTGGCATGATGTCGTGTAATGTGATTTCTCCACAATTATTTTGGGTAAAAAAATTCAGGAGAAGCATTTTTATAACGTTCTTCATGTCCATTTTTGTTAATATCGGTATGTGGTTTGAGCGATTTGTAATTATCGCCACAACGCTAGCAAGAGATTACCTGCCTTCGTCCTGGAGTTATTACACTCCAACCTGGGTAGAAATAGGAATATTTATTGGAACGATAGGTTTATTCTTTACATTATATCTGATTTTTGTCAGAGTAGCACCTGTTGTAGCCATTGCAGAAGTAAAACATATTTTAAAAGTTGGCGGAGATCAATACATCGGAGATAAAGCTACACATAAGCATCACGATTCTCACGGCAATCATCAGGACCCAACACAACATCATTAATTTGTTTAACCTCAAAGGAATATATAAATGAGACAATTAAATAAAAGTGTGATTTACGGAATTTATTCAGATGAAGAAGTATTGCTGAAAGCAGTGCGCAATGCCAAAAGTAAACATCTGGAAATAATGGATGTATTCACACCATTTCCAATACACGGAATGGATCAGGCTTTAGGTCTGGAAGAATCCAGATTACACCAGGCGGGTTTTGTTTTTGGGGCTATTGGTACTTTGACAGCCTTTTTAGGTATGACCTGGATTATGACGAGTGATTGGCCAATTATCTTTGGAGGTAAACCGTATTGGCCGGTTCCTTCTTTTATTCCAATTATTTTTGAATTGACAGTACTATTTGCCTCCTGGGGGATGACGATTACATTTTATACGATTTGTGGATTATGGCCGGGAGTTTCCAATCCACAGCTGGATTTAAGAACAACAGACGATAAGTTTTGTCTGGCATTTGATAAAAAAGATATTTCAGAAGCAGAGGCGCGTTCTTTTTTTACAGAAACAGGCGCTGAAGAAGTGAATACAAAAAATATTTGAAAATGAAAATCTCTATTTATAGTATCGCTCTAACTTTAATGGGACTTTGTCTTATACATTGTAGTCCGGCTGATGGCAATTATACAGGTACGGAGTACATGCCGGATATGGCACATTCCATTGCTTACGAAGCTAATGTTAATAGCTATTATTATTATCATTCCTGGGGTGGTGAAGAAGAAGTCGCAAGAATGTCTGCTCCCAGAAATCCAGTTAAAGGTTCCATCGCCCGAGGAAGCTTAGCCAATGCACATCATGAATCCATGAATTCACTTTTTGATGGTTCAAAATCCAACAATGCCATTCATATTAATAAAAATGGTTCTGTACCTTATTATTACGGCAATACGGAGGACGAAAGGCTTAGAGCTATTAATGAGATCCGTTCAAATCCGATCGGATTAACAGAAAAAGGATTGGCAGAAGGAAAACAACTTTATACCATCTATTGCGGAATTTGTCATGGTGATACCGGTGATGGATCTGGTTATTTAGTTCGGGATGATGGTGGAAAATATCCAGCACAACCAGCCAATTTTTTGAAAGATGAGTTTATTGCAACATCAGAAGGTAGATTTTATCATTCCATTATGTTTGGTAAAAACGTCATGGGTTCTTATGCCGATAAGTTATCATACAATGAACGTTGGAATGTGATCCATTATATACGATCATTACAAGCTGTTGCCAAAAACCTAAAGTATACTGAAAAAGAAAATACATTTTCTGGATCTCAGGCAGTTTTAGATGCTAAAAAAGCAAGTGCTTTATTAAATACGACAACCGCCGGAGCTAATACAAATGTTAAGAATTAATTTTTTTTGAACGAAGAAAAGATAAACGATAAATGAGTTCAATACAATTACCACCAAAAGATAAGTTGATCTTAGCCATCATGGGTTTTATAGGAATTATTTCTATGGTTGCAATCATACGAAATGACGATCCTCTTTATACCCGCTTTTGGAGCAGTATACTGCACAATGGTGTCTTTTTTACCTTAATTGCACTAATGGCTATTTTTTTTATCTGTATAAACCGTACAGCCTATGCAGGATGGAGTGTCGGATTTAAACGGGTTTGGGAAGCCATGTCTCAGTTTCTTTGGGTTGGATTATTTATTATGTTTATTATTGCTTTGGGAGTATATTTTGGTTGGCACCACTTATATCACTGGTCTGACCCTGAAACGGCTGCAAATGATAAAATTATTAAAGGTAAGTCAGCTTTTCTCAATGTCAATTTTTATTCAATTGTTGGATTGGGAATATTGGCGTCCTGGTTGTTTTTTGCAAATAAAATGAGAAGACTTAGTATCGATGAGGATGATCACGACGATGCACATCATACCCAGTACAAAAAAATGAAATTCTGGGCCGCTGTATTTTTGCCTATTGCAGGGTTCTCTAGTGCAGTTGCCATCTGGTTATGGTATATGTCGGTTGATCCTCATTGGTATAGTACTATGTTTGCCTGGTACACCGGAGCCAGCTCATTTGTCAGCATGATAGCTTTGACCATCCTCTTTTTAATTTATCTTAAATCAAGAGGTCATTACCACAATATCAATATGGAACATTTTCATGATCTGGGTAAGTTTTTGTTTGCGTTTAGTGTGTTTTGGACTTACTTATGGTTTTCTCAATATATGCTGATTTGGTATGGTAACATCGGGGAAGAAACGGTTTATTTTCATGAACGTATCAATAATTATCCTGTGTTATTTTATGGAAACCTTGTACTTAATTTTGTACTGCCATTTTTAATCCTGCTAAGTAATCATACAAAGCGAAAATACGGTACTTTAATCCTGGTTTCTGTTATTGTATTTTTTGGACACTGGTGGGATACTTTTCAAATGGTCAAACCCGGCGTGTTACATACAGCCCATGAAGTTATGATGCAATCTGATCATGGCTCCGCATCTACCGAAACCATTATGTTGGAATCAGGAAAAGAAGTAAAAGCTGAAAGCGTAGCCAAGGATTCTCATGGAGCTGCTGATCAGCATCATAATGGGCATTCAGAAATACCGGTAAGTGGATACTATATACCCGGATTGGCAGACTTCGGACTCTTGTTAGGATTCCTTGCTTTGTTTTTTGGAACCACCTTACACTTTTTGTCCAAAGCCTCTTTGGTCCCTAGAAATGATCCTTATCTAAAAGAAAGTTTACATCATCATGTGTAGAAATCTAAAATCTATTAACTAATGACAGCATTAATTACCATATTATCCTTCATATTATTATTTGTGGTCCTGCTTCAGATAGCAAAAATCAATGAGATCACAGCCGAGATGAAAGGTGAGGAAGAATACATGACCAATTCAGCAGAACTGAATGGTAAATGGCTGATTATCTTTTGTGTTCTGTTTTTAGGATCTTTTGTCTGGAGTGCATTATACTATGCTAATCGAATGCTGGGCTATGGACCCCTAAAGTCAGCTTCAGAGCATGGTGGTACAATTGATTCTATGTTTAATGTGACCCTTGTCTTTACAGGTATAGTTTTTGTCATTTGTCACCTTGTATTATTTTGGTTTCCTTACAAATACAGATACCGTAAAGGCAACAAAGCGTTGTTTCTACCTCACGATAACCGGTTGGAAATTATATGGACAGCGGTGCCAGCTCTTGTTATGACGATTCTGGTTGTACAGGGACTTGTAACATGGAATAAGGTCATGTCTGATGTTCAATCTAACGAAGATTTTATCGAAATTGAAGCAACCGCCTGGCAGTTTGCCTGGAATTTAAGATATCCCGGCACTGACGGAAAATTGGGCGTAAAAGATTTTCGATTGATAAAACCTGGTATTAACGAACTGGGTCAGGATTGGCATGATGAACGAAATCACGATGATTATAATGCTGACGAACTGGTATTGCCAAAAGGCAAAAAAGTACGGGTGCGAATCATCGCAAGAGATGTATTGCATAATTTTTATTTACCACATTTCAGGGTTAAGATGGATGCCGTTCCAGGTATTCCAACATATTTTGTATTCACTCCAATAAAAACCACGGATGAATTCAGACAAGAACTAAGGAAATATCCGGAATATCAATTGCCTTCTGATCCAAATGACCCCAATAGCGAGCCAAAATGGAAAGCATTTAATTACGAACTGGCTTGTGCAGAGCTTTGCGGTAAAGGTCATTACAGTATGAGGCGTGTTGTTAAAATAGTGAGTCCGGAAGAATGGGAAATTTGGAATAAAACACAAAAATCATATTATTTTTCTTCAATTCGAAATACAGAGGAAGACCCATTTATTGGCAAACCAGTGATGTCTGAAGCTCTGATGAAAGGTGAAGCACTTAAAGAAATGTTGAAAGTTGCACTTGATACTGCCATGACAAATGCAACAGAACGCATCTTACAGTTGGATAATATCTATTTTGAGTCCGGATCGGCAACTTTGCAAAAAGAATCTGAAATAGCATTAAATATTCTGAAAGAGAGTTTCGATAAAAACCCTAAATTAAAAGTCGAAATCAGTGGACATACTGATAATACTGGTGAAGTAACTGCTAATCTTAAATTATCTCAGGACAGAGCTCAGGCAGTTAAAGATTATCTGGTTACCAATGGAGTTAAAGCAGAACAAATAATGACTATTGGTTTGGGTTCGACAAGACCTGTTGAATCGAATGATACGGAAGAAGGAAAAACAAAAAACAGAAGAATAGAATTTAAAATTTTATCTTTTTAAAACATATAAAATTATGTCACATTCTCACGATACTCATGTTGAAAAAGATAAACTGATCCAGGAACTGGGTTACGATGATCATTTTCACGAGCACCATCATGGAGATAAATATCAAACGAGTTTTTTAACTACGTATATTTTCTCCCAGGATCATAAAATGATTGCCAGGCAATTTTTAATAACGGGGATATTCTGGGCAATTATCGGCGCGTCAATGTCGATCATTTTCCGATTGCAATTGGGCTTTCCGGAAGCGGACATGGCGTGGTTAAAACCTATCCTCGGTCATTGGATTACTATTAATGACGCTGGAATCGGTAGGCTGGATCCTGAGTTTTATTATGCTCTGGTTACTATGCATGGTACCATTATCGTCTTTTTTGTATTAACAGCCGGACTAAGCGGTACATTTAGTAATCTCTTAATACCCTTACAGTTGGGTGCCCGTGATATGGCTTCGCCCTTCTTAAATATGTTGTCATATTGGTTTTTCTTCCTGTCTTCAGTGGTTATGTTTTATAGTCTGTTTATCAGTACAGGACCATTTTCTGGAGGCTGGACAGCCTATCCACCCTTGAGTGCATTGCCACAAGCTTCAATCGGAAGCGGGGCCGGAATGACATTATGGACGGTATCACTCGTTTTGTTTGTAGTCTCTGTACTGCTCGGAGGTATGAATTATATTACTACCGTTTTGAATTTAAGAACGAAAGGAATGAGCTTGTGGAGAATGCCACTGACAATTTGGGCATTTTTAGTTACAGCTATATTGGCTCTTCTTTCATTTCCCGTATTAGCTTCAGGTTTCTTTTTGCTGCTCTTTGACAGAAGTCTGGAAACCAGTTTTTATTTATCAGATATCTTTATTAACGGACAAGCACTGGATCGAATAGGAGGAAGTCCGATATTATATCAACATATATTTTGGTTTTTAGGACATCCCGAAGTGTATATCATTATACTTCCTGCGATGGGTATTGTATCAGAAGTACTGTCCGTACATGCCAGAAAACCAATTTTCGGATATCGTGCGATGGTTTATTCGATTTTAGCTATTGGATTTTTATCCTTTATCGTATGGGCCCATCATATGTTTATGTCAGGAGTTAATCCGTTTATCTCCAATTTCTTTGTGGTCTTTACCTTGATCATTGCGGTACCATCAGCAGTTAAAGTGTTTAACTGGATTAGTACTTTATACGGAGGTAATATCCGACTTAATACAGCGATGCTCTATTGTATTGGCTTTGTTTCGATGTTTATATCCGGAGGTTTAACTGGAATATTTTTGGGAAATTCAGCTATAGACATTCAGCAACACGATACCTATTTTGTGGTTGCCCATTTTCATATCGTCATGGGCGTGGCAGCATTTTTTGGAATGTTTGCCGGAGTATATCATTGGTATCCTAAAATGTTTGGTCGATTCATGAATGAAACCATGGGTAAAATACATTTCTGGATTACGATGATAGGGGCTTATGCCGTGTTTGGTCCGATGCACTATCTTGGTATGGCTGGTGTGCCAAGAAGATATTATCGCTTTGATAGTTTCGATGCCTTTAAAGATTTTCAAGACATGAATAAATTTATAACCATAGCAGCCATTATCACGTTTATGGCACAAATTTTATTCGTCGTTAATTTTTTCTGGAGTATGTATAAGGGCAAAAAAATGACCGAACAAAATCCGTACGGTGCCAATTCAATTGAATGGACAACACCGATTGTAGCAGGTCATGGCAATTGGCCTGAAAAAATACCAACTGTACAACGTTGGGCTTATGATTATGGTAAAGATGGTAAAGAGTTTATACCGCAACATACCCCACTGGCAGAAGGTGAAGAACATAGCAGTCATTAATAATAAAATAGAATAAATTTTGACCCAGCTGAAAAAATCCACGCTTAGCTATTCATTTATACATGATTTTGGTGTATTGGTGAAGTTTAAACTCAGCCTTATGGTTGTGTTTTCTTCAGCATTGAGCTACATTATCTTGTCTAAATCATTTTTTAACCTAAGTGTATTCGTTTTACTTTGCTTAGGAGGATTGCTGATCACATTTGCGGCTAATGCGTTAAACCAATGCCTGGAGAGGGATTATGATAAATTAATGATGAGAACCGCTCTTAGACCATTGGCAGATGGAAGAATGTCCGTGTCGTTATCAGTATTGATTTCTGGTATCTTATGTACTATTGGTGTGATTTTATTAAATATGATAAATCCACTGGCAGGTATTTTGGGAATGTTGTCATTTATATCTTATGCGTTTATTTATACACCGTTAAAAAGATATTCACCCATCGCTATACCTGTTGGCGCTATTCCGGGTGCATTACCTACATTGATTGCCGGAGTTGCAGTTTCAAACGGACTTAGCCTTGAAGCAGTTTGTTTGTTTGGTTTGCAATATTTATGGCAGTTTCCACACTTTTGGTCTATAGCATGGTTGGGTCATTCAGATTATAAAAAAGCTGGGTTTAAGCTTATTAACGATGTTGAAGGAAAACCGGATCCAAAATATGGATTGTATTCTTCCATTTATGCTTTATGCAGTTTGTTTATCGTTTTTATCTCCGTCTATACGAATGCACTGAGTCCCATTATAGCTGTCTTATTAATTATAAGTATTCTTGTGTATGCTTTTCTGGGCTGGAATCTATATCTAAAAAATAATGAACAAGCGGCAAGAAAACTAATGTTTAGTTCTATTTTATATCTGCCTGTAATATTATTCTTATTGTTATTAAATAATTATATAGTCTGATGCCAATTGTTCAGATGATCGACAAGAATTTAGCACCGAGCCGACATCAGGCTTTGCGGTTTGCGTTGTGGATAGGCATGGCATCGATTGCAATGATGTTTGCAGCATTAACCAGTTCCTATTTGGTTAGAAAGCCGGCCGGTAATTGGTATGAATTTAAATTGCCGGTACAATTTTTTGTCAGTACGGTAATTATCTTCTTATCTTCAGTTACTATAGAATGGGCTTACAGAAGTTTTAAAAAACAGAAAGAAAGTAATTATCGGTGGGGTATATTTATTTCATTTTGCCTTGGAATAGCTTTTTTATATTCACAAATTATAGCCTGGAAAACATTAAGCGACTCTGGAATAACCATTAATCTTAATGTATCTGGTTCGTTTTTATATGCACTCACTGGAATTCACGCAGTGCATATTGTCGGCGGTATTGCCATTTTAACGGCATCTTTAATCATATCCTGGATCGTACCTTTCGAAGTTACAGCTTTTCGAACCTTAAAGCTGGATCTTGTCAGGCAATATTGGCATTTTGTAGATATACTTTGGATTTATTTACTTTTATTTTTAATACTACAATAGATTTAAACTAATGGCAGCTGAACATACTTTACATGCGCAGGAAAATCATGGAGGAGAATCTACCTGGTCAGGTGGAAATGAACCCTTCAAAGCGAGTTATGGAAAATTGATGATGTGGTATTTCTTACTATCAGATGCTTTTACATTTGCAGGTTTTCTGATAGCTTATGGTACATTGCGATTTAGCAGTCCAACCTGGCCTGTACCTGATTTTGTATTTTCCACCCTTCCGGGAGGAATCCATCATAAACCATTGATATTTGTTACGTTTATGACATTTGTACTAATCGTGAGTAGTGTTACCATGGTAAGAGCTGTACAGGAAGGTCACAGATATAATAAAAAAGGAGTTGTCTTTTGGATGCTCATGACGATTTTAGGAGGTTTGACTTTTTTAAGCTGTCAGGCCTGGGAATGGACCACATTGATGAAAGGAGAAAATATGACTATTCATGTTAATCCTTTTGGTACGCATACGGAATCCGGTGTTTACCTCGAAGGTGACGGGAAGGATATTAAGGCAGGCGATGCTTTTCACGCCGGTCAAACATACTTAATACATAAACACGGTGATGAATGGGCACCGTTAAAATATAAAACGGAATCCGGAGAAATTAAGTCACAACAACTGGGGCCAAAAGCTTTTGGTGCTCTTTTCTTTTTCATTACCGGTTTTCACGGGTTTCACGTGTTAAGCGGAGTAGTTTTTCTGTTGATCATTATGATGAATGTAGCCAGTGGCATTTACGCTCAACGGAATAATCATTATGAAATGGTTGAAAAAATAGGATTATACTGGCACTTTGTCGATTTGGTTTGGGTATTTGTATTTTTAGTATTTTATCTGCTATAATAAAATAAATATAGAATTGCATGGGACATTTAAGTTATGAAGAAGCTAAAAAAGTAGTTTTTAAGGGATTTGTTATCCTGGGTATCGTGACGCTACTTGAAGTCATGGTGGCTTTGGTTGGTAAAGGATACATCATAGAAGGGTTTCACCTTCCACGTTCGGTAATGTACTTTTTGATGATCGTAATGTCACTTTATAAAGCTTATTTTATTGTTTACGAATTTATGCATATGAAATATGAAGTACCTGGTCTGGTCAAGTCAGTATTAATGCCAACTTTACTTTTGATCTGGGCTGTCATTGCATTCTTCTATGAGGGTAATACCTGGTATCATTGGAGAAAACAAGTTAACGATCGTCCGATTGCTCAATTCACTCATACATTTGCAGGTAAATCAGCTCACGCCAAGCATGATTCTTCTGATACCTTGCTATTAGACAAAGCTATGCCTCCAGCAACACAAGAAAAAAATCATCAGGAAGAAACAAAAACACATTAATAAAAATAATTTATAAATAGTGTTGTGTTCAATTTTTAGTTAATTACACATTTGAAAAAGAATTTTAATTACTTATTTGTTGCGTTAATTTTAATAGGGCTTCCTTTATTTGCCTGGTACTATTTATCAAAAGGCACACAAATGAGAAAAGATGCAATGTCTGATCTTGAGCCTAAAATAGAAATTGGCAATTTTCAAAGTGTAACCGATTCGGATTCATTATTTCATTCAAATAGTTTTTTAGGAAAAAAATGGATTGTAGGAATCATAGGAGCGGATTCTTTGCGAGATAAAGACCTAAGAATTCTTAAAGATTTGTATGTACAATCAAAAACAGAATTTTCTTTTAATGTATTTTCAATTATTGGACTTCATTCAGGCGAATTAATCCCTGAAATGGCTGAAAAATTAAATATTCCTAGGGAGAATGACTGGATTAAAACATATATGGCTGCGCGGCATATTTATATATTTGCAGGTGAAGCATTTTCCATTCCGGAATCATTAACCAAAAAGAATTTAATTATTTTAATTGATCAACATGGCATGATCAGGCAGTATTATGCACTCAATGAAGAATCAGAAATAAAAAAAATGGTCAGGCAGGTTCCTGTATTTTTAAGTTTAAAGGACAAAAATCAAAATGGAGTGGAGTAGCAGGGCCATCAGCCGGCTAAATATTCTTGCAACTTGTTTAAGTGTAATTATTTTGTTGGTTGTCGTATTTATGAGACAGATTCATTTTGAGTCTTCTATCGACTTTAGATTTTTGCCTAAAGTCTATTCAAGCTTAAATGCGGTATGTGCATTGGTTCTGATCGCTGCTTTTGTACAAATTAAAAAGAAGCAAATTGAAAATCATAAACGTCTGATGACGGCTGCGATGATTATTTCAGCTTTGTTTTTATGTATGTATGTGGTTTATCACGTGACTTGTGAAGAAGTATTATTTTGTAAAACTGGTCCGATTCGGATACTGTATTTTAGTTTATTAATTAGTCATGTGGTTCTGGCAGGATTAAGTTTTCCTTTTGTGTTATTTACTTATGTAAGAGGTTTAACCGGACAATTAGAACGGCATAAAAAACTGGCAAAAATTGTATTTCCGATCTGGTTGTATATTTGCATCAGCGGACCGCTTTGTTTTTTAATGCTATATCCTTGTATGAATGCAATATAAATTACTAAAAAGTTTAAGCATATTCTTTCTGATTTTAGTCATCGCGATGATTTTCAGCTTGGAGTTACCGGCACAATGTCCTATGTGTAAGATGGCTGCTGAAGCAAATTTAAAAGATGGTGGATCCGCAGGGAAAGGACTCAATACAGGTATTTTATATTTGCTGGCAATGCCATACTTGATCGTTTTGACCTTCTTTATTCTCTGGAAGCGCAATAAAAAGAAATTGGTTCAATAAAAAAGCCGTGGAATATCCACGGCTTTTGATTTATTATTTTAACTGTAAAAGCTTAGAAAGTATAACGAATTGCAAATCCACCAACTTCTCCAGTGAATCCATCTCCCCATCCAACAAAACGAAATGTCGGAATCCAGTCAAGCGATAAATTAATTGGCGCATCAGCAAATTTATAATCAAGTCCTAGATTCCCACAGACGCCAAAAAAGAAAGAACCCGTTCCACCATCAACATCAGCCCAATCGCCACCCCAGGCACCAGCATTGGCTCCAAACCCATAATACCATTGCAAACCATCGACCGATGCAATATCCTTGTGAATCTGGTATAATCCGGTAACACTAAAATAATTGTATTTAAATGAAGGATGTCCATAACTGCGATACGTCAGAATGGCTTCAACGGCAGCATCGTTTTTAATAAAATGTTTTCCGGATAAAGCCCATCCCCAGGCAGCACGCAAACCAACAGCAGATTTGTATTCCTGTGCCTGAAGACTGATAGTCATACAGAATATGACCGCAACCAATAAATTTTTTAGTTTCATATTAAGGTATTTTTGAATTAAGTAAGAACAAATATATAATCTTTTTAGAATATATAAGGAATTAAAGTATCTGCCAATCAATGGGTTGCTGACCGTAGTTTTTAAGATATTCATTACTTTTTGAAAAATGTGAATTTCCAAAGAATCCACTTCCGGCAAGAGGAGAAGGATGTGGGCTTTCAAGGATTAGATGCTTTGATTCAGAAATTAAATTTTTCTTAGAGCGGGCAAAATTTCCCCAGAGCATAAATACGATGTGTTCTCGTTTTTCTGAAATTAGGGAGATGATTTTGTCTGTAAAAATATGCCAGCCATATTGTTTGTGAGAATTAGGCAACTTGTGTTCCACGGTAAGGCTTGCATTTAAAAGTAAGACTCCTTGCTTTGACCAGTATGTAAGGTCCCCGTGTGTTGGTATCGGTATGCCAAGATCTCTGTTTATTTCTTTAAAAATATTACGTAAAGATGGTGGAATAGAAATCGGTTTAGGTACAGAAAAACTTAATCCCATGGCCTCACCAGGACCATGATAAGGATCCTGACCCAAAATGACTACTTTTACCTCATCAAAAGGAGTTGTATTAAGGGCATGAAAAATAAGTGAACCGGGTGGATAAATTATTTTCCCTTGATTTTTATCTGCTTTAAGAAGCGAAATTAGTTTCTTAAAATATTCAGTATCAAACTCTTTTCTCAAAATATCTTGCCAGGAAGCTTCGATTTTTACTTGAATCATTGTATTTTTGGCATAATCTTTTATCCTTAACTGCGAAATTAAGGTATTGTACCCATTAAAATTATTGTAATGAAATCAATTTTACTTTCAACCATAGTTATGGTAAGCTTTGCTGTATCGGCTCAACCTGTTAAAGTCTGGAATAAAATCTATGGCGGCAACTTATCCGACATTTGTAATAGTATCAGTCAATACAATGATACCATGATTATAGGAGTAGGCAAAAGTTCTTCAACAAATATTCCAGGGAATGCAAACCGTGGTGTTGATGACTATTTTATCAATCAGATAAAACCCAATGGTGATCTTATTCGTCAAAAGACCTATGGTGGCCCCTCATCTGATCAGGCAAACTCATTTCTCGTTTTGCCTAATGGAAATTTATTACTGGGTGGATTTACCAGTGGCAGAGGTTCTGATGTCACAGCAGTCTACGGCTTATCAGATGCCTGGGTTTTAAGCTATAATCCACATACTGGTGCTAAAATCTGGGAAAAGAGTTATGGCGGAACCAATAATGATCTGATTAATGACATATTCTTTCTCGAAAATGGGCGTGTCTTCTTTGCCGGACATACGAAATCAATAGATAGAGATGTGGTTGCTGTACCAACCAAAGGTGGGAATGATATTTTTATATCCTCCATTGATGAAAATGGCTTATTGATCAAAGCTTTTACCTTTGGTGGCACCAAAGATGAATCAGCTAAAAAAATAATGCGAAGTGATGCATTCGGTGGACAAATGCTCATTTTTGGAGAAACAGAATCGAATGATATGGATTTTAATGGTCTGGGAAAAGGTAAAAAAGATATTTTTATTTTAAAAATAAATCGAAATATCAATAAAGTGTTTCTGACAACCATTGGCGGACCCGGCGATGAACTATTTGCAGATGCTATAAATCTGGGAGATGACGGTATGATCATATTTGGTACAGTAAATACCTCGGGCGGACAGGTAGATAGTTTAAAAGGCGGAAGAGATATCTGGATGGCGCGGGTTGACAAAAATGGAGCATTTTTATGGTCAAAAAATATCGGAGGGCTCAATGACGATACAGCTATAAAAGCTCAACTTACGGGCAAAAATGAAATTATTCTGTTAGCCAATTCTAGTTCAAAGGATCAGGATATCAAAGCCAATTATGGGGGAACAGATGTCGTGGTTATGAAACTGGACACATCGGGCAACGTAATATGGAATCAAAATTATGGCGGCACAGGTGGTGAAAACGCTAGCTCTTTATTTACAGCTTTGGATGGCAGCATCTATTTTGTTGCTCAAAGTTTTAGTACAAACAATGACTTGCCTCCAACAAATATCGTTTCTCCTGATTTCTGGACTATGAAATTATTTGATTGTGTTGCAGTCGAATCCGTTTTTCGCAATAAAGCCTGTATAGGAGATACAATTATTATAGCGAATGAAAAATTTTATTCTGGCAAAGAATCCGGTCAAATAACAATTAAAAATGCTTCTGTGAATGGATGTGATAGTATAATACATATTCTGATTGAGTTTTCAGGACCAAGCAACGAAACTATTAATGATAGCTTATGCCATGAAGCTACAATAACTATCAATAATGTTATTTTTGATAAGAACCATACTTCTCAAACTTTTCTATTAAAGAATCATTTAGGTTGTGACAGCACCTTGAAAGTCAATTTATTTTTTAGCGCAGCCATAGAAGTAGCCGATACAGTGATTACCAGGGATGATGGATCCGGATCCGGATGTATTAGAGTTACCATGGAAGGAGGTTGTGCACCGTATACCTATCAATGGAGTAATGGAAACACTGGTTCTGAAGTTTGTAATTTATCAGCAGGAACTTATAAAGTTGTGGTAACAGACTGCCAAAACTGTTCTAAAGAATTTGAATTTGTAGTAGATAGAGTAGTGTCAACATCTTCTGAAGAATTAGAAAAACCAGAAATCAGATACACTGAGGATCAAATTTTCATGAAATTAAATCAAACGGAAATACAAAAGTGCAGGGTTTATAATTCTTCCGGGCAATTGGTAAAAATATATATCCCAAAATATAATTATTTGATAATCAATAGAAAAGAACTTTCTAAAGGAGTATATATCGTAGAGATACAAACTAAACAGGGTGAACAAATTCAAGCCCGGATTTCAAACTAATTTCAAGCAGAATTATATCTTTGCATCCTTTTTTAACTGACCCACACCCACACTCACACCCATGCCGAATTGGTCCCGTAGCTCAATTGGATACCTGCCTGCCGGCAGGCAGGGAGCAACAGGAGAGTGGTCACATAGTAATTATGATAAAAGTATACATATTACGAAGTTTAGTTGATGGTAGATATTATGTAGGAATGACCAAAGATTTGGATAATAGAATAAAAGAACACAATCATGGAAAAACGAAATCAACAAAAGGATACATGCCATAGGAGTTATTAATATCTGAAGCCTATGAATCTAGAGCAAAAGCAAGAGAAAGAGAAAAATATTTAAAATCTGGAATCGGAAAAGAATGGATAAAAAAAATATGGAATAAATAAGAAGAATTTTGAATACACACCCACACCCACACCCACACCCATGCCGAATTGGTCCCGTAGCTCAATTGGATACCTGCCTGCCGGCAGGCAGGGAGCAACAGGAGAGTGGTCACATAGTAATTATGATAAAAGTATACATATTACGAAGTTTAGTTGATGGTAGATATTATGTAGGAATGACCAAAGATTTGGATAATAGAATAAAAGAACACAATCATGGAAAAACGAAATCAACAAAAGGATACATGCCATAGGAGTTATTAATATCTGAAGCCTATGAATCTAGAGCAAAAGCAAGAGAAAGAGAAAAATATTTAAAATCTGGAATCGGAAAAGAATGGATAAAAAAAATATGGAATAAATAAGAAGAATTTTGAATACACACCCACACCCACACCCACACCCATGCCGAATTGGTCCCGTAGCTCAATTGGATAGAGCAACTGCCTTCTAAGCAGTAGGTTACACGTTCGAACCGTGTCGGGATCACTCCGTTTAAATGATTTAAATACAAAATTTTCATCTTTACTTCTCCCGCAGTTTGTTTCATTCTTGCATTATCTTTGCTGCTCAAATATTTATATGAAAAATTACAAATTGGCAAATTTTATTCTTTGTTTTTTACTTAGTTTTTCCGTTTACTCTCAATTTAGCAAAGGCATGCTAAAAATGGAAGTAGCCGGTATCCGTCTCAACGGAGAGGAAGCACCACCTGAAATGGCCAGTGCCTTAGGTAAAATGGATATCCGTATCTATTCTGATGGAATAACTCAAAAATCAGTTGTCAGCATGATGATGATGAATACAACCAGTATTATGGACTCCAAACAAGATTCTATTCATATCTATATGGATATGATGGGAAAAAAATATAAAATATCAGAAAACCGTAAAGCGAATTTGGAAGCTGCTAATGAATCCATGAAAGCAATAGACGAGAGTATGGTGATAACAGAATTCAAAGAGGATGTGAAAGAGATTCTGGGTTATAAATGTCACAGAGTGGAACTGAAAATGAAAATGCCCAAGGAAAAAACAAAAGCCGATGACGACCAGGATGTTATTATAAAAATGTATGTTACCAGTGAATTAAAATTTGATCCTTCTTTTATTACCCAAACAAGTAAAAAAATTCAATTAAACGGGACTCCCCTCGAATATAACATGGCCATGGGAAGCGGATCTTTTAAAATGGAACTGACCATGAAAGCTAAAGAGTTTAATCCTGAAATAAATCCAACAGATTTATTGCCGCCTGCAGGTAATTTTAAAACATATACAATGGAAGAATTCCAGAATGATATGTCAAGAATGGGACAAAAACGCTAAGTAAAAAATCTTTGCCAAATTATTCTGGCTTAATTCAGTAATTTTAGCAGGGATATTGTTTATTCAATCTTCGATAATTCCGGCCTACAACATCTAAAAAATCCAAGTCAGTATTTTAATCCAATATTAAAATTCCAGAATCGTCTTGTCTTTTATAGCATCACTGCCTTCTTTGGATATCGTTGACTTTAAAACCTTCACAAATGATTTGGAATCAAGTTGTAACTCAACAATCAAATCATCAATTTTAGTAATTCGCCCGATTATGCCGGATTGTGTTACAACAGTATCACCTTTCTTGATTTCTGTAAGGAATTTATTTTGTGCCTTTTGTTGCTTGGTCTTTGGTAAAATAAAAAATACATACATAATACCAAAGAGAATGACATAAAGAATAATTATACTCATATATTTAATAACTTATTTAATGACTTATTTAATGACAGTGCCTGTAATAAAAACCTGTGTTTGCGGAGGAAATGTGTTGGCAAATACCATGACTGATTTTTCCTGAAATCCTTCTCGGCCTTTAGAATTGAAAACAACCCTAAGAATAGAGGAGTCACCAGGTTCCAGAGTATCTTTTGCGACTCTGGAACTGGTACAGCCGCAAGAAGTATTTATATCGGTAATCAGTAATGTTTTTTTGCCGGTGTTTTGAAATGTAAATTCATGCACAACCGAATCCCCTTGATTAACATAGCCAAAATCAAATTTAGGTTCCTGAAAGCTAATTTTGGCAATATTGACGGTGTCCATCACTTTCATGGCCGACATCGGGTTGTTGATCAATTCACCATAAGGATTTATCTCAGGCTTCTTGTTATTTTTACACGCAAGTAGCAGCAAACTTAAAATAATAATAAAGTTTAGCTTCAGATTCATGGTGCAAAAGTATTAAATCTTTCAGGAACAAGATGTATGAATTGACGACAACAATTTCTTTAATTGGAATGCCAGGAGTTGGTAAATCCTATCTTGGAAGACAATTAGCCTCCAGTTTGCAGCTAAATTTAATTGATTTAGATGTTTGTATAGAAAACCAAACCGGAATGAGCATTCCTCTTTTATGGTCAAAATTTGGTGAAATGAATTTCCGCTGTCTGGAACGTTTTTTTTTAATGAAGGCCCTAACTCAAAAACCCTTAATTTTATCTTGCGGAGGCGGAACCCCATGCTTTTTTGACAATATGAATTGCATCAGGAGTTTTAGTTATTCCATTTATTTAAAGTCTGAAATACCCGCAATTACAGAGCAAATGCTGAATGGAAATCATCCCATTTTTAAGTCGACCCTTGATCCTCAGTCAGAATGGAATGCGATACTTGACAAACGTCGGTCGAAATATGAATCTGCCCATCAAATTCTTAAATCTTACTCCCATGAACCAAACTTATTTGATGCTGTTAGTTCCTTTTGTCTTGACAAAAAGATCCTCATTAAAAGAAATTAAAATTTATGGAACAAAATATTCATCATACCATAATAATTGGCTCTGGACCTGCAGGTTATACTGCGGCCATCTATGCCGCCAGGGCTAATATGCATCCTGTGTTGTTTACTGGTGTAGAACCCGGCGGCCAGTTGATGATCACAACAGAAGTTGAAAATTATCCTGGTTATCCTGATGGTGTCCAGGGGCCCAAAATGATGGAGGATTTTCAAAAACAAGCTGAGAGATTTCAAACAATCATAAAATTTGAGACAATAACTAAGGTTGATTTTACCACAGACATTCATAAAATCTGGACTGAATCTGGTGAGTTGTTTCAGGCCCATAGTATCATAATTTCAACAGGAGCCAGCGCCAAATGGCTGGGTTTGGAATCGGAAAAAAAGATGATGAATAAGGGTGTTTCAGCCTGTGCCGTTTGTGATGGTTTTTTCTTTAAAGGCCTTCCGGTAGGTGTGGTGGGTGCCGGCGATACAGCAGCAGAAGAAGCATCCTATTTAGCCAAATTATGCCCTGAAGTTCATCTGGTTGTTCGTCGTGATGAAATGAGAGCTTCCAAAATTATGCAGGAACGGGTATTGAATAATCCAAAAATAAAAGTTCACTGGAATACTGAAACCGAGGAAATTCTCGGAACTGATGAAGTGGAAGGCGTACAGGTTGTTAATACTAAATCCGGCGAAAAATCCACGATTCCGTTAAAAGGTTATTTCATTGCCATTGGTCACAAACCAAATTCTGCACCATTTAAAGACTATGTTGAAATGGATGAGCAGGGATATATTAAAACGAAGCCAGGCACCTCCCTTACCAACATTGCGGGTGTATTTGCCTGTGGGGACGTACAGGATAGAATTTACCGACAGGCTGTAACAGCGGCAGGTAGTGGTTGTATGGCGGCTTTGGATGCTGAAAGGTATTTGGTATCAAAAGGAATTCTTTGATATCAATTTAATTTCGATGAGTTTTCTGGAGGATCGTTTAAATGACAACCGTTTTCAATATTCCGGCAATGTAGTTTCGTTGTTCAACCATGTGTTGATGGGATCTTAATTCTAATTCCAGATCAAATTGGTCTGAGACGGAGTTTTTTATTTTTTTTTCAAACTCCATAATTGCTTTATTGTATTTCTTTAATTTAAATCTTAATAAGGAATTTGTTACATCAGACCTGAAATTTTCTTCGGGTAAATTTTGGGTACTTAGGTAAATTCCCCATCGTTCGGACCAGTTTTCACTATATTCATATTTTGACATGGTGAATTCAAGGGCGAGATCAGCAATTTTTTTGTCTTCATGAGAAATAAAATAAGCAATATCCGGTATCTGTCCACTGCTTAGCATACTGGCAACTTCAAGAATAATCTGTTTAGTTAATTCATTCTCAAATAAAGGCAGCGTATCTGAAATATTATCAATGATATAATGTGCAAATGATGTACCATTTGATTCGTCATACCATTTTTTACCCCACAGCATAAGAACTCTGCAAATATCCATTTCATGTATTTCGTCTGACGATATACTGAAGTCTTGTATATGGCTAGGAACAAATTCTTCGTCTGGTAACTCATGTAGAATTTTCTGATCGCGATCCAGGGCTTTCCTCCTTTCCAGAAACATCTTGTTTTTAAGTTCTTCTTTGATGATTTTATTACAACTTTCAATGACATGTATTTCTTCCAACTCCAGAATATCAGCAGTTTCTTTGAGATAAATCGATCTTTTAATAGGATCTTCTACTTTAGCAATTGATTGTACAATATCTTTTGCGGCAATAGATTTTTTTAGTGGATTATTACCCGATTCTGTATTATGCAGTTTGATTTTAAATATAATAAAGTCAGTTGCCTGCTCATTTAAAAACTGCTCAAAAGCTGTGGATCCTATTTTTCGAATAAAACTATCAGGATCTTCTTTGTCTGGTATTAAGGCTATTTTAACATCCAGACCTTCCTGAATGATGAGATCAATTCCTCTGCCGGCGGCCTTTATGCCCGCTGCGTCGCCATCATATAAAATCGTAACATTAGACGTAATGCGTTTAATGATTTGAATTTGCTCTTCTGTTAAGGAAGTTCCGGATGAAGCCACAGAATTCTCAAATCCCGCTTGATGTAAGGCCATTACATCTGTATAACCTTCGACCAGTATTGCAAAATCTTTTTCCCTAATTTTTTTCTTGGCATGATGTAAGCCAAAAAGTGTTTTACTTTTATTGTACAATTCCGTTTCGGGTGAATTAATATATTTCGGCGATTTGGAATTTGCACTAAGACTGCGGCCGGCAAATGCGATTACTTTTCCGGTTAAATTATGAATTGGAAAAATAACCCTGTTTCTGAAAAAATCAAGTTGGTTGGAGTTTGTTAAACCAAGTTTTTGTAAAAATTCCAATTTATAACCATGTAACAAGGCTGATTTAGTTAAAGCATCGGATTCATCGGGGGCAAACCCTAGCTCAAATTTTTCAATCGTACTTTCCAGAAATCCTCGTTGCTTAAAATAAGCTAAAGCAACTGATTGTCCCCGGGGATCCTTCCAAAGAATCGTTTTGTAATAGTCCTGCGCATATTGATTGAGTATAAAAAGGCTCTCTTTTTCCTGGTTTTCCTGAGGTGAATAATCTTGTGTCCCGGTTTCTTCAAGCGATATCTGATACTTTTTGGCCAATTCGCGAATCGCTTCCGGAAAACTTAATTGTTCGGCCTCCATTAGAAAGTGGACGGGTGTGCCACCTTTTCCACATCCAAAACATTTAAAAATGTTTTTGCTAGGCGAAACAGAAAATGATGGAGTTTTTTCTTTATGAAACGGGCACAAACCAATCATGTTTGATCCTCTTTGCTTGAGATCAACAAATTCTCGAACGACCTCTTCAATTCTTGCTGTGTCGATGACGGTTTCTATAGAATGGCGGCTAATCAATTAATTTCAAATTTAATTTTTATCGTATTGTCTGTTATGTCAAATTTAAAACATCATTCATGCTGAACAAACCTTTTTTATGTTGAATCCATTCTGCTGCTAATACGGCTCCGGCTGCAAAACCTTCCCGGCTATAGGCTTCATGCTGTATCGTTATCTGATCGATTGTCGATTTGTAATTTACTAAATGAGTTCCAACAATGGTTTCAATTCGCTCTGAAGTAATTTGTAAATCGTGTTCAGCCTTTTGTTGATTCAAAGACCATTGTAAATAGTCCGGATGGCTGAAAATGATATCATTGGCTAATGTTATCGCGGTACCACTCGGAGCATCTTTTTTTTCTGTATGATGTATTTCTGTTATTGAGCAACTATACTCTTTATGAGATGACATCATGTCAGCTAGCTTTTTATTCAAGGAAAAAAACAATTGGACTCCAACGCTAAAATTCGATGCAAATAACAGACTACCATTCTGTCGATTCAGTGCTTCAGTCACCTCGTTCCACTTTTGTAACCATCCTGTTGTTCCGCAAACCACGGGTATCTGAAGAGAGAAACACCGTTTTAAATTTTCAACCGCTGATTCTGGATTGGTAAATTCAATAGCTACATCTGAATTTTTTAAAGAATTTTCTAAGTCATGATATGTCGATTGATCAATTCGTCCGGCGATTTGATGAGATTTTTGGATCAGAATGCGTTCGATCGCCTTGCCCATTTTACCATAGCCAATGAGGCATACCTTCATAAATAATTGATTAGTAAAAGTTTATGAATTTAATTTTATATGCTGCTTCAAAAGTAAGGATTATTTCAAAATAAAGATCTTAAGTAAAGAATTAAGTATAATTTTGCCTGTATCCGGAAGGCATCAATCATTGTCCACTAAATCGTAAAATATGGGTTGGTTTAAACGACTCAAAGAAGGAATCTCAACAAAAACTAAAGGCAAAAAAGAAACTCCGGACGGTATTTGGTTTAAATGTCCTGAGTGTTCTGAGATGCTGACAACCAAACAGTTGAAAGAATCTCTTTATAAATGTCCAAAATGTAATTACCATACCCGGATTAGCCCTGATAAGTATTTTGAACTAATCTATGACGGTGGTTATCATGTAATGTTCGATAACCTTGTCTCTTCAGATTTCCTCAATTTTACAGACCTCCAGTCTTATAAAAAAAGGTTAGTCGAAGCCAGACAAAAATCGGAACACAAAGATTCTATAACTGTGGCCACGGGTTTAATTAATGGGAGGGAATTGGTAATAGCTGCCATGGACTTTTCATTTATCGGCGGTTCGATGGGTTCAGTGATGGGAGAAAAAATAAGCCGGGCTATTGATTATTGTCTGGAAAACAAAACACCTTTTATGATTATTTCTAAATCAGGAGGCGCCCGGATGATGGAATCAGCTTTTTCTTTGATGCAAATGGCTAAAACTTCAGCAAAACTTACTTTGCTGGCAAAAGATCATATTCCTTATTTATCCCTACTTACAGATCCGACTACAGGCGGTGTTACAGCGTCGTTTGCTATGTTAGGCGACATTAATTTTTCAGAGCCTAATGCATTAATCGGATTTGCAGGTCCAAGGGTTGTAAAAGAAACTATCAAACGGGATTTACCTGAAGGTTTTCAGCGGTCAGAATTTTTATTGGAAAATGGATTTTTAGATTTAATTATTGACCGAAAAGATTTAAAACAAACAATCTCTGACTTATTGGAAATGTTATATCCTTTCAAACCTTAGTTTAACTGTTCTCGTAAATCATCGTTACTTCAAACTTTCCGGGTGAATAGCTATTTTCTATAAAATCAAAAAACGCTTCTCCAAAATTAAAATACATCGGTAAAAAACTATAAAATCGTTCTTGAATTGAGTGATTTGGAAAAAGAGCGAATTTTATTTTTTGAATATTCTGAAGATCCTGATCATACTTTATCTTGATTACTTTGTTGCGTTTTGCCGTGATTTGATCTAAGGATTTTAGTATTTTTTGAATTTCTGATTCGATGCTGATTTGTGTTGGAACATCTAATGACTTTCCGGCTAAATTGATTTTTTGTAACTGATCCTGAATACAATCCAATTGTTCATCAATTGAAATTACCGAATTAGAATGAGTAGAGATAAATTCATTTTCTAACTCCTGGTATGGTTTTAAAAAGTCTGCCGGCTGAAAGGCTGTTTTAGCAATTTTAGTTAGTAAGCTTTTGTCAAAATAAAATGCAGAAAATCTGCGAAACAAGACAGGGTAGGGGATTGACACATGCTTAAAACATGCTCTTAATTGCATCCAATAGGCGATTTCTCCACCGCCTCCAACAAAGGCTACATTTGGAAATAAAAATTCCTGATACAACGGTCGCATCAATACATTTGGGCTGAATAAAGAAGGATTGGTTTCCAGTTTTGATAATATTTCAGATTCTGTCCAACGCACATCCGTATCAACAAGCTCAAAGTATCCTTCTGATTTTTGAATCCGCTTCCTTCCTTCTGAATGGTGATAAAACAAATTTATATCTCTTGGATTAACCTGAAGTGGAAAACTCATTTCTTCAATCTGTGTATTGGCGGATTTAGATTCGGATGATATAAATCCGGATATCAATTCCTTTTTAATAATAGGTGCAAATAAGGCTTTAGCTTCTGCGTCATTTGGATCAAAATAAATTAAGCCTCTGTTTCCAAAAAGGGAATCAACAAAACTTCGGTAAAAGTTTGCATAGGAGGTACATGCATCGAGTTGAATTTTTAAGCTGTTAAGAAATTGAATAGCACCATCATTTCTGGCGAACATAGTTTTCAATAATTCAAATACAGGATAGAGTCCTTCAACAGGCAGACTGCCTGTTGCCTGACCTGGATTTTCAATCCATTCCAATCTTGTGTTAAAAATATTCAGGTGATTTATTTCTTCAAAATCATGATCTTCATTTCCAGAAATATAGACTGGAATAAAATTATAATCTGGATATTTATTGTGGAGGTCCTTGCATAATTTTATAGTAGAGAGTATTTTATAAGCCCAAAATGCAGGTCCGCCAAATAAGCAAGGTTGATGCGCGCAAATAACTGTAAACGTATTTGGTTGCTTAAGCAGATTTATTTGATTAAAAACTGTAGATTGAGAATCAAATTGCTCATATTGCTTCATTAAAATTCCGGCAATTTCTGTACGGAGTTTATATTCTTTTCTTGTTTCAAGTTGATTAAATATATCTTTAAGATTTGGATGGCTTCCCGTTAATTTAACAAATTGATCCGGATTTTTCCAGTACGCTAAATCAAATTTGTTAAAACCCATAGCTTCAATTGCCGGGATGTTTTCTCTAAAGAAAGAATTTGAAGGCATTTCGATTAATTGTTCAAAGGTATTACTTTTGTCGATAATGCATTTTAACAGCTTGTACCGGTTTATTGTTCAGAAACTTTTCATTGGACTGATTTCAGAGTTATCTGTTGTTTTATTGATAAGCCTAATTATTTATCTGTCTCCAGTTGATCCGGCGGCTATACAATTTGGACAACGTTCTGATCCTGAGTCTATCGAGTTGCTTAAACGCAAATTCTTTCTGGATAAATCCTATGCCGAACAAATTTATCGGTATTTTGAAGATCTGAGTATACTCCAATTTGTAAAATCGGATGACCTGCGCTTAGATGAATATCATTTCATTTGTATATATTCTTTTGAAGGTTCTTACTTTATTTTGAAATATCCCTATCTGCGGAGGTCATTTACTTCAGGGGAACGAGTTTCAGAAATGATATTATCTGTTTTGCCCGCAACAGCCATATTGGCAATGAGTGCACTATTTATTTCAATCACTTTAGGGTTACTTCTTGGAATACTTTCTGCCTTGTATTACAGTTCATGGATTGATCATCTGATTTCTGCATTTTCAATTTTGTGTTATGCAATTCCTAGCTATATTTCAGCTATCTTATTCTCTTTAATATTTGGATATACTTTACATTCATTAACAGGACTTCCTGTGCAGGGATCATTATTTAATCTGGATGATTATGGAAATGAATATTTTGACTTTAAGTATTTAATTTTACCCTCTATAGCTTTGGGAATTCGACCGATTGCAATGATTAGTCAAATGACCCGTGCATCTTTATTGGAAAACTTTTCAAAAGACTATGTCAGGACTGCAGTGGCAATGGGTTTAAGCAGCAAGCGACTTTTAATAAAACATATTTTTCCAAATGCCTGGAGTCCAATTATTACCACCGTTAGTGGATGGTTTGCATCCTTGCTGACTGGCGCTTTTTTCGTGGAATATGTTTTTAACTACAGAGGATTAGGGGACTTGACAATACAGTCATTGGCTCAATTTGATTTGCCGGTCATCCTTGCTTGTTGCATAACAACTATTTGCATTTTTGTATTGATTAATACCCTTGCAGATATCATTAACGCTGCGGTGGATCCAAGAATTAAAATCTAAAACTTAATGTTCCGATTAAGCGGGAAGCTTTATTGTCAAAATTTAATTTGCTTCCAAAAAATAGAATGTGATCGCTATACTTGCTGAAGTTTCCTTCATGGCGAATATCCAAACTGATAAATTTAAAATCAAAGCCGATTCCTGCCTGATATCCAAAAGTGGCGGTTTTAAATTTTTCAGCATAACCGTTGATGTCAAGCAGTTCTGAGGTATTATTTAAAAATATATGAGCGACAGGGCCTAAGTTTAATCTCAATAAGCCGAGTTTGACGCCTAAGATGATTGGAATATCCAAATATTGATATTTTTCAGTACGGATTGAGTCGTATGTGCTGGAAGTATTAAAATCGGTAAATTTAAAGTTTGCCTTATTCGAATTAAAGAGCAACTCCGGCTGAAGATAAAAATTGCCAAGGCTAATTCTGATGCCACCACCGAAATGAAAACCATAAGACGCATTTTCAAATTTTAAATTGAATGAATCTGTATTGGTTTTATCAAAAAAATTAAAATCTTCAGACGTAACATCCACTGTATGAAGCCCTCCGGAAACAACTAGCTTTATTTGCCCTGAAACGATCCAAGGCAAAGCAATAATGACAAATATGGACCTTGCTTTCATTGCTTATGGCAATTTAATACAAATATACGTTTCAGTGAATATTTCTATTGTCTCGGGTTCAATATTAAGCCAAACTTAACGAACTTTGTGAAGAAATGACAAGGAGTGTACAGCAGGTAGAATTTTTGGGTTCTTATCCGGAAGCAAAACTAATTCCAGATTCCAGCTTGCCCGAATTTAGTTTTTGGGGCAGGTCCAATGTTGGAAAAAGTAGCTTGATTAACTATTTGTGTGGAAGAAAAGAACTGGCTCGTATTTCATCTACTCCCGGAAAAACGCGTGAATTTAATTTATACCAAATCGATCAGGCTTTCCAATTAATGGATTTACCTGGGTATGGTTACGCAAAAGTTGCTAAGTCTAAAAAAGCAACCTGGGATAAAGAAATAAAAGAGTATTTGAAAACAAGAAAAAACTTGTGCTTATTATTTTTATTGATTGATATTTCGATTGAGCCACAGAATATGGATATTCAAAAAATAAACGAGTTGGGTCAAAATGAAATTCCCTTTTATATACTTTATACAAAATCGGATAAATGTAAAGCCAGTCAGCGAAGTATACATCGTCAGATGATGGAAAATATCTTGTCCGATTACTGGGATGAGTTGCCCGTGTTTATAGAGACCAGTTCGAATAAATTTCAGGGAAGGGAAAATATTCTAAATGCTATCAATTCTATTATCAGATCTTAAAGATCCAATTTAGTAACATAAAATGATAAAACCGGAATTATACGAGTATCAAAAATATGATCATATTCAAGCCGATCTTGAACAATGGCCTATATCCAAATTTGCAAATAAAAGAAAACAATTTTTGGAAGATCTAATCGGCGATGTGTTTGCCTATTTTGAATCTTTGCCAAAAGAAGATATCGATCAGGCAATTGCCCGAACTATTTATCTTGAAAAGCAACGAGTTAAAACCAATTCCTGGAAGGCAGATCCTCCAAATGAAATGGAGTATTTTTGGAGAATTCAAAAGGAATACAATGACAATCAGAATTCACCGGACAAATATATTGCCAATAAAGAGACCTTGTTAAGGCTAATAAAAAGATATGGCCAGGAAATTATTGGTTATTTTAATGTAAAGACCTTTCTTACTGCTAGGAAAATAAGTGATTTCTGTTTTCACTTCATTTTGTATCCATTTAATTTTCGATCCTTATTTAATTTAAAGAAAAAGCGTCAAGAAAATCTGGAATCAATAAAAATTAACGGGCATTGTGAAGAATTGAGAAAACTATTTAATGATCATGTAGTTGTTTTAGTACCAACACATTCTAGTAATTTGGATTCGATACTGGTTGGATACACGATCGATGTAGCATTAGGATTACCGGCTTTCGCTTATGGCGCAGGATTAAATCTATTCGATTCTGAGTTTTTTGCTTTTTTTATGAATAGATTGGGTGCATATAAGGTAGATCGAAGAAAGAAAAATTTAATTTATTTGCAGGCATTAAATAGTTATTCAAAATTATCGATTATCGATGGATTAAATACCATTTTTTTTCCCGGTGGCACAAGATCCCGTTCCGGAGAAGTCGAATCTAAAGTTAAATTAGGATTATTGGGTTCACTGGTTCAGGCACAAAGAGAATTGATAATTCAAAAAAGTACAAAAAAAGTGGTTATTGTTCCAGTTGTATTAGGATATGAAAGCGTTCTGGAAGCACGATCCCTGATTATTCAGCATCTTAGAACTACTGGTCAGGAACGGTATACAGCTCGTGTTAAAAAACCAGGAATCGGATCCTATTTTAAATTTGCCAGGAAACTTATGAAAAACAAAACATCCATTGTACTGACGTTTGGTAAGCCGATGGATGTCTTTGGCAATGAACTTGATTCAGATACAAATAGTATTGATCACAAAGGAAAATATATTAATATCCAGGATTATTTTTTGACAGATGGAAAATTTACATCAGATAATCAAAGGGAAATGATATATACCCGTGAACTTGGAGAACAGATTGTAAAACAATATCAAAAATATAATTTTGTCCTTCCGGCACATTTAGTTGCATTTGTAGCGTTTCGACTATTATGTAAAATGAATAATTCGATGGAGATTTATAGCGTGGTGCAAATGCCTGAAGAAGATTTTATTTTTCCAAGGAAAGCTTTTTCTGAACTTTGTGAGCAGGTTCGGTCCATATTGTTTAATAAGGCTGCTGCGGATGAACTAATATATCCAAAAGAACTCGAAGGTCAAATCGAAGAGGTTATTTTAAAGGGAATTGAATCTTTAGGAGTTTTTCATTTAAAGAGGGTTTTAAAAATTGATGAATATGGTAGATTGTTTAGTCAGGATTTTCTGGCATTATTATATTATTCAAATAAGTTGTCTAATCTGGAAATAAATGAAGAAATCGATTGGAACAAAATTGATTGGAATCCGGAATTATATTAAATATTTTAAAAAAATTTTTCTTGGAAGGCAATTGTAAATTCATTGAAATATCAAAATGGATGAATTGTGTATGCCTGCATCTTTATGAATGAAATATATTATTTTAGATTTGGAAGCAACATGCTGGAGTCCTGAAAGTATGCAATTTCAACAGGAAATCATTGAAATTGGAGCATGTGAAGTAAATTTGTACAGGGAGATAACAAAGACATTTTCCCGGATGGTCAGACCGGTTTTTCAACCGAGTTTATCAGTTTATTGTCAGCAACTTACAGGCATTAAACAAGAGGAAGTGGATAAATCCAAGACGTTTAATGTTGTAATCGAACAGTTTGTGGAATGGTGTGAGTGTGAACACAATCCTGTATGCCTCTATACATGGGGTTCAAAAGATTATCAATTTATACAAAATGACTGTATGGCTCACAAAGTTGAAATGGATTGGTTGTATGCTCATATCGATTTAAAGTCGCAATTTGCAAAAATTAAAGAATTGCCAAAACCAGTTGGATTAGATAAAGCACTTCTATTTGAAGGTCTAGAATTTGAAGGAGAGCGCCATCGTGCTTTATCAGATGCTTATAACCTGACTAAATTATTTATTCGATACTTTGAAGAATGGGAAAAATTGTAGAGCATATGCACCTCCATTGGCATAAAAAATTTAAAAAATAATCATAGCAATTTCAGGGAAATGTATAAGGAAGTATCAATAATCGATGTGCTTAATATCAATAATATACCGATTATTGACGTGCGCTCACCATCTGAATTTAAGGCAGGTCATATTCCCGGTGCTTTAAATTTGCCATTATTTACTGATGAGGAAAGAAAAAATGTTGGCATTACATATAAGCATCAAGGTAAAAAAGAAGCAATGTTGACCGGACTTTCCATGGTTGGTCCCCGTTTAAGATCCATGGTGGAAACTTCTTATAGTCTGGCAAAGAAGAAAGAGTTACTTGTACACTGCTGGAGGGGTGGTCAGAGAAGTAAAAGTGTTGCCTGGTTATTACAAAACTCAGGTCTCGAAATCAGCCTTTTAAAAGAAGGCTACAAAGCTTATCGCAATTTTATACATATATTTTTTGAAAGCAATAAGTTTAAATTGGTAGTGCTTGGAGGCAGGACAGGCACAGGTAAAACACAAATTATTCGTGAATTAAAACTGAATAATGAGCAAATAATCGATTTAGAAAAATTGGCTCATCATAAAGGTTCTGCATTTGGATGGATAGGGGAGGAAGAGCAGGAAACCAACGAACAATTTGAAAATAATTTGTTTCAGGAATTGTATCGCCTGGATAAGAATAGAATAATTTGGTTTGAAAATGAAAGTAAAACTATTGGAAGAAATTATATTCCGGATTCTCTTTGGAAAAAAATGAAAATATCTCCATTAATAAATATCGAAATTGGATTGGAACTTCGATTACAAAACTTAATAGATTGTTATAATGTTAAAAATAAAGACGCATTAATAATATCCTTTGAGAAAATTGTTAAACGTCTGGGTCATGAATGTGCTAACAATGCGATTGAGCTGCTACGAAATAACGAATTTTATGAAGCTGCGAAGATAGCATTAAGTTATTATGATAAATGTTACGATTATAACCTGAAAGAAAATATAAGTCCGGAAATTTATAATTTAAAATTTGAGTATATTAATTTTAAGAACATTGCACTTGAATTAATCAAATTTAAAAACAAACAATTTGAATAAGTTAATTAAACCTATTCGGCTGACTCAATTTAGCCATGGTGCTGGTTGTGGTTGTAAAATTTCGCCCGGGATTCTGGATGAAATTCTCCACTCCACCCAAAAAAGGGATTTCCCAGGTTTATTAGTCGGTTATGACCAAAAGGATGATGCTGCTGTGCTAGATCTTGGAGATGGAAGTGCTATTATAAGTACAACTGATTTTTTTATGCCTATAGTTGATGATCCATTTGAATTTGGACAAATAGCATCAGTTAACGCAATAAGCGATATCTATGCTATGGGGGGGACTCCGTTGTTGGCAATTGGCATTTTGGGATGGCCTGTTGATAAAATTCCAACGGAGTATGCGGCAAAGATAATAGAAGGTGCACATTTAGTGTGCGCTAAAGCAAAAATTCCTTTGGCAGGTGGACATTCTATCGATTGTCCGGAACCTGTATTTGGCCTCGCAGTAACGGGAAGAATTGATATTCAAAGACTTAAAAAGAATAATGGGGCACAGATAGGGGACTTGTTATACCTGACTAAAGGATTAGGCGTCGGAATCCTTACCACCGCTGAAAAAAAATCAATCTTATTAGAAGAGCATTCCCTTATAGCTAAAAGCTCAATGCTAAAATTAAACAGTATCGGACAAACACTTTCTAATTATCATCAAGTTCATGCCATGACCGATGTTACAGGTTTTGGTCTTGCCGGACACTTATTAGAGATTTGCGAAGCTTCTAATGTTAGCGCCCTAATTAATTATGTTAACTTGCCTGTTTTAGGCCCTTGTGTTTTTGATTACATAAATAGAGGGGCGATTCCGGGTGGTACTCCTCGTAATTGGAAAAGTTATGGTTCCAAAATCGATTTGAATGAAGAATCTCAAATTGCCCTGATCGCAGATCCTCAGACCAGTGGGGGTTTGTTAGTTTCTATAGACGTTCAGTTTAAAACTGAGTTTGAGGATCTTTTAAAGAATAATAATATTCCTGTTTTTCAAATAGGTGAAATGGTCAAGTCGGAAATGGGGGCCGCTAAAATCATTAAAATCAACTAATAGATACCGGCAAAATAACAACTTAACATAATATTAATTATGGGAAAAATCTTAAACGCCTCAAATGTAGTAATTTGCAATGACATCTGTTATTTTTTGTCATTATGGAAGAATTCTACTACAGTTTTAAAACCGGGTATTATACCCAAAGGCAAAGCGACTGGAAACTTTATGACCTAAAAATTCCGGCGTATAACATACGAGAAGCAGTCATTATTTTTATGCTGCACAGGGAAACTCATATGAAATTATCCAATCAATGGATGGCAAAAAGAAAAGAATTTGTTTTTCCAAATCAAGGAGCAATTCATCTGATTATCAGACAAGCTATTGAATATAAGATTGCAAAAAAAACCGGATATTTTTTAGTCCAGTATAAGAAAATCAGATTAATTACTTCACATGAGATTGTTACTTATTTTAAGCCTTAAGAAAACCCATCCGGGTCCGGATGGATCCGGAATGGGTTTTTCCTATGAATAAATTCTACTCCTAGCTTAATCGAGGCGGCGGCAAACTTTTTTGTCTCCTCCTCGAGCCGTAAATCCTAAGATTATGATAAAACTAACCTGAACTAATTCTTTTTTTTAAAAAACAGGCCAGAGCCCGGGAGCCCCGACCTGTTAACCAATCTCACGATCTTAAAATGATCATTTAATATATTTGAGATCGCCATATTTTTGACCGGTGGCAAAGCGAAGTATTTTTGTTGCCTCCCCTATTATTGTTATAATTATCCCGAAAACCTTATTGGTTCCAAGACAAAGTCCGATAGTACATAAGTTATCGAGCATTTCCTGAGTGACGATAATATTCCATGCTCCTATGAATGTACATATCCATCCAAGCACCAGAGTTTTATTTCCGCCAAGAATTTTCCCGAGGAGAAAATTAGCGGCCCATGAGTAAATTTTGTTTAACATATTTTTGAGTTTTAAATTCGATTTAATCGTCCCAGAATTTCATCCAGTTTTTCAGTCCCCGGTCTAGGAACATTAGTGTTATAAAATATTCCACCAGGTTCCCACAGCTCGTTTACTTCTCCATAGATTGTCACAATAAGACGTATCCACTGGATCCAGTCCGGGGATCCGTCAGGAGGTGTTTGATTGTTGTATTTACGGCGCAAGGCTTCAAGCTCTGCATCGTGCTGCTTTTTATTCTGATAAAAAAAATAAGCAACGCCTCCAAGTAAGAGCGCTCCGGCTATAATATATTTTGTTGTTTTATTCATTTCTATACATTTTTTACTATTTGTTTGGATCGGTTATATCTTTTGATAGTAGCATACACTAAAAACAGAGTGACACCCCCCCAAAGATATTTGTTGGAGTTTTTTTGCAGTACTTTGGTGCCGCCGTATGCCGCTAAAGCTGCATAGATCCACCACGATACACTCAATTTATCAAGGCCTAGTGAACCAAGGATATTATCTAAAAATTTGCGTAATCCATCTGGTAATAAATCGAGTGGTATTACTCCACCGGCAGAATCCGGATCACCAGGAAAAGGAACTTCAATAAAGTTCTCTTTAAAATTTCCAGATCCAATATCATTTTCTACATACTTATAATTTCCGGACTGGATGTCCGAAACAACGGTTTTTATTTGATCGATGGTTGCATTTGCCGGCAAAGTTTTAAAGATGTATGTTTTCTTAGTTTTTTCATCGGCAATTCCAAAACCATAGCCTTCAGTATCATTATTCCAAGGGAAAAACCAAGCTTCGAAAGTATGACTTAAACTTTTGAAGCCAGTTATAAAAGAAGCCATTTGATCCTCTGCAGGAAGTTTTGTGTCGAAGTTATTATTCCAAAAATGTATTATGATACGTTTCATGCTACAGGATATTCAAGTTTAGAATTAATTTTTACTGCATAATCAGCAATTAGTTGAGCGCGATCCAGCCCATTGACAACACGGCGTGCATCGTAATAATTAGAGATTGAATTAATATAATACACTAAAGAAACACCTGTAAAAAGTCCTTCCATCATTCCAATGACCAGTATATCGGCACTGTAACGGCGGTCCATGGCCAGATCCGGATTATTGACCAGATCTATCCCTAATCGATGGCCAAGCTTTTCGTAATTTTTTTTATGTGTAAGTTGAACAAAGCCACGTCCGTAATAACCTGTATGCCAGTATTTATCCTGAATCTTATAAAGTTCAGTTCCTGGTGAAGCTCTTTTTTCACTTACAAGTAAAAATTTAGATTCATGCCAGGCAGTAGCCAGTATATAGCTTAGCTTTCTAAAATCTCGATCACCATTTTCTAAAAAAGAACTGATAATCTGAGCAACGCTTTGTACCTGAATTGTACTAAGCGTTCCAAAAGATTTAGTTAGAGCATCAAGATATAATTTAACCATCGTATCTGGATCTAATTCATTATCACTATTAGCAAAAAAGCGGTTTACCAAAACCACGAAGCCTATAGTCAAAAAGAGCCTTGTGTAAAAACGATTGAGCATTCATTACACACTTTGATTTTTAATAGTTCGAATCCTATAACCTCTAAGTGTAGATTCAAAATCTCCATCAGGATCTGTCTCAATGATCGGATCTTTTTTGGAAACTAAGGTGTAAACAATGTAAGCTCCAATGAGCCAAGGAATGTATTTTGTCATTATCTGGGTTTTTTAAAATAACTTTTAATTTCATCTTTAAAGTCCTTTAGTTCGGATTTCATTAAATCCAAACTTTGAGACATTTTCTGAAGTACCTCGGTTTGCATATCGATGTTTTTACGAAAGGAATCAAACAAGGGTTTCATAAAAAAAACAAGTATGAAGCCCAGGATTAAACCTAGTACTCCACTGTTTGCAAATTCTTTTATCAGATCCATATAAATAATTACAATTGATTTCTCTTGATTTTTATCTGATCATCACCGTCAAGCAGATATAGGCCTCCAATTGGCAAAGCTTCATCAATTTCTGCACGAAAAGTTGAACCGTAAACAGGTATATCTTTTATGACCAAAACTGAAACGGTAGTAATTTCACTTTGATGATTAAGTCTAAGTCCTAGACTAATGGCACCAGAAAGTAAAATAAATATTAAAAAGTTTTTCATATTAAAAAAATTTAATAGCATTGTTCTTCATACATAATTTGCCAATCAATAGATACGGCTTGATTTTGCAAGCCTGTATTACGCCAGGCATAAGTACCAAGCATAGTTGACGTTCCGGGAATATTTGAAGTTATTGATCCAGATACTTCTACTCCACTAGTTTCATTTATAACTAAATAATATATAGTGCTTGATCCGGTTGGATTATAAAAATAGGTTCTATACCAATTTGTATTTGAATCCATTTTTCTAAAATCGTTACCGATTTCAATTTTTGTACAATTGCCACTACCGTCATTGTGCATTATGTATAGCATAGTATCGAGAGCATCAGCCCCGACACAAATCACGTTGGTATGAGTGGAGGGTTCTGCAGATCCACCGGGAAGAGCTGAACTTACTCCAACAGATACACGTGAGCTATCCTGAAATGTGGCATCCGAAATACCCCAGGAAATGGAGACAAAAAAACCACCAAGGCCGGCACCAGATGATCTGTATAAGGACCTGATTCCATTTGAAAAATATGCAGATGAATTAGTCGCTCCAGATGAAGTGTGGCCTAGTCTTTTTCTCTGAGTAAACTTATTGCCCGGAGTAATACCCCGACCATTAGTTGAGGCTCCACCGCTTGACGATGTGAACGAAACTAAAGATGTTCCTGTTTGTCCGGTTCCAACTGCTTGAGCATATGCTACAAATTTATTTCCAATAAACGGTTGAGCTTCATATCCTTCAAAGTAAGGTTTGACAGAAAGGAATTCTCGGCCTCCTAAAGTTTTTTTAGAAATTTTCATTCCACTACCTTCAGAAGGAGAGGCTGAGGATGCAGCATTATGTAGCGTAAGAGTTGAATCAAAAATAGACACAGCACTCGCTCCTTTAAAAATGCCATCGTGATTATACTGAAGTGATTTATTTGGGTCAGATGGCAGTACAATGACATTAAATTCCGCTTGTGCATAGGCACAGCAGGAATGTAATAACAGTATTGCTGTTAGTAAGTATATGATACAATTAATTCTCCTGAAGACCATGTGTAAGATATTTTTTGTGAGGCTAGATATTTACATTTTTGTTCTGACTTAAACGAGTACATGTTACCGGTACCCAATGTTACCTGAGTGGTGTTGCCACTAAGTGTAGGCATGTTTAACAGGCCTCCACCAGTACGCTGATAAAATTGGACGGATGAATATTTACCAATGTCAATGGTAGCACTTGCAGTATACTTATCTGCTCCAACCATACCCTTATACCGGCATCCTCCGAGATTTTGTAACTGATCACAAGGGATCATAATGGATGCTTCCGGAGGACAAATGACATTGCGACCATATTGATCAATGGTATTAATGATTCCACCGAGTTCGTTACGAGTTACATCAAAATATAAGTAGTCTTTACAATCGACAACATCGAAATAATACTTCTTTCGATTTGTCTGAACTGAATCAAAAGGTATGTCTGTATAGTTGACAGTAATAGACCATCCATCGCCGATACTTTTCGTGTTTTCGACAGAAGCAGATCCGTAATAATTTTTATTTTCTAAAAATTTTTGCAGTGTATCCTGGAGTTGCTTGTGATCTGGTTGTACAGTAGCAAAATAGGAAGCATTGGTAATTAATGTTCCACCAGCCCATATTGAAGTGATGGTATCTTTTGTCGGTATTGTCAAAAAGTATGTGCATAAAGTTGAATCCGCTTTTGCGACGTAACAATTTTGAGAAGCCGGTCGATCACAGTCTGCTCCTCTGGCAGATTGATAGTTATCGTCTATTCGATAATTCAGCAAACCAAATCCAGCGTCATTAGGATATAATGGAGCTGATTGATAATAAGGCACTATATAATATATGGCTCCATTACGCTCTTTTCGATAAACGTCGCAAATTTCATATGTGTTAATGCTATTGACAACAGTATTGGCTCCTGTTTTGGAAATAAATGTTGGCGTAATTTTTTTGAAATTAACAGAATAATAAGCCTTGTCTAAGTTGATATCAAAGTTATTTCTAACTGTATGTAATTGAAAAGAAAGTGCGTAAGTGGATGGAAGCGCCCATGTTGATGTATCAACATAGTGGATACCCTTACATTCAAACCAGGCTTTGACATCGAGTGTAAATCGACTAGCTTCAGATGCAGTATTTCCGTACGGATAATTCAATGGAATTGTTACATTCTTTTTACCCGGACCTACACCGGAACCAACAAATTCTTCATAAAAAATTGCTGCAAGTAAAATATCGTCGTGATAATCCTGGACGTCACTATTGGCAAGTGTCCATTTACGTTTGTTGGATGAATTTGAAACAGAACGAAAGCGACGTTCTGACATGCCTACCAGACCGAAGCACGGAATGACAGTACCTACAACTGTGTAAGTGGAGGTACCGTCTGCCGTTTTTAAATATTCTGATTTGGTATTCAAATTCACGATTTTTTGAAATTCAATTTGCTGACTTGGTGATATGGAATCGACAAAACAGTATGAAACTATTTCAAGATCCATGGTCATACCAGCTTGAGCCGTGAGATTGCCGTTGAGATTAGTAAATAAGGCAATACATATTAATAAATAGATTGGTTGTTTCATTATTAATAGTTTAGATTGGTTAGAAAAAATAATCCCTGATTAGTCTCCTTTTCGGACTATCAGAAAGGTAGTATTTCCATTGGTTGTACAATCATAAGTGACTGTTGGGCATCCTATTAATTCCCAGCTTACAGGATCCTCCTGACTGTAACAATACCACTTTGTACCCGGGTATAAATCAATGGTAGTGGAGTTGACAGTGACAGTACCCTTGACTGTTCCTATATTCATAATTTCAACAGAAAATTTTCCATTGGTATTTGTGATGGAGCCAGTGGTGTTGGTTGATGTAATATGTTGCATATTTGTTGCAACACGCTCCCCCCACCCTGAGCAAAATCCTGCCATATATGTTCCGGTAGGAGTATATGAAGCTCCGGTTTGAGCATTAAATGTACCTAGAGTTGTGTTAACGCGGTTACCATTGGCGTTGGCAGTAGCTACGCGAATCAATACAAAGTATGGAGTTCCGCCGGTTTGAGTGGCAAAGTCACATGCTTCGAGTGCTAAATATTGATAGGACGAATCCGGAAAGCCTGCAGGAAGCGAACAAGGTCCAGCTTTAATCGTAGAAGTAGGTGTGTAAGAGTTTCCGTTTGGTAAGTAATTACCAATAGTTACAGCAGATTGTCCAGGTCGATGTACATCAAGACGATAGAATGTCGTATTGGAAGCAGAGTCACATAACCAGCGCTGCTCGTAGTCATATGGTTGACCAGTGAGACCGGCTTGTGAGTAAGTATCGATGGTCGTCAAGGCGAACAGCGATAAGATTGATAAAAATTTAAATAGATTTTTCATTAAAATAATTTTATGTGATTAAATTGAGTTCGGATCTGTGGCAGAAGATGCTGGATAAGCGACAAATAATTCGATATCCTCACCGGTGGCCGGAGTGAGTGTGATTTGTTTAGATAATTCCATTTTTTTATCAATGGTATTTTGTTTGGCCTCGTATGTGTATGCAAGACCGGGTCCCAAAGCTTCATCCGGGCCGGTACCTACTTTGACGATTGCATCATTAATGCCTCGATTAATCGCTGTGATGATCATAGCTCCTTGAGGAATAACAGTGGCTGAGTTAATGCGAAAATGCCTCGTCTTTGCATACGCAGCTGAGAATGGATAGTCATCCCCTCCCCCACCTCCACCAGAAGCTGGTGGCCATCCTAGAAATGAACCTTGATTAGCCATTAATTTCTATACCTCTATGTTTGACATTGGATACTGTAAGGTCACTTAAAATGATTTCACAGATTTCCAATCGATTTTCTTCATTTGTGTTAAATGGATCTGACGGAAAGTAAACTGTAAACCGATCGGCTGTTATGTTGACATCGTCTCCACCATCAAATTTTTTTGACCCCCCTTGTTTCAAAGTCCAGTTACCGTTAATTATCACATCAGTAGTGCCGACATTTTGAAACTCGATAGAATTCCTTGTTCCTTCGACATACGAATTTTTAAATACCGGTTCACGAAATTTCGTAGTAAACAACCGGATAGGCTGACCGTCCTTTGTTGTAAGAGGAGAAGATCTATTGTCAAATCGTGAATGTATCGGAATGATAACATCCAGATTTATTCCAATTGAATTAGCTATTACTGGATTCATGAATTTGATTTAAAAAAAGTTTTAGCCATTACTGGATTTTTATCTACAAAATCAGCAAGGGCCTCCATCGCTGTGGCAATATCCGGAAAATGGACACTGAGTCGAAGGATAGCATTGTGTAATCTTTGTTGATCATCTTCACTAAGCTGTTCTTCGGCCATATCATCAGTGATGCGAGGTCCGTTGATTGCCGGATTAACATGCTGGGTTCCTAAAAATTTGGAGCAAACGGCCATAATTAATTCAGCAATAGGAGCTTCATCCAATATTTTATTCCATACCTTATTAATACCAGTTCCTTCTTCTTTTTCATTAAGAGCTGATTCTAAATCGGCAATACGACGATCCTTATCAGCCATTGCAATCTTATTATCAATGTAATCCTGAACTCCACCGATACCAGACCAGGGAGTCAAGCCACCCCCGGGTCCGGCAATCGATGCTGAAATTGAAGAAGGTATTTCTAAATATTCGGTATAACCGTGATTAGCATTGGCGCGATCTGTGATAAAAATGGTTAGCTTTCCGCCTCCGGATGTTTTATTTGTTAAAAATTCTTCTAACAAATTCCAGGATTCATCCAGATTATCAATAGAACTATTTTTAAAAGCCGTGTCACCGGGTTTTTTAGAAAATCCGGTATAGACTGTCCAGAAAGGATTTTTAGAATTTAAAAACCAGGTCTTGACAGACTCTATTGATCTCATTGAAGCAGTGGTAATCATTTTTTGATTATTAACAGTCGTCGTCCATGATGAAATAAATAGTTAATTCAATTGCGGTATCAGGTGTCAGGGTTACCCCTGGTGGAATTTCTACTTTACAATTGGAAGTTTTGACACCCGGAGGCAAACTGAGTTGATCATATGTACCTGGCAAGCCAGTTAATTTAGTGTCAACAACAGAATTTTCCAACGGATAAGAATCCAGTGTAGAAACATTACCATTAGCAATTGTCAAAAATGCAGCGTTTAAAACTGCATCGGCTACGATTTCTCGGCCGGTTTTCGTTTTTCGCGTTGCCGTTCCGGTTGTTTGCCGGCGAGTAGAAATGCCGATGATCGTTTTGTCTGATAAAAAATCATCCTGCGGTAAAAAATAGGAATTAACACCGGCTTTAATAACTATTTCCGAAGTACGAGAATAGCGCTTTGGATGAGCGCGGTAATGAGGATCTATTGAAACAATTGGACGCATGATTTTAAAATTGAATGATTAATAAATTTGATTTTTTGGAGTCAGAAAAAAAATTATCCAACTCCAAAAAATCTTATATGAAAATTCGTTAGCGTTTCAATTTAAAATCCGCCACAAAATCCAAGTCCACCACCGGCTGGATCAAAAACCCAACCATTAAGGTCAATTTGTAGGATATTTTTCTTGCCTGTTCCACCTTCAATATTTGCAGTACTTCCAATCAAGGTAACTTCAATTTGATTTGTTTTTTTGGAGTCAATGATTGGAGTCGGAGCAAGTGCTATATAAGCACGTTTATCATTGCTCGGTCCATATTCTGGCCAGAATGTTACTACATCTGTAGCTTCTTCTTTTTGCTGAGCCGGTACAACGCGGAATTGATCATTTGCTAAATTGGTAATCCGTTTAACATTGTCTGTTGTCAGGGATGTATGACCATTATACAAAGCATGTATTGCTTCGATTTCATTAGCAGCATCAAAATGAGCTTTATCTTCGTATGAGAATACAGGCCCTAATTGACCATTAGCATCAATTTTACGAAGTGCCATTCTCATTTCAGAGGTAAAGAAAATTTTATCAGAATCCAATAATAATTCGAAGGCTGATAAGTTTGCATTACTTCCTTTATATCCTGCTTTAGGATCGAATTTGTACGAAGTGCCATTGGCTTTAAGATCTTGCAATAAACGGATATTGTAAGGACGCAAATCCATTTCATTGATATTTTGAAACTGAGGATAGTTCTTTTTAATCCAATCGACAAAGACTGCGAGGTATCCACGTTTGATATCCGGTGTTACCATGACTCCTAGTGCCAACATGATTTGTGGATTTGAAAAATCAAATGAGAAAGCTGCAATCCATGCGATAAGAGCTGTGATAATAATGTTTAAAAATTTTATGTTTTTCACGAGTTTAAAATTTAAATTGTTTTTAAAAAAAAATTATTAATATAACTACGTATCAAGTTATAATTATTGATACTGAACTTGATCTGCACAAGCGATATTATGATCGCGTCGTCTTGGATACGGACTACCACTTGGATATCCTGGAGCGGCGATGTATGAAGCTACACTTGGCAAGTATTGACGAATGATATCCGTAATACCAGCAATGGCAACACCAACAGCGGCTTCTTTTACAAGAGGTACTTTATTTCCTAAAATACCGGGAGCTAAAGCTGCAACAGCTATTTTAACACCTCCTGAGATCAGAGCATTATCTCCAATCTGAGGAATTTTATTCAAAAGCTTGGCAGCGGCAAAACCTGCTAAACCTGCGGCAGCTGGTTTTAAAACTGAGAAATTCATTTTTTTCATTGTTCCTTTAATTGATGAATGTGATTTAATTTTTTTCGAGCATGATTTGCATGCAATTTTTCCTTTACACATGATGTAAAAAATTTTATTTGCCTCTTACAAATACGCAGTAACCTCCGGCTGGATTTTTTTTGACCATTGCGGATTTACCTGCTTTTTTAGAAGCATTACGTGATTTAGTAGCGGCGGATTTAGTCCGGCTACAAGATTTTTTTCGCCACACTTTACCAAAAGCGCGGATTGTGGTTCCAAGTGATTTTTTGGCGGAAGACTTGCGCTTGGTGGTTCTTTTTTTCCTTGCGCGGCCTATGGATGATTTTTTTCTAGTTGCCATTTTAAAAATGTTTATAGTTAATAAAAAAAATTATTTCGATTTAGAGGGCTTGGTTTGTTTTTTTGCATCAGTTGGCTTTACTGCTTTCTTAACCGGTGATGGTTTAGCAGTTGAATAAAGTTTGTACCCACGTCTGCGTTTTTTTGATCTTATTGACATGATTGAATAATTATTTTTTAATTAAATAAAATGCTGCAAGCAGACCAGCAATAATTAGAATAATGTTTTTTGATGATTGGGCAGCTCTATTTTCATTGGCGGCTTTCTCTTCAAGTTTTTTATTTTCATTATTGAGGTCCTCAATACGTTTCCTTTCTTCTTCTAATCTTCTTAGTTCTTCAGATTTACGCAATTCATCAAGCTCTGCAAGGCTATATTTTATACCCCATTTGTCAGACCAGGAGTCCCAATGATGTTCGCGTAGACCTTCTTTGATAAACCAATTGTCTATTATTTTTCCGTCTTCAAAGACTCGTAAAAATGGAAACTTGGTAATTCCAACAACACTTAATTCAGTTCTAGTTGTAGGCTCGGTATCTATATTTATAATCCGGAAAGAAAGGTTTTTGTAAAACTTGATTTCTTCATTAATAATCGCTATAATTCTTTGAGACTCTGTCCACTTAGTGCCAGAATTGGTATGTACATTATCGATGACAAATACGATCTGCCTCATTATTTTTTATTTAAAAGTAAAATGCCTCCGAGTGCTAAAGCTCCCGGTACCAGTAATGAATTAAAGTTAAATGATGAAGAACCTTCATTTAAAAAATCGTTTTTCTGCGGTCCGAATTCCTGAGTTCCGTATCCTCTTACTTCGGAAGCGAATGTTGCTTTTTTCGTAAGAATTAAAATAAGAATTTGACTTGCTAATCCCAAGGCGGATACTATAATCGGTACAATTACTTCTTTTAATAATACAACTGTGGCAGGATCAATAGCTCCGATGTTTGGTGTTGTATAGAATTTTAAATTCTCTATAAATCCTTCCGGAGAAATATCCTTCAAACCTTTTGATGCAGAGATTCTGGATATACCTAATCGTTCCCACAATACTATATTAGTTCTATCCAGTTTAGAATACCTTGCCATGGATGAATTTGCAAGTCGATGGTTATTGGCTTTAAAGTTGGCTGTGCCGGGCAGATTGTTTAATTCATCATCCGGGATGAATTCATATAAAACATGTGGGGATGAACCTTCAAGATGCTGATTAAATAAGTCTATGAAAAATAATTGATCACTGCAATTTTTCACAAATTCATTTAGACCTTTTGTATCCCATACTGAGCCATCAAGTTTTTTGGGGATATATGATGCTGCTTTTTTATTCCATTCTAAACATTCGTGTGAAGGAATAAAGCCACAATTACGTGGCGTGCTAAAGTACTGTTGAGTTTTAGCATTTGTACACTCGTCTATAATTGCTTTTCGGTCCGATGCAAAATCACCAATATGAGCAGAAGCAATCCCTGCCGGTTTGCTCCGAGTTTTGGCATACTCAATATAATTCATCAGCGGATATAGTTGTGGATCGATGTATCCTACATGTCCACTAATACGATGTGGATCCTTTGCTGTTTGATAAATTAAATTAAGCGCTTTTTGATAGGTACCATTAGGATCACCATAATAACCGGAATTGAGGCGTGTAATCTGATCAAGTAATGTGAGGGTTAATTCTCCTTCGGTACGTCCTAAATAATCTATATAAGATTTTGGCAAAACATTTTTAGGAGCATTGGCTATACGCTGTGTTGGAGTTGGTTTAGCCCGGCGAGAATGGATAGCCGGACTAGCTGTACTAACACCATGTAAATAATCAATTTTTGCCATTTTATCCCATTTCTTTTTATAATCCACTTCAGTGTCAAACTTATCAATCGTTGCATCGAGGATAACATTTCTGTTATTAAGCTTTGCGATAACATATACATGCGTAGGATCATTTCCGGAATAGGAAGCGAAGCGGTATCTGTGTGGAATGCGAAGGCATTTTAAAACAGAAGCGATGAACAGTGAAAAGCTTTTGCAGTCACCGGATCTATCGCGCCACGTTACAGCCGGATCCTTGACTCTTTCATGTCCTGGTTCATCAGCGAGGTAAGTAATATGATTTCTGGTAAAATCCCATAAATCATATAAACCCTGGTAATTAGCCTGGAAAGCAGATGAAAACTCACACATGTGATTTTTTATCTTAGAGTCTGCATATAATATAGTATCGATGATATCCCGGGTGTCTCCATCATTATGCATTCTGACCTTTTTGTTATCAGGAGGCGGAATGGTCTTAATGGCCCAATCTAGCAACGACATAAGTTCAAATGATCTTTATCACTGAACTAACTGGTATACTGATCCCATAGTAATTGAGATTACCTACCAGTCTGAGATTATCTAAAAAATTTTTCGAAACTATTATATTGTATAAGTCAGAAGCCAGATCTAAAATGTTGATAAAGCTTCTCACGTCTACAGTTGTGCTTTGTTTTGCAGCGATATTAATGGGATTGTCAATTATAACCGGAGCGATTGCGGTAGAGCCATGAAACAGCAGTCCGTCAAAACTATTGACAGGGATTGATGTATCTGAATTATTGCGGATGGTAATTGGAATAATAATAGGCAGGCCGGAAGCATTTAAGGATCCTAGTTTGATTGATACATTGGATACAGAAAGTTTAGAAATAACTGAACTAGCCAGATGGCTTAGAATAAACCAACCTAAGGCAACGACACCAATAATATTAATAAAACTTCGCAAATAATTATAGTTTACGCTAATAATTTGACGGTACAATAATAATATAAGGTACCATTATTATACGTAAATCACTGAAATAGATGTAAATAAACTAATTAAGTAATAAATTTAGCCGTGGTCTGATAAGATTAAGTCTAAGTCTGCCGATGATTAACCGGGTCTGAATTCGGTCAAATATGCGTGTGGATTTATATTGCTCACGAGTAAGTTTTAGATCGACCAGGAGATCATCTCTAAAATATAGTTTGTTTAAAACTTCGTGATTACACCGGCCATCTGGGTACACAAGGCCAAGTATATAACAGATCTCTTTTTTTGAAATCCTGCCGGTGTTTAAAATTTGTTCTAGGTTCACCATTTTAAAAACGACCCTGGGATTAATCAGGGTCGTTAATTAAGTATTTAATAGTTCAACTAACCAGAATGCAAATATAATATTTAATTATATATAATAACAACATTAAGTTAAGATAAAATGTCGCTGGATGAATGTTTGTGTACATTGCTGGTAAAAATTTGAATAAAAACAGCTAATTGTCTAAAATTCATGTAATTATTATTAAAAATCACAGAGTAAAAGTCATTTTCATGTGGTTTGAATCTGGATGAATAAGTGATGTATATAGCAGTATTGTATTAAAAGAGTTATTGGGTGGTGGTATACCTCGGGTAATTTGTTTGGATTCATTGCGAATGCTAAATAATCAATTTTTTTTTGGTAAAATTATTGTCATAAAGTGACAGTTTTAAAAAAACAACAGATAGGCTCAGAATCTGAGATTGTTCCACAGAATATATAAATATATAGAAATAGGAAACCGGCTTGTAGGACCTACCCTGAATTTTTGGGTTTTTTGGGGGGTGTTTTTGGGCATTGGGGTTTTGCCCAAAGTTTTTGGGGTCATAAAAAAAGTTTTTGGGCAGAATTTTGGGCTTTTTTACTATTATTATATAATATAATATATATATATTATTAATAATTAATAGATTACAATTGACACCCAGAAACCCTGCCCAAAAACCCAAAAACTGACTACCAAAAGTTTTAAAGGCCTTTTTCGGGCAAAAATCGATTTTTTTGAAAAAACTGACCCCAGTTTCTCCAAAATCCATTTTGGGGTGATTGTTTGGAAATTGGGGTTTTTGCCTCCAAATGACCTGTTTTGGTCAAAAACTGAAAAAAAGTAAATTTTCAAAAAATGCAGTTTGTCAGATATTTATTTTTATAATATGATATATATAGCCCTGACAATATGGCAAAAAATTAGCGCCGAAAATCCTGATCCTCCTCCAGAATCAAAAAGCAAGGATTTTTGAAATTGGAGAATTTGTATAACTTTGATACTTAGTAGTGTTTAACCAGGACTTCCACATCTCAAAAGTAGTCCTTCAGAATCAAGTGAATTTTAGCATTTAGAACAACGGTTTCTAAGAATCATTCTTGGTAAACTCAATTTATAGTTAACAATGCTATAAAGTACATATTACTGGAATAATTTTTGATTTAAATGGGTTATACACTCAAAGTATTTATAACTAACAAAATTATGAGTAATGACAAATTCAACCGTATTAGTAGATTGTACAGGCCCTAAAGGCTGTAAAATTTCTGTAAACATTATTATTGATGTAAGAAAATTGGAAAGGAACTGGATTATATACAGCCCAGAACTAAAAACTTTTGGATATTCTGAAGTTAGTAAAGATGAGGCAATAAAGGATTTTAGAGAAGCATTAGAGATATTTTTCGAAGTTCAGTTAGAAAGGGGAACTCTTGATGCGTTTTTTGAAACTCATGGCTGGCAAAGTACAGATCATAAATTTATAGGGAGTCAAAAGTTTAAGCTGCCCGGTATACATACACAAGTAGTTCAAGAAAAGTTTAGTTTTGCTTAGAAGTAATCTCAAATGTTTACAATTTCAAAAATTAAGGTTGAAGAATTTCTTAAGTATCACAAAGGAAAATACCATGCAACAAAAGTAAATTGGGATATATGGGTTATGCTAGATAATACTGTTGTAAGATTACCAAAGGGCCATCAGAGAATAGACATTGAAATATTTAAAATGATAGGAGAACAGATTGGCGCTTCTGTATGGGATATTGATATGTATTTATAATTTAATTCTATTATAATACCAAAAAAACAAGTCATGCAATCATTCGAACTAACTTTCCATCTTGAAGAACATAATAAAAATTATTTCATAGGAACATTATCATTAAACAATCAGCTTGTCAGAGGAATAATTGCTGATGGCATAAGTGAAATGGCAGTTGTAGAAGAACTAAAGGCATTATTCACAGTCAAAGTTAATTATGATCTTCAGTCTTTAATTCAAAAGCAAAGCAAAGCTTTAGTTGGCAAAACTAAAAGGAGTGCATTTAAAACAAATGACATTAGTCATAGTTATTTAATGCCATTGTGTGAAGCATGACTTTACCGCATTTTAGTTTTGCTGAATTAGAAAAGTTCTTAGGAACAAAGAACTATAGTTTTAAAGAAATTAAAATCCTTGAAAATGAAGGTCTTGAAGTTGCAATATTTGTCCATAAAAACAATAATCAAGATACTATTATTATAAAAAAGAAACCCTACTATGTATTCAATTTTGTTTGTAAACTTTGCGAATTGAATCAATTCGATATACCTGCAGAATTTAAAAATGTTTGGAATCAAATAAATAAATACCCAAACAGTAATTAATGTAATAAAAAAGCCCCTTTCGGGGCCTTCTAAATAACCTTAATTATGTCCACGCCAAATCATCTTAACATTGTGACTAGGTGTTGATGTAGGTCAAATGCACTACCTCGATCAGTGTCTGACCATGTACCGGCTTCAGGTGAACTCATTGCCGCGCTCCATACCCGGGTCAGTACTTTGCGTGCATGTTTTGAAGTGTAAATCTGTTTGAGGGATTTCAATGCCTTGCGGCGTTTGGAAGTACGCTTCGATTTCATAATATGATAACAATTTTTAAAAGTGACGACTTAGTTAAAAACTCATAGTAGTTTGAATGCAAGGTAATTTTTTATTCAACATTATTTCTTGTGGATCTTCAATTTTTTCTAATTCATTCAAAAAGGCAAAGTCACGACGGCGGTCCTCAAATTCGATCAGGAAGCGATAACCTTGTTTTAATACAATACGACATAAGCGACCTTGTCTACCAATTAACGTCATACCCTGATAAATGTAATTAAGCTTGTGCTTCTTTTTTGTCCGTTTCATAAGTCATTCTTTTACGGTTAGAATTTTTCATCATTGACTCAGTTATTGAAAATGCAGTTTGATTGACCAGGTCTAAAGCCATTAAAATCTTAGTTACTTTGTTAGGATCCGGAAATGGATTAGACAACAGAACTTCAAATTTTTGGACAGCTTGATGAAACTCTTCGAGTTTTTGCAAATGGAGCTGGTAAACAGACAAACTCATAACCTTATTTTTCTACAGATATAAAAAGTATCACTGTAAGTGATTGTATCACGGTCAGCAATGACAACACGCTCGCGCGTGCTGTCTTGCTGATATCGTGTAGGATCGATTATCTGCCAGGCGAATGTCTTGGCTTGCCAGTATGATACACCTTTACGGTTGCCTTTAGACAATGTATTTTTTAAAACACGCAACTCTGATCCCCAGGCTACCGGTATATAATAAATGCTGTCACAGGGTGTCATGGATGCCATGGCTGGTTTTTGCTCAGCTTGGATAGCAGCCACGATAGCATCATGTTGCGTCTTGGTTATTGACAACCGGTGCATTTTTGATGGATCTGCAGTCTCCGGGGGATCCGGCACACAACCCAGAATGTGAGCGAGTGCTAAAAGGATAAAAAGAGCTACCAGGATGCATACATACAGCTGGATTCCATTAATTTTTGATTTCATATATACGTATTTATAAAAGTCTGCATTGCATTATGAGGTTTTTACTGACATGGTACCGGCTACCGATCAGATCATATAATGATCTGAGGTTACAGGTATCTTCCAGATTGTAGCGGATTACATGCTGTCGTTTTTTCAAATGGTTCCAATGGCGCCAGATGGTAAAAACAGAGGTCTTGTATTTGCGCGTAGACCTGGGAATGCGAAATAGTTTTTCTAGATGTTGGAGTTTATACGAGCTAAGTCCTGGTACGGCCAGTTTAAACAACTTCAGAAGGTTTATACAGTAATATCGCTCTTTGAACTGGATGGAGAAATTTTTCTCCATATAAGCGATATCAGGGCCATAGACGTAGATATACTGGACACCTCTTAGTAAATGGCGCATAAATCTCGTATTGAGATTGCGGCCATATACTGATCCACTGTCACCATTTTTAAAAGCATAGGACAGTAGGAATATATGTTGGTCTAAAGTCCACTCACAGTCTATAAAACAATGTCGGTTCATGCAAATAAAAAAGGCCATACCGTCGTATGGCCGTCAACTAAATTCATAATAAGTATAACCTCAATTGTCTGGATTAAGATTATTGTTTGCGTTTTACTGTTTTTGGTGCAATCAAACATATAATTAAGAATTGCACTACAAACGTATAAAGTTTAAATTAAATCACAAAATAAAATAGCATAAAATTTAAAATAAATTATATTAAATGCTAATTAAGTTTGCAATTGTGCATAAAACGCTGAGGCACAAGACCCATTTAGGAAGCTTTCGGATAGGAAGCCCGGATGAGATCCGCCATAATATTGTACATTCTAAAGAGGCTGGCACGTTCCAGCTCGTCTATATTACAATATTCGGCAGAGGATAAAGCACAAGTATAGATCTGCTCGTGTACCAACAGGGCCTCATCCTTATCGGCATACTGAATCAGATTTAAAATGGCTCGCTCTAGTTTGGTAAGAGAATTCGGCACTTTGGAGGTTTTAGCATTGCCGGAATGCTTTTTCTTGCTTGTTGTCATTTGGAAGAATTAAAAAGTTAATGAAAGCAGCAGTCACGACAACAAGCTTTATGCATGAGCACAAAATTAGTCCCGGACTTTCACCGGTATGCTGCTGCTGTTTCCTAGAAAATTGTGAAGAGATCATGCTAAAACTTATTGTCGCCACAAAGATAATACAGGAAACTGGAAAATGCAAGAGGGAAGACTTAGCGGAGTGTGGAAAGATTGAAAATCATTAGTACAGTATCCTGCTCAGATTGCGAGTCTATGAAAATGCATTTGAATTTGTTATTCGAATAAAATTTTTTTTGTCGTTCCTGATTATAGGCATCTAGAATCAAAAACTTGACAGCAGATTTATTTTCCATAATTACCCAGCCTTTTATAAAATCCATTAATTCATATGCAAGACCTGTTTTTTGTTGATCTTTATGGACGCCAAAGCGACCAATTTTTATAGCCGGATAAGAACGTCTCCTTTTGGAATTAGGTATTTTATGTTCTCTATTAAATTTATTTTTTGACGAACCAAAATCATGTAAGGAGTCATTGAACAAAGTGAAGTATGCCCTAACTATATTTTGGGAACAAACAAGGACATAAGTGTTACCTAAATATTCTTTTTGGTAATCAAGAGCTTCAAAATGAATAAACTCATTAATTGGATTATCATCGCAATCAAAGGAAAAACAATCTATTTCGAGGTTAAGAGGCAATAATTGCAAGTCTGTTAAGACCACAAATCATCGATTAGAATTAGCAAGTACTTTTTCAACAAGGTTAGTGATACGTTCAATTTCCTCGGCTGGTTCTTTGAAATTCTTCTGTTCCTCAAGTATTTTATTGAAAACTATGGAAGCTTCATCTTTGATGTCAGGGGTAAATGCATTTGGTTTAGCCATAATCGTAATTTTTAAAATCGGTTCGTCTTACTGTATTTCAGTTTGGCTAGACAAAAGTATAACAAAATAGGAAAATGATTGAATTAAATTTGATTTTAATAAAGTAATGTATAAGTATAATTATTTATTATTTCATAAATCCATGAAAATCACTTAATTATATTATAACGCTCAAACGCAATTTTTGCACCAAGCAATAGTTTTAGTTTTTCAATAATTTCTTCTTTGCTGGATCCTGATGCGACAATTCCTTTAACCTTGTTTCCTCCGGATTCTATCCAGCCAAAACAAAATTGATCATTAATTGACTTAAATTTGAATTCGAGCTTAATCATCATATTATATGTTGCTTATTGAGGCAATTTTGAATAATATACCCCACAGGAACGCAAATGCTCCAGGGCATCTTTGCGGCCGGAAGATGGATCGTCTTTAACAAATTCATTGATAAGTTCGTCAGCAATGGATTTATTGTTAATGACTCTCTGAACCATCCTTTCATAACTAACTGGTTCATTAGAATCTGGATAGTATCTGAGCGATTCTTTTTCGGGATTTTTTGAGAACTGACTTGATTTTTTGTGAGTCATTGTGGAGGTTAATTTTATCATTATAAGAATGCTTGAAATTTAGATCTTCCATAACCATGCTTTCAAACTCTTTTAGAGAAGGATCAATGTAATCTTTTTGAGTACAAAAAGCACCTTGCATTGAATAAAGGATGCTATAAATGAGTGATTTCATACAAATGTATAATTAAAGTTAAGGCAGTTGACTATAATTAATACCAATTGATCGGAACATACGGAGGCATTTGGCCCGGGTCCAGCCATCTTCTACCAGATCATTTATCAGACCATCAGCAAAGGATTTGGTTTTGACAAAAATAAGTAAAAGATCTTCAAGATCCTGGCCGTTAGGCTTTGCAATTTTCATATTATTGGATTCTGTAATATAATTCAAATTTAGATAAAAAAATATAAACGGCATGTTTTATGCTGCAATACTTAAGTTAGCGGAAAGCTGCATACAACGTGTATGAGTAACCGCCACTTGTTTTATAATGAATTTCTTTGACTAAGTTTAGACTTGTCAACTTTCGACAAGTTCTATAAGCTGCCGATGTTTGACCAAATGAATCTCTAGATGCAACGTGTCTGCGTTTTCCGATTATTTCATAGTAAAGGTTTGCTAAATAGCAAGGGTTTAACTCTTCATTCGACTGATTAATAGTGTCGAGAAAAAATTGTTGCATCTCTGAAAGCCTTCCGCTAACAGCAGTTTGGCAAGATGCGGGGTTTTGTACTTCGTTGGACATATTATTGTTTGTTTAAAATTTGTACTTCGTTTGTGGCTTTTCGGGTAAAAGTACCGCACCTCGCCAAGCTGCGGAACGTTAGCAGAAATGTTACTCTGCCTCTCCACTCTCAAAAGTTACTTTCACTCTTACAATTTGTTGTTTGTTTCCCCAATGCCTTTTGGCTTTTTCAAGTTCTCCGCTATTGTAAAAAGTCATATTGCTTAAATCAAATTCTCCTTTGTTCATAGCGACATATCCTGCCTTAGTAACACTTCTCAAAAAATGGTTTTTATTCAATGCCTTGTTCTCTAACCATTTGACATAATCTTCGTTCCATTCAAGTATAGCTACTTGATTACTTGGCATTTTTTTACCTGTTTCTTTTTCGTATAATTTTATAGCTGTCATATATTTAAAATTAGATTCTTAATCATTAAAAATTTTCTTGAATAAGTGAGCTAAAATCAAACCAACGTATCCAACTAATATTAAAACAAAGCAATAAGGTAGGATTTCGTTGTATGCTTCTGACTTAAGTATAAGTTCTTGAGCTGTAGAATCAGGCATATTTTCTATGCAAATTACACTATAGACTATCAATAAAAATAGTAATATTCCAACAGCAGCAATTGCAATTAATATCGAGAAACAAAGTTTTTTCATCGACTTTGCTTTATTCTTGATTTGTATTAAATAAGGACAACTGTTCCGATTGAATAATCTTTTTATCCAGATTGCTTAATTCTCTGTTAATCTGTTTATTAGAATGTCTTAAAGTAGTAATTCTTTTAAAGTCAGAATCAAGATCCCCTAGTTTTGAAGAAAGCTTATCTATTTCATCCAGGTTTCTTTTGCGCTGATTAAGAAGCTCGCTTCTTTTAGTAATGGTTCCATGAAAATAGTCATACAGTATATCGTAACATTTGTATTGATACTCTATTAATGCCTTACTTTCAGATTTAACTGAAATAAGCCAGCCGTATATATATCTCTCTGGTAAACAAATCATAGATCTTAGCTTTCCATCTTTAGCAACTATACCGTGTTTACGGTATACTTGCTTTAGGATTGAATGGGCTTTTACATTTTCCAATTGATTTTTGAAGCTAACTTGTAATGCTGAACATATTGGCTTCAATGCGATGAAAAATTGACCATCAATAAGGGAAAAATAAAGTTCGGTTCCATTGAACTCAAGAAATTTTTTAATTGATTTTTTCATATAGTAAGATTAATTGGTTACAAATTCTTTCTTCGATTTCGGAACAGGCAATTCATGCTCCTGGTACCATTTGTCCGGAAGTCTTTTTTTATCAGTAAGATGCTTGATCACATCACTATCGTAATATGTACTCATGATTTACCAGTTAAATATTTATGGATAATTTTTCTTCCGAAAAAAGCACGCTTCCACCAGGGTAAGCGCGTAAACTTGATGATGAATGTTGTAAGCTTATCATGCTCATTAAATAATTTCTCAAAATTCTCCTGCGTGAATTTTGGTCTAACTGGAACAAACTTTGTTTCTTTTATCATTAGAATGGAATTATATTAACTACGTCTATATAAGCCTGATATGATTCGGCTTTTTCTATAATCTCATTGTATTCTTCGGGCTTATTCTTTAATAAAATTTTGCGGTCCTTCAGTCGTTGAAACCAAGTTTCGCGTTCTGCCTTTAAGGACTCCTTTTCAAGGATCAATAGTTTATCCCGGTCAAAAATTTCAACACATTCTTCCGGGGTTAAAAATTGATCTGCAAATATTTTATATGTTGCTGATTTGCGAAGTTGTTTTACGACATTATTCTCTTTTCCTTCAGCTACCACTTCAGACACATAATAGTGATAATGGCTGGAATGTCCGGACATATTAATTCCAAATTTTGCAAGACCCGATCGTATCTGAGCCAGACTTATTTTTTCTTCTCTAAGTAAATTTTTGAAATCTTTAGGTGACAATCGCACAATTGGCTCAGAACAATCCGTAATATATTCTCGGATTACCATTTCTAACATTATTTCAATACTTGAGCGAGATTCGCGCTGTACAAGCCTTAAGGCTTCTGTTTCAATCAAAGGATACGCAAACCAAGCGCGGCTTCTTTTTTCTGTCACGAGTGTTCTGTTTTGTAAAAAATACAGGAAGTGTTCAATTTCAGAATATAGTTTAGCTACAAAAAAATTATCGTTTTTATCTTCTGGTATTTGAGGAACTTCTCTAACCCAAAACCGGAGATCGTAGGTACTTAAGTTTGCAAAATTTCTTACATTGTTTGAACTTAAACCAACTTTTAAAAAATTATCGACACGATCGGAATCTGTAAATTTTGCTTCTAGTTTTACTTTATTAGCAGTAACAATTGATTTTAATTTTTCTAGTGTATGAATTTTGTCAATAAAAGCTTCTTCTAGATATACCAGTAAAGCGGTTGCGAATGCGGAAGTGAAGGTTCCTGTCAATTGCTCGGCATTTACTTCTAAGACATTTTGTTGAAATATTTTATTGATCCATTCCCAAAATGTGCTTTTTCCTGTGGATTGCTTTTCTGAGACTAAGCATAATATGGGTAATTTCTGCATAGGATCCAGATAAAGTAACTGTATATAGTCTAGTCCAAGATCGTATTCATTATAAATTTTACCTTCAAATTCTATGGTACCGGTACCAAAGATGTGTTTTACAAATGAAATCGAAAGATCGCAATTTCCAGGACTTGGGTTCCAGGATAGTTGATGGTATTTGTTGTAATATTTCATGGTAAAGTTTTCGCTGTCAGTTGATATAAAATCTTTTTGATATTTCGTGTGAGAAGGTCTGTTTATGAAGCCGTTATAATGAGGTATATCAAATAATAACTTTGATAACTCGCCTTTAGATTTACCTTGAAACTGCTTGTTAATAGCAGCCGGATTTGTAGCTTTCAAAACATTTTCATGATTGCCGTGTATCGTTGGAAGGGAGCCTTTTATGTAATACGTTGAATTGACCATGATAAATTGATCAGCTTCACCGGCGCGGATGTATTTTAATTTTTTAGTTTCATCATCATATTGATATAGACCTCTTCCGTAAACAAATGGTCTGTGTGCAATTACTTCTTCATATTTTTTGTAGAATGCTTCATGACCATCGTGAATACCGAAATATTCACGAATTTTTTGGTATGATAAAATACTAACATTAAATCGTTTGAAATAATGTCCATCTTGGGCACTGGGCTTGAGAAGTTCTTTATTGATCTCTTGCCGTTGATCAGGCAATGCCTGTAATAAATCGTCGATACCTTTGTGAATGACATCTTCGCGTATATGGTACCAGAATTGATCGCAGCCGGTATCTTGAGTGGATTCTTTAAATATACGAACGGACGTAAAAAAAGACCATGGCCGTTTACTGAGATCTTTATTTTCTTCCCATTTGACGGTCATAGTATCGCCATCAGTGAGCCAAACAATGTTTTTCACCTTACAGGCAGCAATGAGTAATTTAATTGCCTGGAAGACCTCTAATTGATTTTTTTCCTTCCAGACCGTGATCCCGGGCAGCCCAATACATAGAACACCAGATTTATCCAGTACATAGGATTTAATATAGCCTTCAGTTAAGACCAAAGTTTTGATTTTGGTCTTATTCTTGTATGCCTGTAGAGTAAATGGCCAAAAACAGGGATACACACCCTGGCCAGTGTGACTGGGTCTGTACTTACCCCCTTCCGGATCCGGCTTGGCTAGCCTTTTTATAAAAAGTATTTCCCTGCTTTGTTTGGAAAACGACTTTTCAGGCGCCCAGGTAATAAATTGATTATCGAGATCTACAATGCCAATACATAAATTGCCATCTTCATCGGCCCACATTCGAGGTTTTGGTTTAAGTGCCCCTACTTCTCCGGAATAGGTATCTAATAACCCAAAATCACGCTTAGGGTCGAATCCAAGGGATTCCAGCCTTTTTAAGGCGTAGTTATCCATCATATTAATTGGATTAGACTATGTTTTTAATATCGATTTCTAAAAAAGTGCAAAGCTTTTTGAGCATAGAATATCGGACATCAGTTCTTCCGAATAGTATCTTAGTATAGATTCTCAGGGAGATCCCTTCACTTTGTAACCTTTTTTTTAGGGCAGGAGATAAATCAACTGCTCTACATAGCCACTCAGTTTTACCGGCTCTGAGAAGTTCATTTTTTAAATTTTCACCGATCATATTATAGATTTTATGCAAATATAGAATTAAATGTTAGGATATCAACAACAAAATGATAATATAATTTTAACCTAGTGATTATTTAATTGATATAATTTTGATTTAAAATCATTTATATGAAACAAAATGTTAGCAAAAAAACAAAAATTAGAAAAGAATCCAATAACTCCAGGTATAGTCCTGTTGAGTTTGATTTACACGTGGGATCCATTGTAAGGGAGCAACTTGCTTTTAAAGGCGTGAGCCAAATAGCCCTTGCAAAGCAATTGGGCATTACAGCCGTAGCCGTTCAGAACAAACTAAACAATCCCTTGTATGGTAGCGTCTATGACTTAATCAAGACGTCGAATTTCATCAATATAGATTTGTTTAAAAACATCAGGCTGACGCTTGTGAATTTAGGTAATGGCCTGTATAAGAGTAGTGAGGATCAACTGCTTGATAAGATAGCAGATTTAGAAATTAAGCTTGAAAATGCAAAAAAGGAGAAGGAACTTCTCAAACAACTAGCCGGACTCAATCAAAAACACAACAAATAGTTGTATTTCTGCCAAACATTATATTAATTTTCATAATTATGTAGTATCCAGAACTTTACATAACTAATTTTTTGACTGATTATTAATTATGGGAAAAGTATAAAATGAAGAATTGGGCTTTGGGACAGGTAAGCTGATACATAGTCCACTTATTTTCGCTTGCGACATCCTGATGTAAGAATTTCTAAATGATTAATTTTATTACCTGAACGTATCGATAGATTCAGACGACCAGTTATCGATAAGATTCATTAATAAATCATATTTTTATTAAATCACTCTAAGCAATAATTTAAAAATCAAAATTGCAGAAAACATCATTATCGAATAATTTTAGATGAGACATTTTTTCATATCCATAAAAGAAATTTTATACTTTAAAATGTCATTTTTTCAATTAATTCTGACAAATTTTCAGAAAAACACCAAGATTTCTGACTGGCATTTAATTTGTGTTTAAAGAATTGTAAAAATTATTTTTTAACTTTTAAATTGGTAGAATTATGACATTGGTAAAATGGACCAGAGGGAACAAAACTAACGGCAATAATTCAACCCTCTTAAATCAAAATTTGCCGTTTTTACAATCTGATTTTGGAAATTTGACGCCTGGTATTTGGAGTCGACTTTCAAGGCCTTTTTTTAGTAATGATTTTATTCAAGAATTTTTTGATGATACCTTTTCACTGGGTATCGGTAGTTTAGGCACTACTTTGCCAGCAGTCAATATTGAAGAAACAGAAAATGAATTAATTTTTTCAATGGCTGCGCCTGGTATGAAAAAATCTAATTTCAAAATCGAAATGGATCATGACCAGTTGCGAATTATGTATACCAAAGATTCAGATCGTTTAAACGAGGATTTAAAATTATGGCGAAAAGAATTTAACTTCGAAAGCTTTGATCGCTGTTTTACCTTGCCTTCTTTAGTAGAACAGGATAAAATCGAAGCTAATTACCAGGATGGTATTCTTCGAATTGTCTTGCAAAAAAAAGAAGAAGCTCGCAAAAAGCCTGTCAGAACTATTGAAATTAAATAAGTAAAATTTTTTATTAAATAAATAAAGCCTCTGATTTTATTCAGAGGCTTTATTATATCTACACATCTTGCATTGGCTATAGTCTAATTTTTTCCCCTACTCTATTGACTGCCTAAATTAGTTCATTCTATTTGAGAATCACAATTTTTTTGCTATATACCTGGTTAGTAAAATCTGCCTGAATTAAGAACACTCCATGGCCGATGTCAGCTTTGTTAATCAAAAATTCGCCATTTTTGGTGTTTGTTATACTAAGAATGTTGTGGCCTAAAGCATTAAAAATATGAATACGTTCAATTTTATCCTTAAGTATTTCATTTATTTTAAGAAAAATATTTTCATGCGACGGATTCGGGTATGCTTCCATCCAGTTTGAATTAGATTTATAAATATTGACATTGGTCGTTGTGGAATTATTAAAAAACATCCAAAAAATCCGGGGAGCATTTAAAGGAAAGTTTGTGCCCATAGGATACATATGTTCCAGATCTTTAATTAATGTAAAATGATATGGAGCAGAATTTTCACCACTTTGTGATTCATTGTAGATATATGTGTGTGTTAAAGCTGTCTCCTGAAAATTAAAATTATTTGTAAGCCCCTGACAGCCTAACATCGCATTAAGAAATCGCTCCAGATATGTAATAATCGAATCCCGGCCATAAGGTAATTCTGTTAGTGGTGGTTTGATAAAGCGGTCATCCAAAGTGCCTACCATGAACCAGGCTGGGATTCTTTTAATTGGTGCAGCTGAATCTGAGAGAGAAATAGGGGCACCTGTGCCTGCAACAGCTGAGAAAACATCTCCCGCTTCAATTGCCAATTTATGAATCATTGACGAACCATTCGAAAAGCCAGATGCAAATATTTTTTTCTTATTTACAGGTAATGAATCGATAAGTAAGTTTGCTATCTTTTTTAAAAACTTCACATCATCTACATAATCTTGAGGTATAGCACATGGATTCTCTGTTACATTTCCATTAACCCACCGGGTATTTCGCTTTTCTACTCCATCTTCAACCCAGCACCATTCAAGGGATGAAGGAAATACTGTAATAAAATTTTCCTGCTCGCCCAGTTCTTTCCATCCTGATATATTATAAAATTTTTCTCCATCTCCACTGGTTCCATGCAACATGAATACAACTGGATACCCATTTACAGGTGGTGGTGTACCCGGAATGACGATAATGCATTCTCGGTCAAAGCCGTCAAATTTAAATTTAAGATCAATTCGGCGCTGAGAACTAAGAAGTCCTAGTTGAATAAGAATAAAAACGTTTAATAAAAGTAGTCGTTTCATAATTGGAAATTAATTTATTTCAATAAAAATGCTATGGTTTTTTAATTGGATTTTATAAATTTTCGATACATTTTACCTTTTGGTGTATTTACTTCTAAGAAGTACATAGCAGGTTTAAAGTTTTCTATATCAATATTCAGAGAATTGGAATTTTCTGGAATGATAGTTTGCCAAATTAGTTTGCCATTCATATCGTAAATAATTAAACTTAAGCAATTCTGGCCAGCATTGTTGCAATCAAAAGTAATTTTGGTCATAGCAGGTATTGGGTAAATTTCTATTTGTGATTCCGAATATTCTTTGATTTTCGTGGGTTCTGATGCATTTATTTTTGCAATAAAAATGTCAGATGTATTTGAAGCAGAGTTGGTATTATAAATGATGATAGAGTCAAATTTTAATGGCGTACTATAAAAATCCCCACAAATAACTATTTCAGAATCTAAACCAATAGTTACAGATGCACCAGTTTCCAAACTAACACCTCCTGAAGATTTAACCCATTGAAATATGCCACTACTATCTAATTTCAACAAATACATATCGTACGATCCTGCAGAATTTAGTTTTACAGAATCCTGTCCTACTTTAAAATTAACAAATTGCTGAAAATATCCTGTACTAAAGATGTCACCGCTACCAGAATTATCAATATCTACCGAGTTGGAGGATTCCACTCCTGGCCCACCGGCAGTGTATACCCATTTGAAATTACCTTCACTGGTCAGTTTTAAAATAAAGAGATCCTGATTTCCAGTCGATGTTTTGGTATAGATACCTGTACCGGGATCAAAATCAACTGTTCCCTGAAAAAAACCACTTAAGCATAAATCCTTACTTTTAATATCTATTGCGATAGAAGTCCCGTACTCGCTGGTAAGACCTCCTATAGTTTTTACCCATAAGATCTCTCCTGTTGTATTAAACTTTGCAAGAAAAATATCCTGAGGTCCAAAAGAACTAATTTTAGTTGTTCCGGCCATTAAGCTAAAATCGACTGTGCCGCTAAATCCACCAAGAACAAAAATGTCGTGATTATCAGATGGATTAATGATGATAGAGGTTCCAAAATCTTGCGAAATTCCACCAATTGAACGAACCCATTTGAAATTACCACCATAATCGAGACATAATAAAAACATGTCGTAGGAACCGGCTGATTTTAAATTAGCTTCAGGCACAAGAGGATCAAAATCAACGGTTGATTGATAAGCACCGGATACATAAATATCTCCGTTTTTAATTGGTGCCACTTTTATTGCACGGCCATTATCATTCCCACTTCCACCAATCGAATGCGCCCATAGAAATTCACCCATCTTGTTTAAAGCCAAAATAAATAAGTCGGCGTTTGCTTTCGAGCTAAGAAAAAAACTATCCGGCCCGGGATCAAAATCTACGGTACCGTGATAATATCCTGTAAGATAAACATTTCCATTTTCGAAACCCGAGATAGTCATCGATCCGCAAACTTCTGAAAGCGTTCCTCCTATGGTTTTGGCCCACAAAAAATTGCAGTTTTTATCCATCTTAATCAGGAAAATATCATCTCCTCCTTTGGAATCAACCATAAAATTAGTTGCACCGGGATCTAAATCAACAGAACCCGTAAACATTCCTGTCGCATATATGCTGCCATCAAATGGGTCTGTTACAACAGTCACTGAATATTCGTTGTTAAGACCACCGATATTTCCTACCCAATTCCAATTTAATTCCTGGCCAATGGTTTGAAACACATTCAAACAAACCATAACTAAGCATAATATCTTTTCGGCTAATATATTTCTCATGGCTTTGATATTTTTAATTACTTAGAAATATACGAAGTTTTATTGGACAATTAATGATAAAAAATAGTAAGATTTGATTATTTATTATCATGAACCAAAGTCAATTATAATAAAAACCCTTATCGAGGCTTTTCAAATTTAATTCGAATTTTGATATCACCACAAAGACATTTGACCATTTTTAATGGGATTATACAAATCCGTTCTAAGTTTTGTTTTTATTGATTTTGGGAAATATTTATTGTAAGCCAAATGAAATTGTTGCCTGATCATTTCAGCCACATTTCCCTCCCCTTTCATTCTAAGGCCAAACCGTGAATCACTTAATCTATCGTTATGACAGGATTTAATTGCATTGATAATTTTATTTTTTTGATTTGGAAATTGTTTGTCCAAAAATGTATTAAATATTTCCTGCAGATCGCCATTCAATCGCACAATTTGATAGGAAGCCGAATTAGCACCCAATTTGGAAGAGTGTTCTAAAATTTTAAATATTTCGATATCATTAAGCCCCGGTATTATAGGTGCCATCATGATATGTACTGGAATCTTATGTTGGCAAAGTTCCTTGATCGTTTTAAATCGGCTTGCTATACTGGATGCCCTTGGCTCCAAAACTCGTCTCAAAGAGTCATCAAAAGATGTAAGGGAAATGGCGACAGAGCATAATTGTTTCTTATTAAGCGAGATCAATAAATCTAGATCTCTGAGAATAAGGGCGTTTTTTGTAATAATTTGCACCGGATGTTTCCATTGGTGGCATAGTTCCAGAATGCTTCTTGTGATTTTATATTTGCGTTCAATTGGTTGATAACAATCCGTATTTCCAGAAAGCATCAGAGGCTTGACTTGATAATTTTTCTGACAAAGTTCAGTTTTTAAGACATTTAAAGCATTCGTCTTTGCTAAAACAATACGTTCAAAATCATCAGCGGCACTATAACCCCAGTAATTATGCGTCGGACGGGCATAACAATAAACACACCCATGTTCACAGCCTTGATAAGGATTGATCGAGTAATCCATAAATAAATCAGGACTTTTTACTTTGTTGATCATCGATCGTGCCTTCACTTCGACAACTTTGGTGGTATCGTTTAGCGTTTCAGGCTCCGACGAATGGACCCCATAGTCCTTGTCAAAAGGTAAGTGATTCAATTTAAAATACTTATTGGCAAGATGACTTGTTGTACCTCTCTTTGGCAGAGAATTATCGTAAGGCGATTTACTTGACATATAATAGACGAAATAAGCGACAAAATTAAGTTGATTATTTGTTTTCTTTACTATAATTTTGCATAAATCTTTTTATGGGTATAATTAAAAAATTGAAATCATGGTTTGATACGAAAAAACCTGAATTGTCATCCAGTGAGGAATATCAGAGCTATACAAATCAATTAAATAATCAGGTAACAGAACAGGCTGAAAACACTACCGAAACAGGCTTAAGTGACGGCTCAGATATTTTAAATAAGACTAAAGATTTTATGGATAATACCATCGACGAGGTTAAGGAGCAAGGAGAAGCTTTATGGAATGAAATTAAGGAAAAAGGTGCAGAATTAAATGAATTCACCAAAGAATATAGAGACAATTTGAAGAAGAAGACAATTGAATCTTTAAAAAACATAGATGAGTTTGTTGATGATACTGTTGAAAAAGCAAGTGCGCTTAATAAAAATAAAATAGATAAAGATCAGGATGGATTTGCCGATGAGCCAATTGATTTTGAGAAAAATAGTACTGGGGATCAGAACGATTTTTTTACAAAAGCTGAAAAATGGCTTGAAAGAAACGATAAAGTTGACTCCACTAATGAAACAAATAATTTTACAGAAAAAATAATACATCCGGTAGAATTACCGGAGGATCCTGTAAATCCAAAGAGTTAATAAATATTATTAATCATTTAAATTTTTAAATATGTCACTAAAGGATTATTTTTCAAAGTGGTTTGGTATTACAAAGCAAACGACCAAAGAAACAATGGATAAAATGGAAGAGATGACCGAAAAAACCTGGGAGGAGGTTGAAGCTAAAAGCGAAGAAGCGATTAAAAAAACCAAAGAATGGTCTAAAGAAATGATGCATGATGTAAAAGAGTCAACCCATGAAGCTTTAAATAAGGTACAGGAATCAGAATTATACCAAAAGGCAGAAGATGCTGCTGAAGCTATGTGGAGTAAAAGTATGGAAATGGGCCAAAAAATTGTTGAAAGTTCTCAGGAGTTTGCAGAAAAAGCTGCCGAAAATTTAGGAGATCTTGCGGAGCGAATGAAAAAAAGCAATCAGGGAGACCAGTCGACAGATCAAAGCGAATCAACTGCCAATCCTGTTGCAGACAGCAATTCTGAAAATACATCAGGTGTGGATCCGCATAAAACAAACATAGATCCAAAAGTGTAATTCTGTCTTATGTATCTAAGAGTATTAATGCAGGGCATGTTTTGTTTTACTTTGATAATTGTTTGCTTAGTTTCCTGTACCCCGGATAGTAAAAAAACAATGTTTCATATAGATCAGAATTGGATTGAAGCCCATTATAATAAAGATATGACTACTAAGGATTTAGTAGACATCAGAGAACGATTGGCGCCATTAGGAGTTATTGTAAAGTATTTGGTTATACAAAGAGACAGTGTCGGTAAAATCACACGATTTCAAATCGAAGTTCAGGATGGTAAAGGAAAACTAGCCAGGTCCACCACAGAATTTCTAGATGAAATTCCATATGGTATCCGGATTCAACGCAATGTGCGCTCTGATGAAGCTTTTAAAGTTGGGCCACTCTATACAAAAAGACCGGAGTAATTTTTAATGACATTTGATTTAGCGGATTATTGGCCTAATGGATGAAATATTAATATAAAAAGCGTCTAGATAAATTTAGTTAAATCGGCCGGACTGTAATTTACAGATTTTAAGACTTTACCATCTTCGGTTCTGTATACTAAGTAAAGTTGAGATTTTTGCTTAATTTCAGATTGAATTTGTTTCTCTTGAAAATATTTTTCCTGAGTAAGTTTAGCTTCAGTCAAAGTTTGACAGGCTTTACTCATATTAGACCGTTGTACTTCTTCAAACATCGCATTAAATTTATGACCGAGGCCAAACTCAAGTATTGCACCGGATAAGACGTATTGTAAATCGCAAAATGCATCAGCAGCTTCTACAATATCATTGTTTGCAATGGCTTCTTTTAACTCATTAAGTTCTTCTTCTAATAAAGCAATACGCAATTTGCAACGTTCTGCACTTGGAATTTCAGGTGATTCTAATATAGGCAATTCAAACAACTGATGAAAGTCCCCTACTCCATTTAAAGCTTTTGCTTCTTCAAATTTTTTAGACATAATCATACAGATTAAATAAGCATTCTATTTTATTAGTTACCAAGTGCATCCAGTTTGTTTTTGTACTCATTGGATTTATCAAACAAAGATTTTTTTGCGTAAATTTCTTTGAGTGCAATTATGGTGTTTTTGTCATTAGGTTCGATTTTTTCTGCTTTTTCAAAATGAGGCAAGGCTTTATCAAAATAAAGTTCCATTTCCGCTTTCTTTTCATTGTATTTTTTAGTACCTTCTTTTGTATAATCGGCACTTAATTTATTTGCTTCTTTTGAAATTAGTGCAGCCTTATTATAATATAAAGCTCCAAGACTGTAAAGAGAATTAAAATCATCTGGTTTTTTAGCCAACGCTTCTTTATAATATTTTTCAGCATTGAGATAATATTCATTTCCTTTGGCAATGCTGTCCATTTCCCATTCTTTTTGACATAGATTATCATACACATTGCCAAGAGTGGTATAAACAGAAACGTTATTTGGTTCGAGCTCAATTGCAGCTTTTAATTTCGTTACAAGTTCGTTTAGTTTTCCCTTTTTTAGAAAATGATTTATTTCAGTAAATAACAATGAAGTTTCTTTTGGAAATTTTTTTCTTCCTTCGTCTAAAACTGCTTCAGCTTTTGCATCATCAAATTGATTATAATGTTTATATAGACCTTCATAGATAAACGCTTCCTGATAATTGTCTTTTCTTAATTCTTCAAGATATGGAAATGCTTCTTTTAGCATATCAGCATTCACCGCGCAAGCAGCAACCAGGTATTTTTGTTTTTGAAGATCTTCAGGAGTTGGCATAATGCTGCTTAATCCTGATTCAGTTACTATTTTGTCAATTTTTACAACGGATTCAAAATGTATAAATGCTGATTTATAATCTTCGTTTTCATAAGCTTTAATACCATAATTATTCAAATATCTGGAAGTTTCAGTTAATGCTGCAATGGCGTCTTTTGTATCAGAGGATTTAGTTGCCACTTCTTTAGCTTTTATCCATGATTTATATGCTATCAATGCAGCATCTTTATACTTTAATTTATAAGGCCTTTTTAATTGTTGTGCAATCAGAATCGAGTCACTTTCAAATGAGCATACGGCATTATATACTTTACCTTTAGCACTCCAGGTCCTAAACATAGTCCCTACACTTTCATGCTGACTGGCCGCATCAATTAAATCTTTGGCTTCCCAAAGTTTGGATAAATTTGCCTGAGGATCAAGATAATAACTGGCCAGTTTACTTTCAGATTTTTTTACATCTTTTTCAGGATCCTGACTCCATAAAATAGTTGTTGCAAGACTTAAAATAAGGATGAAGTAATTTTTCATTTTATAAGAATTTAATGGAAGTATAACTATTATCTGTTAAAAATAATTCTTCAATAAGGATTGGATTATGTTAAGTAAAAATTAAAATTATTCTTCTGATTCATCAAATGGAACATTCATATTTTCATTTTCGACGTCTACTTCTTTATTAATTACAGCAACATCAGCGATTTGATCACCATCGTCAAGCCGAATTAGTCTTACGCCTTGAGTAGCCCGTCCCATAACCCTTAAATTAGCAACAGAAATTCTGATAATTACTCCTTGGCTTGTTGTTATCATCAGGTCATGTAGTTCCGTTACATTTTTTATTGCAATCAAATCACCAGTTTTGTCTGTCAGTTTTAAAGTCTTAACACCTTTGCCACCTCTGTTAGTCACGCTGTAATCATCTATTTGTGTCCTTTTACCATTTCCTTTTTCTGAAACTACTAATATAGTCACTTCAGGATCATTTGGATCGACGCAAACCATGCCAACTACGTGATCGTCAGATTTTTCATCCAGCTTAATCGCTCTGACGCCTGCAGCAGATCGTCCCATAGCGCGCACTTTACTTTCAGGAAAACGGATTGCTCTACCTTTACGGTTAGCTATAACTATTTCAGATTCTCCATTGGTTAATTTAGCTTCCATAAGTTGGTCGCCTTCATTAATACTAATTGCAATGATGCCATTCGCTCTGGGTCTGCTGAAGTCCATCAAGCTGCTTTTTTTAATTGTACCTTTTTTAGTACAAAGCATTATAAAATGAGAATCTAAAAATTCACGATCCTCAAGATTATTAATATTTATGTATGCTCTGATTTTGTCTTCTTTAGGTAAATTTATAATATTTTGAATGGCGCGGCCTAACGATGTTTTGGAAGCTTCGGGGATCTCATAAACTCTTAACCAATAGCATTTACCCAACTCACTGAATAGCAAAAGATAATTATGATTACTGGCAACAAATAAATGCTCTATAAAATCTTCTTCTCTGGTTTTACTACCCGTAGATCCACGTCCTCCCCTGCTTTGAGTTCTGTATTCAGAGGATTTGGTTCGTTTAATATATCCTTGATGAGAAATTGTAACAACCACCTGATCATTGGCAATCATATCCTCAATGTTGATATCGCCTTCTGCTTGTGTGATTTCAGTTCGACGTTCGTCGCCAAATTTCTTTATAATTTCAAAAAGTTCGTCTTTTATGATGCCGCGTTGAATCGATTCATCGCCAAGAATTTGCTCTAATCTTTTTATTTCTAATATTAAAGCATCGTAATCTTCTTTTATTTTATCTCGTTCTAGTCCGGTTAATCGTTGTAACCGCATATCGAGAATTGCCTTGGCTTGTAATTCGGACAATTGAAACTGACTCATAAGTCCTTGTTTAGCCTCTTCAACCGTATTTGATCCCCTGATTAAAGCAATGATGGCATCAATATTATCCAGGGCTATCAATAAGCCTTCCAGAATGTGAGCTTTCTCCTGAGCAATTCGCAATTCATATTTTGTGCGGCGCACAATAACTTCCAACCTGAATTCAATAAATAGCCTGATAAGTTCTTTTAGGCCCAGGCTTTCCGGGCGTCCTTTAACCAATGCAATATTATTGATACCAAAGCTGGTTTGTAATGGAGTATATTTATAAACATTACTCAATACTACATTCGAAATCGCATCTTTTTTAAGTTCGATAATAACCCTGATTCCATCTCTGTCAGATTCGTCCCGGACGTCACTGATACCGGTAATTTTTTCTTCATTTACCAGATCAGCGATTTTTTGAATCATCAATGCCTTATTGACCTGATATGGTATTTCAGAAATTAAAATTACTTCCCGGTTGTCTATAGTTTGGATCTCCGCTTTACCTCTTACAATTATTTTGCCTTTTCCGGTTTCGTATGCTTCCCGGATTCCGGATATCCCATAAATTGTTCCACCCGTAGGTAAATCGGGACCGGGTATCAAAGTCATTAATTCATCAAGACTGATTTCCTTATTATCAATCATAGCAATTACTCCGTTGCAGACCTCATTTAAATTATGAGGAAGCATATTGGTTGCCATTCCAACGGCGATACCCGAAGATCCATTAATTAAAAGATTTGGCACCTTAGAGGGTAAAACCGTTGGCTCCTCCAGGCTATCATCAAAATTAAAGCGAAAATCGACCGTCTCTTTATCGATATCGTCCAGCATTTCATCTGAAATTCGTGCCAATCGTGCTTCAGTATACCTCATAGCAGCCGGACTATCACCATCCAAGGAACCAAAGTTTCCTTGTCCGTCAACCAGGGGATAACGCATGGACCATTCCTGGGCCATTCTTACCATTGCGTCATAAACAGAGCTATCTCCGTGTGGATGATATTTTCCTAATACCTCTCCTACGATTCTGGCTGATTTTTTATAGGGTTTGTTGTAGTTAACACCTAATTCCCGCATTCCAAACATAACGCGTCTGTGTACTGGCTTCAATCCATCGCGTACATCCGGAAGAGCTCTGGCAACAATGACTGACATAGAATAATCTATGTACGAGTTTTGAAGTTGTTTTTCAATACTGACTGGTATGATTCTATCTTGATCTGACATACGGTTAAATCCCCTTTTTTTAAGGCATGCAAAGATAACCAATAGCAGTCGAAACTCATAAGATGAGCTTAAGTTTTTTACATAATAACAAACTGTTAATTAGTATTGTATATATATTTAATTGCTACATTTATGCCTCCATTCGTTTCCTTTTTAATCCGGTCGTACCTTAGCAAAAATTTTGTGATTTGACCCAGATAAGACCTTATAAAACAAGCGATTCTAAAAAAAAGCAGGTTGCCAAAATGTTTGATAATATCGCTGGCACTTATGATTTTTTAAATCATTTGCTGTCTTTTGGGATCGACAAAGCCTGGAGAAGTAAAACGCTTAGCCATTTATCAAATATTCAGGTCCAAAATCCTGAGATTCTGGATCTGGCAACCGGTACTTGTGATCTGGCAATAGAAGCTGTAGAAAAATATCCCGGTGCTAAAATTACCGCTGTTGATATTTCTGAAAGAATGCTGATAAAAGGAAAAGAAAAGATTCAAAAAAAAGGTCTCGAAAATTCAATTTCTACCTTAATACAGGATGCGGAAAATATGAATTTTGTTGATAACAAATTCGATGCTGTAACAATTGCATTTGGTGTCAGAAACTTCGAAAACCTGACAGCAGGAATATCTGAAATTTATCGGGTTTTAAAACCTGGAGGAAAATTAATTGTTCTGGAATTTTCTCAGTCAAGGGTATTCTTAATTAAACAGATTTTTCATATTTATTTTAAATTTATACTTCCGTTTATCGGAAATTTATTATCAAAAGATAAAAGCGCATATTCATATCTATATGAATCTGTACAACATTTTCCGGACTATGAACGTTTTACTGCGATTCTAGAAACATCCGGACTTCGCAATTGCACCTTTAAACCATTGACTTTTGGAATATGTACAATTTATTTAGGCACCAAATAGCCTTTTGTATATTTGTTATTATAGTTTTTCCGCTTGTGATTTATTCGCAAGCTAACTCCGCCAGTTATAATTATTTAAACTTTAAAAGAAAATCGCATTATTTTGGATTAACCATCGGTTATAATTCTTCGGGATATAAAATCGAACATTCAAAAAGATTTATTAATAACACAAATTATAAATGGAATGAAGGAATTAGTAATCCAGGACTAACACTTTCAGTTATTGCCAATTTTAAAATAGGGGACTATTTTGATTTTAGGGTATTGCCAAGTATTGCTTTGTCCTATCGAAGTCTGGCTTATCGAGACCTGAGCACCAATCTAGAACGTATAGAACGATCCGAATCAGTTTTTGGCGAAGTACCGTTATTAGTGAGATTTACTTCAGCTCCTTATAAAGATAAACGAGTGTTTTTTTTAACAGGGGTCAAATATTCCTATGACTTTGCATCTAATAGTCGTACAAATAAAAATCAATTTCAAATCGTAAGGATTTCGCCCCATGATTTTCAATTTGAAATTGGTGCAGGAATGCAATTTTATTTACCATTCTTTATTTTCTCACCAGAAATTAAATTTTCACATGGCTTAAATAATATTTTAATTTTTGACAGTAAGCTTCCGGAATCGACAATAATCGAAAAATTATTTTCTAAAAGTTTTAGTATTTCTCTCCATTTTGAAGGTTAAGCCATCTAATACTTTGATTTTTACAGTCTTTGTAAAAACTGGCAAACAATGCACTCAGTATGTCAATCTGAGCTTCCAGGATAGAAAGGCCTTTGGTAAAATCGACATCAAAACGTGCTCGTTTATTCGTCCTTTTTAAAACCAGCTCCAAACCTTCAATGGTTTGATATTGGGATAGCCAGTCGTGTTCAATCATATTTTTACAAATACGGGAAATACGTTCGGGCATTAAATTTAAATGATTTTCTAAGATGGTATAACTGGATGATTTGAAGTCATTAAAAGGCACTGTGTAAAAATAATGCCAGGAATTATATAATAGATGATCACAAATAATATCTGTTAAAACCGGGGCATATTTATGTACAGCAATATGAAAATTCTTATTGATATTTTCGAGATCTTGGTGATTATTGGAAAACGTATCAATCCACCGGTGGAATTGAATTCCTTTTGCAAAATCAGGATGTAAAGTTTGTTCCTCATTTTTAGTTATTAAATCACCTAGATAGTTTCCGCAAAGTAAACTTTGTTGCGGATATGACAGTGCCAAATGTGCCAAATAATTCATATATAGGTTTAAAGTTAATGATTTTCAATTATTCAAATGTGGAATTCATTTTTCCTATTTTTGCACATTAATTTATATCATGGGTTTACAATGTGGAATAGTTGGATTGCCTAATGTGGGTAAATCTACTTTATTTAATGCCTTAACTTCAGCTGGTGCACTTGCCGCAAATTATCCTTTTGCAACAAAGGATCCAAATATTGGCGTCATTTCGGTGCCAGATAAACGCTTGGATGTTTTATCTCAAATTGTCAATCCTCAAAAAACTATACCAACCACAGTTGATATAGTCGATATTGCCGGGCTTATTCGAGGGGCTTCTAAAGGAGAAGGTCTTGGAAATCAATTTCTGGCAAATATTCGTGAAGTGGATGCAATTATTCACGTTGTACGTGCATTTGATAATGATAATGTTGTGCATGTCGACGGTCATGTCGATCCTGTCCGGGATAAAGAAATTGTTGATACAGAATTAATTTTAAAAGATCTGGAAACCCTGGAAAAACGTCTGGATAAACTGCGTAAACAATCCAAAAGTGGTGATCGGGAAATTTTAAAAGATATTTCTTTAAGTGAGCAATTACTCAAACATCTGGAAAATGGAAAACCCGCGCGATCTTATGTTTCGGATGATACTAGTCTTGAATTTGTAAAAGCCAGTCAGTTACTTACCGGAAAACCGGTTCTATATGTCTGTAACGTAAATGAAATATCAATTCATTCAGGCAATAAACATACTGAAAATTTTATTAAATCAGTTACAGCTGAAAATGCAATGGTTTTGTTTATTTCTGCTGAAATTGAAGCGCAGATCTCAGAACTACCCGTCGAAGAGAGAGAAGAATTTTTTAAAGAAATGAATCTGGATGAGCCAGGTATCCATAAAATTACACGCGCTGCTTATAACCTTTTAAATTTAATAACTTACTTTACAGCAGGTGAAAAAGAAGTACGTGCCTGGACAGTTATTAAAGGAATGAAAGCGCCACAAGCAGCGGGAGTTATCCATTCTGATTTTGAAAAGGGATTTATCCGTGCAGAAGTTATTAATTATAATGATTATCTTCTATATAAAACGGAAGCAGCAATTAAAGCTGCCGGAAAAATGTCGGTGGAAGGTAAAGAATACGTTGTACAGGATGGGGATATCATGCACTTCCTCTTTAATGTTTAAATGCCAAGTATAATTTTTATTATTAGCATTTTAACTGTCTGTATAATTTATTAAACATTAATTTTTGAGCCAACTTTAGTAAATATGTAAATTTGACTTGAATAGGTATTGTTATTCTTAATCAGCGCTGTCAAATTTGATAATAATCCTATAAGTGTTCCGCCTAAGCTTGGAAAAAGAGAATCTCTGTATTGTTCGCTCAGCATCGAGACATAAAATGAATCAAAATACATAGGCTTTATCGAGTGTAACTTAAATCCATAGTTACTGACCATTTGATTCAATGTATCTGGCGTAAAATGCCAAAGATGCCTTGGTACATCATATCCAGCCCAATAGGATTTATAAAAAGAAGCATCAAATGAACTGCAATTTGGTACAGCGATAATAAGATAACCATCATGCATTAATAATTTTTCAATTTGATCTAATCGCTCTGGTAAGTTACCAACATGTTCTAAAACATGCCATAAGGTAATGATGTTAAAACTTAAATCTTCGAAACTTGCCAATTTTTGTTCGTCATATACCTTAATATTAAATTGATGAATCGATTTATTGCGTGTATTAACATCGGGTTCAATGCCATATGCTTCTATTGAATGCATTTTACAATGATTCAGAAAATAACCTGCACCACTTCCTATATCTAAGAGTTTACTATTTTTAAGCAGTGACTTCAGCAAGTTTATTTTACCGTTTAATGTAAATTTTCTTACAATATGATAAAGTTTATTAATTATACCTCTGGAAGTATTACTATGGGATATATACTTATCAGATTGATAGTAATCTGACAAAAAATCGTCTTCTGGCCTGGGTGAAGTAACGAGAAGGTTGCAAGTAGTACATTGTTTTATTTCAAATAACTCCTGACTTATTGAATGATCTTTACATTGCAAATACTTTTCGAACGAATTACTATTGCAACATGGACATACCATTAATTCTGTCATTCGTTGGGCTCTGATTAAATGAATATTTTTAAGAATTAGATTATGGATTTGAAAATAATCAAATTAATTAGCTTATTTTAATAAGCTAATATTACCTTTTTTAGAATACTCGATATTTTCGTGACAAGTAAATAAAAGGCCATAACCATATACATCAGGTTTTAAAAGTTCGCCGTTATATTGCCCATCCCAACCAGTATTTATATCCGTAGTAGTAAATACTTTTTGTCCCCAACGGTTATATATGACTAATTCCATTTTTGTCAGAGTGTTTGGGCGGGATCTTACATATAACACATCATTTACCCGATCAAAATTTGGACTAAATGCATTGGGTATAAAAACGGATTCAAAACAAGTTTGGACTGTTATTGTAATAGAATCTACAGCAGTACATCCATTTTCATCAGTCACAGTTACGGTATAGGTGGTTGTAACTTTAGGAAATGCAACTGGATTATAAATACTGCTATCTGAAAGTGTACCGTTTTGTGGACTCCATAAGTATTTCCATCCTGGATTATATGTCGCTGTAAGTTGCGTTTTTAAACCGGGTACAATTGTGGTAGGATTAGCTGTAACAGTCAAACTTAATTGTGGATTATTGACTTGGATGGTTTTGGTCAGTTCCCAAATACAACCATATTCGTTTTTTATTGTAACCGAAAAGGTACTGGTCTTGTCAATAAAAACACAAATAATAGAATCGGTATTACTTCCGATAATTGCTTCTTTGGGGTGCCATTCATAGGAATATTTCTGATTTGATAAATTTAGAATTCTCAATTTAACAGAATCTCCGATACAAATGATGTCATCGCCTTCAATTTTAGCTATAAGTTCTAGTAGTTCAACATTCACGGTATCTCTTAAACTGCAACCAAATTCATCGCTTGCTTTGATGATAAAATAAGTCGAACTGTCAATATGGACTTCAACTTTATTTGATTTACCAATAGGATGATTATTTTGATCACACCATTCAAATTCTGAGCCGCTCAAATTTGCGAAAACGCAAAGAGTCAACTTTGTTTTTTCACATAAAACCGTATCAGGTCCAGATGTGATTTCTAAAAATGGTGGTACAAATACGGTGATGCTGTCAATAAGAAAACAAGCATCCGGAAAATGAGGATCTCTGATTTTAACGTAGTATTTGGTTGTTACAGAAACTGTTGCTAATGGGTTATAGCTTTTTGGATTATCCAGTCCGGTTTCTGGAGTCCATTCATACAAATAATCAGGATTGCCATTTGGATTAAGGTAAACCGATTCCCCAAAACAGGATAAAACTGTATCCCTTAAATCGGATTTCAATTCAACTACAGTAATTTCTTTACATAAACTACGTGTACAAACCAAATCGACTTCAAGGCAAACGGTATATTTACCAGGATTTTTGTAAGTGTAACTTGTTGACTTTTCTGATGAGGTGCCTACTCCATCACCAAATGTCCATTTTATTTTGCCGGAATGTGTTGTTGATACTTTGATTGTTAAAGATCCGCATTCATTTTCTATTTCAAAATCAGGATTTGGAGGAAGAACTGCAGTGATAATTATACTGTCGTTTAGTTCGCAGTTAAACTGGTTTTTAACTTTAAAATAAAGAACATACTTGCCAGGAGTTGGGCAATAAATTTTTGGATTTAATACATCACGTGGACCAATTATTATGGGATTGTCTTCCCAGACTATGTCAAGTTGATCACCCGGATTTAAATTTATTAAATTTAGAACTATAGTATCTTCAGAACAAATTGTTTCTTCTTTATTGTATTTTAATTTAATTGAATGATCGTGAACAGTAATAAAGGAACTATCCGGGCATTGATCATTTTTTCCGCCTTTTACATAAAAGGTTTGTGTGCCTGTGATGTTGGTTTTTAATGTATCACCCATATGAATTACGGGTAAAAAGTGAGGTGAATTTGACCATATAAACATTGTAGCTGTATTTGAGCTGGCAATTAATGTAGTCATACCGTTGCAAACAGAAGTGTCACCCTGAATTGAAATGGTTATTTTATCACGCACTTTAACCAATATTTTTTTTACTTCGACGCAGGGTCCATCAGATATTGTAACTGAATAGGTTGTATTTACTTTTGGAAATGCGATGGGATTACTGGGGTCGCTAAGATCTAATGACGTTTTAGGATCCCAGTTATAATTTAACCTCGGATTCGGATTTTTTACTAATCTAACAGAATCTCCTTGGCAAATGCTCAGGCTATCAGATTCTAGCTCGACATCTATAATCGTAGCGTCAATTGTTTTGGCTATGCTTGCCGTACATCCGTTTTCATCTGTAATTTCTAATTCAATTATAAATTTTCCATCATTTGCTAGTGTAAATTCTGGATTTTGTGCAGTCGAAAACAAAGTATCTTTAGCTCCTGTAAGCTTCCAGTGCCATTTTACAATTTGTCCTGAAGCAGTAGAACTGTCGTGTAATTTAATATTAAGCCCCCCTTTGCAGTCCAGAGTAAAACCAAAATCAGGTTTTAATTGTGGATCGATAACAATTACAGACTTTAAAGTGTCATGTTTGCAACTGCCATTTTCTACTACTAATACCACCTGATAGGTTCCTGCTTTGGAATAAGTAAATTTTGGATTTTTTACAGTATCCGTTAAATTTTGATTATTCAAAAAATCAAAGTACCATGTGTATTTATTTCCATTGATACTATGATTTTCAAATTGTACGGTCAATCCATCGCACAAGTTAGACTTTAACCTGAAATTTGCAATTGGCTTGATGCCGCACGGATATACATTAATTTCAAAATCTCTTCTTGTAAAACCAATAACTTCTTTGGATATTTTATCGTATTTATAGATACATACACCAATCAGATATTGACTATCCCGGTTGGGAGTTGCTGTAATTTGACCTGTCATCTGATTGATAGAAATATTGCCATCGATTAAATTTGATAAGCTGTATGGAGTTTTCCAGGTAATTTGAGAAAAAGGTGGTGTGGGGCGCCCTTCCGGACTTTCTTTAGTATGGCCTTTTAATGGGGTACAAAAATTGTAAACCAGTGAATCACTATTATAATCTATACCACTGTGATCGTAGGTAAATGGTTTATCACGACAAATGTAAATTGGTGGAAAAGATAAAGAATCTTTAAATGCCGGATTAGAATGTCCTGCTCTCCAATTTAAAGCGGTTATTGTAGTTTCGAATGTGGATCCAGTTTCAAGTGGATCAATAATATTATCTAAGTTGGCATTTCTGCAACAACGTTGATATGCAAGTAAATAACCCCTGATATCATATCTCAAAAATATTTTTTTTCGGTACTCAGCTTGCTGAACACATACTCTTTCAAAGTGCAATGGGCATATACTGTCAAGATTTGGCATTATTGTATTAACTTCTACCAAATCCAACAAAGCAACACCATCTAGAACACCAGAACCCGGGGTAACCACTCTTGGAAAGTTAGCTACATTATAAAATACGCCTAATTTGGCCTGCGCATCAAATTTCTCAGTTCCGTGTGCGCAATCTCTTCTCACGATTAAAATTATTTCAAAATAACCATTTCCTAAATTTCTGTAATTAAGCTGCCCTCCAACTATATGTGTGGCATGAAGGGATTCAATTTGAATAAATAAAATGCATAAGATTATCAGTAAGTAATTAATCTTTTTTATGATGGGGTTGATAATATATGAAATTAAAATGGAGTTCATAATTGTTGATTTAACTATTCTTTAATTTCAATTATTTCGACTCTACGTTCTCGAGAGGCTTCTACTGTATATATTGATTTTAAGTCTGATTTTAAATCACTGATACCGGGAGGAGCTGTTGACTCACCATATGGTTTTTGATCAAGTTTAAGTTGTCCGTTTTTGATATATTTATTCAATACGCCATTATTATAGGCGTGGAATTCATTGTAAATGGATATTATTCTTCTCTGCGATAAATTGTAATTGTACTTACTTTTTGCCAATGGCGATGCAAAACCTTTTACAAATATCACATAAACCTTACCGCGTTTTAAATCATGTTCTAGAACTTTTAAAAACTCTTTAAATTTGTTGTAACCGTTGGTTACTTCTGCATTAAAAAACGAATCCATGGCATTTTCTACCGAATCTGGCAATGGCCCTGAAATTTTTTCGAAATTCTTTTTAAATAAAGCCTGTTCCTTAATATATTCTTTGTAAGTCTGTGAATATTTTTTTGGCGTTGTTAAGCTAAGTGTTGCAGGATTTGGTCTGTCATTATTAAAGTATAAACTAACAGGTAAAAAGCTAAATAATATTGATGGCAGGTAAAGTTTTTGTTTTATTACTCCATCAGCACCACATTCGACTGTAAATACTAGCTGTGTTGATGCAAAATCTTCTTTGGATCCTGTGATTTTATATTTATGACATGGTTTTACAGGAAAGAAAAACAAATTACCTGTATCATTTTGTATTTTAATAGGAAGGCTGGTTGGATCGTCTAGATCGATTAACTCAACCAGTACTCCATTTAATGCTAGTCCTGAGTTTTTATTAAACGTCGTAACTTCAAGCGATGCAATGCTTGGTTTTAAGAATAGCTTTTTGGTAATGGATGGAGTTTCACCTGGTTGTCCGGAATATAATGTCACGGAATCTGGTAAATAATTAAGTTTAGAAGCAACTAATTTATAATTTTTATCACATAGAATTTGATAGCTAAATTTGTTAGTACTATCATTTGTTATTATAATAGGTTCGGCATACGGTCTGTCGAGGTCAAATAATTTTACAGTTGCACCTTGAATGGCAGCCTGCGTATAAAAATTATAAACCAATGCGTCCAGTTTTATTTCACAGGATTGTATTTTTACTTTAAATAAGTCAAGGCAACATGCTTCTGTTGCATCATCTAAAAACAAAGTACCTGTCCTGTTGGAAGCCATAAAGGCCAAAGTGTCTTTATCTGTAATGAGATAATATAAATCGTCAAAACTGCTATTAATCGGTACACCAAGGTTTTTAGGTATACCCCAACGATTATTCAGATCCTTAGAACTGTATACATCAAATCCGCCCATACCCAAATGACCTTTTGATGCATAGTAAAATGTCTTCGATTTACTATGCATAAAGGGGGTAATATCATCCTGGTTGGTATTTATTTCCGTAAAGTTAATGGGCTCTGAATAATTATTGAGGCTGTCAATATATGTATACCAAATGTCCAAATCGCCTTTACCACCAGGTCTGTTTGAAACAAAATACAAGACCTCCATATTCTTATCGCGATCAAAAGCAAGATTTGGTTGTGTGGAAGTAAATCCCGCTTTATTTATATGTTCTGGTAATTTGATGCCTTTATTCCAGGTGCTATCTTTATTTATGGTGCTATAATAAATATCGCAGCGCTTGTCATGGTCATTTAAATCCTCGCATATGGTATAGTATACTTTAGAATGAAAGGGATTAAATGTTGAATGCGCTAAATTTAAACCTGCCTCAATAAACGTGTCAGCAATAAATTTAATTGAGGTATTGTAATTTGTTGATTTTAATAACGACGAAACATACCGTTTAGGAATATATTCAGACTTCTTGTTTTCAAAACGAAGTGAAGAATAGATTAAATGATTGTTAATTAACACAGGACCAAATTCCGAATAAGGTGAGTTGATCATTTCATTTAGTCGAATTAATTCAACACCTTTTACAGGATTATTCACCTGAGTCAAGGCCCACTCGCATGCAAGAATTTCTTTTTTTGCAATTGATTGAAGATTGACTTCTTCACCGGAATGCTCAGACTCGAATATTTTGTACGATGTTATTGCATTGGCATAATCACCTTGTATTTGTTTCATTTGTCCGGACCAAAATGCTGATTGAGGGTAAACACCATTATCTTCGTGTTTTAATACAGCATCGTAATATTGAGAAGACAATTTATAGGCACCTAACAATCTGGCGGATTCAGCCGCTTTATATAAAAAATGTATATTCTGGGGTTCAAATTCAAGAGCTTCCTGGAATTTATAAAAAGCATCGAAATAATTTTTTGAAGCTTTTGATTTTTCAGCGGCTTCCAATACTCTGGATAAACTTTGTCCATCTAAACGAAGTAAGCTAAAAATACAAATCGATAAAATGTAAAATGCTTTCATATCAATAATTCTTCCTATTAGAAGATCGGACAAGATTTTAATAATTTTAAAGGATGTGATTTGGTTAAAATATGAATCAGGGAAAATTCTGGACCTCCGCGTTGTAATGTATATCTGTCAAAACCAGAATTATTAATATCATAACTTACTCCAACATACCAATCAGTCCATTCAACTGCTATCTTAGGTATAATGGCGTCATTAATCCGGTCACTAACTCCTAATAAAAATTTAAGTTCTTTTCCGCGTTGCGTATTTAAATGGAATTTTACATAAGCTCCAAATACCGTTTCTTCAAATGGTTTCTGATTTTGATATTGAGCATGAAGTAATAAATCAATGTATTTAGTAATTTGAAAATTAGGAGTAATATTTAAATTTAATCTTATAGGCAATTTGATAGCAAGAGATTGTCCAAAAAATTGTTGATTAGGACCGTTTAAATGAAATGCCGCTACACCGAAATCAATTTTCGTCCTTTTGGATTTTTGCCAACGATAATTGATGCCGGCTGATACATCCATAAAGTTATTTGATGTTTTTGCCAGATTTTCCCCACTCGGAAGTGTAGGATCAAAAATGTCATTTACATATTGAGCGTCCCATTGCAATTCATCCGGATTAAATCTCCTTTGTGAAAGACCAATTAGGCCACCTAAAGTGATAATATTATTAGTATTTAAGGGATAGGTGTAGGATATATTGAGCCCAAGGTGTGCAAGACCCATTTTTGAATCCCCGGCCTGATCATAATTAAAAATTAAACCTCCATTAAAATGACCTTTCGTTTTCCATTTTTTTGGAATAAACTTCATATCAAACGAACCAGTTACCGTCATATAACGTACAATATTATCGATAAACCATTGGCGTCTGAAGTTGATGGTTACGCGTTGGTCACCATTAAATACCCCGGTAAGTCCGGGACTTAGATTTAATGGGCTATTATAGAATTGTGAATGGTGAATATCTTGTCCGTTCAAAAAACTGGCGTTAAAACAGAAAAGAACCAATAATATGGAAAGGTAGTTTTTCATATTCACACAGTTATTTATTAAATAAATTAAATATTTATTATTAGCTAATAATGAGTAGCTTTTAATAGAATATTTACTATTTCGTATGTGAATCAGCAATGGGATGTAATTATTATTCTAAGCAATCTACAAAGAATACTATTACAAAAATATCAAAATATTGCTAAAAAGCGATTAAATTTATTTTATTAAGGTCACATTGCCTTTTTTGGCATATGTTTTCCCGTCAACACACTGAACTTTAAAATAATATCCATAGACATCAGGCGCCAAATCGATCCCATTAAATTTGCCATCCCACCAATAATTGATATCCTTTGTCTCAAATACTTTTTGGCCCCAACGGTTATATACATAGAGTTCAACCGATTCTAAAAAATTACTTCTGATAGACAGGATGTCATTTTCACCATCATTGTTGGGACTAAAAATATTAGGCATGAAGATGTCACTTTCATCGCATTTTGGTTTTATTACATAAACAACTACATCCGTCCGGTCGATGCATCCATCTGCATTTGTTGCTTCGACGGTATATAATATTGAATTATCTGGATTTGCAACGGGATCAGTACAATCTGTGCAACTTAGATTGTAAGGAATGATCCAATTATAATTACTGTAACCTTTGTTTACATGCAGTATTGTTGATTGACCTAAATAAATGGTATCTTCTTCAGCATATGCCTGTAAGGGTGGTTCGAACCGGCTGATATCCACTTGAAAACTGTCAGAATAAATACATCCATATTCATTAATCATATTTAAATAAAATACCGTAGTATCGACTGGACTAACATAAATCGACGCTTTATTAGAGTCATTAACGATCCATTTGCCTGGCCGCCAGTCTAAATTATAACGATGACCATCCAAATTAATAAATTTAATATTTCCTACGGCTTTTGGGCACAAATTTTTCTTGCCCTCAATTTTTGTATTCTTCTGAATTGGTATAATACGAAAAGAATCTTTTACTCCACAGCCATATGTATCCGTAGCGTACGTAAATACAAGCATAGAATCCCTGAATAATCTTTTTAAATTATAACCCGATCCCAATAAAATGCCAATTTCATCTGTCCATTCTATGTTTGCCAATCCATCTGTGGTTGCTCTTAGTACAACTGTGTCATTTACGCATAATATGGTGTCTTTATTTGTTTTAAGATTAATCGGGGGTGGTACAAACACAGTAACATTGCGGTCAATAAAACAATCGGCTAATTTTTTATCCACGATCCTTACCTGATATACAGTTGTTTCTGTTACTGATGCGGTAGGATTTGGACTTGTCGGGTCATCTAATCCCTTGATTGGAGTCCATAAATAATTATAATTAGTATCTGGATTTTCATTGAGTTTCACAGGAATGCCATTACAACTGATTACACGGTCTTTAATACTTACCCGAATAAATCCTACATCAATCACTTTAGTGATTTCATTTTTACATTCCGCCTGGACATGTAAGGTTACTGTATAGGTGCCAGGATTCTGGTACATCTTAATTGGGTTTTTCTCATTTGATTCTGTGCTGTCTCCAAAATTCCATTTATAATTACCAGTAGAACTTAAATTGGTAAAGCTTACCAAGGTATTGTCGCAATTCTTATTGGTAGAAAAATCAACAATCGGTTTGCAAATCGCTCTTATATCTACGGAATCATTGGCATGGCATCCAAATTGATTTTCTAACTGTACATTTAATTTAAAAAGACCACATCCGGGAAATTTTGAATAAATGCTGTCTGTTCCCTGACCAGTTAGTATTTGATTTTCAGGAAACCAGGTAATGGTTGCCTGATGTTCGGGTCGTAAATTGTTTAATTTAACATTAAAAGTATCATCTTCACAAACCGTTATTGAATCAATACTCACTGAAAAAATTACTTTTTCATTATTGATGCTGATGCTGTCAAGACCTGGACAATTGGCGGCACTTCTGGCACGCACATAAAAAGTCTGTTTACCTGTGAGATTGGTCGTAAAATTAAAGCTACCTGATTCCAGAATATCTTTAAATTCCGGAGAATTAGACCACTCTACTGAACTTTCAATTCCTCCAATGGCAAATAAATTTACAGTATCACTACATATAATAGTATCACCGGCAATATCAATATCAAGCAAGGTTGACACTTTAACGAGCACTGAATCTTCTTCAATACAATTGCCATCTGTAATGGTTACTTTATACATGATATCTTGCTTTGGACTTGCCACCGGATCAGGGCAATCGTCACAACTTAAATCAGTAGATGGAGACCAGGTATATTTAAATCGGGAATCAGGATTTGATATGAGTTTAGTGGATTCACCAGTACAAATTGGGATTTTTTCAGATATAAAATCAGGTCTTAATCTGTTTAATTTAAATTCTTTTTCGATACTATCTGTGCATCCTCCTTCAGAAGTAATAATAAGACTGACAAACAAGCGTCCTGTATCACTAAATGTGTATTTAGGATTTTGTTTTGTTGACGTTTGTATTTTGTTTTTCAATTGGGAAAACCAATTCCAGTGTGTTACTTTTAATAATGAATCTACGGATTTGTCAATAAAAGAAATTTCAATACTATCATCACAAGAACCATACAACACATCAAAATCACTTTTCAACAAACCATCTCCATAGAGTAATATCTCCTGATAGGATGTATCAATACAATCTTTGGCTCTTTCAGCTATCAATGCAACTGTATATTTTCCAGGTTTTGGAAATTTAAACGTTGGGTTAGTATCTTTAGAAATAAAGGTATTTCTTGGATAATCAAAAAGCCATGTATAATCTCTGGATCGGACGCTTTTATTTGTAAAATTTACAACACTATCTCCTACACACAAAACAGTATTATCTGCATCAAAATTTGAAACGGGATTTGTCGTACAAAATCTTACGTTATATTGAAAGTCTCGTCTGAGTCTTGAAAGAATTTTTCCATTGCGATATTCTTCAATACATATACCGACCAGATATTGGCCGATTGCATTGGGCTGACCGGTAATAATGCCTGTATGACGATCAATCTGTAGATTAGAATTTCCACCTAACAAATCATTTAAACTAAATGGTGGTTTGTACATTATAAGTGGAAATGGCGGTTTGCTAGGCCTTGTGGGTTTAGAATTTGCCGTGTCTGCACCAGCATAAGGTACACACAAAGTATATACTAAGGAGTCCCCTTCTTCATCGAATAATGACGCGTCAAAAATTATTGACCGGTTGCTGTCTCCGCAAATGTAAATAGGAGGAAATGGACCAAATTTTGGACCTTTATTACAATACCGCAATGCATCTTCTGAGATAACCATACTGTATGTGGCTCCGGCCAACTCCGGTTCAATAATATTGGTAATGGTTTTGTTTCTACAACAGCGTTGATAAGCAAGGATGTATCCACCTGCTCTGAATGGTAATTCAATTTTAGCCCTGTAAGTAGTAGTATGTACACAAACGTCACCACCGATTACTTCACATTCTGTTTTTAATATTTCATTCAATGTATCATCCTTTCGAAAAGGTAATAAAATGATACCAAACTGTCCAAGGTTTCTAACCTGGTTTCCCTCCCCATCAAATATGCCGATATGCGCCGGATCATCAAAAGCTGCCTCCGGACTTCCATTAAAACAATCTCTTCTTAATGTTAAGGTGATTTCATACGATTGACCACCGAGGCATTTATAAGTCATTTCTCCTCCAACAATATGACTGGATTTACCTTCAGGTATCAGAAGGTACATAAAGCTAAGTATTAATAAATATCTTAAAATCAAGATGGGTTTCAGCTGAATACTTTTTTTCATAAGTTCTAATTATTATTCTTCAACTCCTTTCAAAATTTCCAGAATTTCCACTCTTCGTTCATAGGCAGCCTTTAAACTATAAATGGAATTTCTAGTATCTTCTAAACTATCACTGACATCACTGGATGAAAAGGCTTCACCGTAAGGTATTTCTTTAATTTTAAAATCGCGATTTATTATAAAATCGTGAAATGCATCATTTTTGTAATTATCAAATTCATTTCTTACGCTAAAAACCCTTCTGGATGATAATTTTTGATTGTATTCTGATTTTGCCCTGGGCGATGCGTAACCTTTTAAAAATATATCGATGCCATGTCCTTCTTCAAGAATAATTAATAATTTATCCATGAAAATTTTTAGTTTCTCGGCATTCGCTCTGACATTCTGTTCGAAAAAGGTATCTATTTCTAATATGGCATTTTGTTTTTTAAGCCCTTTCATTTTACCGGTAAATTCATTGATATAAGTCACTTTTCGATTATAATAATCTTCATAAATGTCCAAAAAACCCACTTTGGTTGTATCTGAATCAGATCTTGGATCAGGCATATCATTTTCAAAAAACAAGCGAATAGGTAATAGTTTTCTTAAGTCTGCAATCGCTTTTAACTCAAGAAATAATTTTCGGTTTAAGCTTGGTTCTGCCGAAGTCTCTTTTGGAGTTATTAGTATAATGGCAGGTTCATATTTGTTTTTACTCGCGACTAATTTATAATTTTTACCTTTTAATAATTTAAAATCAAATAAATTACTGTCAAGGCTTGTACTTGTTTTTAATAAAGTATTATTGTCTAAATCCCATAACTCTACAGTTGCACCTTTAATCGGTACATTGGTTGTCCGCTCAAAAGTTTCTGCAAATAATGATTTTATTTCAGTAAGGTAAAGATTTTTCGTAATGGCACTTAAGTCTTCAAGATCAACGGCATTGCAATAAGTTGTATCGGATACCCAGTTAGATTTACTTCCAATTATTTGATATTTCTTATCTTCAGAAATTTTAAATTTATTATTTAACTGGTCACTCAGTCTTTCCACGTAATCTTTTGTAGAATCTTCTGTAATATCTACAATTCGGATCAATACATTATTGATCAGTGAAGAATCATAGCGATCATAAGTGTTGATAAGTAAATCGATAGTAGCAGGGATGTAATTTATTCTGTATATGTCAAAACAACAAGCTTGTAAGTTTTCATCTAAAAAACTTGAGCTTGGTTTATTGGAAACCATAAATGCTTTTCTCTTGGTACCATCCTCAGAATAATATAAATCATCGTAACTACTATTTATAGACGCTCCAAGATTAATAATTTGGTTTGCTTCTTTACCTTTAAAAGAATATTTAAATATATCAAGGCCGCCAAATCCAATATGTCCTTTACTGCTAAAATAAATTACATTGTTTTGTGTATTAAAGTATGGACTAAATTCATCTTCTTCTGTGTTTATAAAGTTCAGATTTTCTGGCTCTGTTGTTAAATTACCTTCATTTAGATAAACAGAATAGATGTCATATCCTCCTTTTCCTCCTGGTCTGTTACTTGTAAAAAATAACTTCTCAAGTCCGGTTTCTGGATCAATTGCTACGTTCGGCTGCGTTGTTGAGTAATTATTACGGTTGACCGGTTCGGGCATTTTTATTTTTTCACCCCATGTGCTACCATGTTTAAATTTGACATAAAGATCACAATTAAGTATTGTTTTATTTTCCTGATATTGGCAGACTGTAAAAAACATTTTACTGCCGTCGTGATTAAAACAAGCGTGTGCCATGTGTATATTTTCCTCAGTCATTCCGGGTTCTGGCTCAAGTGGTGTTAAGTTATTGAGATTATAGCGGATAATTCTACCAGAGTTTTTTGCAACGTTTCCTTTTTTGGTTTTTTCATAATAATTTTGAGAGCTTATGTACAAAAATGTATCCCGAACAAAAGGACTAAATTCATTTTCACTTGTGTTGATATGATTTTCTAATTTTTTTACAGATATTAAGGAATTCTTGATTTTCATGTTTTCCCTGGCCCATGCAACGGATTGGATTCGCTTGGCCGTCAATTTACCCAGATCGGAATCAGGATTTGTGTTGACAAGAAAAGAATTATAATAAATTAATGCGTCAGAATAATAAGCCTGGTAATATTGGGACTCTGCCAAATAAAACTCTACTTCAGGATGTCGTTCAACAAAACTCTTACCAATCAGAAGTTTAAAATGTTTGGTCGCTTTTGCATATGCGTTTAATTGTAATGCAGATACACCGGCCAGATACTGAAATGAATCAACTTCAGATTCATACTTCATGGCTTCAATGATTTTGTGATAGGCAGCATAGTGATCTTCAGCACTAATATATTGTGTGATTAATTCTTTGTATTTGTTTAATGACTGAGTGAGAATATTCGAACTCAGGAATATTAAACATAGAAGTGATATCGTTTTGACATTAATTCTCATCATGTTCTTTTAATACACAGGACATTTTCTAAATACTCCTACGGGTTCTACAGATCTGAAATGGTATTGCACTGCAAGCTCAAGTCCACCTCTTTTGTTTGTGGCAGCTTTAAAGCCTGATGTATTAATATCATATGAGCCTGAAATTAACCAATCTTTGTATTCAACACCAATTACCGGAATAATGGCATCACCCAAACGAATGCCGAAACCCGTAAGTAAATTTAGCTTGATACCAGGATTTTGGTTTAAATAAGTTCGAATCATTCCCACTGCCATTTTTTCCTGATAATGTTCTTGTTCCTGATATTGACCATTTAATATTAAATCAATATGATTGCCAATTCCAATGTCCAATTTTACATGATAAACCAATCGCATGGGTAGCTTTACTTTATTTTGACTAATGCCATAAAAAGTTTGATTGGGCTCTAAAATGTGAAACATGGATCCGCCAATTAACAGTTTTGATCTTTTAGTTTTGGTGTATTGATAAGCCAGGCCTCCTGATAAATCCATAAAAAAGTCTCCGGATAATTTAAAGCTTTCTTTTGAGGGCAAATTTTTTACGAACTTATCTCCATTCCACTGATTATTCCATTTTAAATTTTCATCAGATAGTCTTCTTTGTGCAACATTTGGACTTATGCCAACAATAATTCGATGTGTTTTTTGAAAAGTTAAGCCATAATTAAGGGCAATATTTAAAGAGCTTAGACTAAGTTCGGAGTCCCCGGCGCGGTCATAATCGATGCCTATACCCAAACCAATATAATCATCTCCGCTCCTGAATTTTATTTTACTATCATAAAATAAACTTAAACTTAAATAGGGAACAAGGGCAGATTGCCATTGATTTCGGTAATTAGCTGTAATTCGGTGGTCTCCTTGAAAAAGCCCAGCCTGGACGGGACTTTGGCTTGGGTAGTTATAATAAAACTGTGAATAATGAATGTCCTGTCCAAATACAAAGTAGGTATTTAGGAAGCCAATTACAATAACAATAATGATATGCCTCATGAGCATAATGACTTGATTAATAATTAGTTAAATAAATGTTTTGTTTGAATACTGAAAAGACGGACAAATTTATGGATATCCTTAGGATTAGCAATATTAGCTAAATCAATGGATATATTCAAATATTTTATCAAATATTTTGTAGCAGCAGAATAGAATCAAAAGCTCAGAACCATTGACACTTATTTTTGTCCAATTATTGCACTAATTTGGCTTTATTTACAATTAAATTCTTATTCTGATATGATCCCTGTATATCCTGCTTCAAAGCTAAAAGAATGGGATAAATACACCTTAATGAATCAAAACATGAAGGGAATTGACTTGATGGAACGCGCGGCCACAGTTTTTGTAAATTGGTTTTGTCGGGAATTTTCTACAAAACAAAAGATTATTATTTTTTGTGGAAACGGCAACAATGGTGGAGATGGACTTGCGATTGCTCGCTTATTACTTGACAAATTATTTTCAGTTAGTGTTGTTTTAATTAAACTATCTCCAGAAGATTCTGAAGATTTTAAAATAAATTATTCCAAACTTGAACTTCAGCTGACGGATATTATTAGAACAGAAAATCGCGCATTTGATGAAATTCAGAAAAATGAGAATTGCATCATAATCGATTGCATTTTAGGTTATGGACTTAATAGACTGCCAGATCAAAATCTCAACCGCTGGATTGATTTAATAAATGATTCTTCCCGGATAGTTATTTCAGTCGACGTTCCGTCTGGTATGTTTATTGATCAATTTTCAGAAAAGTATATTGAAGCACATTACACGTTAACATTTCAAAATCTTAAACTTTGTCAATTGATTCCCGACACAGGACGTCATTGTGGAAAGCTGGTGATTGGAGATATACAACTTGAATCGGACTTTGTAAATAAGAATCCTGCTCAACTATCCTATCTTGAATTATCTGATATCAAATCACTTTATAAGCCGCGTAAGCTTTTTGACTGGAAAACAAAATTCGGTCACGCATTAATTATTGGTGGGAAGAAAGGTATGGCAGGTGCCGTCGTATTGGCTGCAACAGCATGCTTACACAGCGGCTGCGGTTTATGTAGTGTTCATTCCGTGAAGGAAAACAGAAATATCGTTCAGATCAGAATACCTGAAGCAATCTTTATTGAAGAATCTATTATAGATTATTCAAAATACACTTCAATTTTGCTGGGTCCTGGAATGGGTTTTTCTTCCGAGTATGAAGAAAAATTGAAATTAGTTCTTTTGAATCACAGTGTTCCAAAAATTTTAGATGCTGACGCATTAAATATTCTTGCCAAAAATAAATGGCTTCAGTTATTGGATTCCACATGCGTCATTAGTCCTCATGTAGGAGAATTCGATCGGCTATTTGGAAAATCAAAAAATGGTTTTGAACGCTTAAAATTAGCAATTGAAAAAGCAAGATACCATAATATACATATCATCTTGAAAGGACGATATACAGCCATCGTTTGTCCGGACGCTAAAGTTTTTTTTAATGGTACGGGTAATACCGGCCTTGCCAAAGGCGGCAGCGGGGATGCTTTAAGTGGAATTCTTGTTTCAATATTGGCTCAAGGTTATAATATACTTGAAGCTTGTTTGTATTCTGTTTATTTGCATGGCTTGGCTGCCGATCTGGCAAGCGAAAAATTTTCAGAAGAAAGTATATTGCCAAGCGACGTCATTGAGTCTTTATCAATTGCCATTAGATATATTAAATCATGAAAAAAAGTCTGGTGGTATTGTCAGGTGCCGGCGTTAGTGCTGAAAGTGGAATTAAAACCTTTCGGGACGCAGATGGTCTTTGGGAAGGTTATAATGTCTTAGATGTAGCAACTCCGATGGCGTGGATGAAAAATCCCTCGTTGGTATTAGATTTTTATAATCAAAGAAGAAGGCAATTATTAAATAGTTTGCCAAATGACGCACATCTTACATTGGCACAACTTGAGTCTTATTTTGATGTACATATAATTACTCAAAATGTAGACGACTTGCATGAGCGTGCTGGCAGTAGGAATGTTTTGCATTTGCATGGCGAATTATTAAAGTCCCGGAGCTCCTTCGATGAACGGTTAGTTTATTCTTGTACAGAGGATATATTATTAGGAAACTGTTGTGAAAAAGGATTTCAATTACGACCGCATATAGTTTGGTTTGGTGAGGAAGTGCCTAATTTACAAATTGCCATTGCGATTGTGCAACGGGCAGATTTTATATTGGTTATTGGTACCTCACTTCAAGTCTATCCTGCCGCTAGTCTGGTTGGTTTTGCAAAAGAAAATTGCCATGTGTATTACATTGATCCTAAGCCGGCAAGAAGTTATGAAATGCAACACGTTAATACTTTGAATATTCTTCCAATGAACGCAGTAGAAGGTATGAATTATTTAAAGAATTTACTTATTCAAAAAGCTTGAAACGAAATTCTGTTATCATCTCCAGTGGCCTCTATCAAATTCCCTGGGTTCGCCTGGTTGTGATTTTTTGCCTGAATTAAAATGGCGAATATTGTATGTAAATGACAACATAAAAAAACGCTGTATAATATTACTTATGTTATCTTCTATATAGTATTCAGAAATGTTGCGCTGAATATTTTTGTTTTGATTAAAAATGTCATTTATGCCCAGAGAAATTTCTCCGCGTTCATTTTTAAATAACTTTCTTCCTGCAACCAAATTGAGCAAGTAAATATTTTCATTGAATCCAGTACTTAAATCTTCATTAAACCTTGAGTTAAACTCCAGGCGCACGATATTCTTTTTTCCAAATAGCCAGTTAAATTTTAACCTTTGGTCAAATAAAAAATAATTATTAATTAAATCACTGCTGTTGTATGTATTATAAGATGGTCGGAATTGAATCGTAAAATCTACTTTATCATTAATATTGCTTGTCAGAGAAAAACCGAAACTAAAGTTATTTTGGTAAGAGTAATATAATAAATCATCAATAAGGGCTGGATTCTCTGAATAAATATAGGAGCCATCTAATGATAAATTACATTTAATTTTTGTCAATGGAATTGTGTAGGATGCAAACGATCTAAACTGTTTTGTAGTTTTAGAATTTACTGGAACGATAAGCTGAACGCCATTGAAAATATTATAGGTAACAAAAGCAGGGTGATTTCGGTTTGTTAAATATAATTGATTGGTAATAGAATTGCTTGTAAAGCTGCCTCCGGCCATCAGGTATAATATAGTGGCATTGGAATTGTTGGCAGTATATCGAATATTAAAATTGTGAGTAATGGCTTGTTCTAATTCTGGATTGCCAATTTTTAATTGTACTGGATTGGAATTATCCAAAACATTTTGTAATTGTGTTACTGTTGGAAGTTGTGTGTTTGTACGGTAAAATAGATGAAAGTTTTTACTTTTTGTAATCGAATATCTGGCAAATAGCGATGGTAGTATCGCATAATAATTCTTGGATAATTTTAATGAATTGGGAAAAAATTGTTCTTTTTCTAAAGAGCTTATTTGCCAGTTAAACCGTATATTAATATTCCAAACTTGTGGCTTATTGTATTGATAAGACAGTCCAGTCTGATGGCTTCTATTAAATGTTTTAAAATCATTGCTAAGACTGGAATTAAGTACCTCCATGTTTCCAGGTTCATTTAAAATGTCAAATGTTTCAAATTTTGATTGGTCATTTCCGAAGCTATAGCGATAATTTGCTGACAAGGAACTTTGTAAACTTATGGGCTCTGTATACTCAAGATTAGAACTCATACTCCACTTAGAATAATCTTTAAATTGTCTTTGCAGTATAGTATCATAGATTGTTTGGGAGCCGGAAAGGTATTCTGAAAAGGATGATTGATAAAATTTTTCATCTCTAGGAGCAAAGTTGGAGTTTAAATCTAAAGAAATAGTTCTTCCAGGTTTGATAAATTTATGCCTGTATAATAAATTATTGGATGTATTAAATCCTTTTCCATCTGACTCTGTAGCGCTATTCGAAACATTGTTAATTATATAGCGCTGTACTGTTTTAAATTCACTTTCAAAGTGAGAATTGTTCGACTGATACGTAACTCTTGGTCGAAATAAAATTGAATTAAAACTATCAATTTTATATTCAAACCGGCCATTTAACCTGTGATTGGTATTAAAAGGATTTGAATGATTAATTTCAGAGTATACATGTTGAAAAGTGTCATTGTAATAGTTTCTGTTTAATTCATTATCAACAAAATTATTGGTTTGATTAAAAAAATAGGAAATAGTGTATTCAAATTTGGAGCCTAACTTGTCAGAAATGTTAAGTCCAATGGCATGAGTTTTAGTTATTCCATTATTTGATGAAACCAAAAAGTCTCCCGGGCCTGAAGAACCACCGCGGCCATCTCTTCTCGAATCATATCCTGATCTTGATGGTCCGCCTCTGTTATCAACTCTTGAGCGAGTCCCCTGCCCGGATCCAATAGCACCTAAAATGTCATCTATCGAAAAATTTTGAATGTTTATATTATTTGATATTCCGATTAAGCTAATTCTCCGGTCTCCGTCAAAATAATTAAAATTACCCCCTAATTGGTATTTTTCTTCATCGCCATATCCGAAATATAATTTTCCAAATTGTCCGTTATTCATACCAGCTTTAGTTACAATGTTGATCGTTTTTATGGTATTTCCATCATTGATACCGGTAAACTGAGATTGCTCACTTTGCTGATCAAATATTTGTACTTTATCTATCAATTCAGCGGGTAAATTTTTTAATGATAAATTTGGATCATTACCAAAAAATGGTTTTCCGTCAATCAAGACCTGTTTTATTTCTTCTCCTTGTGATTTTAAGACACCTTGATCCCTGGTCATTGAAGGAATTTTATCGACTAATTCATCTGCTGTAGCGTCTTTCAGTACTTTGAAAGAATTAGCATCATATTGTATCGTATCATTGATTAGTTTAGCGATTGGTTTTTTTTCATTGATCACTATTTCTGATAGATTTTTTGAAGATATTTCTAAATTTATCGGATCAATACGAACGTCAGATGTTGTTACATTTATTGCTAATTCTTTATGCTCATATCCTATTAACTTTATTTTAATCAGATATTCACCACTTTCCAGATTTGGAAATATGTATTTTCCGTTTGAATCTGTCATTTCAGTTGATTTCCGTTGTGTTGCTACTTGGTTAAGTTCAACATAAACTCCTGTCATGGGGTTTGAGTGTTCATCTTTTACTATTCCAGATATCGAATATTTTTGTGAATGGACTAGAATTATTGATGTGCAGCTAAAAATGTATATGAAGAAAAAACGAATCATTTTTTTGATTTAGATTATTTATCGGATCTGGTATCGTGCTATTTAAAAGATTAATAATTTTAATCAGTTTAATATTTTTATAAAAATGAAAATGGTAAACTAAGATAAAATAAATTACTTTGAGAAGAAAAATGGTCTGTTAAATATAAGAAATCTACAAAAAGCATAAGGCACTCTGCATTTATTTGATTTATTATTTTTGTATGATTGATGTTTTGGAGTTTAATTTCAAGGAGTATATCAAAATCTGAAGGATTAGATTTAAAAATTTCTTCTGATTTAAATTTTTCAGATAACGATAATTGCTGTTTAGATATAAACTCAAATTGATGTTTGAGACTTTCTAATTTAAGAGTGATTTCATTAATTTTTTCATGATTCTTATCCCGTGATGAAAGATGATTTAATGTCGCTTTAATGCTTTTAATTTTATATTCATCAGTCAAATATTTATTTTTTATCAAGCCAGGTATTCTTAGTCCTATACCCAATGATAGTTTGCGGTTTAGTAATTCTTCCGGATCGGATTGATATCGTAATTGAACATGATCAAGTAGCTTGTTTTCATTAGTTTGGCGTTGATTCATTTCAAGCCGGGATATTTCCAGATCATTGTAGTTTATTGAATCTTCGATTGAAATATCTTCAGGTGTGTAACTTGAAACATATTCATATATTGAATGAATGCTAGCTATAATAATATTTGGCTGAGTCGAGCTTGTGCTGCCGATCACTTCCTTTGCTAATTGTTCATATTCAAATTGAGATTCTGACAATTCAAATTCTACTTTATTGTATTTTATTAGTGAATTATAATAAGATTCATAATTGAATTTACTTAAGTTAAGGACGGGATTTTTATTAACCTGTATCAGACTTCCCAAAATATCAAGCTCTGATTTTAAATTAATAATTTTTAATTTCAAGTTTTCAATTTTACCAATGAGCTTATATTTCTGATAGATTTCGTACGCATAATTTGATCTTCGAAGTAGATCAATATTTTGAGTTTCAATTTTATTGATTTTTTTTTGATAGGAATTAAACAAGGGGCTGGAAGTGCTTACTCGAAATGTATATTCTTGTTTGTCAATACGGAATTCTCTTGTTTCTGATCTTAATTCGATTCTATTAATTAATGGTCGCGTTAATATGCTTCCCGAATAGTATTCTGACCATGTTGTAAAAACTGAATCGACAGCTGAACGAGTTGGATTTAATAAAAAGTCTTTATAAATATTCTGAGCCTGTAATTCTAAACAATAAAACCCAAAATAGATAGAAATCCAAAAGTTAAGAAAAAACATTCTGTGTTTTAAAAACATATTTATCATTACTTCGATTAAAATTATTTTTTCCGAACAATGACTTTTTCTCCTTGTAGTAATTCATTTTTAGCTGGTATTTGGATTTGAACTTCCCTGCCCCATGCCCGCATTTCAGGTATTTTTTTTAACCGCTCAGGTAGTGCTGTAATTCTGGTTCCAAGTGCATTAACATGGCCTGTAAGGGTGGATTGGTTGAGGTTAAGGCCGGTAATCACTACTGAATCGCCGATAGTTATACTGCTCAATTGATTATCGCCAATATATATTGTTACAATATTTGGATGAATTCCATAAATTTTACATAAACTGGCATAAGCTTGTAGTTTATCACCTGGATTTAATTCAAGTTGCCCGATTATTCCTTCTTCCGGGCAAATAACAAAAAGACCTTGTTCTGTTTTTTGAAGCAGATCAAACTCCTTCTGGATTTTTAGCAGTCTGATTCTATTTTCAGCTTGTCTGGCAAGATATTCCAATGATTCATTGGCAGATGTTAAGTTGACATCACTTAATTCGAGTACTTTTTTAGCATTGATATCACTAATTTGATAATTATAGGAATTTTGTAACTGGATTAACTCAGAAGAATCAAATACTTTTGAGGCGAGTTCAATTTGTGATTTGTAATTGCGATCGGTTTCATTTAATCGGAGCTGGTAGATTTTTAATATTTCATTCTTTTTGTTTTCCAGCGTTTTTTGAATACTTTTATGTTCTTCCAACTCGGTTAATATTTTTTTTTCGAGCTCTGATTTTTCAAAATTTAAATTATGCTTTTTAGCTTCAAGATCTACACGCCTGATTTGCATAATTGTATCTCCCGACTTGACTAATTCTCCCTGATACTTAAATAATTTAATAATTTCTATTGGGTAATCATGGTTGATAGTTCGCACAGGGTTCTCTGCAATACCAAAAAATTCATCTGAATTGCTTAATTTATTTTTAAGATAAGGCAAAAAACCCAAAAGCAATGCAATTGCCAGTAAATAGATAAAATTAAACTTAAACAATTTTTTAATGCTTAATTGATTATTAATTTTATTTGTTCGTTTTTAATAAGCAAAAGATAAATTCCAGAATGTAAATTGGAAACATCAATCTTTGCAGAGTTATGGATAAAATCGGAATAAACCAATTGACCGATTGAATTGATCAATTTAAATTCAGTTGTGGTCGTATTTTCGAGTCCGGTTATAGTAATCCATTGTTTGGCAGGATTTGGATATACTTTAATTGTGCTTATACTTTCATCAAATGATTTTGTAATTCCGTCATTATTTTTATTAAAAGTATGGCTGGAAATGATAAAATTACCCGTACCATTCGGTTTTCTGGCATATGATTTATCAGTTTCCTGCTGTCCATAAGTAATTTTATCAACCAGGTATCCAAGTGAATCAAGTAAACTAAGTTCTTCACCGGAAGCGGATAATTTAAAATTTGCATGCAGTCCATTTTGTTTTCCATCTTCGTCTGCCCAAACAATAAGGTAACTGTCTGGAGCCATAATAGTACCGGCTGGAATTCTGTATTTGTCCAGATTGGTCGGATTGTCTGTTAGAATCCAGTTACTGATATCTATAGCTTGATTTGATTTATTATATAATTCAATCCAGTCATCAAATTCACCATCCTGATCTGCTACTGATGATTGATTAGTTGCCATTAATTCATTGATCACAATATTTTTATTAATAGAATTACTAAGTTCTACCTGATAAATAAACACGTCGTGTTCCGCACCTTCAGGCATATAGTATCTGGTTCCGGCTGTATTTGTTGAAATGGATTCAATGTAATATCGCACAAAGACTCCATTTTGAAAAGCTGGAATAGACGCACCATATATACCATCATTGGCTGTTTGGTCATTATGATTTCCATCATCCCACATTTGTATTTTAGTAAAATATCCGTCATATCCTGGTGCGTAATATAAATACACTTCTTTAGCTCCGTTGCTACCAGAAACAACAGCACTTATCTGAGCCATTTGTTTTTCATTTGGAAATTTATTAGGAATGCCTTCTGTTGCCAATTGGACATTGGAAATTTGATTGCCGACTTGTTTGAATTCTGAATTATTAAGTACATTGGTTCTGCGTGATCTCATCCAATTGAGTAGTACATTTTTTTCAGTTTGAAATGCACTATAGCTCATCAATTTTTTTGGATCAGATTGAACCACAGAATCAATTAATGAATAATACCCATCTACAGTTTGTTTAAAATAAGTCGAGTCTAAGGCCTTATTAAACATAGTTCGTAAATGAGCCAGATATCGTTGTCTGATAGCAGGTACCGCAAATAATTTATTGGTCAATGGAAATTTTGTATCTGTTTCTTTTAAAAATATGGACCAACTCGCTGTTTGTGATTTCATTACTGAATTGGCATCATATTCTAAAGGAATTAAACGATCTACATCTTTCTGATAGATTACATAATAATCCATACCTCCTTTATTCACATAGCTATCATCATCACCAAATAATATTTCTTTGGCTAAAAACCAGAGCGCTCTGTCAATATCAAATACTTTATTTAACGTATCTTCCAGTTGATTCAAAGGTATTGTATTTAATACTTTGGTAACCCTTACGAGGTCAGCCCAAGGATTATCCAATGTGGTATTTTTTAATGTATAATGTGGTTTGTAACTTGTTGTGTCATCGCCAAGATAATTAAGTGACGAAGTACCGGCTCCAAATCCACCACCTCCAGGAGGGCCTCCAGGAATTGAAACTCGTTCGCATCTCCAGCGGGTTCCATCATTGCTCAAAAACCATTCTTTAGTATAATCGCCATCTAGTGCTTGTAAATTGGGATATAATCCCCAGTCTTGTCCATTGATATAAAGATGGATAAAATTTGCTTTTAACGAAGGACAAAAAGATCTGGTAATGTTTTCATAAAAGACTTCTCTGATATAACTGTTATCTTCGAATGAATTATTAAAATTTAGTGTTTCATAACCTTTTAGATTTTGTGTTGGGTCCATAAAATCCATCGTAATATTAAACGATTTTTTTTGAGTGCTAACCCTTGAGTATGATGTCTGTCCTTTAAATCGCACACCAACATTTGGATAACTAACACCATCATAAATTAAGGTGGCAGGAATATCAATTTTATTGGTATAGTTATTAGTTAGTTGCGCCCAATAATCTGGTTGATCAAATCTCAATTCGACTGTTCGGATTTTTGTAGGATTATAAAATCCGGTTACTTCTGTAGCACCGGAAATCAGCCTTTTATTATCTGCAGAAAAACTGAGTTCAGTAGGTAGTTTTTGAGAAAATAGACTTAATGGAAGGAGCAATAGTAAGCTCAATTTTAATTTTTGCATTTTATAGAAGTTTAATTATATACTTTCTTCTTCTGTTCTCATATTGAATTTCAGGGTTTTGATTTTTTCAGAACTCATTAGATCAGTTATTATTTGTTGTTCATCAATCAATGTTTTTGATTTAATTTCCCAAATATATTCTTTGTTGATATTTACTTTATCTGCTATAATATCAATGCGTATTAATTCAGATTTAAGATTGATTTTATTTAAATATTCTTGGATGAATTTTTCTGAATCCTGATCATTTGATTCGAAACTAATTCTAAGGGAATGCATTTTTTTGGGATAATTGCTTAGAGGTGAAAATTCCATTAAAAATGCAATGCCGCAAAATAAGATGGTGCCATACAATGCAATATTAAAAGCAAATACTCCACAGGCTATTCCTACTGCAAGCGATGCGAATATAAAAATCATGTTTCTGGGTTGATTCAAATTTGTCCTGAATCGTATCATCGCCAAAATACCAAGCATTCCAAGTCCTCTTCCAATGCTATCCCCTATTGATTGAGCCACAATGGCAGCAATGATGGATCCCAAAATCATGGATTGAATAAAGTGTCCCGGTGATCTGTTGTGTCCTGTAGTTTTTTCGTAAGTATAGGAGATAAAAGCGGCCAGAATAAAACTTAATAATAAAGCATATAGAATTGCTATTGGAGTCGGTTGATCCGTATTTATATTGGATAGTGAAAAATCAAACATTTAGCAAATTTAGGCTATTTTATTCAGTGCATTAAGCTATTAATCTTCACAATTAAGTGAAGTCAATCATTTGACTCGTTGAAAGAGAAATAGTTTAGTTTCTATGCAAAAAATGGTTGTACAAGCCGGAAACGGTTGGATTCTTTATCCCTGACAAAAGACACATCCTTCATCCATATTACAAATTTGACCATCCTGCACTACTGCAGTATCTTCGGCAGCTGCCAGCATTTCCCGAAGGGGCGCCTCCGTCTTAACCTGGTTTGTGTTTTCTGAATCAAATATATTGCTCTCTGAATCAGTTAGTTCCATTTGTTCAACGAATTTTCTCTGATGTTTTTCCCCGAGTGTAAATTTAATTGGATCCACAGCAGATTTGGTTCTCAGGTAATACATACCGGTTTTTAAGCCTTTTTTCCAAGCATAGAAATGCATAGAGCCTAATTTATTTAATGTGGCACTTTCTAAAAACAAATTGAGACTTTGACTTTGACAGATATAAGCTCCTCTATCTGCCGCCATATCGATGATGGTTTTTTGACTTAACTCCCAAACAGTTTTGTAAAGATTTTTGAGTTCTTGAGGTATTCCGGGAATATTTTGAATAGAGCCATTATGAAGCATTAGCATTTCTTTCATATCCTGATTCCAGAGATTCCGCTGAACCAAATCTTCAAGCAGATGCTTGTTAATGACAATGTATTCACCGGATAGTGTTCGGCGTGTATAAAAATTGGAAGTATAGGGTTCGAAACATTCGTTATTGCCAAGTATCTGGCTGGTGCTGGCTGTTGGCATAGGTGCCAGGAGAAGACTGTTTCTCATGCCATGTTTTACGACATCAGCTTTTAATTTATCCCAATCCCATCGATTGGTTTGAGGTCTAACATTCCAAAGATCAAATTGAAATAGACCCTGACTCATCGGAGAGCCTTTAAAACTTTCGTAGGATCCGTGAAGTTTAGCTAATTCACAACTTTCCTGAACGGCTGCATAATAGATAGTTTCAAATATTTCAATATTTAATTGCTTTGCTTCCGGACTATCAAATGGCATTCTCATTAATATAAAGGCATCGGCAAGGCCTTGAACGCCGATACCGATCGGGCGATGTCTGAAATTTGAATTTTCGGCTTCCTTAATCGGATAATAATTAATATCAATAATTCGGTTTAGGTTTCTGGTGATGACCTTAGTTACTTCAGCAAGTTTTGAAAAGTTAAATGTATTATTTTCAACAAATTTAGGGAGTGAAATAGATGCTAAATTGCAGACTGCCACTTCATCTTTGGAAGTGTATTCCAAAATTTCAGTACAAAGATTTGAAGAACGAATCGTTCCAAGATTTTTTTGGTTGGATTTTTCGTTGCACGCATCTTTATATAATAGATATGGTGTACCGGTTTCGATTTGACTTTGACAAATTTGATACCACAGCTCCTGTGCCCGCACTGTTTTTCTTGCTTTACCTTCAGATTCGTACTGATGGTATAGTTTTTCAAATTGTTGACCGTATGAATCATATAAACCTGGGGCTTCATTGGGACAAAATAATGACCATGGTTTATCATCCATCACGCGCTGCATGAATAAATCAGGAATCCATAAGGCATAAAACAAATCACGGGCTCTCATTTCCTCTTTACCATGATTCTTTTTTAGTTCTAAATAATCTTCAATATCAGCATGCCAGGGCTCCAGGTATACTGCGAAGGCACCTTTTCTTTTGCCACCTCCCTGATCAACATATCGGGCTGTATCGTTAAAGACACGTAACATAGGCACGATACCATTGGACGTTCCTCCGGTTCCTTTAATATAACTGCCTTTTGCACGAATATTATGAATACTGAGGCCAATTCCTCCGGCAGATTGTGAAATCTTGGCGCAGCGGCTTAAGGTTTCAAAGATTCCGGATATAGAGTCATCGACCATACTTAAAAGAAAGCAGGATGAAAGTTGTGGCTTGGGAGTACCCGCATTAAATAAGGTAGGTGTGGCATGAATAAACCATTTTTCAGACATCAGATGATAGGTTTCGATGGCTGCATCTATATTGTTTCCATGAATTCCAACGGAGGTTCTCATTAATAGATGTTGAGGTCTCTCTACCACTTTTTTATTTGCTTTTAGCAAATAGGATTTTTCTAAAGTTTTGAATCCAAAATAATCAAAGCTGTAATCCCGGTCATAAATGATAGCTGAATCCAGCCTGTCTGCATTTGCGCGTATCACATCTATTGTTTCATCACTGATCAGGCCAGCTTTTTGTTCGGTGAGTGGGTCGATGTAATTGTATAATAATTCCATCGTTTCTGAAAATGATTTGTTGCTGTTTTTATGAAGATTAGATACAGCAATACGGGCAGCTAGGATTGCATAATCCGGATGAATGGTGGCCAGCGAAGCCGCTGTTTCGGCTGCCAGATTATCCAATTCTGAAGTGCTAACTTTATTATATAAACCTAAAATTACCTTTTTAGCAATTTCAATAGGATCGACAAACTGGCTATCGAGACTGTAGCATAATTTTTTTACCCTGGCTGTAATTTTATCAAAACTTACATCTTCCAGCTTTCCGTTGCGTTTAATTACTTTCATCGTCGTATAACTTAGATCATCAATAAAAAAAAATTTGCTAAATCCGAAGAACTAAAATTCTTCGTCTATGGTGAATACTTTTGGTGCATGTCCAGAAGTTACACCCGATTTTTGGTATTCAGACACTCTTTTTTCGAAGAAATTTGTTTTGCCCTGAACCGAGATCATTTCCATAAAAGGAAATGGATTTTGAGAATGATAGATTTTTTTATTGCCAAGGGCCACTAATAACCGATCAGCGACAAATTCTATATATTGACACATCAACTCTGCATTCATTCCAATTAATGCAACTGGTATAGCGTCTGTTACAAAATATTTTTCAATTTCAACTGCTTCTTTTATGATTTTTTCAATTGTTTCATTCGGAAGTTTATTAATCAAATGTTTATTGTACAAAAGACAGGCAAAATCACAATGCATTCCTTCATCTCTTGAAATTAATTCATTGGAGAAAGTTAAGCCTGGCATTAAGCCCCGTTTCTTTAACCAAAAAATACTACAAAATGAACCACTGAAAAATATTCCTTCAACCGCGGCAAAAGCAATTAATTGTTCGTGAAAATTGCCTTCCTTGATCCAACGCAAAGCCCAATCAGCTTTTCTTTTAACACAATCTAAATTTTCAATCGCATTAAACAAATAATTCTTTTCTGTTGAATCTTTTATATAAGTATCTATAAGTAAGGAATATGTTTCTGAATGTATGTTTTCCATCATGATCTGAAACCCATAAAAGAATTTCGCTTCTGTATATTGGACCATTCTGACCATGTTTTCAGCCAGATTTTCATTGACAATGCCATCGCTTGCTGCAAAAAAAGCCAAGACATGCTTAATAAAATGTCGCTCGTCATCGGTTAGCTTTTTATCCCAATCATCGAGATCTTGAGACAAGTCGATTTCTTCGGCAGTCCAGAATGAAGCTTCCGAGTTTTTATAAAATTGCCAAATATCATTGTGTTGAATAGGAAAAATAACAAATCTGTCTGGATTTTCAGTTAAAATGGGTTCTGAACGGTTAGTCATTGGCTCTTGCGTGTTTGAAAACTATGATTAAAATGGAATTGAGGTTCAAATTTATCTAATTTCCCTTTTTATATGATAAAAATTTTGATATATTTTTTAATTTTATATGTATATAATTAATTATCAGAATAATGTCCAAAATATTTTATTCCAATTTGTTTTAATATCATATATGTTAAAAATATCATATCTGATGCAAAAATAAGTACAAAGCAAGCGGATCTCACCAATAACTTATCAACATATTGTGGAAAACTTTAATAAGTCCCACAGATAAATCAACTTATAAATTGTTAAATTGACCAATCATTTAATAAGGTATATAATGTAAACCCTTTATTTATTAATACTTTATAACCAAAGTTTTATAAATTGAGGATCAGACTAATGTGAATTGGATTCTAGCCACTGCTTTACATATATTGAAATCAAATTCCAATCAGAATTTAGATTTACCCTAGAAAATTAAAATAAGTAATAAGCAATTCGATACAGCTTATTTACGGATATACAGTACTTCTTTTACTGCGGTGACAACTTTGGCCGGATTGGGTAAGAACTCATTAACTAATGTTGGGGCATAACCCAGAGAGGTATCAGCCGTATTAATTCTCGTAACTGGTGCATCAAGGTAATCAAATGCTTGTTTTTGAATCATATACGCCAATTCAGAGGAAACACTCGCAAATGGCCAGGATTCATCCACAATTACCAGACGGTTTGTTTTCTTTATTGACTCAATTACTGTTGCATAATCCAGAGGCCGGATCGTCCTCAGATCGATAATTTCTGCACTAATTCCTTCTTTTTCTAACTCGATGGCAGCTTGTTTTACAACTTCCATCATTTTATTATAAGATACAATAGTTACATCATTTCCTGGCTTACGAACAATGGCTTTTCCAATTTCGACTAAATATTCCTCTTCTGGTACTTCGCCTTGTAAACCATAGTATAACTCAGATTCCATAAAACATACTGGATCATTATCCCGGATGGCCGATTTTAATAAACCTTTGGAGTCATAAGGGTCAATACATGAAACAAGTTTAAGTCCCGGGCAATTTGCCAGCCAGCTTTCAAAACTCTGACTGTGTTGTTGAGCTAACTGACCGGCCGAACCACTGGGCCCCCGGAAAACAATGGGACAATTAAACATTCCGGCTGACTGTGATAAGGTTTTTGCAGCATTATTGACAATTTGATCAAATGCCAGAACAGCAAAATTCCAGGTCATAAATTCAACTATGGGCCTTAATCCATTCATCGCAGCACCAACTCCGATACCTGCAAAGCCTAACTCTGCAATGGGAGTATCGATAATGCGTTTAGGACCAAACTCATCAAGCATACCTTTACTCACTTTATAAGCACCGTTGTATTCTGCAACTTCCTCTCCCATCAAAAATACATTTGGGTCTCTGCGCATTTCTTCACTCATCGCTTCTCTTAATGCATCCCGTAATGTGATTATTCTCGCCATAGTTTTACAAATTGAATGCAAAAATAGAATATTTTCCAGCTAAACAACTTCTTAAAGGCTTTCCTGTAGATCATGAAGTTTCTGCATCACTAAATTATTACTGTAAATTCATCAAATCAATCCCTCCAAAATGACCAGAACCCATGAAAATAATTATTTCAAATTCATTTTTTAAGATTGAAATATCATGTAAAAGTTCTGCTTTATTTCTTGTTATGATGATGTGTTGATTTTGAAAGCCTGAATGGATTGTTTCGTTTTCCAGGAATTCCATGTTTTTTAATTCCATTGCTTTGGCATCCAGATAGATAACTACTCTGTCTGCAGAATCAACCGTGTTTTTATATTGAGGAAGAAATTCTTTATTTAAACTGCTATAGGTATGAAGCTCTAAAATGACGAGTATTTTCTTATCGGGAAATCGCTCTCGGAATGCATCTATGGTTGCGGATACTTTAGAAGGAGCATGGGCAAAGTCCCTGTAAATCAAATGTGAATCGGAGTTAGCTATCAATTCCATTCTCTTTGACGCACCTTTAAAACTAGTCAATGCATTGGCAGCAGCTATTAAATCCAAACCCATAATAGCCGAAGCCTGTAAAACAGCCTCTATATTTTGCAAATTGTGTCTGCCAAATACCTCTAATGGAAATTCTGTTTCTCCTAGGATTAAATTGGCACGATCATTTTTAAATACATACGTTGATTCAGAATATGGATGGCGGATCAAATGCTGCCCAAATTGACGAACGATATTCTCCAGATCGACATCATTTTTATAATAGACCAGGTGAGTCCCTGCTTGAAGTCCGCTAATACAATCTTCAAATGCCTTTTTATAAAGTGCGTAACTTGGAAATACGTTATAATGATCCCAGGCAATACCCGTGATAATATGAATAAAGGATTGATAATGAACGAATTTGGGTCTTGGATCGAGACATGAGCTTAAATATTCATCCCCTTCAATCACTGCGATTGGAGCATTTGTAATACTAACCATATTATCAAAACCTTCTAGCTGGGCCCCGACCAAATAATCTGCATCGACATTACATCGATTCAGTACATGCAACATCATCGCACTTGTAGTGGTTTTGCCATGGCTACCGGTAATTACAATTTGCTTTTTAAGTCGATATTGTTGACTGATAAACTCGGGAAAAGACTGAACGGGTATGCCCAGTTCCAGCGCTTTTCGCAATTCCGGATTATTCCTTTTAGCGTGCATACCTAAAATGATCAGGTTGATTCCGGTATCGATTCGTCGGGCATCCCAACCCTCAGAATTTGGCAAAATGCCTATTTTGGCTAATCGGCTCCTGGCTGGTTCAAAAATCAAATCATCACTTCCGCTCACCTGATATCCTTTATTATGAAGTGATATGGCCAGATTATGCATAATACTACCCCCAATTGCTATTAGATGTACCCGTAACATTAGATATTTTTACACTATTTGGTAAACATAATTTAAATTTGAGAAATATTTTATCTTTGCAGTCCGTTTTGACCATATTCGTTCATTTCTAAACTGGTTCATATGAAAATTCAAAAAAAATCAGGCTTTTTAAGCGCCCTTGGACTGTTGGCCATATTCACGTTGTCATCTTGCAGCAGAGGATATGGTTGCCCATATGATTTTTCAATATTTGATAGCCTTTCTCCTGTTATTGCCTTCAGTATTGAAATTTTTAATATTATTTTCTAAGCTTACAGGCAATCAGAAAAAACATAAGGCCGGTCTGACATTTGTTAGTCTGGCTTTTTTTATATATGTCAAATAAAACAATTGTTTTAACTAAGGACGGTTCACATACAATTTTTGATTCACTCTATCAATCACATTATCACTCAATTTACGGCGCAATAACAGAAAGCAATCATGTGTTTATCCAAAATGGACTATTATCTTATCAACCATTAAAATCGACGATTTCGATTCTTGAATCAGGATTTGGGACAGGATTGAATGCATTCTTAAGTTATTTGCAGTTAAACAATCTAAAAAACCTTATAATTAAATACACAGCGATAGAACCCAATCCATTGGATTTAACTTTAGTTTACCAACTCAACTATCCTGACTTATTGAATCTAGATAACCAGCAAAAAGAACAATTTTATGATTTTCACCGGTCTGCCTGGAATCAATGGATTAATTATTCTGAGCGCTATAAGTTAACGAAATATCTTGGTGATCTGGATTCTTTTAATCAGCAAGATCAGTATGACCTGGTTTACTTTGATGCTTTTGATCCAAATGTACAATCTGGTTTATGGAGTCTGGAGACACTGTCGAGAGTTTATGACATGATGAATTTACATGGTGTGTTCTGCACATATTCTGCAAAAGGAACCGTGAAACGCAATTTAAAACAAATTGGATTCAAAGTGGAGACCTTACCGGGGCCGCCAGGTAAAAGAGAAATGTTGAGGGCAATTAAAGTTTGAATCAAGTCAAAACAAATATCTTTGTAAAAATTATATATCAATTATGAGTATCGATAAAATATTAGGTCAGGGATCCAGAGTAAAGCATCCGGCCTTTGGCGAAGGAGTGGTTATTAATGTTGACGTCGCGGCATACCAGGTTTGTTTTATGCAATTTGGGATTAAATTAGTGGGTAAGGATTATCAGCAATTTGAAATCATAGAACGAATAGAGCCTGAAGAAGCAATTAGTTTTACTGATGCTGAAAAATCTTTGGCTAAAATTCTAAGGGCCTGGTCAGATGTTTCAGAAGTGGTTCCATTGGGAGATAAATGGAAAAATGGTTTATTGATTCTAAAACCAGGCGAAGAAGGGCTTAAAGAAAAAGAAATGACTATAGAGTCTTTTTTTCATAAAATTGTCATGTTAAGAGACAGATTAAGGGTTATGGAACAAAGAATCAATAGCAGTAAATTATCTGAAGAAGAAAAAATTAATTTACAACAATATATTACAAGAATCTACGGTAGTCTCACCACGTTTAATATATTATTCCGTCATAAAGAACATCAGTTTGTCGGAGAAAAAGGAAGTTCTGATTAACCATCAAACTCATGTATCATGAAGGGTTTTAATTTTAATAATCAAACCAAGTTTATTGGATTCTGTATTTTAGTTTTTTGTGCACTGGCGCAAATGACCTGTATTACTATTCCAAATCAACATAACGGACTTCCTCCGGGAATTTGGCGGGGTTTGATTTATATAGAAGAACACAGTGATATTATTGTAACCAAAAGTAGAAGTAAAGTCGTATCGAGGGATGTTTCGTTTGAATCGAAATCGAAGTTTGTTCCATTTAATTTTATAATACAATACAATTCAGCAGCGAATCCAAACATGTTAATCATTAATGGACCGGATACCCTTTTGTTTAATGAAGTTATAACCGGGCGTGATATCAGAACAGGTGATGACACATTTCTAATTACCCTTCACCCTTACGATGCCGTCTTAAAAGGAGTGTTTCAGGAAGATAAAATGAAGGGATACTTTATTGTGCGTGACAAACCCGACTACTTTATGAGCTTTGAAGCAAAATTTGGACAGGACCATCGTTTCAATAAAACTCAGGAGAATTCAATATATCAGATTTCAGGCCTTTATCAAACAGTATTTTCAGATACATCATCCAATAGATATGATGCCATCGGAGAATTTAAACAAAAAAATCAACTTGTGACCGGAACGTTTCGAACAGAAACAGGTGACTATGGTTTTTTGAGTGGCGAATTAAGTGGAAGTCATCTGTCATTATCCTGCTTCGATGGATCCCACGCATTTTTATTTGAAGCTTTTGTTCAAGGTGATTCACTTAATGGATTTTTTTACTCTGGTAAACATTATAAAACCACGTGGAAAGCAGTTAAAGTAACTAACTCTGTATTAAAAAGTCCGGATTCGTTAACTGCAATGAAAGATTTTAGTCAGCAATTCCAATTTAGATTTCAAACTCCTGAAAACGTAACCATTGATTTTAATTCTGACGAATACAAAAATAAAATTAAAATAGTACAGATACTGGGAAGCTGGTGTCCTAACTGTAGGGATGAGTCTACTTTTTTAGTAAATTATCTTTCTGAAAATCAACATCCGGATTTGAAAGTAGTTGGCCTTGCGTTTGAGCGATATCCTGACAGGGAGCGTTCCATGCAGAGGATTAAAAAATATAAATCCAGTCTTAATATAAACTACGAAATAGCTTATGGCGGACGTGCCAATAAAGACTCCGCTTCAGCGGCTTTACCACAATTAACTGAAATAATTTCATTTCCTACAATGATATTTGTGGATCGGGAAAATCATATTTATAAAATACATACTGGATTTGATGGCCCGGCAACTTCTAAATATGATGAATTCAAAAATGATTTTCATGCAACCATACAATATCTAATAAATAAAAAATGAAAACGGTATTTATTACTGGAGCCAGTTCCGGTATTGGAAAGGCGATTTCTGAAGCATACGCGCGATCCGGAAATTATCGACTTGTTTTATGCGGCCGAAGATTGAATTTGCTTCAAGAGTTGAAAAAGGAATTGTTTAGTAATTATCATGTAGATATTCAGATTCTTAGTTTTGATATCAGGTCATATGAGCAATGTAAACAAGCAGTTGAATCTCTGGAAGATGCTTTTTCTAAAATCGACATATTAGTAAATAATGCTGGTTTGGCGAAGGGACTTGATTATATTTATGAAGGCAAACTGGAAGATTGGGAAACAATGATTGATACCAATATTAAGGGCTTATTGTATATCACCAGATTAATTACACCTGGAATGGTGTTGCGTCAATCAGGACATATTATTAATATTTGTTCTACTGCTGGAAAAGAAATTTATCCTAAAGGAAATGTTTATTGTGCTACTAAGTTTGCTGTCGATGCTCTTACAAGAAGTATGCGACAGGATTTATACATGCATAATATCCGGGTGAGTCAGGTTGCTCCGGGCCATGTGGAAGAAACAGAATTCGCTTTAAATCGCTTTGATGGCGATGAAACAAAATCAAAAATTTATCAAGATTTTAATCCTTTGAAAGCTTCCGATGTGGCAGATGCCGTTTTTTATATTACCTCAAGACCTGCTCATGTAAATATTCAGGATATTTTATTGATGGGTACACAGCAGGCTTCGTCGGTGATGATTGATAAAAGTGGAAGGAAGTTTGATTAGCAAAGTTAATTGGGTGACATTATTTTTATAAAATGAAACAAAAAGAGGAAAATTGTTTCTCCTCTTTTTGTTATTTAATTAGGGAGATTCGGTAAATTTCTAAGTGTCTCATTATTAACATAATGTGGAAAAC
>CAZALD010000005.1:0-105466 GCA_964486185.1 uncultured Saprospiraceae bacterium
AATTTCTAATGGCGGTCATTAGAATTATTTCTTTAATGACAATTCTGGGATAATACTATAAATTTATGAAAGGTAATTACAAAGAATAATGGGATTGATATTACTGTTTGAGCTCTATTATAAAAACATTAAAGCCCCTGTTTTCACAGAGGCTTCATACACATCAATTTTTGGAATGTTGATTAGTATCTTATTGTCTTACGAGCACATTGACTTCATTTTTCATGACTTCAACAAAGCCCTTTGAGATCTTAAAATTTTGTTTCTGTCCCTGCAGATCTGTCAGACTCACTATGCCTTTTGACAAAGCCGAAACAATAGGAGCATGTCTGTCCAAAATTTCAAACTGACCCGTTACACCTGGCAATTTAATAGTCTTAGCTTCTCCTTCATATAAGGTTTTCTGAGGAGTCAGAATAAATACTTTCATAATTATTAATTGTTAGCTTCTGCTAATAATTTTTTACCCTTTGCAATGGCATCATCAATGGTACCAACCAGGTTAAATGCAGCTTCAGGATAATCATCTACTTCTCCATCCATAATCATGTTAAAACCACGGATTGTTTCGTCCAATGGCACAAACACACCTTTGATCCCTGTAAATTGTTCTGCTACGTGGAAAGGCTGTGACAAAAATCGCTGTACACGTCTGGCCCTGTGTACAATTAATTTATCTTCTTCGGAAAGTTCTTCCATCCCCAATATCGCAATGATATCCAACAGCTCATTATAGCGTTGTAAGATTCCTTTCACTCGTTGAGCCGTATTGTAATGCAAATCTCCGATGACCAGAGGATCCAAAATTCTCGATGTCGAATCGAGCGGATCCACAGCCGGGTAAATTCCCAGAGATGCAATTTTACGACTTAATACAGTGGTAGCATCGAGATGCGCAAACGTGGTTGCCGGTGCCGGATCGGTCAGGTCATCTGCAGGTACATAAACTGCCTGAACCGAAGTAATAGAACCTCTTTTAGTTGACGTAATCCGTTCCTGCATCAATCCCATTTCAGAAGCCAGTGTCGGCTGATAACCCACCGCTGAAGGCATACGTCCCAATAATGCCGATACTTCTGAACCAGCCTGTGTAAACCTGAATATATTATCGATAAAAAATAAAATGTCTTTTCCTCCTGCCGGATCATCGAGATCTCCATCCCTGAAATACTCCGCAACGGTTAATCCGGATAAAGCCACACGGGCGCGGGCTCCCGGCGGTTCGTTCATCTGGCCAAAGATAAATGTCGCTTTGGAATCTTTCAGGCCTTTCATATCTACCTTACTCAGATCCCAGCCACCTGCTTCCATGCTGTGTTTAAATTCGTCACCATATTTTATAATATCCGCTTCGATCATCTCCCTCAGCAAATCATTTCCTTCCCTGGTACGCTCTCCTACTCCGGCAAATACAGATAATCCACCATAGCCCTTTGCAATGTTGTTGATCAATTCCTGGATCAATACGGTCTTTCCTACTCCCGCACCTCCAAACAATCCAATCTTTCCTCCTTTGGAATAAGGCTCAATGAGGTCAATAACTTTGATACCAGTAAGAAGTACCTCCGTTTCAGTGGAGAGATCTTCATAAGTTGGTGGTTTTTTATGAATGGAATATTTTTGTTTTTTGGATACATCACCCAATCCATCAATTGGCTCACCTACCACATTAAACAAACGACCCATGATATCTTCACCTACAGGCATGGAAATGGTTTCTTTTAAATCCAATACCTCAGCTCCCCGGGTCAAACCATCGGTAGAATCCATTGCTACAGCTCTCACGCTGTCCTCTCCTAGGTGTTGCTGAACTTCCAGAATCAAATCTTCTTTTCCGGGACGTTTGATACACAATGCTGTATAAATTTCAGGCAAATGAGATCCTTCTGCGGAAAAGCTAACGTCCACTACCGGACCAATGATTTGTGATACGCGACCTATGTTTGTCATACAATATTTTTCTATATGTTTTGAAAAGTGCCGCAAAGATATACAGATCTTTGTGCAGATTCAAAAGTATTGACAAACCTTTGACAGTTCCGCCAAAAAACACCAATGCTTCTGGTTTATCCGGAGAATTTGATTCTAAAGAATTGAACACCAAACTATTATATGGAGTTAAGCCGGACGAATTATCCGTCGTAACGGAAGAATTGATCCTCAATACACTGCTTCAAAAATCGGCTGCCGTATTAAAAGCAGATAACATACATGCACTTGAATTAGCCCAACAATGGTTTCGGCCTGAAATCCAGGATTTTATTTCAGAAATGATTGAATGGAATGAAAAACAACTGATTTTTGAATGGTGTACCATTCTGAAATCCAAAAACCGATGTCTGCCCGCAAACACCCTGATTCCTTTGATGAACTGGGGATTGACGGATACCGGAATGGCAGATAAATTAATACCGGTTCTGGGTCCTTTAGGATATAAATTGCCTTCATTGTTTGATGAATATTCCCAGTATTCTCAAGAAGCCTGGAGTGATCCAATGGCTTTCAAAAAAAAGAACTTGATTTTTTTTACATTTTCCCAATATCGAAAATATGTTCCGGATGATGCATTTCACTATTTCTGTAAAAATTATTCGGCTTTTAGTGCATCTGATAAAGTACACTATTTAGAGTTATTGAAACCAAACCTGGATGTACAGGAATTAGCGCGCCTGATGGAAATAATCCCGGTGTCAAATAAAAATTTACAGTCCGCTTTATTAAGCTTGGCACTCTGTCTAAAGGAATCTGAATATTATAAGGAAGTACAGAAAGGTATTTTGAAAATACAAAAATCCAGTGATTTTGATTTGTTTGAATTACCAGATTTCGGAAATAAAAAATGGAAGCCCTCCTTACCGGGACTGATCTCAAAATTTCCATTGACTTTTTTTGAAACAGATTTGCTCGCAGAAGCCTATATAAACTGGATTGAAACAAATAAGGAAGATCTGAATCTTATGGAAGCAATCAAACAGAGTACTTCGTCTTTTTTTACAAAATATTATTTTAAATATCTTTTGAGAAATAAACGACTCACAGAATTCATAGACACCTCAGTCCTTTCAAAAAATATGGATTTTGCTGTTTTTAATGAGTGTTGTCTTGAATGGATGGATTCAGAGAAAGATCAACTGGATCTTGAAGCCTTTCTGCATTTTGTCCATACCGAAAAACATTTTTGGTCAGACAATTTAGTGCACCAACTTCTGGAAATTCGCAATAATACCAAGCTCACAAAAAAATATGACTTCGATATTTTCTGGCAATTGTTACCATTCAAAATAAATCCAAATTCTGATCTCGTAAAAAGCATCCCTCAAGAATGTAGAATATTTGAAAACCACTATTACAATTTTGACCGGATTATTGAATTCAGAAAGTGGATACGGAAGGGATAGTCAAGCACAGTCAAGCGGTCAAGCGGTGAAGCAGTCAAGCGGTCAAGCGGTCAAGCAGTCAAGCAGTCAATGCAGTCAAGCGGTGAAGCAGTCAAGCGGTGAAAAGTGAAAAGTGAAAAGTGAAAAGTGAAGCAGTTAATGCAGTCAAGCGGTGAAGCGGTGAAGAGTGAAATTGCCTAAAATAAGTTGACCCTCATTACAAAATCCGAAAATTGTCGTATTGCTAATACACCATAGGTGTGAACCATATTCCAGTACCGTAGGTACGATTCATATTTAGTACCGTAGGTACGATACATATTTAAGTCAAGCGGTGAAGAGTGAAAAGTGAAAAGTGAAAAAGTTGACAATGCCTAAATTAGATTGAACGTTTTTACAAAATCCGAAAATTGTCGTATTGCTAAAACACCATAGGTGTGAACCATATTACAGTACCGTAGGCACGATACATATTTAGGTCAATGCGGTGAAGAGGAAAAAGTGAAGTTTGAAGTTGTGATAACTTATTATTTTTCTTACAATTTATCACATATTAATTTTACTTCATTAAATTAACTTTAACTTTGTCAGATTCATTTAACTAAATAATACCTAAATTATAATTCAATTCGAATGAAACCCATCTATTTACTTTTTCTCCTGTTCGCTTGTGCCAATGTCGCCAAAGACCAGATCTCTTTTTATTTTGAAAATAAAGGAATGACTTGCCATGCTTTTCAAAATCAGGCGGGGCAAACCATAATTTGTGGAGAGTCCACAAGTTTTACATCAAAAGGAAAATCTCAACAACAGGATAAAGATGCATTGTTTCTGATTTCATCAAATAACGGGCAAAAAAATCAGGCCTATTCCTATGGAGTTCCCGATTTGAATGAACGATTTGAACGCATTCTTTCTCATGAAGGTAATTATATCATCACCGGATATCAGGGTGATGCCAAACACAAATTCCTTTTAAAAGTAAATGCCAATGTGGAACCGCTCTGGGGTATTGAATCTACAAGATTCAGGACACTCGATGCCAGTCACATGGATATAGATCCAAATGGAAATATTTTACTAATGACAAAAGACTCTGCCGCTGAAGCTTATTATGGTACCGTGCATTTAATAGACCATGAAGGAAATTGCAAATGGTCAAAAAAGATTTCAGCCATAGAATCGATGCAGGATATTTTATGTACCAGGGATCAGAATTTTTTAATCAGTTTTAAACAAAAAGGAGCATTTATCGATGGCGAAACCCGGAAGAAATATTACATGAATACTTTTTACAAAGTAAATGCTGCCGGTCAAATCCTCTGGTCGCGTAAATTTCATTTTGAAACGCTGGTTGCTGAAGATTGTATTTTTTCACAAATTCTGGAAGATGCTTCCGGAAATTTATATTTTATGGGGAAAAGCAATTTACTGGTACCCAAAAAACAACAATTGTTTTTGACCAAAACAAATCCGGATGGTGTTATCCTGTGGAGTCATGTATATGCCAGCGAACAGGAATTGCAATTTAAAAATGCTTGTTTTGATAAATCCGGAAATATCGTTCTGCTGGCTGATGGCTATGCCAAAAATGGAGGTATAGCGTATATGTCCATTACTTCAGCAGGGGAAGTGGTTTGGGCAAAAATAATTCCCAGTGCAGCTTATGAACAAGCGATTTCTATTTTACCAACAAAAAATTCTTTCCAGGTCGTATGGGATAAATTATTAAATTTTGCAGTGTTCAGTTTTGATGCTGATGGAAAAACCTGTTCAGATAATGTGCAGGAATTAAAATTAGTAAAACGCAAATTTCCTTTACTCCTGGATCAGTTTAATGGAAGATGGGAAGACGTAGTACCAGACTGGAAACCGCTTATTTTTACACTTACATCGCATCCAAACATTTCTTCCGTATCCACTTGTAAAAAATAAATCAGCTAAAATCAACTTGTGAATTCCATTTTAAAACCACATGCCGAACATGCCTATGCTTCAGAAATTGAAGCCTTAATCACACACGACAAACGCGATAAACCTTCCGGTTGGCAAATGTCACCCTGGTGTGTCATGTCTTACATCCTTGGTACCAGCTTGCCGGATGGTAGTCTGATAACACCTAAATATATCGGAGACAAAAAGTTGATTGAAATTGCCATCGCTACTTTATTATCAGACCGGGCTTTATTGTTGATTGGAATTCCCGGTACTGCCAAAACCTGGTTGTCAGAACACCTGGCAGCGGCAATTTGCGGTGACTCCACTATGTTGGTGCAAGGCACCTCAGGCACAAGTGAAGATGCTCTCAGATATGGTTGGAATTATGCACATCTGATTGCACACGGACCAAGTAAAGAAGCGATGGTACCCAGTCCGGTCATGAAGGCAATGAGCACCGGTAAATTGGCACGTATCGAAGAATTAACCCGGATTCCAACAGAAGTTCAGGATGCATTGATTACTATCTTATCAGAAAAAACATTGCCAATCTCTGAGCTCAATGATGAACTACAAGGTATCGAAGGATTTAATGTGATCGCAACCGCCAATGACCAGGACAAAGGAATACATCCCATCTCTTCTGCTTTGCAAAGAAGGTTTAACACCATAGTAATGCCCTTACCTGACAAACTGGAAGACGAAGTACGCATAGTACATCAACGCGTGCAACAGATGGAGCAGATGTTGAAAATAAACCTGCAACAACTCAAAGAAAAGATGAGCGAAAAACTTGTAGTCGTATTTCGCGAATTGCGCAATGGAATTAGTGTTGATGGTAAACAAAAAATAAAAGCCACTAAATCAGCCCTGAGTCCGGCAGAAGCCATCTCGATTTTACATCATGCACGCTTACAACATCATTATTTTTCAGATACTGATTTTGGTCCGGGGCATGTTGCTTCTGCACTCATACAAACTATAATAAAAAATGATCCCGATGAAAAAATTACCTTACAGGAATACACCGAGACCATTTTAAAAAAGCGCCCGGAATTTAAAGATTGGTATGAAGTAATGCATAAAGCATTGCTGGATAAAAAATAAACTTTGCAGCAGCTAAAAATTTTTGGCATCAGGCATCATGGTTCCGGATCTGCACTGCGCTTGCTCCGTGCCCTTGAAGAATACAAACCTGATGTCATTGCCATTGAATTGCCCGAAGAATCCGGGTCGCTGATTCCGCTTATCGATTTACAAAAAACGATTCCACCTGTCGCGTTCCTGTTTTATAATGCCCAAAATCCGGATCAATCGATTTATTTGCCACTGGCAATATTTTCACCGGAATATCAGGCAATCCATTTTGCACTTCAATACGGAATTCCAATTCATTGTATCGATCTTCCGGCTGCTGTATCCCTTGTACATAGCAATTTTACACAGGACACAGAATCAGATCTGACTAAAAAACAAAAATCCATCACGCGGGATCCCATCGCTTATCTTGCAAAACAAGCCGGTTATACGGACAGTGAGCGCTGGTGGGAACATCATTTTGAATTATGGACAGACGATAGCAAAGTGTTTGATATCATCTGTGAGCTAATGCAGGAATTACGCCGGCTTAGCCATGGACTTGATGATCAGGAGACTTTGATTCGGGAGCAAATTATGAGATTCAAACTTCGCAAACTGCTTGCAAAAAAATATCAAAAGATTGCCGTAATCTGTGGTGCATGGCATGCTCCGGTATTGGACCTGCACTCCCTGAATTCAACAAAGGATGAAAAAATCATGGATTTAAAATCTGAGGACATTAAATCCTGCATTATTCCCTGGACGTATAAAAATTTAAGTTTGGAAAACGGATACAGTGCAGGTATCCGCTCCCCGATTTGGAATGAAGCATTGTTTGTGGATACTGCATCTGCCAGTTCGCAGTTTTTGGTAAAAGCCATTCACCAGTTGCGAAAAGACGGAAAAAATTTAAGTCCTGCCTCTGCCATCGATGCAGAATTGCTGGCGACTAATTTAGCACTGTTACGCGATCTTCCCACACCGGGTATTGAAGAGCTCCTGGAATCTGCTGTCTGTATTTTTGGAAAAGGAATTGAAGATAATCTGGAATGGCTGAGAGAAAAAATACTTAGTGGTGAAGTGACAGGTAGTGTTCAATTGGAAGAACAGAGTTTGCCGTTTATTAAAAGCTTTCATGCTGGCTTAAAAACACTGAGGCTAAACCGCTTCTGGAAAGAAGGACATCCTGAAGATCTGGATCTGGATTTGCGAAAAGAAAATCATCTCAGGATCTCTCAATTTTTACATTTCACCTTGCTGGTAGAATTACAATGGTCCAGACCCAGGGAAGTAGAAATTAATGCCCTGGGAAATTTTCATGAATTCTGGAGTTTTCATTGGCATCCTGAACTGGAGATTGATCTGATCCGCATTGCATTATTTGGGAATACATTTCGCGAAGCAAGTCTGAAGTACATTCAAAAAAAATTACATGGAGATATAGAAATACACAGAATCGCTCAATACCTGGATCATGCTTTAAAATCGGGTATTCATGAAATGCTACCACTACTTTCTGAAAAATTATCAGGAATTATTTTAAATAACAGGGATGTGGTCCAGCTTAGTACGATGATCCGTCCGTTGTTGTCGGGTTTAGAATATGGATCAATTTATAAAACGGAAATCCATTTTATAAAAAATGTACTCGATCAGTTGATTCCGAAAATCGTAATCAGTTTTCCGGAAGCTGTGAATTTTGTAGACTATACAAAAAGCAAGCAACTCCTGCAGGCCTTGATCGTCGTGCAATTGTATTTTGACAAATATAAATCCAATGAAGAACTGGCAGATCTCATAGCGCTTTGGAAAACTCAATTACAAAAGATGGTAGTGGATGAGTTATCCAGTTCACTTATTAAAGGAAAAATCTGGAATCTTTTACTTGAACGGCAGTGGACAGACCGTGAGCAATTTTTGCAAGCCTTTCGATTGCAATTTTCATTGCATTCGGATATTCCCCATGCGGCGCATTGGTTTGAAGGATTTTTATACAATCAGACTGCATTTTATCTGATGCATCCGGAGATTATTCATTCTTTAAATCAATGGTTGCATTCTATAGAAGAACTCCATTTTAAAGAACATCTGCCTTTATTGCGGCGTGTATTCGATCAAATTTCGAGCGGAGAGAGGCAACGCATTTTTGGAATAATAGCCAGTCAGGAAAAAAACATTCCGGAACAATCCACATTGAGATGGGTTTTGGATCCGGCCCGCGTTGAAAAGGTAAATTCTGTATTGGAAAAATTACATTGAAGTAACAATTGTAAAAGTTAAATTACAATATTAGTTCGCTTGAAATGTAAATTGGAAATTATTCTTCTTCTTCTATGTTCTCCACACTTTTTTCCTCCAGCCAGAATTGATTTACATGATCACTTTTAATGATTGCAAGTTTCTGTAAATTGATTAATTCCAGAATACCCAGAAAAATGATGATGGCATGTATCCGGCTTTCGCATTCTTCAAATAGTTGTTCGAAACCGGCTTTGTGCAATTTTTTTATTTTAGATATGACTTTCTCCTGTTCAGCTTCAATGTTGTATTGGTAATTATAAATTTTATGGACTACTGATTTAGGTCCTTCTTCCAATCTTTGAAGGACTTTCTGAAATACCTTCATCAGATTAAACAAATTAAGAGTTTCCCACTCTGCATCAACAAGTGCTTTGTTGGCAAGGGATTCAAATTCTTTTTTCAAATTTCCTCTGGGTATTCTGAAATAACGGTCATCTTCCAGGGCACTCATATCTTCGATGACATCTTTGATACGCTTGTACTCGAGTAGTTTCTGGATTAGTTCTTTTCGAGGATCAATTTCCAGATTGTTTTCGTCGAGTTCTTTTCGGGGCAAAAGCATTTTAGCTTTAATGCGGATAAGGGTAGCGGCAACCAAAATAAATTCACTGGCCAGATCCAGATTCAGGGATTCCATCTGACGGATATAATCCAAAAAATCAGCCGTTATTTTTGCAACGGGTATATCGTGTATGTCTAATTCATCGCGCTCTATAAAGAACAGCAAAAGATCAAACGGACCTTCAAATTGCTGGAGTTTTATTGTATAGGTATTCATAAATTATCACTCAAAAGGGACTGCGAAGGTAAGCTTTACCCTACAGCTTTCAAACAAATGAAGCGACTTATACTATCTTCGCCACATGTCAAACGGAAAATTTTACCTGATTCCCGTTCCACTAAGCGGAGCCGATGTAAATAGCCTTAGTTCAGATTCAATCACAGCGGTTCATGCGATCCGGTATTTTATAGCAGAAAGAGCAAAATCCGCCAGAGCTTACTTAAAAGCCATTCAGCATCCTTTAAAAATGCAGGAACTCGAAGTCCTCGATCTTCCTCGCAAAAACGATCCGGCATTCAACCACCAAATCATCCAAAAGCTCAAAAGCGGTAAAGACATCGCCTTGGTTTCAGAAGCCGGACTGCCCTGCATAGCAGATCCGGGGTACGAACTGGTCAGATTGGCCCACTCACAGGCAATCGGCGTTGTCCCTTTTGCCGGTCCCAATTCGATGATGATGGCTCTAATGGCCAGTGGTATAAAAGCACAGGAATTTCATTTTCATGGGTATTTACCTTCTAAAAAGGAAGGGCTTCGCGACAAACTGATTCAAATTATCAACGAACTCAAAAAAACAACCACCACACAATTGTTTATGGAAACGCCTTACCGCAATAAGCAGGTTCTGGAAATGATCAAACATAATGTGCCGGATCAGTTTGACTTTTGTATTGCAGCAGACCTGTCCACTTCACAACAATTAATCAAAACCAAAAAAGTAAAAGACTGGAAAGAAGAAGAATTTCCTGAATTTTATGATAAACCTGCGATTTTTATCTTAGGAAGTGGAATCATTCAATAAAAAGGAGAAATTTAAATCTATCCGGGATTAGGTAGAAAGCGGAATGGATTTTTTTACAATGGAAGGATCCAATGCTTTAAATGTGTAGCCCTTTTTTGTAAAATATTCCAATACCCTGGGCAACACGATATTTAATTTTTCACTTGATTTTAAAGAATCATGAAATACTATGATAGAACCTTTGCGTGCATTCTGAATGACATTTTGATAACAGGCTTCGGCACTCAGGAAAGGATCAAAATCACCACTCAATACATCCCATAGCACAATTTTATAATGCTTTTTGATAAAATTGGCCTGGAATAAATTTAATCGTCCATAAGGAGGTCTGAATAAACGCGACCCACTGATTTGTTCTCCTTTTCTGACATTCCGCAGATAATCGATATTTTTTGAATTCCATCCGGAAAGATGGTTGTATGTATGATTGCCTATCGTATGACCCTTATCAATCAATTGCTGAAAAATACCCGGGTGTCTTTCAATATTTTGACCCACGCAAAAAAAAGTTGCTTTTGCATGATACTCCTGGAGAATATCCATCACCCAGGGTGTGACTTCAGGAATAGGGCCATCATCAAAACTAAGGTAGAGGTTATGGTCCGTGCAATCCACTCGCCAGGTAACATCGGAAATCATATGTTGGAGAATTCTGGGATTCTTCCTTAGATACATAAAACAGGGATTTAATGGGTATCTACGTGTAAAGATGGCATCTGGATTTAAGCTTTAAGAGATTATTTTGGTGATTAACAATACCTTATGAACACATATTTAGATATTTGCGTCTTTAGATTTTAATAGATGAAACGACCGGTTCGATTGAGATTTGCCCCTAGTCCTACGGGAGCCCTGCATATTGGAGGGATACGTACGGCTCTTTACAACTATCTTTTTACAAAAAAACACCAGGGGCAGTTTATTTTGAGAATAGAAGATACCGACCAGGGACGCTATGTGCCCGGAGCGGAGGAATACATCATTCAATCGCTGGAATGGGTAGGCCTGATTCCCGATGAAGGCCCAGGTTTTGGAGGTGAATATGGACCCTACCGGCAATCTGAGCGAAAAGAAATTTATAAGGAATATGCACAACTGCTGATCGAACGAAAAGAAGCCTATTATGCTTTTGATACGACTGAAGAACTGGATGCCTTGAGAAAAGAAGAAGAGGGTCATCAGAAATACGATTACAATACCCGAAACCGGATGAAGAATTCGCTTACTCTCAGCATGGAAGAAAGTACTCAGTTAATTCAATCGGGCACTCCGTATGTCATCCGGCTCAAAGTTCCGGAACATCAAACGATCATTGTACAAGATATCATCCGGGGTACGGTGCAGTTTAATACCTCTGAGTTAGATGATAAAGTACTGGTAAAATCAGATGGTATGCCTACCTACCATATGGCCAATGTAGTGGATGATTACCTGATGAAAATATCCCATGTCATTAGAGGTGAAGAATGGCTATCTTCCACAGCCCATCACGTGTTATTGTATAAAGCATTTGGTTGGGAAAACGAGATGCCGGAATTTGCGCATCTTCCACTCATCTTAAAACCCAGTGGTAATGGTAAGCTATCCAAACGAGATGGTGCATTGTTTGGATTTCCTGTATTTCCTATCAGCTGGAAGGTGTCTGCGGAACAGGATTATCAGGGCTTTAGAGAATATGGTTTTGAACCCGAAGCGCTGCTCAATTTTCTGGCTTTCCTGGGTTGGAATCCCGGTACCGAACAAGAACTTTTTAATCTGGAAGAACTTATCCATGCATTTTCATTAGAACATATCGTAAAATCAGGAGCCCGATTCGATTTTGAAAAAGGAAAATGGTTTAATCAACAATATGCCCAACGATTGTCTGAAGACCGGGTGATTAAACGAATAAAAGAGGACTTTATAAAAGAAGGATTACAGATATCAGAACACGATCTGCATTTTATGTATCTTTTGTATAAAGACAGGATCTTATTTGTGAAGGATTTTATATCGATGACAAAGGTGTACTTTATTGAGGATATTCCATATGATACTTCTTATATAGACAAAAAATTTAAACCGGAATTTATATCGATATTTCAATCACTAACTAATTTGATGAATGGATTGAATGAATGGATTTCTTTATCGATCGAAGAAAAATTAAAAGAATTTATAGCTACTGGAGTTATAAAACCCGGCGAACTCTTTCCATCTCTGCGAATAGCCATGACGGGCATTCCATCCGGACCAGATGTTTTTAAAATGATGGAGTTTTGCGGTAAAGAAAAATTCATCCATCGTTTACAAAAATTAATACAATTTCTTGAAGTAAAATAAAATAGCTTATGAAGATAAGGTTTTGTGGTGCAGCACGTGAAGTTACAGGTTCATGTCATTTGATTACACTTACAAATGGCTATACGATATTGCTGGATTGTGGTATGTTTCAGGGACATTCAGATGACCGCGAAGTATTAAACGCCAACTGGAATTTTGATCCTGCCGAAATCGATGTACTTATTTTATCTCACGCTCATATTGATCATTGCGGCAGAATACCAAAATTGATCAAAGATGGATTCCGGGGTAGTATTTACTGTACTCATGCCACGAGGGATCTTGCTGCGATTATGTTAATGGATACTGCACATATTCAGGAACGCGATGCAGAATATGAAAACAAAAAACTAGCAAAAAAGCGTAAGAACAATCCCGGTCAAAAATTTCCTCAGATACAGCCTTTGTTTAAATCCAAAGATGTAAGCAAAGCCATGAATTATTTTGTCTCTGCATCGTATGACCGCTGGATTGAAATTACTAAAGGGGTTAAGGTAAATTTTACAGATGCGGGACACATCCTGGGATCGTCGAGTATTAATCTGATGATCAATACAGGTGGCGATGACCTTCGGATTGCATTTACCGGAGATATCGGCAGACCATCGAGACCCATTTTAAGGGATCCTCAACCCATGCATTCTGCTGATATTATTATTTCAGAATCGACTTATGGCAATCGACTGCATATTGAAAAACCTGCTGAAAAAAATCATTTTCTCCGAGTTATTAGAGAAACCTGTGTTGAAAACCGGGGAAAATTAATTATACCTGCCTTTAGTTTAGGTCGTACCCAGGAATTGGTATTTCTTCTGGATGAATTGGTTAATGAAAAAAAATTACCCGATGTGCCGGTCTATGTAGATAGTCCTTTAGCGGTCAATGCTACAGATATTTTTAAAGAACATCCGGAATGTTTTGATGATGAACTAATCGATTATATGCATAAGGATCCCGATCCTTTTGGTTTTAAAAGACTGAGTTATATAATAGATGTCAATGAATCAAAAAAACTAAATACAAGTCAGGAGCCTTGTATTATTATATCAGCAGCAGGTATGATGAATGCGGGAAGAATACAGCATCATGTATTTAACAATATTGAAAATCCAAAAAATACCATACTAATGGTTGGTTATTGTGCGCCTCATACCCCAGGCGCTCATTTGCGAAATGGTGGCACCGAATTAAAACTCTTTGGTGAAGAATTAAAAGTGAGAGCCAAAGTTGAATTAATGGATTCATTTTCTGCGCATGGAGATCAAACTGAAATGAAGGATTTTTTATCCAATCAGATCAGCAGCTGCAAAAAAATGTTTTTAGTTCATGGCGAATACGAAGCCCAACAGGTGTTCAAAGATCATTTAGTTCAACAGGGTTTTCAGGATGTGCATATCCCAGAGTTGAAAGAAGAAATTTTAATTTAGAATTGTGGAGTCAAGTGGTCAATGCAGTCAATACAGTGAAACAGTCAAACAGTCAATGCAGTGAAGCAGTCAATGCGGTGAAGCAGTCAATGCGGTTAATGCAGTCAATGCGGTTAATGCAGTCAAACAGTCAATGCAGTGAAGCAGTGAAGAGTGCCTGAACTTCCAATCTATCTCGTCAATGTAAGTTCACCGGTTTTTAATCTCCTTCCCTGGGAATGCACTTCATACTCGATCACATAAGGATAAACCCCGGGAATCATCATCTGAGTGCCAGAACGGCCATCCCATCCTTTGTCTTTATTATGGGTTTCAAAAATCTGGTTACCCCAGCGATCGAATATCTGCAGATGGTAATAAATCACTTGATCGCAATTGAAGACAGGTAAAAATAGATCATTGATATTATCGCCATTGGGAGAAAATACATTGGGCAAATAAATATCAGATTCTATCTTAGAAAAGGATAAATTTAAATTAGCAGGAATCACACAAGGACCCTGAGTTGTGATCGTAAAGCGAGTGGCGGTTGTTGATTTTAATTTTACTATACTGCAGGGCGGATCCAAACAATCAATTAGTGATGATGGTGTCCAGATGTAATTGGTGCCACCGGATGCTTTGAATGTGATCTCTTTGCACGGATCGATGATGGTATCTCCGGTAACCGAGATGATTTGTTTGGGAATGACAAGTAGTTGGATGCTATCAATCCACTGTCTGCAGTCATCCGCAGCCCGAAGAAAGATTGTCTGATTGCCGATGCTGCCTGGATAATAATTGGTTGATTGCTGTGATGCATTGTCAAATCTTCCGGATGAGGACTGCCAGGTAAAATCAGCAGTACCGGTAAACAGTGCATTGAGTTTTAAAATATCGCCATCGCACAGGGAGGTGTCTTTTCCGGCATCGAGTGAAGTAGGATTTCCGGGTTTGATGCTAAGGTCGAGTGTGAGTGTGCTGTCACAACCGTAGGTATTTTTTAAGACCTGTGTGTACATACCGGAAGCTTTATAAACCACATTGTTGATGATAGCAGAATCACAAGATGTCTGTGAAAGTATGCCGCTACTGCTTTTATGAATCAAAAGATCCAGTGTCAGCGTACTATCGCATCCGTTTGTATTGGCAAGTACTTGTTTGTAAATTCCTGTAGACGTATAGATCTGATTGTTGACGATTGCAGAGTCACAGGAAGTTTGACTAAGTGTCGAGGCGGTTTGTTTTAAAATATCAATATTTAAATTTAATACACTATCACATTTTGCGGCATTTTGTAACACCTGGGTATAATTACCGCTTTGCGTATAAACCTGTCCGTTGACTTCTACAGAATCGCATTGCTGTATCGACAAATTTTCCGAACTGCTTTTTGTGATTTCCAGTTGGAGATTTAAAATACTATCACAGGCATTGGCATTGACAAGAGTTTGCGTGTAATTACCGCTTTGCGTATAAACTTGTCCGTTGATAACTGCAGAGTCACAGGATTTATAGCTGAGATTGTTTGTTGTTTTTTGCAATCTTGTAAAATCAATCGTTAGGATGCTATCGCATTGTGATGTATTTTTTAAGACATGGCTATAAATACCTGTTTGAGATATAACTTGTCCATTGACCATAACAGAATCACAAGAACGTAAAGTCTGTCTTTCAGATGTACTCTTCGATAAGTTCAGATCAATATCCAGCACACTATCGCATTGATAGGTGTTTTTTAATAGCTGTGTATAATTTCCGGATTGCACGTAGCGGATACCATTGATGAGCGCACTGTCGCAAGTCGTCCACATGATTTGTGCTGCTGTCTTTGTAAAAATATTGAGATCGATAGTCAGTGTACTGTCACATCCATTGGCACTGATCAGTTTTTGATTGTACATACCGGAGCGAGTATATGTTGTGCCGTTGATGGTGGCGGAGTCGCAGGCGGTCAATGAAAATAGCGCAGTACTACTTTTTAAAATTGTCAAATTTAGTTGAATTAGACTATCACATAAATTTAAATTTTTCATTAAGTTAGTATACGTTCCAGAAACTTTATAAATTTCTCCATTTATTACCAATGAATCACAAGAAGTCTGATAATATTTACTGGAAGTTTGTTTGGCAACTAAAATATTAATGGAGTCTAATCCGATACAACCGTTAGAATCTATTACTGTTACAACATAAATTCCAGATTGAATTTCATTAATTCCATTAATAACCGGATATTGTAATAATGAAGTAAAATTATTAGGACCAGTCCAGAAAAATTTTAAGCCTTTTTCTACTTCCAGATGAAGAGTATCATTTTCACAAATTGTATCATTGGCTTTGATAATAGGTTTAACAAATGGGTCAGGCGCCATATACGATAGCCACTTAAAACAATCAGAATAAATATCATTTGAATAAAATCCAATTGTATGTATTTTACCGTCAGCAATTAGATCTGGAATATTATGAATGATATATCCATTATTAAGTGGATAAAGTGTTTTTATCAATTTACTATCATGTAACAAATAAATAATTGAATTCATAGTATTACTGTTATGATACATAAAAAAATTCAATGAATATTCAGAATTATTTCCAGTACAAGGAATTACTTCAACTCCATATCGATCTGTTCCCCATCCTTCATATTCCCAAGTTTTACAACAATCCGATAACCCAACATTAACGTATAATTTATTAGTTTCAGAACTCAACTCATCAAATTGTTCTATTTTTAAATATGATGTATTATCTGGAAAACCTTTTAAAACAATAATACCGCCTTCTTTTCGATTTGAATTGCTTACAGAAAGCAATATCTGGTTCATTTGGTATTCAAGTTGAATATCATTATATAATAAAGAATCCAGGCGATCCTGAAATACTTCACAAACCCCTGAAAGATTTAATTGATTATTGCTTTTATCAAATGCTTTAAGGATAACATACTGCGGAAAAGAATATGTTAATTTTCGTTCATTCTGAATATTACCTATTAAAATATAAGCTTTTGAAGCATAAAGGATACTATCAATGTCTAAATAAAGTGTGTGTGTTAATTTATTTGAATTTAAAGGAGGCATTTGTAAGGTAGGTATCGAATTTATATTTGTCGGGCTGAATTCGATAGAATTAATTTTTATTGATGTAAATGTTGAATTAAATGTAGATGAATCATTATTTAACCTAACCGAAGCTCTATTTGTTGATCCTTTTAAATTGGTACTATCTACTTTAGTCCAATTCATCCATTCTATTTTCTTGCAATATTGTAAGCATGGATCTCTTTTACAATTTTGTTCATTAATTAAAATAGTATCAAAGTAAATATTGTTACAGTCTTCAAACATCACAGTATATTTACCAGCATTATTAATAATAATTTCTTGACTTTTACTATTATCAAACCAAATTGGATTAGGATGTTTTACGGATAAACTAAAATTAATAGGAGAACATAATGTTGTGTCAATGCCAAGAACTTTAATGCTTTTAATAGCTTTATTTATTAATGAATCTTTTTGAATTTTTACGAATTTAGGTAATCCGGCTTTACAAAATCTATTACTTAAATTAACCCCATTATCTATAAAGTTACAATTTAAGCCTTTATTATTAGGATAATTAATTATACCAAGAAATTTTGAATTCCATTTGGCTATGTATATATTATTATCAGGACCAATTTGTAATCCACCTGCGATTGTATCTAAATTAGGTCCAGATAATATTCCGACTATAACTACAGAAGAATTTATGTCTGATTCATTATATGAATTTAAATCAAACTGATAAACAAATGGATAAGTCCATTGTGTGCCATATAATTTGGTACCGTCAGATGAAAACTCAATGCCCCAGGCCCTCGGATAGTTGTTTAAAGTTATTGGATTAGAAATGATCCCAGTTTTGTTGTCAAATGAAAATAATTGAAATTCATTATTATAATAACTTGCCATTGCAATTTTAGATCCATCTGGACTTGCACTTATATGGCCTTTTGCTCCTTCACCAGATATACCATAAGGTTGAATCGAACCCACTTCACTAATAACAGGAAAACCAATACCGCTTGCTGTTATTGGGTAAACAAAAAAGCGAGCAGATCCTAATTCGTGACATATTAACCAGTAATCACATTTGTTATTATTTGGAATTACAAGAATTTTTTCAGCTATATTATTCTGAATAAAAATATTTTTTTTAGTTACACTTCCTTGGCCCTGAAACTTATTCATATCGACTATGGAATATTGTAATCCATTCGTGCCACCCAAATGATCATTAGTAAAAACATAATTAATTAAACTATCAGAATCATAAATTTGAACAATAGTTACAGAATGATTGCAATTGTTATTTCCATTTAATGACTTTCCGTGATTTATAAAATTTCCGAATTTATTGTGAAGACTTTCACCATTCGAATAAAATAAAACGTTCTCATGCTTATCAAATGCCACGGCACATCCATCATTACTTTTTAAATAGTCATAATAATACTTTTTATTATTACCTAAATTCGGTATTGGATGGTTGTTTTTAAATATTATTCCTACTGAATCTCCAAAGAACCAATACTTTCCAATATTTTGACCATTTAAAAGATTAATAGAGAAGCAAAATATTAAGAAAATATTTTTCATAAGTAATTAACTTATACAATTTAAGATATTTAGTTAAATATTTTCAACCTTATACTGGAGGAATATTGACCAGCCAGTATAAGGCTGAAAAAGTAGTATCAGAATCTAATCACTTTTTTGACTATCTTTCTATCGTTTGCCTGAATTAATTCAATGATATATATTCCAGGACCAAGTTTTAAGTATGAATTTTGTGAATAAATATTATGATGATATTCATTCAACGAAGGATTAGAAATCAATTTAATGCCATTAATTGAGTAAATATTAATAAACCCATTTTTACAAGATAATGAATTAATTTCGCTATTCAAAAATAAACTATGACACTCAGAGGAGTGCTGATCTAGAAAATCATCATTATTATTTTTTAAACTATTTTCAGTATTACCACCTGTTAAGCAAGGTAAAGTGGTAGGTTGTGAAGAATTTAAATAAAAGATATCATCGCCTGGATCGCAGTCTGTTAAATCCCCAGGACATTGCCAATAGTTGCAATCTCTTGTGGTCCATCCTGATGGATTTCCATCCATATCATCAGTTGGAGTAAAAATGTAATACCATTTTCTGTCTGGTGGTAAGCAACATGAATTTGCAATAGCTTCTACAATTATGGTAGTGTTTTTAGTTATAGTTTTACAACTAGTAAATTTTTCTTCTAACTGATCTTTTTGACAAGCATTATTGTTCGAACAATTATAATAGTATAAGTTGTAAATAAATGCATCTTCACAATTAAATGCACCTTCAGGTGTAAACATAAAAATCCAACCCCGATTAACTCCCATTAATGGACATGCTTGAAATTTATAAGCTATATGTACTGCTGGAGTCTGGTAATATGATGAAGTTGTATTTGTAGGATCAGGGTCACATAATAGTGAATTATCGCAAAGAGCATAAAATGTTTTAGAAATTTTGCAGTAAACATCATTTCCAAAATCTAAAATCATGACCATAGTATGATAACCATGAAAACAAACATCCATATATACATCAAATCCTTCATCATACTGGCATTCTTGGCTATACCCATTTCCTAATCCACTTAGTAAATACCACGTCACTGCCAAAACTTCCGGATCACCTCCTGGCAAATCTGCTTCAAAATGATAAGTACATCCTGATCGTGTATATGTGAAGTCATATCCAGAATCACATTCATCAACATCCGGAACCTGAGACCACATTGGTTTTACAATTGAAAACATTAGAATCATGATTAACAAAGTAAATTTATTAATTATTGCAAGCTCTAAAGCTAAAAAGAAAATTATATTTTTCATATTTTTTAATTTATGAGGGTTACTAATAAAAATTAAATATTTCGCAGCTTCCAAAAGATGATTCCTTTAAAAAAGTCCTATTGCATGAAGAAGACTTAAATTTGTTATTAAAATATATTTGGTGGTTGACCATCTTGATATTCCATAAGATAGGATTAAAGGGTTAAAAAATAAAAAACCATTCTGCTTGCTGCCATGCAGATTTGAATCCTATGAAGATGGTATTTTTTGATACTCAGTTATAAGCTCTGAGCAAAGCTTAGAAATACAAATTTTTGAAAATACAAAGCTCTTTTTTAGTTTGCTGCCCGGTGTTTAGTATTCTGATCTACGTCTCCTTTGTATTTTGTTATAAAGTTGAGTTGTAATAATGAGATTGTCAAGTATTTAATAATATATTTTTCATATATATATATATATATGATATACAGTGTGTTATGTGTAATGTAGTCAAACAGTCAATGCAGTGAAGCGGTCAATGCAGTGAAGAGTGAGAAGTGCCTGCCTGCCGCAGGCAGGAAGAGTGAGAAGTTGTAATTTGTAATTGCCTAAAATAAGTTGACCATTTCTACACAACTCGGCGTAGTATCTACTACGTCGGTGCGATAGGCAAATTTTTTTGCCGTATGCGGCTTATTTGGTCAATGCGTGCGATGCAGTGAAGCAGTGAAGAGTGCCTGAACTTCCAATTTATCTCGTCAATGTAAGTTCCCCGGTTTTGAATCTCCTTCCCTGGGAATGCACTTCATACTCGATCACATAAGGATAAACCCCCGGAATCATCATCTGGTTTCCAGACCGGCCATCCCATCCTTTTTCTTTTTCATGGGTTTTAAAAATCTGGTTACCCCAGCGGTCGAAAATCTGTAGATGGTAAAAAATGACTTGTTCGCAATTGAAGACAGGTAAAAATAGATCATTGATATTATCGCCATTGGGTGAAAATACATTGGGCAAATAAATATCAGATTCTATCTTGGAAAAGGATAAATTTAAATTAGCAGGAATCACACAAGGACCCTGAGTTGTGATCGTAAAGCGAGTGGCGGTTGTTGATTTTAATTTTACTATACTGCAGGGCGGATCCAAACAATCAATTAGTGATGATGGTGTCCAGATGTAATTGGTGCCACCGGATGCTTTGAATGTGATCTCTTTGCACGGATCGATGATGGTATCTCCGGTAACCGAGATGATTTGTTTGGGAATGACAAGTAGTTGGATGCTATCAATCCACTGTCTGCAGTCATCCGCAGCCCGAAGAAAGATTGTCTGATTGCCGATGCTGCCTGGATAATAATTGGTTGATTGCTGTGATGCATTGTCAAATCTTCCGGATGAGGACTGCCAGGTAAAATCAGCAGTACCGGTAAACAGTGCATTGAGTTTTAAAATATCGCCATCGCACAGGGAGGTGTCTTTTCCGGCATCGAGTGAAGTAGGATTTCCGGGTTTGATGCTAAGGTCGAGTGTGAGTGTGCTGTCACAACCGTAGGTATTTTTTAAGACCTGTGTGTACATACCGGAAGCTTTATAAACCACATTGTTGATGATAGCAGAATCACAAGATGTCTGTGAAAGTATGCCGCTACTGCTTTTATGAATCAAAAGATCCAGTGTCAGCGTACTATCGCATCCGTTTGTATTGGCAAGTACTTGTTTGTAAATTCCTGTAGACGTATAGATCTGATTGTTGACGATTGCAGAGTCACAGGAAGTTTGACTAAGTGTCGAGGCGGTTTGTTTTAAAATATCAATATTTAAATTTAATACACTATCACATTTTGCGGCATTTTGTAACACCTGGGTATAATTACCGCTTTGCGTATAAACCTGTCCGTTGACTTCTACAGAATCGCATTGCTGTATCGACAAATTTTCCGAACTGCTTTTTGTGATTTCCAGTTGGAGATTTAAAATACTATCACAGGCATTGGCATTGACAAGAGTTTGCGTGTAATTACCGCTTTGCGTATAAACTTGTCCGTTGATAACTGCAGAGTCACAGGATTTATAGCTGAGATTGTTTGTTGTTTTTTGCAATCTTGTAAAATCAATCGTTAGGATGCTATCGCATTGTGATGTATTTTTTAAGACATGGCTATAAATACCTGTTTGAGATATAACTTGTCCATTGACCATAACAGAATCACAAGAACGTAAAGTCTGTCTTTCAGATGTACTCTTTGATAGGTCTAAGTCAATATCCAGCACACTATCGCATTGATTGGTGTTTTTTAAAAGCTGTGTATAATTTCCGGATTGTGTGTAGCGGATTCCATTGATGAGCGCACTGTCGCATGCTGTCCATATTATTTGTGCTGCTGTCTTTGTATATATACTGAGATCGATAGTCAGTGTACTGTCACATCCATTGGCACTGATCAGCTTTTGATTGTACATACCGGAGCGAGTATATGTTGTGCCGTTGATGGTGGCAGAGTCACAGGCGGAGAGTTGGTAGGGTGTAGTATTGCTGTTGGGAATATTGATATGGAGATGGATGATGCTGTCGCAACCGTTGGATCTTTGATATCTGAACTGATGGTTTCCGCTTTGTTTGTAAACAATTGAATTAAAAACCACCGAATCGCAAGCTTCAAACGAATAATAATCCGCTCTGCTTTTTGGAATGCTCAGATTTAAATTCAGAATGCTGTCACAACCATCGGCACTGATTAAATCCTGAGTGTAGCTACCCGATTGATCATAGATTTGTCCATTCACATCCACAGAGTCACATTTAGAAATACGCAGATCTTCTTTGCCGCTTTTACGGATTTTTACATCCAGGATGAGGACACTATCACAGCCCTGAGCATTACTCAGAAATTGTGTATAGACATTTGATGTTTTATAAATCTGATTATTGACAAGAATAGAATCACATACATCAAACTGAAGATCCGACTGACTGCTTTTGAGAATTTGAATTTTTGTATTTACAATACTATCACAACCAAATTTACTTTGTAGTACCTGGGTAAATGTATCACTTTGTGTAAACACCTGTCCATTGACAAGCAATGAATCACAGGCTGAAAGACTGATGTCCGTGTTGGTTTTTTTCTCAATATGAATGATCGTATTGACAATACTATCACAACCTGCAGCTGTTTTTAATCTTAAAGTTGTGGTATCTGATTGCGTATAGGTCTTTCCATTTATTATCGCAGAATCACAAAAAGACAAGACCGTATTGGCAATGGCCACACCTACCTGAGCTTCATGTATGGTATCGCAATAGGTTTTTATACAAAAAGCGGAATCTGCACCTATCTTTATTTTGATATATACATCCATACAATAATCCTCTGCCACAGGATCGGTTATAAAAAAAGAATCTGTGGATAATACAGATTTGAGCGTATCTGATTTTTTATACCAGGCATAACGGAGATTATAGCTTTCTCCAAAATTACATTTTTTGATCAGCGAAAAATTGGGATGCAATTCTATTTTAGATCCGGAGCAATGAGCTTGCCAGTTGACCGAATCAGAGATCCCGATAGCTGTAAGTCGTACCGAAGAATCACAACGAAACTCTGCACTAGTCTTTGGCAAATAAATCAGTTTATGATCCTGACAGGGAGGATAAGAGCGACCTAAAACATCTACAATGGGTTTACCATCACAACTGATCATTAAAACATCTTCTGCCTGTGGTTCAGGTAAAACGGTAAACTGCACCACAGAATCAAAGATGCAGCAATTATTATCGCGAAATCTTTCATTATAAATTCCTGATGTATAGATATACTGAGAATGCCAGGCCTGTCCGTAACAAATCTTTCTTGGGATTCCTGTCTTATCGGACAGTGGCCTGACTTTTACAGTAGTGCATTTAGGACCGGCTTTACAATTGGAATTGGCTTTACCGATAAAAGCGGAAACGCATAGAGTAAAATCACCCGCATTGGGAAAATCCAAAAAGACTTCATCTTTTTTTCCACCCACTTCCACACCATCGAGTGTCCAGACAAATTCGGGATCGATGCAACTACTCTGAGCTTTAACCCAAAATCTGTAATTACAGGCACCCACACAAACTGGCTGTATCACTCCTCCGGGGATACCATTGATGTCTCCAAGGGCTATAGTTGGAGCTCCACCACTACTGGAAGTAGATAAAGTAAAGTCGCAAATATCATCGCCGTGATCCATGCTGATGTAATACACTTTGCATGCTTGAAGATTGCCGAGGGGGTAAACGTAGGTTTCAGGACCAGAGAATCCAATATAACGCGCTTTACAAATAATCTCTTCCACACAATCACAATCACCCCAAACTCCTAGAACAACGCCAGCAGAATCTTTAGGACCTTTGATACAAGTTCCTACGCTTAATGTCAGTGTTACATTACCGCCCTGACTAATAAAAGCAAACCAACTTCGCCAGTTTTTACCTGGTACACCCCCGGTACATGACTCTCTACAGGTCCCAAACGTTTGACTTGTTGTACTACAAGAATACCCATTCATCTCAGCAACAGAGCAGAATAAACCGGCATCTTCGCAGGTTTCGCCAGGTGCTGGGTTACATTGAGAGAATATTCTAATTTGAGGAAAAGATGAGAAGTAAAGGATGAATAATATAGATGCAATTTTCAACATGAATTCATCATTAATGTACCTTATTGGTTTTCTACCATCTAAAATTTTATATATATCAGACTAAATGACCGAGTATTTATTTAATTCTAATGGTTCATAAAATTAAATAAAATAATGATAAATTTAAAATTAAGAATCTTTGTCTGTTCAGGGTATGTTATTTATTACCAAGGAAAAGTGATTTTAAATGTGGTTTAATAGAACTGACGAATATATTTACCATGAAATTCCCTAAATGACATTCAATACCGTTCCAGACTTATCCGATGCCCTCGTAATCGTAAATTGTCACGGTTTTTATTAGAGTATAATTTTAACAGCACGAGTATTTTGGCATACTTCAAGCTGCTTTCAGGGGCAATCAGATATACAGATGCAAAAAGTTGGTATCTACCTTATTGCGTCTGACAGCTTATAAATTTTGGAGGCTTGTGTATGGTTGAATACTGCTTACTTTATATATGCAATTCAGCGATGAGAATTTTACCGGTCATCAGAAATAATTCTCTTTTGACTCATACTAAAATTACGACAATTTTATCATGTACGAAAAATCACGTTTTTGCAAATCCTGTATTCTGAAACAGATGCGACGGACTGGCAAATGTGGCGGAGATATTTTCTTTCGTGAATACTTGTGATGTGTCTCCATACGCCATCAGTTTAACATTGATTAGTATAACCCGATCAAAATAAGATTGAACACTATCGAGATCATGGTGTACAACTAAAACTGTTTTGCCAGACTTTGCAAGATCTTTGAGGATTGCTATTATTTTTAATTCTGTTTTAATATCAACCCCTACAAAGGGTTCGTCCATCAATAATATTTCTGCTTGCTGTGATAAAGCTCTTGCTAAAAATACGCGTTGTTGCTGACCTCCGGATAACTCCCCGATTTGTTTGTCTTTTAATTTTACGATATCGAGTTTTTCCATTGATTCCTGAATGATCTTCTTATCCTGTGCGTTCATCCGCTCCAATAATTTTTTATGAGGATATCTTCCCATAGCGACAATATCATAGACTGTAGCGGGAAAAGTCCAGTCCACTTCATCTTTTTGCGGCACATAAGCAATTTTTGTCAGCATATCCTTAACAGCAGAATTCAAAACTTTTATTTCACCTGAGTTGGGTGCCACCAGGTTTAAAATTGCTTTAAATAAACTTGATTTTCCGGCACCATTAGGACCAATTAATCCATATACATACCCGGGCAATATTTTTAAAAAGATATTGCTCAAAACGCGTTTTTGTTCATATGCAACAGAAACTCCTTTTAATTCAATAGAAAAATTTTCGTTTTCAATCATATCAAGCGATTTCTACGAATGACCACAAATAAAATCAAAAATACCAACACCGGAATCGCATAAAACATCCATCGGTAGGCTCCGGTTTCCTTTGATACTAATTCGCCGGCCTCTATTTTTGTACTTAAAGCTGTCGCAATCACTTCAGCATTATGTCGCAGCATCCCCAGGTAAGTAGATGCAGGACTCTGCTCATCTCCCAGTGAATCGGCAAATAATTTTCCACCGATTACAATTTTATTTTCTTTGGATAGTTGCTGCATTAATTTTGGGTTAATAGTACTCTCCACAAATACTGCAGGAATCTTTTGGTCTTTGATGAAATGATTGATCCTGATAAAATCAGCTGTTTGTACGTCAGCATCAGTCGATGTGCCCAGAAGCGATTCCACCTGCAGTCCATAACGATTCCCAAAATAATGAAAAGCATCATGAGAAGTTATCAAAATACGCTGGTTGGCCGGTATGGCGGAGATGGTATCTGCAATGTAGCGGTGCAGATCATTCAATTGTTGTTTGTAAATATCCAGATTAAACTGGTATTCTTGCTGATGTGCCGGATCCAGTTCTTGTAATGCTTTTGTAATGTTTTCGGCATAAATAATTCCGTTTACAGGATCCATCCAGGCATGTGGATCGGTGGCATTTTTAAATTCTTCATTGCGAATGGGAAGTATACCTTCCGTAATTATTTTAGAAATCGCTTTGGTGCCTGAAGCATTGATCAGTTTTTGAAGCCATCCTTCAAACGTAAGTCCATTGATCAATATAAGATCCGCTGATTGTACCTTACGGACATCGCTGGGGGTGGGCTCGTACAGATGTGGATCTGAACCAATCGGAACGATAAAATCTACTTCCACCATCTCACCACCAATGACCTTTGCCATATCATACCACATGGTTGCAGTGGCCAGTATTTTTGGTTTTGCTTCTACTGAAATAAGTAAACCAAAGAAAAATAAAACGAAGTAAGACCTTTTCATTATCAAAAAATTATGGTTTAACCAGAATATCCTGAGAAACTTCATAGGTTATCAATACTTCTTTTTCGCGATCTACCTTAAGTTTCAAAGATTGATCATATTGACCAATGGATAAAATTTGCAGATCAGTACCTGGTTTAAGTTGAATGCTATCCAGGTATTGCAAAAAATTTTTGTCGTGCTTTTTTACACCTAGCATAGTAACTGTTTTTCCTTCATCTCGGATACTGGCCAGACTAACCTGGTTGCGATAAGTAAAACTACCCTGCTCATTGGGAATTGGATCTCCATGTGGATCAAATTTTGGATGACCTAAAAAAGCATCGAGCCGTTCAATTAATAATACCGATCGGATATGCTCTAATTGTTCAGCCACATCGTGCACCTCATCCCAGCTAAACTGAAGTTTATCGTGCAAAAAAACTTCCCATAAACGGTGTTTTCTCAATAAACTAATAGCCATTTTTTGTCCTTCACGAGTCAAGGCAACTCCGTAATATTTTTCGTGACTCAATAAACTTTTTTCTGCCAAACGCTTTATCATATCGGTTACGGATGCTGGTGTTGTGCCTAACTCTTCAGAGATGGATTTGGTATTTACGGTTTGATCCAAACTTCGTTGCGTGATTTTGTATATTGCCTTGAGATAATTTTCTTCGGACTGACTCAACATAAATTCATATTTTAGGCAAAACTAAATTAATTTTTAAATAAACAAAAATAAATTTCACAATGAATCAAAAATTTTCAATTTTGACGGAGATCATCCGGTCCCGAAGGGCCGTATTTCCTCAATCTTACCAGGCCGGACAGATTTCCGATGAGATCCTCAAAGCCATCCTCGACAACGCCCGTTGGGCTCCTAATCATAAAAAAACAGAACCCTGGAGGTTTATAATTATTAAAGATCAGGCTCTTATCAGATTATCTGCATTTTTAGAAGAATGTTATAAATCGAAAACGCCTCAAGAACAGATTGACGTTGTCAAAATGAAAAAAATTAGTGAAAAACCCTTACAATCTGCTGCAGTTATTGCCATATGCATCCACCGGAGTCCGGAAACATTTATACCAGCCTGGGAAGAAACTGCAGCTGTTGCCTGTGCCGTTCAAAATATATGGTTGAGTTGCACAGCTTTAGACATTGGGAGTTATTGGAGTACACCTGCCGCCATCAGTCAGATCAATGAATTCCTCAATCTGCAAGAAAACGAATCATGTCTGGGTCTTTTTTATATGGGTTGGTGTGGCAAAGAAATTCCAACAAGCCATCGGAAAGAATTAACCCAGGTCATTCGCAATTTATCGTAGACCTTATTAAACCTAATTTGAATAATCCGATCTAAGTCATTTATCCTGTACCATATGAAATATACTTTCGTTCTGTTATCCTTTGGTGTTTTTCTGAATTTCTGTTTTACGCAATCACTTTATGATTTAAATTCAATTCAGGAAATCCGTATCACGTTTCCATTTAGCAACTGGGATCAAAAATTAGATTCGTTGCATGCTGTAGATAGTGATGCCCGACTTATCGCCACCAAAGTTGTATTAAATGCCCAGGTTTTTGACAGCGTCGGCATACGGTATAAAGGCAACAGCACTTATAATGCAAGCCGCACCAAAAATCCTTTTAACATAAAGCTCGATTTTATTAAATCAAATCAAAATTATCAGTCTTATAAAACTTTAAAACTGTCAAACGGATTTATGGATCCAAGTTTTCTAAGAGAGGTATTGGGATATAAAATTGCCAGGCAGTATTTGCCGGCATCTATGGCTAATTTTATCAACGTCTATGTTAATGATGTTTTTATTGGATTATATACAAATGTCCAGGATATCAGCAATGACTTTTTATCAGAACATTATTATTCTTCATCCAATGCTTTTTTTCAATGTGACAGAGCTGACAAACAAGCGAGCTTACCGGGAACCTGTCCACCTGGTAATCCGGGATCTGCCTTAAAGTACGTAAGCAATGACAGCTTATGTTATTATAATTCTTATGAACGGGATTCTAAAAGTGGCTGGAGTAAATTAATTGGACTGATGTATACTCTAAAGCAGGATGTATCCAATATCGAAAATTATTTGGATGTTGACAGAGCTCTATGGATGCTTGCATTAAATAATTTTTACGTAAATCTCGACAGTTATTCGGGATCAGGACATAATTATTTACTATATGAAAACAATTTAAACCGGTTTAATACGATTCCCTGGGATTACAATGAATTCTACGGAGCTTTTACTAATGCCGGAACCGGAGGCAATCTTAGTGTTCAGCAAATGATTCAGCTCGATCCTTTATTACACCAGTCCAATGAAGAACGACCCCTGATATCAAAATTATTTTCTAATCCAAAATGGAAGAAAAGATACCTGGCTCATTTATACACCTTAATGACAGATGCAAAAAACTCCAATGGGTATGAACAGGATGGATTAGCATTACAAACTTTGATTGCAGCTTCTGTTGGCAAGGATATCAACAAGTTTTTTTCATTGGCGGCATTTAATACAAATTTATATAATGATTTTACCAACTCAGGTGGTATGGGAGGAAAAACTTATCCCGGCTTAATTTCGTTTACCAATGCACGAATTAATTTTTTAAATACGCATGTCAGTTTAAATGTTACCAAACCTGAAATAACGGATGTACGTTATTTCCCATCGATAATCATACCTAATCAAATGGTAAGTATTTCTGCAAAGATTAAAAATGCTTCATTCGCCAAATTATTTTACAAGTTTTCTAAAGAAGATGTTTTTTCTGAAATGGATATGTATGATGACGGATTGCATATGGATGATTTGGCTGGTGATGGAATTTATGGTACACAACTAAATATCGGCAATCAAGCCGAAATACAATATTACATCTATGTTGAAAATGCTGCCATCGCAGCTTTATCTCCCGCACGGGCAGAGTATGAATTTTACTCCATTAAAGTAAAAGGAGAAACACCCGTAGCCGGTGAAATTATTCTGAACGAATTAATGGCATCCAATACTTCATATATACAAGATGAAAGTGGTGATTACGATGATTGGATTGAAATATATAACACAACTACCCGGGATATTTCCTGTAACGGATTGTATCTAAGCGACAATCCGGATAACAAATTAAAATGGAAATTTCCGGATACTTTAATCAAAGCAAAATCTTATCTGATTGTCTGGGCTGATGAAAATGGAATGTCACCCGGATTACATGCCAATTTTAAATTATCAAAAGCGGGCGAACAAGTACGCATTTATTCATCAGACAGTGTATTATTGGATGAAGTGATTTTTCCTGCTTTAGATGACAACAAAACTTATGGTATATGTAACGGAAGCTGGCAGCATACCAAATCACCAACTTTTGCAAAGGCCAATGATTGTCATGTTACTGCAGTAGATAAATTAGAATACCTGCAAACGATTTCAATTAATCCCAATCCATTTTCAGATATATTGTTAATCGATTTACAAAATATTAAAGTGTTTACTATTCAAATTATTGATGTATTCGCTAATCCGGTTTTCATGTTAAATACTCCAAAAGATCAGATTATCAAAATTCATACATCAAACTGGAATACAGGTTTGTATTTTGCAATAATAACTGTAAGAAACGGACAAAAAGAAATCTATAAAATCATAAAGCAGTAATTTATTATGGAATGTTCATTTGGATTTTGACTCCTGTTCAATCATCCAAATTGCATCCAGGCTAATCATACTATCTATCGGAATTCCTTTTTCTTTTGCTTTAATTCGTATGTCTTTGATCCAGGCAGAATCTGTTGGAATATATTTTTTTAAATTTTCCACCCGTTCTTCAAAATCGAGATTCATATATTCATTATGATCTACCAGTCGGCTTGTCCACTCGACAAAACCCCAACCCAAATTGGTAAGATTAGCATCTGTTGAAAGAATAACAAACACATCCTGAGTGCGAAGTGCTTGTTTTAATAACACCTGATTGGCAGGTTGCGGCAGTTTTTGACCCGGAGTATGTACTTCAGAATAATAATACCAAAATGGATTTTCTAAAAATGCATTTGAAACACCCATATTAAATAATGTCCAGTAGTAACTATCAGCTATTACCATCACTTTTGGTTTGGTCTTAAATTCTCCTGGCTGCCAGAAAATTTTGGGATAAGCCATATCCGGCCCGTTCAATGAAAACAACAGGTTCATTCCTTTTTCAATATCATTATCATCAAACCTAGGTGAAGCTGTTTCAATCTTGTTCCATTCCAATTCAGGCAAATCTACCTGACGCAAATTTTCAATATAGTGAATCATGGAATCAGCTACAAGGCATGCACCATAATAACTCCAGTGAATACCATACTTAGGATACAAAGGATAGGATGAGGTGTTTTTATTGGCTAAAAAATAAGCGTTGAAGTCAATATAACGGATACCCAATTCCCTGGCCAGTTGCAGATGCACTTCGTAATTTGTAACAGATTTGGTAAAAATCAAACTATCAGGAAAATATTCCGGATAATATTGACCCTTACTTGATGCAAATACGAGAATCAGTGATTTGTTTTTTGCATCCAGTGAGTCCTGGATTTTTTTCAAATTTATCATCCGGTTTCTGATGCTGTCATACCCTATAAAATCTAATCCATAATATGCTTTAATATAATTTATTTCGAAGAGATAATTTTCTTTACCACGTATTACAGAGTTTGCATGTATTTTATCGAATAAAATATAATCCAGCTGATTATGCAAACGAACAAAAAACGGACGGAATCCAAATTCTTCATTTAAATAATTTTCTTTTTCAATCTGATAAGTTCCGTTTATCCAGGTGATCTGGCTTATATTGGGATTTGGTATTTTTGCTATTGCTCCTTTTAAGGGATTTTCTCTGATTATGGAAAAACTACCTTGCAACATAGGGATAAATAACAGGCAAATCAATCCCCTGTATAAAAATTTTTGAATATGTTTCTCTTTAGTTTCCATACTCAAAATCTAAAATAAATAAAAGGATTAAAACCAGCCGAAGTGATCATTGACAGACTGATACACAGCAGAAGTAAGCTACCGCCAAATACATAGTAATGACGTTTTAATTCATATTGATCAAAATAAATTTTTTGTTGCCACTTGATTCCGATTTTACTTAATGTTACAAATGCAAATAAAACTGAAAGAGACAGATAAAAATAATATTCCAATCCAATCTCGATATGTGCACCATCCTGAAACGAAAACATCGTTTTCAAAAAAAGAATGGCATCACTCAGGTGCTCGATCCGAAAAAATACCCAACCGATGACAACAATAAAAAAAGTTAAAGGTATACTAAACCAGGAGCCGACTGATTGATAAAATTTAGATATAAAGGCTCTTTCCAAAACTAAAAACAAACCATGATAGGCTCCCCATATGACAAAACTCCAGGAGGCGCCGTGCCACAAACCAGATGCCAGAAAAACTATCCATAAATTAAAATACAATCTTTGAGCACTGACTTTATTGCCACCTAATGGTATATACAAATAATTACGCATCCAGTTACCCAGAGTAATATGCCAGCGTCGCCAGAAATCTGTAATACTAATGGCCGTATAGGGGTTATTAAAATTCTCCGGAAATTTAAAGCCCAACATTTTACCGATCCCGATAGCCATATCTGAATACCCGCTAAAATCAAAATAAATCTGAAATGTATAAGCCAGGATGCCAGCCCAGGCTACCTGGGAATGCATACCAACATAATTCATCCCAAAAACTTCATCGGCATAAACTCCCAGGTGATTTGCTAAAATCACTTTTTTGGCAAGTCCGATTGCAAAACGGTAGAAACCCGTTAATCTGTTTTCATCATTTTCTGATGCAGACCGGTCACTGATTTGATCTGCCAATTCATGATAACGGATAATAGGTCCCGCAATTAATTTTGGAAATAGTATTATATAGGTTTGATAATCCCAAAAATTCTGCAAAGGTTTATGAATGCGTCTGTAAACATCAACCACATACGTTATGGTTTCAAATGTATAAAATGAAATGCCAATGGGCAGAATTAATTTTGTCCAATGAACTGCACCAATACCGGCTAATTCAAAAAAGACATTTAGGTTTTCAATAAAAAAATTGGAATATTTAAAATAAATCAGGAGGCCCAGGTTCAGGGATAATGAAAAGATTAATAAGGCTTTTCTTTTAAATTTACTGACAGACTCGTCCATCCATTTTACCAAATGAAAGTCTATAAAGGTCGTGACAAGTATTACGAAAATAAATTTTGGTGCTCCCCAGCTATAAAAAAAAATGCTAAAAACCAGAATGACCAGATTCTTATAGTTTTTACCAACCAGGTAATAACATAGCAGAAACAGGGGTAAAAAGTATAAAACAAAAACAATGCTGCTAAAAACCATAGATAACTGCCGGCAAATGTAAGGATAAAATTAAATGTAGTAATTTGAAATAGATACTAAGGACATTAGTTTAAATTTTTACCACTTAAACAAATTACCCATTCCCCGACAATTTTTTCGGTTTGTAATTGACTTTTAATTTCAGTCAAGGTCCCGGTAAAATATTTTTCGAAAAGTTTTGAAATTTCTTTGGCAAAGCAAGCCTGCCTGTCCGGACCAAAATAGTGAATAAGTTCGTCTACACATTTCAACAGGCGATGTGGGGATTCATACAAAATACTAGTACAAGGCAATTGAGCAACCCACTCCAATTGTGATTTTCTGCCTTTTTTCTGTGGTAAAAATCCATTAAAATAAAATTTATCACAGGGTAATCCGGAAGCAACCAAAGCAGGTACAAAAGCGGTAGCACCCGGTAAAGCAACAACCGGAATATTTTCATTGCGACACGAGCGAACCAGCAGATAGGCAGGATCTGAAATACCCGGAGTACCCGCATCGGTAACAAGAGCTATTGACAAACCTGATTTTAATTTATCAACAATAAGTTGTAAAGCCTTGTGCTCATTCTGACTATGAAAACTCTTCAGGCTTTTATCAATATTAAAATGCATCAGCAGCTTATTACTGACCCGCGTATCTTCTGCCAAAATTAAGTCAACAGTTGATAATATACCAAGTGCCCTCGGAGTCATATCCGACAAATTTCCAATGGGAGTCGGTACCAGATAAAGACAAGGTTTTTCTTCTCGGATTTGATTCATTTAGAAAAAACTTGAATTCAATTTATTTATTGTTCTGCTACGGTATACGTATACGATTCCGTAATAGGATTTATTAATAATTTTTCACAACTTTGTTGGATTAGTGCCCTGGCGGATTGTTCGTCTGCAGCTTCCAGCAATAAATCGATATGTTTACCAATACGTACATCCTTTATGCCCTGTATATTCATATGTCCGATATTTTTAGCCACAGTTTTACCTTGTGGATCCAGTAATTCTTTGTGAGGCATAATATCAATTTTGGCTTTATACAATTTCATAAATCAATCTGTTTGTTTTTTATTTTATACATGAAAAGACTAAATACAATATGCACGATAATCACCAGACTTAAGCTGAAAGCACCAAACCAAAACCAACTTGCTAAAGTGATCAACTCCAGGCCTGGAATAAATCCATATGTTTTCAACCATTCCTTATTCAGGTGAATTTTTAATATCTTCATCTCACTCACCATAAAAAAAGAAAACAACAGGATTATCAAAAGAAACAACACGGGTTCTAAGACAAACCCCTTTATCTCCAGTTCTGAATGAAACAAAAATAAGATGCCTGCAAAAAACAAAGCATTCGCAGGTACCGGCAATCCGCTAAAAAATAAATCCTTACCAGAGCTGCTTACGTTAAATCTTGCCAAACGAAATGCTGCCATCAGGGCAATTAAAAATGCAACATAGGATAAATAGTCAGATGCGGTATGGATAGATTCTAAAATGTGAAAACAATAAAGTGCCGGCACAACACCAAAACTCACCACATCACTTAAAGAATCTAACTGGGCTCCCAAGGTAGTTTCCATTTTAAGGCTACGGGCAACAAATCCATCTAAAAAATCCACAAGCGCTGCAGCCAGAACAAAAGATATACTCCAGTCATATTGTCCTTCTACCAGATGTACGATGGCACAGCAACCAAAAAACAGGTTTGCTATGGTCAATGTATTAGGTATATTAAACATGAGTGGAAATATGGTGCACAAAAGTAATAGATATGCTTGTGACTATGAAGCACAAAGCTAAGGATTCGGTCAATGTGCTGATTTTTAGTAATTTTAGATCCCTTTTCCCGTTTTTTTGTTAACATTTTAACACAAAAAGGTGTCTTAACATACAGGAATTACGTTAATAGATGATAAAATTGATGATGAACAAGGTTTTTTACTTAAGTATATACTTTATATTAATGGTATCAAAAGGGTTTGGTCAACCCACTTACGATCATTGCAATAATCCATTTGTAATACCGGATGTGACTAATTTTTGCAGTAAAATAGGTGAATTTACCAATGTCGATGCTACTCCATCTGGGTATGGCTCAGCCACTTGCTGGTCTTTTACAAACCGGGATGTCTGGTTTCGCTTCAGGGCATTTTTTACCGATGTCAACATAACGGTCATTGGCACCAATTTAGGCGGCAGAGCAGGAGGCACGCTGGCTCGTCCTATGGTAGCCCTGTACAAAGGTATTTGCGGAGGAACGATCTCAGAATTGCGCTGCGCTGCTGACGTCGGTTCAAGAGGTATTGTGAGTTTATATCAGGGTGGTTTGATTGTAGGAGCGGATTATTTTATTCGAATCGATGGTGTTACCAATGCCACCGGTACTTTTCAGATTTGTATCAATAATTTTAATCCACCCGCCCAGGCTGAGCAGGATTGTCCCAAAGCCACCGTTTTATGTGACAAATCTCCTTTTGTTGTTCAAAAATTAAGTGGAGGTGGACTTGATTCTGACGAAGCCAATAATTCGTGTCTTGGAGATAATACTACTCAGAATTCTGAATCGTCTTCGGTTTGGTACACCTGGCAGGCTGCCAATAATGGTACACTGACTTTTGTTCTCAACCCGATAAATCCGTCTGATGATATTGATTTTGCTGTCTATGAATTACCCAATGGAATACACAATTGCAATAACAAAATGGTGTTGCGTTGCAATGCTACTGCACCTCCCTGCGCAGGCCCTACGGGTCTCAATATGACAGATCCTGATATTACAGAAGACTTGAATTGCCATAGTGGTGAAAATGGATTTTGCAAGTTTATTGATATGCAACAGGGAAAATCTTACGCCCTGATCATTAATAATTTTTCGAACACAGGTATTGGTTTTTCTGTGGAATGGGGCGGCACTGGTGAATTCGCCGGACCGATCGCTAATTTTGGTATCGACCCTCCTTCCGGTTTAAAATGCGATACTGACTTTAGCGTCATTGATTCATCGAGCTCTACTCCGTTCAGCAGCATCGTAAGGTGGAATTGGAATTTTGGCGTTGATGCCAATCCTCAAACTGCAGTTGGCAATCAAACTCACAGTGTCAGATATAATTCAATTGGAGAAAAATTTGTTACCCTGACAATCCAATCCAGTAATGGATGTCAGCTCACTGAAATCAGAAGAGTTCTGGTCGAACCATGTTGCGAAGATTTACCCACTTTATCCATACGAATAGACAGTACCCGAAATTTGACTTGCTACCAATCCAATGATGGAATGATTGCCGTTAATGGCTCTCAGGGTTCACCTTTTGACGAAGATATAAACGGGATTAAAACTTTTTATTATCAATACAGTCTGGATGGTCAGAATTACAGCCCAAATAATTTGTTCACCAGGTTAACTGCTGGTACGTACACGGTCTATATCCAGGACCGAAAAGGATGCATCGATTCGACCCGTATCACATTAACAGAACCTCTGCCGGTAATACCTTATGCCGGATCTGATTTAGACATTGATTTAGGTGATTTTATTAATCTGGATGCAACTGTCGACCCGGTTAATTTTTATAATTTTGACTGGTTCCGGGGAGATAGTATTCTTTGTAATACTTGTCAAAACACGACAGCGCTGCCATTTAATGATGGTTATTATGCAATCAAAACGACAAATTCGGATGGTTGCTTTGGTATCGATTCTTTTTTCGTCAGAGTCCGTAAAAATTATTTTGTGTATCCACCCAATGTTTTTTCTCCTAATGGTGATAACATCAATGATATATTTCATGTATTGGGAAGTAAGTCATTGCTACAGATTGACGAATTACAAATTTTTGATCGATGGGGTAATTTATTATACCAGGAAAAAAATCTAAATCCCAATGACAGAAAAGCCGGATGGAATGGACGCTCCGATGGAAATCCCTGCAATCCGGGTGTATATGTTTATCTGATCAAGGCCCGGTTTCTGGATGGTCATATAGAAACTGTCAGTGGCGATCTTAGCTTAATGCGATGAGTCGGATACAGTATCTTTTTGTTTTTATTATTATTTTTCAATGTCGCTGCACAGATCCAAAAAGTTTGTTGTCAGATGAAGAAGCATCTCAATGGTTAGGAAAAGAAATGCTAAAAGATATTCATCTCATCTATAGTGATTCTGCAAAAATAGAAATCAGGATTGTAGCCCCACAAATGATCCGGCATATTGATAAATCAGAATCCAAAGAAGAATTTCCCCTTGGCTTCCAGGCCTTTTTTTATGGAAAAAATAATGAATTGATCAATACGCTGGCGTCCAAATACGCGATCCGAATCAGACGCGAAGGCAAAACTTATATGAAAGACAGCGTTACGTTCACCAGTGTTAATAAAGAAATTCTGAAAACATCCGAACTTGTCTGGAATGAAAATACAGGAAAAATTACAACCGATAAATTTGTCCGCATTATTCGTAAAGACGAGATGTTACAGGGTTATGGCTTTGAAACGGATCAAAATTTTAAATCCGGAGTGATTAAAGCAATTGATGCTATCATTCCGTCAGAAAAACTCTATAAAGAAGAAGGGAAATAAGCAAACGGGATCATCTGATTTTTTTCTAATCTACAAACATTTGGTACGACCACCATCTACTGGTAAATTAATGCCGGTGATATAGGAAGCTAGTGGACTGGCCAGAAAAGCTACAGCGTTGGCAACTTCTGAAGCCTTTGCAAAACGTTTCATGGGAATATTGGCTATCATGCGTTCGATAATTTCATCCTGATTCATGTCGTGATGTTTTGCTTCTCGGTCGATAATACTTTGCAATCGTTCAGTGTTAGTGGCGCCGGGTAGTATATTATTAACTGTAATATTAAATTCCGCTAATTCACTCGACAATGTTTTTGCCCAATTGGCTACGGCAGATCGGATGGTATTGGACACACCCAGATTTTCAAGAGGTTGTTTTACAGAGGTTGAAATGATATTGATGATCCGGCCATATCCCGATGACTTCATGCCATCAATGACGTGAGTAGTCAAAATATGGTTGCAGATAAGGTGTTGAATAAATGCAGATTCAAACTGTTCAATTTTGGCTGAAACGATTGGACCAGGGGGAGGCCCTCCCGTATTATTTATTAAAATATCAACTGGATTTTTTGCCACCAGTTTTTCAATTTTTTGACTTAGTTCGGAAGGATTTGTCAAATCGGCAACCAAGAACTGGTGATTCTGATTTTGTGTTCTTTCGAGTTGATCGACGGTTTCCTGAAGTGCATCAGCATTTCTCGCCAACAATGTAACGGATGCCCCGGCAGATGCCAAAACTTCGGCACAAGCTCGCCCGATACCTTTGCTGGCGCCGCATACCAAAGCGTGCTTTTTTTCAAGTTGAATTTCAATCATTAGCGTACAAGTGTTACCGAACCTTTTAATGATACTTTCCGAAGCCTGTCACAATCCTGATATTCGACTTCGCATTGATACAAATACGTATCAATAGGATCGTCGGCTGTGGGTTGCCAGGCAGCATTTAATTCTGTGCTGGTATAGAGTCTTTGTCCCCATCGGTTGTATACAGATAATTGCATGGATTTTAATCGATCAAGCTCTGTATCCTTAATATAAGCTCCAAATTTCCTGTTAAGTTCTTCACCATTCGGAGCAATAACATTGGGAAATTGTATAAATTTTTGAATCGCGATTGAAGATGTTTTAATTTCTATTGTATCCATACTTTGACCACAATCCGACTGAATACTGACTGTGTATATTCCTGGTTTTGTGATCTGGATTTCGCGGCTTATTTCCTGGGTACTCCATATCAATGAACGACAGTTTTGACAATCTGCCGATAATTTAATTGTATCGCCGGTACAAATGGTTTTTTCACCCGTAATCCGGACGACATCGTAGTCAAGAAAATTTATATTGACAGTATCCCGGAGGATAGTATTACAAAGATCATTTAATTTGATTTCAACATGCACCTGATTTTGATTAGGAACGTCAATGGTAGATGTTTTTGCTCCTGTACTCCAGGTAATATCAGCCTTATCATAAGGCGATGGGATGGACAAAACTTTTTGTTCACCGGGACATAGGGTAATTTCGGCTGGTAATAAATCCGGTAAAGGACTAAGTTGAATCATCTCAAAGTCATCAACAAAATAATAAATAGCATCATTAACCGGATTTGACGGCCTTTTCGATCCAACAAACAGCGTATCGCCGGCACCCAAAGCTTGAAATCTACCTACAATAAAATGATCTTCGCCACCTTTGGCGACATACTCAAATTGAAACTTGCGATAACTGGTAGGATAGATAAAATCGTCTTTAGGGGTTTTAAAAACAGGATCAATCTGACGAAGGGGTTCTGATTGACGATATTCTGCACGACCAGATTGGATGTGGACACCGATTTCATCAATAATGTAATTGAGGTTTTGTGAATTGGCCCGAATCCAGAAGCTGAACTGATATTTTATACCCGGGATCAGGCATTCTGTAAAATGATTGGTGAGGTACTCGTGTTTGGCAAAGCCCACAAAAAATCCACCGTGCCGTTTTCCAGAACGGGGTACCAGGCTATAAATATCCGGACTACCATAGGTTGCAGAATTCCAGTCTATTGGTGTATTGGCACCATATCCAATTCCCAATTCAATAAATCCACTGGAATTACACCGGTCGCATTGTTCGAATCCAGGATTTGGAATCAGGTTTTGTCCTACAAGTCTGACTGCCATAAAATACATACCCAGAAGCCAAATTAGTCTTGCCATAATTCGATTTTAAAACGAAGATATAGTATTTTTACTAAGCGACTTAAGCATGACTCAACAGTTTTGGCATTTTCATGATCGGGCTGGTACCGAACATACCTTTGGTATATATCATGGTGACGAAAGCGGTCATTTTGTAGCGTATTTAGATGACAGGGTGATGATTATTGATTTTGGTATTTTAGATGATAAATCGTATCACTTCTATTTTGAACGGGAGTTGCTCATTTTTAAAATTGAAAAAAAAGACAATGGCTTTTTATATCATTTAAATGTAGATAAAACTTCTGATACAGAACTAAACCTCGAATTAAAAAAAGAAAAACGGGAAGAGATTCACATTATCATTCTGGTTGTTTGCATTATTTTAATTGTGTTGCTAAGCTTATATCTTAGATTTTAATCAGAGATAAGATTCCTGTTTTACAATTTTTTTTATCAATCCATTTTACAATTTAAAATGATTTGCACAGCGTTCAAAAAAATAATCCCGGACTTTAGAAAAAGGCCGGGATTAAAATTTACCTATTACTTTTTAGAATTACTCCGATACGACTTCAAAGTTTACCTTACAATGAACTTCCTTATGGAAATCAATGGTCGCAATATAGACACCTAATGTTTTAACTTCTTCTTCGATATGAATTTTCTTTCTTTCGACATCCAGTTCGAATTGTTCTTTTAAGGCCTGAGCTATTTGAATATTTGTAACGCTACCAAATATTTTATCAGAGACTCCGGTTTTAGCACCAATTTTCAAAACTTTTCCATCGAGTTGAGCAGCCATTGCTTTGTATACATTGACTTTTTTATTTTCGCGGGCATCTTCCTGGCGTTGAAGTTCTGTTAATTTCCTCAAATTGGAATCATTGGCCAGCAATGCAATTCCATTTGGAATTAAATAATTACGTCCAAATCCGGGTCGAACTTTTACTACCTGGTGTTTATCACCCAGATTATCCATGTCTTTTAATAGAATGACGTTCATATCCTTTGAATTTTCCTGTTATTTTAAAAGATCTGTAACATAAGGTAATATAGCCAGATGTCTTGCACGTTTTACGGCTGTGGCAACTCTTCTTTGATATTTTAAAGAATTTCCGGTAAGTCTTCTGGGTAATAATTTACCTTGTTCATTGACAAACTGAATCAGAAATGAATCATCTTTATAGTCAATATATTTTAATCCAAACCGTTTAAACCGGCAATATTTGGTTTTTTTCTGACCTATATTCGGATTACTTAAGAACTTTATTTCGTCTTGTGTAGCCATTTTTTTACTTTTTTAAAAGTTTATTCTTCTTCTAAATTTTTGATAACAGCTGGAGCAGGGGCGATTCTAGTATACGTATCTGCTGTTTTAGGAGCGTGTTCAATCGGCTTTTCTTTGCGTTGTTTTTTGCCAATTTTACCATTCCGCTTATCCTCGTTGTATTTTACACCATATTTATCCAGAGAGACAGTTAAAAACCTCATGATACGTTCATCGCGTTTTAAAGCCAATTCCAGTTTAGGTATAAAAGAAGGATTAGGAGAAGCAAATTCTACACAATAGTAAACTCCGGTAGTCCGCTTGTTAATAGGATAAGCCAGTTGCCTGAGACCCATCTCGTTTATGTGGACAATTTTAGCACCCTCATTAGTGAGTAAATCCACATAAGTGCTTGCTGTCGATTTTACTTCATCGCCCGACAGAACTGGATCCACGATGAAGCTAACTTCTAAATGACGCATATTATTAAATATACTTTTATTTCAAAAAGGGCTGCAAATGTAGATATTTTCTGATAAAAAACCAAAAACCGATTTTAATTTCAGGATTTTAATGTTTTTAAGGCAGATTTCAGTACATCTAGATAGATTTGGATGGTCTCCAGGTGAGTTCTGAAGCTTAAAATGGCAATTCGGATCCAAAAGATTCCATCTAGCTGTGTCGAAGAAACAAATACCCGCCCATCCTGTACGACATAATTAACAATTTGTTGGTTAAATTCATTGGCATTTCCGGTTTCAGGTACAAATCGATAGATACAAACGGAGGTTTCCGGATAGGGTCCGGTTTCAAAACCCATCTTGCTGATTTCTTCATAAAAATACCGGCACAATAAAATTTTTTCTTCAAGACAGGCTTTAAATGGTGCAATTCCATAGAGTTTTAAAGGCAACCAAAGTCGCAGACCTCTAAAATGTTTGGTCAATTCCGGAGAAAGATCCGCAGGACTTAGCTCTTCTTGACTACTAAGTGTATCCTGCATATAGGCGGCTTTATAATAATGTGCTTTGTAGAGGGATTGAGTATCTTTTATGAGAACGGCACCCAATCCATATGACAGAAATAATCCTTTATGTGGATCTATAGCCAGGCTATCAGATCTGCTGATACCTTTAAAAACCTCTTTGTAACTACGGCCATCGGCCAGTGCCAGATCGCAAAGAATAAAAAATCCACCATAGGCTGCGTCGATGTGGTACCACAAACCCTCCCGTTCGGCGATTTCGGCAATTTGATCGAGGGGATCTATCGCACCTGTATCCGTAGTACCAGCGCTGGCAACCACTATAAAAGGATTGTAGCCTTTTATTTTGTCCTGATCGATCATTTTTTGCAATTCTTTCGTGTCCATACGGTAAGCAGCATCCATTGCAACCAAGCGGATCTGAGACTCACCAAGCCCACAAATACGGATAGCTTTATGTACACAATGATGCACCTGTGAGGTAATATAGATACACAATTGAGGTATTTCGGAAGATTTTATTTGTCTGGCTTCCCGGGCGGTTACCATAGCTATAAGGTTGGCAATCGAGCCACCACTGGTCAGGTTACCGTGACTTCCATCTGGATAATTCATTAAGCTGCATAGCCATCGAATCAATTCGTTTTCCATTTTTACAGCTCCGGGACCACCATAAAAAATACCGGCATATTGATTTGTCAGCGCTGCAAGATAATCACCGAGTACACCTGCATAGATACCTCCACCTGGAATGTAACCCAAATGACCTCCAGAGGCCGGATTTAAGCCTTTTGATACCATGTGCTGTGATAATTCTTTCAGTATATCTGAAAAATCAGCTGACTGATTCAATTCATTTTTAATTAAAAAAGAATCAGTTACATGTTCAAATAAATTATAAGCTTTACCCTTGGGAAGAGATTCTATAAAATCATCAGCAAATGTTGTACTTTTATCTGTCCATTTTTGACGCAAATCAGATGACGGCTCCAAACTGCGGGAAATAAGTTCCAGTTGAAGAATCTTATCTAATAAATTTTTCTTCTTGTTTTCCATGACGCACAAATCTGCAGCCTTTAATCCTAAATTTTCTAAATTAATTGTAAAAAACAGGTGATAGTTGAACCATTAAAAGATTTTTTCGTATTTTTAGTTCCCTTAATCCGGACGCTTGAATGTATAAAAACATTGAAAAGCACTAAATTTTAACCGATGTTTACAAAAGAAATTATTAATCAAGCCCTAAAATATCATTTTGGATTTGAATCATTTAAAGATACACAGGAACAAATCATCAACTGTGTCCTGAATAAAAAGGATACTTTTGTCATTATGCCAACCGGAGGTGGGAAGTCCTTATGTTATCAACTTCCTGCATTAATGTTACCTGGTACAGCCATTATCATTTCACCTTTAATTGCCCTAATGAAAAACCAGGTGGATTCAATCCGGGGATACGGTCAAAATGATGAAATTGCACATTTTCTCAATTCCTCGTTAAATCGTTCGGAGATCAAACAGGTTAAGGAAGATATAGTGCGATCCAAAACCAAATTATTATATGTAGCTCCCGAAACACTTCAAAAAGATGAGACCATTGAGTTTTTAAATTCCGTGGATCTGTCATTCATTGCCGTTGATGAAGCGCATTGTATTTCTGAATGGGGACATGATTTCAGACCAGACTACCGGAGGATTCGCGATATGATTAATTCGCTAACCAAGCACATCCCGATTATTGCTTTAACTGCTACCGCAACACCAAAGGTTCAGACAGATATCGTAAAAAGTCTGGAAATGGTCGATCCGCAGATATTTATTTCTTCGTTCAACAGACATAATTTATATTATGAGGTCCGGCCAAAAATTACCAAAGATCAAACCATCCGACAGATCGTCCAAATCATAAAATCACATCCCGGCGAATCGGGAATTATCTATGTTCAGGCCAGAAAGACAACTGAAGATCTTGCACAGATTTTACAGGTAAATGGAATCAAAGCTTCACCCTATCATGCCGGCATGGAAGCAAAAGCCCGTACCCAGGTTCAGGATGATTTTCTAATGGAAGAAATCGATGTCATCTGTGCTACTATCGCATTTGGTATGGGAATCGATAAACCCGATGTACGTTTTGTCATTCACTTTGATATTCCTAAAAGTCTTGAAAACTATTATCAGGAAACCGGTCGCGCTGGCCGGGATGGCATGGTCGGAGACTGTTTTGCTTTTTTCTCAAACGCTGATTTATTGCGGCTCGAAAAATTTTTACGCGATAAACCTGCTTCTGAACGCGATATGGGAGCCCAACTGCTCGATGAGATGGAAGCGTATGTAGAATCTGCCGTATGCCGCAGAAAATTTGTACTACATTATTTTGGCGAAGAATTTCATAAAGAAACCTGTAAGGGAATGTGTGACAATTGTCGCAATCCCAAACCTATGGTTGAAGCCAAAGACGAAATGTTACTTGCATTAAATGTGATATCCTCTTTAAATCAAAATTTTACAGTCAAAACACTGGTAGAATTTATTTGCGGTGTCCGTACTAAAGATATTCTGGACTATGATCTGGATAAACATGAATTGTTTAGCAAAGGATTGGAAAAAGGAAATTTATTTTGGTTTTCACTTTTCCGACAGGGTATCCTGATGGATTACATTATAAAAGATATTGAGACTTACGGTATTCTCAAACTAAGTGAAAAGGGTCAGCATTTTATTCAAAAACCCAGTAGCGTTATGATCAGTATCAATCACGATTATAGCGATACGGCTTCTATAATAGAAGAAGATTCTGCACCTTCTCAGGGAAGCGCTCTGGATCCCAATCTTTTTAAAACGTTAAAAGAAATCAGGCTCGAAGTCGCCAGAAAACATAAGGTAAAACCCTGGGTCATCTTTTTTGATCCTGCTTTGGAAGAAATGGCTACCCGCTTTCCTACCACCATCGAAGATTTATGTAAAATATCCGGTGTAAGTAAAGGAAAAGCAGAACGATATGGTCAGGCTTTTCTGGATTTTATTAAAAAATATGCAGAGGAAAACGATATTGTCCGGATTGAAGATTTTGTAATTAGACAGGTAGCAGATAAATCAAAAAACAAAGTCGAAATCATTAAAAATATTGATAAAAAAATTCCATTGGAAGACATTGCAAAAAATTTGCAAATGAATATGGAAGAATTAATGGATGAACTCAATATGATCGTTTCCTCCGGTACCCGAATTAATATTGATTATTATATTAATGATAATGTGGATCAGTATTCCAAAGAGGATATATACGAATACTTTAATTCAGCAGAATCAGATTCTGTGGAAGACGCCTATAAATCTCTTAAAGGAGACGACATTACTTTTGAAGAAATCAGACTAGTCCGTTTGAAGTATATGTCTGAAATGGTTAACTAATGTGGCAGATTCCCATTATTCATGGTCCTAATTTAAATTTATTAGGCGAACGTCAACCTGAAATTTATGGCTCGACCCGATTTGAATCTTTTTTGGATATTCTAAAAGACGAATTCCCAAAAATCAAACTCCCTTTTCATCAAAGCAACCACGAAGGCCATTTGATAGACTGGATTCAGGAATACAGGCATAAAGCCAATGCCATCCTTCTAAATCCAGGGGCTTATACTCATACTTCTATAGCAATACGGGATGCCATATCCGCTATTCAAATTCCGGTCGTCGAAATCCATATCTCAGATATATCGTCGAGAGAAAATTTTAGAAAGAATTCTTATATTACAGATGTGTGTTTATTTAATGTAGTAGGTAAAGGATTGGAAGGTTATAAAATTGCATTAAAAAAATTGACAGAACACCTCCATTCAACATAAACCTGGTATTAAAAAAAAAATTACTCCAGTACTTAAATAAGGCCGGATCGTGTACACCACTTTGATACATCTGCAAAAGCGATTTTAAGATTTCAGGTACAAAATGTTGGGCATGATTTAATTTTTAAATTTTTTCGATTCTAAGTTACAGATTAAATGCCGGGTTCCGATTCATTTCCCTTACATTGAGGTCTTAAATAATTTCCGTTTATTATGCCCATAAAAAATTCCAGGATCTTTACCGTTTCCCCCTGGGAAAAACTACATGAATTTATAAAAGATGCTGATTATTCAGCCGTATTTTTATTATGTGATCAGGAAACCCATCGTCATTGTCTGCCTTATTTTCAAAGCAAGTGTCCGGATTTGAATTGTGTTTTGACAATCATTCCAAATGGCGAACGTATAAAAAATCTGGAAACAGTCCAATCTATCTGGAATCAATGGTTGGCCCAGGGCATCGACAGAAATACTCTGGTAGTTTGCCTGGGAGGTGGCGTTGTTTGCGACATCGGAGGATTTTGCGCTCACACAATATTGCGTGGTGTGGATTGTATTTACATACCTACCAGCCTGATGGCTATGGCCGATGCAGCCATTGGTGGAAAAACCGGAATCAATTTTAATTTATATAAAAATCAAATCGGTGCTTTTGTCCTTCCAAAAGCCATAGTCATTGATCCTGCTTTTTTAGACACTTTAGCTGAAAGAGAATTGCGTAATGGTTATGTCGAAATTATCAAACACAGTCTCATTCAAAACCCCCCTTATATTCAAAATTTACAGGAATTAGGCTGGCCTATCGCTAAATCTGATTTACTCGAATATTTAAAAAAATCGATCCGTACAAAAACAGAAATTGTTGAACAGGATTATAAAGAACAAGGCATCCGCAAGATTTTAAATTATGGTCATACTCTGGGTCATGCTCTGGAAACGCATTATTTAATCCAAAATCAGGAAGTATTACATGGAGAAGCTGTAGCTGCCGGCATGATTTGTGAATCCTTTATATCATCCAGCTTATTTCGGTGGAAACCCAATATTCTGGAACCTTTGTGCTCATTTTTGAAGAATTTTACAGGAAACGTGGAGATAAATCCAGAAAACTACGAGGAAATACTTCAAATTGGCGAAATGGATAAAAAGAAACGCAAGCAAACACTGATGTTTAGTTTACTGGAATCGCCGGGTAAACCCAGGATAAATCAAACCGTACCGGTGGATATCATTCTGAAATCTTTGGAATATTATAATTAATATTGGATTTTTGCAGATTATTATTATGGATTTACGGGATAAAATCTTTAATGCTTTTCAAGAATTTCGCAAGGAATTTAAATTTACGGATATTTATTCCGGTAAATCACCGGATGACAAACCCTGGTATGAAAAGGCTATTTTATTCATTTGGAAAATATTTTTAACCGGGATTGTATTAATATATCTTTCCTTGTTTTTAGTATCATTTGATAACCTGCCAACATTCGAAGACCTTGAAAATCCGAGTTACAATCAGGCCACTTTAATTTATGCCAACGATCTTAGTATCCTGGGAAAATTCTACATTGAAAACAGGGAGTTTATACAATACGATAGTTTAAATCCTCATCTGGTAAATGCTTTGCTGGCTACAGAAGACTCACGTTATTATTTTCACACAGGTATCGATTTTTTGGCACTCACCCGGGTGGTTTTCAAAACCATACTGCTGAGTAAACGGGAATCAGGAGGCGGCAGTACGATTACACAGCAGCTGGCAAAACTTTTATTTGAACGACCGAATCTGGAAGGTCGAAATAGTTTGGTCAAGTTATTTTTATTAGTGCGGATTAAATTTAAAGAATGGCTTACTGCGATTAAGCTGGAAAAGAGCTATACCAAAGAAGAAATTCTGGCCATGTACCTCAATAAATTTGATTTTTTATATGGTGCTAATGGAGTACAGACAGCAGCCCAAACCTATTTTGGCAAAAATCAAAATTTGTTAAAAGCCGAAGAAGCTGCAATGCTTATAGGTATGTTAAAAAACCCAACCCGCTTTAATCCAAAACGGTTTCCTCAAAATGCAGTAAACAGACGCAATACAGTATTAAGTCTGATGCAGGATCACGATTTTATTTCCAAAAAAGAGTATGCCGCATTATCCCAAAAGACAATTGATATTACTCAATTTAAAAGAGAATCTCATCTGGAAGGTATGGCCATGTATTTTCGGGCGGAGCTCGCTAAATGGTTAAAAAATTTACTCGATGATGAACGATACCGAAAAGCTGATGGATCAAAATACAAATTTTATGAAGATGGTTTAAAAATTTATACTACGATCGATCCAATTTATCAAAAATATGCAGAAGATGCAGCCCGTGAGCATATGGAAAAAGTACAAAAAGCTTATTTTAATGTTTGGACTAAACAGGATCCCTGGCTTTATGATGCTGACGAAAATATGAAAAAAATCCGCAAAGAAGCATTGAATCTGATGATTCGTGAAACAGATCGTTTTAATTTTTTATGGAGTAAGTATTTTGATGATATCGTTTCAAAACTGGAGACGGAAATTGGCGATGTAGATATAAGTGACCGCACAATTCAACGCTTGTTAAATGCAGAAAATGACAAAACTTATTTAAAAACAGAACTAAAAAAGAAAATAATCAATCAAACACAATTTGATTATTGTCATAAAATTTTAGAGAGTACTCAATGGTCAGCAATTAAGAAAAACTGGTCAGAGTTTGAACTCGAAATCCGGCAAGCTATGACAACCCCTGTAAAGATGAGGGTATATGATTTTAAATCGTTTGGCGAACGCGATACCATCATGAGTCCATTGGACTCCATTAAGTTTCATCGCAAGCACATGCAAATCGGCAGTATGGCGATGGATCCCCATACAGGTGAAGTCAAAGCCTGGGTAGGAGGTACTAATTTTAAATATTTCAAATACGATCACGTAACTTCCCGCCGTCAGGTAGGATCGACTTTTAAGCCTTTTGTTTATGCTACAGCTATTGCATTACAGGGAATATCTCCCTGCAGTGAATTTCAGGATATCCAATATACTATACCGGCGAATGATCCCAATTTTCACTTACCTGCTACCTGGTCTCCCGGCAATGCACTGGAAACATTTACAGGCGAATATTTTAATTTATATAAAGCACTCGCTGAATCTAAAAACTCCATCACAGTCAAGCTGGTTATTTTATTAGGAAGTGTCGAACCCATCCGGGGCTTGCTACATAATATGGGAATAGATTCTTCACTGAGACGCAGGGACGGAGGTTATCTGATACCAAAATTTCCTTCCATTGTTTTAGGTTCTTCTGATCTTTCTGTTATGGAAATGACCGGTGCTTACAGCACGTTTGCCAATAATGGAATCTATACAAAGCCTGTTTTTGTTACCCGCATCGAAGATAAAAACGGAAAGGTTATTTACCGAAGCAATATTGTAAATAACGTAGCCTTGTCACCCAATTACAATTACATCATGGTGGACCTGTTGAGAAGATCCAGTCCCAGCTGGACATTAAAAGTACAAAATGGTGGTAAGACAGGCACAACCAATGATTATGTAGATGGATGGTATATGGGTATTACACCAGAGCTGGTCGTGGGAACCTGGGTAGGAGGCGAAGATCCCTGGATACGATTTCTTTCCCTGACATTGGGGCAGGGATCTGTAATGGCAAAACCATTTTTTACCAGTTTTATCAGCAAACTTGAAGCAGACCCGGATTCTGGATTTCGTTCAGATGTCTCATTTGTCAGACCACCCGGCGAATTAGGCATTGAACTGGATTGTGAAAAATTTAAACAAATGATGAATAGCCACAATTCTGATAACTCTAATCGAAATCGAAATAGTACTGACTGGGATGATGAAATATTTGACGATGATTTACTACGGAGTAATCCCGGTTCGGATAAACCAAAATAAGATTCAGATGAAATCTCAACATGCAGCACAACTTAATGCCCTCTTTCTTATTATGATAGGACTATGGGGTTATGCAGCCAATGATTTTGCTATTCATACAGTTTTAGTACCCTTAATTGCAGGTATTGGTTTTTATGTTTTTTCTTATTTTTTGAAAAATGAACATAAGAAGCTGTTATTAATGATTAGTTTTCTTTGCTTTATTTTAATACTGGCTTTTAGTGTACCCTTCCTGAGAAATGCTGAACAGGGTGATTTTTGGGGCATGACGCGAGTGGGTTTAGAGATGACCGTTACTGCTATGGCCCTGATTGTTTATCTTCGCAATTTTATACAAACCCGTAAGTTGGATACGCCTCATGCATAAAACAGGATTACATTTTCTGTCTTTAATTGGTATAAGCATTGCAATATTACTTTTTAAATCTTGTTTTCCTCCTGAAGAAGAATTTTTAAACGATGTTAATTTTACTCTATCCGATCCAAAAGTTAAATTGATTTTTGATTTAAAAGACAAGCATGCCACAGATTCACTAATCGTTTATTTACATCATAAGAAAGCATCTTACCGTTATCTTGCTGCCTTGTCATTTGCATCTTTTAAAGATACCAAAGCATTACCAGAATTAATTAAATTACTCAATGACCCGGTTGAAAAAGTAAAACAAGCCGCTGTGTTTGCATTAGGTCAATCAGGTCATGCCGATGCTGAAAATCCATTAATCAGGGCATTTATTGCTGTTGACTCGAGTGGCCCGTTTCAGCAAACCAACGGTATGATTCTGGAAGCTTTGGGAAAATGTGCTTCAGACTCTGTACTTCAACTGATTTGTAACATTACTACCTATTTGCCAAACGATTCATTTTTAATCTACGGACAAATGAGTGCATTCTACCGTTTTGGATTGCGCGAAAAATATTGCCAGGAATCCGTTGAAAAAATAATATTGGTAGCTATTAATGATAATTTTCCGATGAATGCCAGGCTCATGGCGGCACATTGTCTTCAACGAATAAAATTCCTGGATCTTAATCAACATTTCGAAAAATTAAAAAAAGCGTGTAAAGATGAAAAAAATCCAGACATCAGGATGTGCCTTGTCTCTGCGCTTTCCAGAAACACCTCACCTGCCGCATTAAATGCCATGGAAGAATTATATTCACGAGGATTGGATATTCGGATTCAGGCAAATATCATCAAGGGATTGCTTCAGCACAATGGACAACAAGCCCGGTTTTTTGCATTAAAGGCCTTACAAAATCCATCACTGCATGTTTCAAGCTACGCAGCTCAATATTTACTAGAAAAAGGAAATGGCGATATTGCAGAAGAATTAAAAAGTTTAACCGAACGAAATAATCTTCCCTGGCAAATACGCAGTGTCGTATTTGAAGCTGCTTTGAAACACATACCGTCTTATTTAATCCTGACTCGCCAGGCTATCGAATACAAATTGATAAATCATATCACACAGGCAAAAAATCCATATGAAAAAGCCGCTTATCTGAGAGCTTTATCAAATGATCTGAAACAACTTCCGTATTACATTAATCAAAGTGATAAAAACAATCATCCGATAGTCAAAACAACCCTGGCAGAATGTATTGAAAAAATAATCAATGATCCGGCTTTTAGTTTAGTTTATAAAGGTTCACGCAATGGTATTTATTTAAGCTTGACGAATTATTTTAAACAGGAATGTAAAACAGCTGACCCCGGTACCATGGCCATCATAGCTTCTGTTTTTACAAAACCACAGCATAATTTGCTTCGATATTTTGAAGCCGATTCGTTGTTATCAGAAGCTCAATCAAAACTTAAATTGCCCGGAGAAATAGAAACCTATAATGAAATTGGAAAAAGTTTATCTTATTTACGAAAAACAAACTTTACTCCCAAAACACCGGATTATAATCATCCGATTCAATGGAATATTCTGGAATCTTACAAGGACACCATTCAGGCAGTACTGAGTACCAACAAAGGTGATATTATCATGGCCTTGTATCCTGCTTATGCACCCGGTTCCGTTTCTAATTTTATTCAACTTGTCAGGGATGGTTTTTATACCGACAAAATTTTTCACAGGCTTGTACCAAATTTTGTTGTCCAAACCGGTTGTCCGCGTGGCGATGGTTATGGAGCTCTGGATTATTCTATTCGAAGCGAAATATCATTTTTGAATTATCAGGAAACCGGAATGATCGGGATGGCTAGCGCTGGTCCTGATACAGAAGGAACTCAATTTTTTATTACCCATTCACCAACTCCACATCTCGATGGCCGATATACCATATTTGGAAAGATGCTGTCGGGAAATGAAGTTTTAATGAATTTATCACAGGGTGATTTTATTAAGTCAATACAAATTAATTAATAAAACAGTAAAATGAAACAAACTCCATTGACATCCCAACACATTGCACTGAATGCCCGAATGGCCGAATTTGCAGGTTATAACATGCCGATTTCGTATTCAGGTATAAAAGAAGAACACGACGCGGTCAGAAATCATGCCGGAATATTTGATGTGAGTCATATGGGTGAATTTATCATTCGTGGAAAACAAGCAGTTGATTTAGTACAAAAAGTCACTTCCAATGATGTTTCCAAACTACGCACCGGTCAGGCACAGTATTCCTGTATGCCAAATGAAACCGGTGGAATCGTTGATGATTTATTGGTTTACAAACTTCCTGAAGATATGGAAGGTACAGGTGAACAATCCTATCTTTTGGTTGTCAATGCATCCAATATGCAAAAAGACTGGGACTGGATTTCAAGACACAATTCATTTGATGCCAAAATGATCAATATCTCAGATCAAACCGGTTTGATTGCGGTACAGGGACCCAAGGCAATCGCTATCTTACAAAATCTCACAGATGTTAATCTCAGTGCCATTGAATATTATCATTTTACCAAAGGCCGACTTGCCGGTGTGGATAATGTCTTAATATCAGCAACCGGATATACGGGTTCGGGTGGATTTGAATTGTATGCTGAAAACGAGAGCATGATGATACTTTGGAATGAAATAATGAAAGCGGGTGCATCCTATGGTTTAATGCCGGCTGGATTAGGAGCCCGGGATACCCTGCGATTGGAAATGGGCTTTTGTCTTTATGGAAATGATATTGATGATACAACTTCTCCTCTTGAAGCCGGCTTAGCCTGGATTACCAAATTAAATAAAGGCGAGTTTATCGGAAGAAACTGGATGCTCGCACAAAAACAAAGCGGTATCCGTAAAAAATTGGTCGGAATAATTGCAGATGACCGACGGGTACCGAGACATGGTTATAAAGTCTGTGATCTTCAGGGAAATGAAATCGGAGTGGTTACTTCCGGCACACAATCTCCTTCATTAAATATACCCCTGGGTATGGCGTATGTCCCAGTCGAATATGCTGCAGAAAACACATCCATTCAAATAATGGCAGGCAATAAAATGATTCCGGCACACATCGCCAAAATACCTTTCTATCAAGCAAAATGATCAATGCTCATTGTTTATTAAACAAATTGACGGGCCAGAAATAAACATCCGAATTCTAAAAATTACCATGCCAAATGGTATTTTCTTTTACTTGAGCTAAACTTTTTAGCCTGTGTTTGATTACTTGAGTATAATTTACAAATTTTGGAATATCAGGATTGCAAAGATCGGTTTATTGAAACCTGGGGAAGGCTAGGACCACAATGGGGCGTAAATAAAACTATGGCGCAAATCCATGCATTATTACTCGTTGCTAATGCACCAATAAATGCCGAACAGGTTTTGAAAGAACTGAATATTTCAAAAGGTAATGTGAATATGAACTTAAGGGCTTTGGCAGATTGGGGATTAATTTACAAAACTTCCAAAGAAGGTGAACGCTGCGAATACTATATCGCAGAAAAAAGTTTACATAAAGTTTTTAAACAAATATTGTTGAATCGAAAAAAAAGAGAGCTGGATCCCATACTTCATGACCTGGATGAAATTGTAAAATGTTCGGATAAATGTGAAAAAAGTAAAGAATTCAAGAAAATGGTTTCTGAAATTAACAACTTTGCACATAAAGCTGATAATGCTCTAGAATTACTACTCAGAACAGATTCTCACTGGTTTTATAATACATTGATGAAAATGATGTAATGGAGATCAAAATTGTAATTATTTTCGCTACATAAATTTGAATTTTGAACATTAAGCCATTCCATTACATTCACCCTGATTTTAGTAAAATTAAAGACCAGGATGCTTTTTTTGATCAAATGAGCAATGCCTATCCTGAGTTATATCATAATGGAATGTTTCTGGCTGAAAAAAATGGTGCATTAATTGGTTATCGCATAAAAACTAAAAACCGGATTTACAAAGGAATTCTTGCGTCGGTAGATATTCATAATTATTTAAGAGGCCTTATTCGCAAACATGAAAATACACTTACCCTCCATGAAGCGAATATCAGTAAATTAATGATTGAACGCAATGCATTGATTAAGCCCATACTGATTGCTTATAACCAGCAAAAAAAAATTAAAGACCTGCTTGAAAAATGCTTCACTAGCTCAGAACCCAAATTTAAAATACAGATTACCAAAGATAATCAGACCCATGAGTTTTATGAGATTACTGATAAAAAGACCATAACTCAATTTCAAAAAGAATTTAAATCAAAGGTCAAAAAAGCATATATAGCAGATGGACATCACCGTATGGCATCCGTATGTAAAATGATTTTACAAAATCCTGAGCTCAGTTTAAAAAAACTGAATTACATCTACTGCGCACTTTTTGATTTTTCAGAATTAAGTATATTGCCTTACAACAGAATTATCAGAACATTTGACAGTATCGAACCTACATTATTTTTTAAATTGCTTTCCAAATATTCTAACATCACCCAACTTAAAAAACCGCGCACAAGTCATTATAAACATGAATTAATCGTGTTGACTGCAGAAGCAGCCTATGCCCTGGAATGGAAAAAAGAAGTGATGCAATATTTTAAACAAAAAAATGGAATTGCTTTTGATATGGATATTTTCAATGAAATTATATTACGAGATATTATAGGTATTCAGAGTATCCGTACCAGCGACCGCATTGGTCATCTGGGAGGTATAAAAAAAATTTCCGTAATTGATAAAATGGTTAAAGAAGATAATAACTTAATCGGATTTATATTTTTTCCGGTAAGGAAAAATGAATTTACGGATGTTGCTGATGAACATATGGTGTTACCTCCAAAAAGTACCTGGTTTGAACCCAGATTAAAAAACGGCATTATTGTTCAGGATCTCCAACTGGAGTTTCAAAAATTGAATCGTTAAATTTATCTTTTTTGAGAAAACTTCGTGCAGATATCATTCATACGGGAAATCAGGGATTTCTTCAGGGTTATACCCTTGTCATTGAAAACGATGGCACTATTCTGGATTTACTTCCTCAAACTGAAACGGATCATTACACTTGCGAATATTATCCCGGCATGCTGTGTCCGGGTTTTATTAATGCCCATTGTCATTTGGAATTATCACATTTAAAAAATCAATTTCAAAGCGGATTAAAACTTATACCGTTTCTCAGAGATGTTGTCCAGCAACGGGAAGGAGATTCAACTTATATCGCTAATTGCATAGCTGAAGCAGATCGGGAAATGTTGGCAGAAGGAATCGTCGCTGTAGGCGATATTTCCAATAAAACAGATACGATTCAAGTAAAACAAAACAGTCAAATTTATTACCACACTTTTGTGGAAGCCTTTGATTTTTTACAAGATGATCTGGCACATCAATTTTTTGATGGATACAAAAAAGTATATGATGCTTTTGATGGCCAGGCCCGTACAATGGTACCTCATGCGCCTTATAGTGTGTCTCCCAGCTTATTCTCATTAATTAAATCTGTGAATGGAATGTCCAATCGCATTCTTAGCATTCATAACCAGGAAACTCCGGATGAAGACTTGTTATTTTTAAATAAACGGGGAGGATTTGTTGACTTCTGGGAATCATTTGGATTTAAACTGGATGCTTTTAAAGCCATCGGAAAAGAGTCTGTCTATTATGCTATGGATAACATGCCATCCGGACAAAAAATCTTGTTTGTGCATAATACACAAATGAAAGAACAACAAATAAGAGATGTAATGAAGTGGAATGCAGAATCCTATTTTGTGACATGCCCCAATGCGAATCTGTTTATTGAAAATAAACTACCGGAATATATACAATTCGTAAATGCCGGTGCAAAACTTTGTATCGGCACAGATAGTCTGTGTTCTAACTGGCAATTATCCATATTGGAAGAAATAAAAACGATTGTAAAATACAATGCCTGGTTAAATCTGGAAGAAGTACTTCGCTGGGCAACTCATCAGGGAGCTGTAGCTTTATCTCTGGATGATCAGTTTGGTTGTATTGACAAAAATAAAAGACCAGGAATTAACTGGATCCAGGATGTTGGATGTGATAATCAAGGATGGAAATTGGGCTTTAATGCTAAAGTAAAACGGATCGTCTGATTCCGAAATATATTTGTTTTAACAATTATTGTTTCTTATCGGAAGAAAGACGTTCAAATATCAAACGATACTTATCCTGCACTAAAACAAACCCATTATCTGTATGATCTGTGATGGTAAATTCATGTTGTTTGCGGTATTCTTCATCTTTTATTATAAATTTATCATCCACAACTTCCCATTTTTTTGCCGTAAACTGAATTGTACTATTCTCTCCTGAAAGCGGAATTATTTCACCATTTTCTTTAAGCTCGACGTCCATTTTTATTTTACTGATTAAATTTTCTGTGAGCTCCATTGCCTGTAAAGCTACATCGCCTGCGGCCTCGCCCATCATGATGCCCAGGTTGCCAAGATCTTTTCCAAAATTAGCCATCGTCTTTGCAAAGGATTTGGCAAAGAATTCCATTTTACCTTCTGCGGTTGATGTATCCATTTGAAGGTCAAAATCTACATTCACTTTTGACAATTCTTCTTTTGCTTTTGATAAAGCATTGGTAATACTATCTTTTATACCTTGCTTGTCAATGGTTTTTTCATTTAGCTCAAGATGAACATTATATTTTCCAGTCATTGTTTTTTTTGTTGGAGTTTTTTGAACACAGGTTGAAGTCGTAATGATAATGAGAAAACTAAAAAGAAGATATTTTGACATAAATGGTGAATTATTACAATAATGGTGAATGAAACAAAGATATCGGTTTAAAAGTTCGCCCGAATGAAAAATTAGAAATCGGCTTAAATTTCAGAGAATAAAATAGAAATTATTGGAATTTTAACCAAATAAATAATTTACAAAAAGGCATTATACCTTACATTTGAATCTTCAAGTTTTAACATAGTATGAATCGATCAGAATTTTTAAAAATCTGGAAAGACCCTCAGTCAGGCTTTCCTGCATCGCCTACTGCTGCTTTGGATCCCTATACAGGTCCCTGGACAGAAAAAGAAGCCATTCATTTATTGCGAAGGGTAACATATGGTGCCAAAAAGGCCGATGTAGATAAAGTACTATCCCAGGGTTTGCAGGCTGCACTTCGCGATATTCTCGTAGTGGACGCCGCACCATCCCCTCCGCTCAATATTTACAGTACCGCGCAAAAACCTGATCCGGATATTCCTTTTGCTCAGCCTTTCCACAATGCACCTATTAATGCTGCATTGCCTCCCGAATACTACCAGGCTCGCACGGATGCCGTCAAAGCCTGGTGGGTAGGAAATATGATTCATCAAAAACCTACCATCACGGAAAAAATGACTTTTTTCTGGCATAATCACTTTGCCATCGAAGCCGATATCGTGCAAATCGCACAGGCAACCCATCAGTATTATATGCTGCTGCGCAGCAATTGCCTGGGCAATTTTAAGTCACTTGCCAAATTGGTCACGCTCAATCCGGCCATGCTACGCTATCTTAATAATTATCTGAATAGCAAAGTTGCTCCGGATGAAAACTATGCCAGAGAATTACAGGAATTATTTACAGTAGGAAAAGGTCCGGATTCAAAATATACCGAAGAAGACGTCAGGGCAGCAGCCAAAATTTTGACCGGATACCGCATTAATCCATTTGTGATGCCATTGAGTTACTTCTTTGATTTTTCTCAACACGATACATCCGATAAACAATTTTCCGCCTTTTATGGAAATAAAGTTATCACGGGTAAATTTTTCAACCAGGGTGAACAGGAACTCGACGAGTTGATCAATATGCTTTTTGATAATATCGAAACGGCCAGACATATCTGCAGAAAGCTCTACCGGTTTTTTGTGTATTATGAAATTGACGATACGATCGAACAAACCGTGATAAGACCTCTGGCTGATTATTTCAGACAACAAAATTTTGATATTAAAAAAGTAGTAGAGCGGCTGTTGAGTTCTCAACATTTTTTTGATACCGCTATAATGGGCTGTGTGATCAAAAGTCCGCTTGATTATGCCGTCGGCATCTGTCGTGAATTTGATATCGAAATTCCGAAAGCAAGCAATGACGAAACACTTATCAAACAATATGTTTCCTGGGGAGCAGTGGCCGTATTATCAGCTTACCAGGGATTGAATATAGCACAACCTCCTGTTGTAGCTGGATGGCAGGCCTGGTATCAATTGCCACAATTTCACGAGATCTGGATTAATTCGGATTCACTTGCTAATAAAAACAGGGTAGCAGAAGGAATCACGAGTCCCAATGGAATTCCATTTTTAAATATTGTTTTAAAAATTGACCCGACAATTTTTGCAGCTCAAATGCCAAACCCGCGATCCGCAATTGAGTTGGTAAAAGATTCAGTACGTTATTTATATAATCGCGACTTATCAGATACCTCCTACGAATATTTTAAATCGAATCTGATCTCCGGATATCCCAATGACAGTTACTGGACTCTTGCCTGGGAACAATATGCTGCTGATCCAAATGATGCTGCTTTAAAAAATGCCGTTGTGACAAGACTGAATGGCTTATATAATGAAATCCTCAGCCAGGCTGAATATCATCTTTCTTAAACAGTATGCTGGAATTAAAGTCAGATGAAAAATTTATTAAAAAGAAAATCCATTTTAAAACAAACCTTAGTTTGATAAATATTTTTGTATGAAACGTCGTAAATTTTTACAAACCGCTGCAGCAGGAGTTGTTGTACCTACCGTATTAAATGGTTTACCGGTAAATGCCTATAGCGATCATTCGTTACTTCATACACTGGTAAATCCCGGAGTCGATACTGATCATGTTTTGGTATTGATTTATCTCGGTGGAGGAAATGATGGCTTGAATACCATCGTGCCTGTTGATCAATACAGTAAATATGTGGCAGCTCGACCCAATGTATTTATCGAACAAAATAAATTATTATCCTTAAATGGTCAGACCAAGCTTGCATTGCATCCTTCTTTAAAAGGATTTCAAGCCTTGTACAATGAAAACAAGTTGGCTATTGTCCAATCCGTCGGTTATCCGAATCCGGATTATTCACATTTCCGGTCTACAGATATCTGGGTAAGCGGTTCTGATTCCAATGAAATTATGGCTACCGGTTGGATGGGCCGGTATTTACATACGGAATATCCGGGCTTTCCATTAGGATATCCCAACGCCTCCAATCCTGATCCGCTGGCTGTACAAGTTGGTGGTAATTTGCCCTTGTTGTTTCAGGGACCCAATGCTCAGATGGCCATGAATGTATCCAATCCCGATATTTTTGGTGCCTGGCCCGGTGGCATTAATGATCCGGCTCCTAATAATTGTTTTGGCAAAGAACTTTCTTTTATACGTACCATCAATCGTCAGTCCAAATCGTATGCCGATGCCTTGCTGAATGCTTATATCAAAGGGATGAATAGTGCCACGTATCCAACGGGTAACTATCTGGCTGATACATTAAAATTAATCGCCAGGGTAATCAAAGGAGGATTAAAGACCAGATTATATTTGGTAAACCTGTATAATTTTGATACACATTCTGATCAGGTTGTAGTCGGAAATAAAACTACGGGTATACATGCTACATTACTTGACTATTTGAGTGAAGGGGTCTTAGCATTTCAGCGGGATCTTGAAGCTATGAAACTCGATGACCGGGTTTTGGGAATGACTTTTTCAGAATTTGGCCGTCGTATAAAAGACAATCTCAGTGGTGCCAATGGCGCAGGAGGTACAGATCATGGTGCAGCAGCACCTTTGTTCTTATTTGGCAAAAACGTCATTGGTGGAGTTTTGGGGAATAATCCATTTATACCGGATAAAGCCAATGAGAATGACAATATACCCATGCAATACGATTTTCGATCTGTGTATTCTTCGGTATTGCAGGACTGGTTTTGCGTAAAGGATCCATCACTGACTGAGATTATGAAACGCAATTATCAATCCCTGCCGATTGTAAAAAAATCAAATTGCATTACGGATGTTTCGGATTTTGAAAAACTAAGTGATACGATCAGTCTGGATGTTAGTTCTAATCCATTGGTGAATAGAATAAGCGTACATATTAATGTCACGGATGGATATAGTTTACTTCAGTTAATCAACCCCATCGGTACTGTGATAAAAACCATTTTTAAAGGAAAGTTGCGAAGTGGAAGCTATTCCTATGATCTGGAAAATGAAAACTATCCTGTCGGAAATTATTACTTACGATTACAACAGGGATCAGCACAGAAGACTTTGCCTTTGATGATTGTGAGATAAATGTTTTATAAATTACTTGCTTTATTTAAACTAATTTAAAAAATAACATTGTACTTGGCTGAACCTGAAAGGCTATATCATAATTATCTAAAATTTTAGAAATTTTAAATTATGGATTACAAAATTAAAATCTATTATTTGTAAATTATATAATCCCGGAACAAAATTAGCAAGAGATAAAATACAATTATCGCGTTTTCCATTTAACATTAATTGTCCATTGAAATTAAATATCCTGAAGTTCTGAATATTATCTAAATCGCCTAATATATTTAACTCATTAGTAACAGGATTTGGTTGAATCGTGTATAGAATATCGCGAGACGAGTTTTTCCTATTGTTTCCAGTTAAAAATTTTACCAATGTTATCCTGTTTTATGGCCAGAATTAGTTCTCATGGACCTCAGCATTGGCTTTAGGAGTTTCTCCCGAAATATTGACCATATGACGTGTAAACTATCACCTTGCCATCCAAAGCTAAAATATATATATCAGAAAAGAACGAGCGACTTGCTAAAAGTGCGAACTAGCATTCTATCATGAAGATGTTTTTCAATATTCATTTTATTGTGTAAGATCCTATCGATACAGATAGTAATTCGTTTTGTTTTATAGATAATGATATGCGACTTTACGTTCACTATTCTATGTCCTTTTTTAATATGATCTATAGGTTTGCCTATTTCTGCATTAGTGCATATTTCATTAATTACTTTGAATAATTCGTTGTAATATTTATTGGCTTGGTTTTTTGACCAATGCTTACATGTATAATTCCAAATGTCATCCAAATCCTTTAAAGCTAGTTTGCTTAGTTCAAAGTTATATTTCATTTTTTATAACTTTGATTGAGTTTTTCCAGGTGTTTTACAGGATCAAAATTTTTAATATATCCACTTTTTTCTCCAGCTTCAATGGCATCCCGTAAGATAGCAATTTTTTGCTCCCGTTCATCTACAAGTCTGAGACCTTCTCTAATTACTTCACTGGCAGAAGAATATCGACCTGATTTTATGCTTTTTTCTATGATTTGCTCAAAATGGTCACCTAATGTAACGGATGTATTCTTTGACATTTTTTTTTACAAATATACCAATATTTGGTATTATTTCAAAAGTATTCAAAATTTTTCTAATCCCATTACATTGCCTCATGATAGGTAATATCTTAAGTGTCGATTGCTGTTGCTTTGGATAACATTTTGCGCTTCGATACAATACCGAATTCTTGTTACCGGATTTAAAGCAGAGGAAGGGTTAAGCCGCAGTTTAACAACATAAAGACACTCTGAAAAGGAATGTGATGATTTTTTTCTCAATGACTATGCAATTTCAAATAACAGTTTTTATTCCAAATTCAGCACATAATCTTTTGGACATTCCACACTATAGCGCAATTTTAATTTTTTTTGTTCGTCGGCTGATACTTTTAGGACCCAACGGAGTTTGCCGGTTTCTTCTGTGAGTTCTGCCCCGGAGAGATCTTCTGCTTTTACAACAATGGATTTTTCTGTTGAAATGGGTAACTGATCTTCGATGATAATATCGATGGATGTGTTCTTTTTATTTTTAATAATAATTTCCCATCCTTTGCTGATGATTTTTTTATCGGATAAAAATTTATTTTTAGAATAGTCTTTAATCTTGTTTCGCTCAAGGCTGATATTTTTATCACGACCTAATGACAGTCTTAAAAAATCCTGGATCGACCGGGTATCGATATACGATTTTCCCTGGTATGTTCCTTCAAAAAATAAATTGGCTTCGCCATCCATTAAATTTAATTCTTCCCAATCATCTACTTCCGCAGTCAGAAAAGCATCTTTGTCGAGTTTTGGAATGGCAAAATAGGAATACCTCGCTTTGACAGTTGCTTTTTTTACTTCTACCAGTATGGCTTTATTATTGGACAATACCGTATAAGGTATATCAATGCGGTAAACCCGGCTTGAAACCTGTTCGGCTTCTGTAAACAAATCAGCCGTACCGGCTTCCATAGCCGGCATATTATCAGATAAAACTTTATTCTGCATAGGAGCATTTCTCCTGTAATTCTGATATGCCACCGGAGGTTCATTTCTTAAATACCAGGGATTCAACTGAGGTCTTTGTGTCGATTCAAATGGATTGGCTGTGGATAAATTCATTCTGACATTTTTCCAATCTTCTCCGGTGGATTGATTGACCATAGCTTTATACAAAAGATCCAAAGGAGATTTAATATCTTTTACCATGATGTCATAATGAAGGGTCCATCCTGCATTGGCCACATAATATTGTAATTGAAATTCGCGGTTACCTGCCGTCTTTGAAAATATCGTCAATACCAAATCACTGCTCGGTTTTAATTTGTTTTGATCAAATTCCTGAATTTGCCGGTTGATTTTATCTATCTCCTGTTGTACAACTTGCAATTTTTTATCCTGCTCGTAGATCTTTGGTAGAATCTCATTCAATTTTAATTTTTGAAACTCTAATAGCGCTTTTAAATCATCGAGTTTTAAAGTGGAATTTGAAACTCCTATAATCTGTGTTTGATTTTTTTCCAACATGGTTTTTTCAAATTTCAAAATAGCCAGTTGCTGATTTATTTTAGCAGCATCATCGAGCAGCAATTCTCTTTTTTTCTTCAGCTCTTGCGATTTGTCTTCTGCAGAATTTATATAATTTACTTCATGTCGCACAGCCTGCAGAATACACTCCGGATCACTGACTATGCGTATGCTTCCCGGATCGATGTGTTCTGCCAATGATTTGATCACGACATCCTGTACACCCGGATTGAGTTTAAATTTAAGTTGTCGTGTCACCTGGGCACCGTTTTGAAAAACAGTGACTTCTGAAATTTCAGAGTTGAGAATTTGTTGGGTATGCGCAGAAAAAGCAAATACGGTAAGGATTATAAAAAAATAGAATTTCATATTTTTTTGAAGTTTATAATTTGATTACAAAACAAAGCATTGTTTATTAATTACATAAAATCCCATAACAAGCTAAAAGCTATAAAAATTGCATGGCAAGTAGTATTATCAATTTCTTAACCCTCAATCTATTTTCTGCTCAAGCTAATTTTAAAGTAAGGCTGCGCCAATGACACCGGCACTGTCACCGAGTTTTGGCCTGGCAAACAGGGTTTTCAAATCATAATTAAAAATATACTTTTTTACTTCTTCCCTGCCCTCCTGATATATAATGTCCAGCGCACCGAGTCCGCCTCCAAAAACGATAACTTCCGGATCAATGATGTTGATAATATTGGCTACGGCTTTTCCAAAATAATGAACATAGCGTTTCATCGTTTGTGTGGCTGCATCATCACCCTGAAGATGGAGTTGATAAATATCTGTTGCAAGTACTTTATTGCCTGTAAGTTTTTGGTAATAGGATTCCGTTGCCGGGCCGGATAAAAACATTTCTACACAGCCTGTTTTACCACAATAACAGGGTTCACCGGATTCGTCAAGAATATTGTGACCCCATTCGCCAGCGATACCGTGTAATCCATGGATGACTTTGCCATTGACTACAATGCCACTGCCCACTCCGGTACCCAGAATCACACCAAAAACTACTTCCGGATTTTTTGTAATTTCTGGTACACAACCCAATAAAGTTTCTGCTACTGCAAAGCAATTGGCATCGTTGGCCATACGTACTTCTATCCCCAATAAGGATTCCAGATCTTTATTCATGGGCCTCCCGATCAATCCAAGCGTATTGCTGTTTTTTACTAATTGGGTATGTTGATCCACAATGCCCGGAGTGCCGATGCCAATGCGCCCGGGTTTCAGACCGGTTTTTTGACTGATCTGTTGGATGAGTTTTTGAATCTGGGATAAAATATGCTCGTAACCTTTTTCAGCTTCTGTGGGAAGTCGCTGCCGGTCGATAATTTCCAATGCGGGTTCCTTTTTTAGGACCGCCGCTTCAATTTTTGTCCCTCCCAGATCAATCCCCCAGAAATAGTCAGACATACTGTTTATGTTTTAATGAATGAGTTGAATAGCCGATGGCAACATATTTAAGTCAATTCGTTTCAGGCTTCCTTTATATTCCCCATCGATATGAAAATGTTGTTCCAGATCTGTTTGAAGCTTTACTTCGGTAGCCTTTATTAAGGTACTGAGACGCATTTGCAAGGTTTTGCCGGAGAGTACCATGAAAATCATCGAAGGAATCTGCCAGAATTTGGGTTTTTTGAGAATCAGAATATCGACTATGCCATCCTGAATGGACGCCAGATGGGATACAATGGCATTATTGCCCAATTGGGATGAATTGGCAAATTCGACAGCCCAGACCCCGGTATAGTTGACATCATTTAGAACAATTGAAAATTCCGGACTGGACTTATAAAGTTTTAAAGCCAGTTTAAAATAACTGGAAAATCCTCGATTTCCTTTGGCTCCAAAATATTTGGTGACCATGGCGCTGAAACCCAAACCACTGGTATTGCAGCTAAATTGACCGTTTATTTGCATAAGGTCTATTTTTTCTGCATTTCCTTGCTTCAAAACCTGCAATGCTTTATCAACCTGCAACGGTATTCCCAGATGTCTGGCTAAACCATTACCGGAACCTGTTGGAATAATGCCCAGCACAGCCCGGCAACGCAATACAGTAGAAATCAATTCACTTACGGTACCGTCTCCTCCTACCGCGACAATGCATACCGTTTCATCAGGAGGAAAATGGCCCAGAATACTGGTACTGTGTCCGGCATAACGCGTGTAGAGGATTTCATAGGGTTCGGGGCTTATATATCTGGATAATAATTTTTCCCAGTTATACAGCTTTTGATGGCCAGAACTGGGGTTTATAATAAAGATGAATTTTTTAAACCGTTTTATCATTCGGGCTCAAATTTAGATTTTGTCGGACATTTTTGGCATTTTATAGTCCGAATTAGGGAAAATGTCCATTATTTGGCATAATATTGTTCTATGTATTGCATAGTACCTGACTATATCATATCTTTGCATTATGAAAATTGAAAATTCTATAGCTCAGATGAAAAAAGGTGTATTAGAAATGTGCATTCTGTCTATTATCAGTCAGGAAGAAGCATACCCTTCTGATATTATTCAGAAACTCCGTACTGCCGATCTGATTGTGGTAGAGGGAACATTATATCCTATTCTTACACGCTTAAAAAACAGCGGCATGCTGGAATATCACTGGAAAGAATCCAATGCAGGTCCACCCCGCAAATATTTTACCATAACTGAGGCGGGCCGGGAAGCTTTGCAACACTTGTCCACCAGCTGGATGCAATTTGTACAATCTGTTAATCAATCACTTAAAATCAAATTAGAACATGAATAAAATACAGCACATTAATGTAGGCGGTCATCCTTTCTCCGTCAATGAGGATGCATTTCACAAACTCGATCAATACCTGGTCAGGCTTAACAAACATTTTTCTTCCTCTGATGGTGCCAAAGAAATCATGGAAGACATTGAATCCCGTATCGCCGAATTATTTAAAGAATATCTGTTGGGCGGATCTATAGTGACACTGGATCATGTAGATAAAATGATTGGGGTTATGGGAACACCGGATCGGATTGATTCCGGTTCCACTGAGCGAGATGAATATACTTACTCAAACGATCAATACCGCACAGGCAAACGATTATTCCGGGATCCTTACGACAAAAAAATCAGCGGTGTATGTTCCGGTATTGCCCACTATTTTGGCATCGAAGATCCTACCTGGGTGCGCGTGGCCTTTGTATTCTTTGGTGTCTGGGGATTTGGTATTTTGATGTATATACTTCTAATTATTCTGGTTCCACAGGCCTATTCACCTGCAGACCGACTTGCCATGAAAGGTGAACCCATTAACATCCAGAATATTGCGGATAAAGTCGAAGAAGAAATTGAAGAAATGACCGATAATTTCCATCAATGGAGGGAAAAATGGAAGAATAAAAAGAAAAAAAGAGGGAGTACCTTTTAATTGGTAAATATTTCCTGAAATGTTATTTCCATTTTTTTTCTCTCCAAGATGCAGAGACGCTAAGTATTTTTATTGCAATGATTACTTACTTCTACCTACGGTAGACAAGAACCATTAATTTTTTTTTTGCCACTAAGGCACTAAGACACGATGAAGCACAATTCTTAATCGTAGCCAATGAAATCATACTTCTGATAATTCTTCTTTTTTTCTCGGGGAGACGCAAAGATATCAATACGCAATTATTAATTATTAATTTCTTAAGCATTTTTACCTACCTCCGGCAGGCAAGCATTGGCCCTGTCTTCGGCAGACAAGCATTGCTCATTGTTTTTCTCGCGGAGACGCAGAGACGCAAAGATTTCAAGCCCTAATTATTAATTTTTACCTATTAATTATTAATTTCTTAAGCATTTTTACCTACGGCAAGCATTGTTAATTGTCCATTGTTAATTGTACATTGTTAATTGTACATTGTTAATTGTACTTTGTTAATTGTCCATTGTTAATTTGTACATTGTTAATTGTTAATTTCCCCTACAAAACTCTTTCTTACCTTTGCAGTACGATGCAGCATCTGAAGAATTTTATTAACGGACAATATCTTGATCCGATACATAAAAATTACCTCGACAATATCAATCCGGCTACCGGAACCTTGATTTCTAAAATACCAGCAAGCACGGTTGAAGATGTCGAACTGGCTGTTTCTGCAGCTCAAAACGCTTTTCCCGAATGGAGCCAGACGTCCCTGGAATCGAGGTTTAAAATCTTACATAAAATTTCAGAGCTGATTGAAGCCGATATAGAAAAACTGGCAATCGCAGAAACCTCTGACACAGGAAAAGCGATTCGTCATTCTCAACAAATCGATATCCCACGTGCGGCCAGTAATTTTCGCTTTTTTGCTACGGCAGCGATGCAATTTGCATCCGAATCACATGACATGCCCGGACAAGGCATCAATTATACACTCCGCCAGCCTATTGGACTGACTGGATGTATTTCACCCTGGAATTTGCCCTTATACCTGTTTAGCTGGAAAATTGCTCCTGCGCTGGCCATGGGCAATTGTGTCATTGCAAAACCATCAGAATTCAGTCCGACTACTGCCTATCTATTAGGCGAAATTTGTAACCAGGCCGGTTTACCTGCCGGAGTACTTAATATTCTCCAGGGATACGGACATGAAGCCGGTGAAGCCATCGTCTCTCATCCCGATATTAAAGCCATTTCATTTACCGGGGGTACAAAAACGGGAGCCCATATTGCTTCTGTTGCAGCTCCTAAATTCAAAAAATTAAGTCTCGAGCTGGGCGGAAAAAATCCCTGCCTGGTCTTTGCAGACTGCCATTACGAAAAGACGGTCAAACAAGTGGCACGACTGGCTTTCTCCAATAGTGGACAAATCTGTTTGTGTGGAAGCCGCATTTTAATCGAAGAATCTGTTTACGAAGCATTTAAGGTCGATTTGGTCAAGGAAGTACGCAGATTTATGCCTTCAGATCCTTTAGATGAACAGTGTAAAATGGGATCTTTGATTTCAGCTCAACACCAGCAAAAAGTCTTGTCTTATATCGAATTAGCCAAATCAGAAGGCGGCAGACTGCTTTGCGGAGGTGAAGCGTTTGATCCCGGTGGCAGGTGTAGAGATGGGTATTTTGTATTACCAACTATCTTTGAGGGCTTGGCAGCAGATAGCCGATGTAATATGGAAGAAATTTTTGGTCCTGTCATTACCCTTCAGCCTTTTAAAACGGAAGCTGAAGCCATAAAGCTTGCAAATCTTAGTCATTATGGTCTTGCAGCAACTGTTTGGACCGAAAACCTCAGCCGGGTGCAGCGCATTACTACCTCTTTACAGACCGGTATCATCTGGGTGAATTGTTGGTTATTACGCGATTTGCGCACACCTTTTGGTGGTATGAATAATTCCGGTGTAGGACGGGAAGGTGGCGTTGAAGCCTTAAGATTTTTTACCGAGCCTAAAAATGTATGTATTAATTTCGAGCCTTTATAAATAGCATGTTTAAATTCATATCTCATTTCGGTATTTACCTTCAATGGCTGGGGCAGGTGTGGCATAAACCCGAGCGTGTAAGTATGTATTGGAAAGAAACCCTGCGCCAGATGAACAGTATAGGCATTGGTTCATTGGTTATTGTCGGTATAATTTCCATTTTTATTGGTGCTGTAACTGCAGTGCAATTTGCTTATCAGATGTCGGGTTCTATGATTCCCAGATATTATGTTGGCTATATTGTAAGAGATATGACCATTATTGAATTGGCACCCACATTTTCCTGTATGCTGCTGGCTGGAAAAGTAGGATCCAATCTGGCTGCTGAATTAGGTGGAATGCGTCAAAAAGAACATATCGATGCTATGGAAATCATGGGTGTCAATACAGCTTCTTATCTGGTACAGCCTAAAATAATTGCTGCTCTTACAGTGGTACCCATGTTGGTTTGTGTCGGTGCATTTATCAGTATAATCGGAGGTTATATTGCTGTTGTGCCAACCGGATGGTTTTCACATACAGAATACATACGGGGTCTCCGTTCGTTTTTCGAACCCTATAATGTCTGGATGATGTTTGTCAAAGCCATAGTCTTTGCATTTATTTTAACCACGGTATCCTGTTATCAAGGTTATTTTGTAAAAGGTGGCTCTATTGAATTAGGAGATGCGAGTACCAGAGCCGTAGTATATTCCAATATCCTGATCTTACTTGCCGATTATATGATTGCAATGCTAATGACTTCATGATACGTGCCGAACATATTTTTAAAAGTTTTGGATCTCAAAATGTTTTAATTGATGTCAGTTGTCAATTTGAAGAAGGCAAAGCCAATCTAATTATTGGAAAATCGGGTGCCGGAAAAACGGTCTTGTTAAAAATTCTGATTGGTCTAATAACACCTACCTCCGGAAAAGTTTGGTTTGACGATACTGATTTCTATTCACTGGATAAACAACAGATGCGTGAGTTACGCATGAAAATTGGAATGTTGTTTCAGGGTTCTGCACTTTTCGATTCTATGAATGTCGAAGATAATATCCGGTTTCCCCTGGATATGTTTTCAACCATGACCCGAAAAGAAAAAAATATGCGGGTGGATTATTGTCTGGAGCGGGTAAATCTTACAGGTACCAATAAAAAATATCCGTCAGAACTTTCCGGAGGTATGCAAAAACGAGTAGGGATTGCCCGCGCTATTGTTTTAAAACCAAAATATTTATTTTGTGACGAACCCAATTCCGGATTGGATCCAAAAACTTCTCTGGTTATTGACGAATTAATTTATTCTATTACCAAAGAAGATAATATTATTACTGTAATCAATACCCACGATATGAATAGTGTCATGGAAATCGGCGACAATATTATTTTATTAAATGAAGGACTGGTCGCCTGGAAAGGAAATAAAAGCGAGGTCCTTTCGACAAAAAATGAATTCCTGGAAGGCTTTATTTTTGCTTCTCCTTTTTTACAAAGGCTTAGGAAAAAAATGCTGGAACACTCGTAAATACTCCAAAATTAATGAATGCTCAGGCCTGAAGTTTTCTTAAATGCATTCAGTCCGCATTCTAAAAACTCAGCATAACTTTCAATTCCTTCTTTAAAACCTCTGGGAGCCGCCAGAACCTGTTCGTTTGGACTTACCATTACGTAAAGTGGCTGACTATTCTGGTTAAAATTTACGATCTGAAAATCTGCCCATTTGTTTCCAATATTGCGCAATGGAGTTTTTCGAATTGCTGAAAATAATTCCTTCTCAAGAGGAGCTCTGTCATCTACGTAAAGTGAGACCAACACAAAATCCTGAGCTATTGTCTTACGTACCCGGTCATCTACCCAGATGTGTTCTTCAGTTTTGCGACAATTTACACAACCATAACCGGTAAAATCTACCAGCATTGGTTTATTGACTTCTTTGGCATAAGCCAAACCTTCAAAGTAATTTTTAAAGCAGTTTAGGTTGTTTGCACATTTTGTGAAGGAAGGATACTTATTTTTTATATCGGCATTTAATTCAGCTGGTGGTAAAAAATAATTGTAATACGATGGCGGTGCCAGACCACTCATCAGTTTTAGCGAATTATAAGATTCCAATTCTTTATTATAAAAAAAACCTGTTGCCAGATACAGTGTGGCAGACAAGGAACCTAAGGCAAAAATCCAGCGAGTTGCTGAGAGTTTTTTCAAAGGACTGTCGTGCGGAAATTTTAAATATCCAAACAGATATAATGTCATGGCTCCAAAGATCAAAACCCAGAAACCCATAAAAATTTCATAGCCTAAAATTCCCCAATGCTGCACCATGTCAGCTACAGACAAAAACTTAAATGCCAGGGCCAACTCCAAAAATCCGAGTACAACTTTCACACTATTCATCCAGGATCCTGATTTAGGTAAGGTATTTAGAAAAGCAGGAAACGCAGCAAACAAACCAAATGGAATAGCCAGCGCAGTTGAAAAGCCCAGCATGACAATAAAAGGACCCATTTTGGATGTTGCCGATTGCACGATAGCCGAACCGATTATAGGCCCTGTACAGGAAAAGCTGACAATAGCCAGGGTGAAGGCCATAAAAAAGATACCGATTAATCCGCCGGATTCTGAAAGTTTATCGCTTTTGTTTGCCCAACTGCTGGGAAGTGTAATTTCGTAATATCCAAAAAATGAAAACGCAAACACAATAAATATTATAAAAAATAAGGTGTTTGCAATCCAGTTGGTTGACAATTCATTTAAGGCAGTTGCACCAAATACAGCCGTAATCAATATACCTATGGCAACATAAATGATGATGATAGATGCTGCATAAATAATGGCATTGCTCCAGCCTTTGCGTTTAGTATCTTTTGTAAAAAATGAAACCGTCAATGGTATCATTGGAAAGACGCAGGGTGTCAATAAGGCTAATAATCCACCAAGGAATCCAAAAATAAACGTCCAGAAATAATTTTTGCCTTCGGTCAGTTCTTCACCACAGTCTCCGGCTGGATTTTTTTGAGTTTCGATCAGGCTTGGTATAGAATGGTCAATTGAATTTCCATCACCCGTATTAGTAAAGAATCCGCCACCCTGTTCTGTTTCCAGTTTTAAACGTTCTTTAGAAGGATCAAATTCAAAACCAATGTTTTGCGGCGGAAGGCATTTTGTGGCATCACAACTCTGATACGTAAAAAATCCGCTTATTTTTTTTGAAGGATCTTTGATTTTTAAGTCCTGACTAAACGTTACCTGAATTTTATATTTAATCAGATTCATTTCAAATACATCATCAAATCCTTCCATGCGGTGTTCTGAGGTTTCCAGTATATCGCCTATTTTTTCAAAGGACTCTGTTGATGTAAATTCTATATTACTAGGAAGTGGACCATCTTCTTCCATTTTACTTCCATAAATATGCCATCCTTCCTGAATACTTGCAATAAATTTCAGGGTATATATTCCATTATCTTTTTTTACCAGTTCTGATTTGGTTTTAACCGGATCAAATAGTAATTCAGATTGTGATGTGGAGGTGATTCCAGCTGGATTCAGCGTAGGCACTGCACCTGACCCCGGCATTCCGCCCATGGATTTGGGTTCCGAAACACGGCCATCTGCAAAAATTTCAAAATCTTCATAAGCAGGAGGCAGGCATTTTTCATTGTCACATGTCATAAAATAAGCCGAAGCCTTTATTGCTTTGCTTACATCTTTGACTCGAATAAGTTGCACAAATTCTACCTGGTCATAATATTTGGATACGATGAGATTATCAAACAAGGGTTCTGGTCCCGATTTTAGTTTACCTTTTTCAACAAGCTTACCTTCCAGTTGAAAACTACCTGATGGTTGAAAACTGATCTCTGTAGGTTGAGCAGCATCCGGATCCGAGGTCTGACTATAAATGGCCCATCCTTTATCCATTTTAGCTTTTATGGTGAGCTCATAGAGATCGCCCGATTTGAGCTTTATCTCAGAACTCCAATGAACGGGTTGTAAAATCTGGCTGAACAGATTTAACGACACTAGAGATAAGGCAAAAATTATAAATTGTTTATACATTTTCATGAAGGAAAATTTCGTGCAAAAATAGGACAAACAAGACGAACAAACGGGAAGTTTAATCTCTCTTTAAGAGGAGCTTAACCTATGTTTAACGTGAAAATGCAAAAAATCAGGCAATACTCATCGAATATTGGCGAATCCAGTTAAACAGGGACTCAAAAATGGCCCGGCCATCTGTATTTCCCAAAGCTGATTCGGAAGCCCTTTCGGGATGAGGCATCATGCCACAAACATTGCGTTCTGAATTACAAATTCCGGCAATATTGAGGCAGGAACCGTTGATGTTTGACAAATCATTTACCTGTCCCTGTGCATCCGAATATTGGAATATTATCTGATCATTCTTTACCAAATCATCCAAAGTCCCTGGGTCTGCATAATAGCGACCATCAGCATGAGCAATTGGAATTTTGTATGTTTGGTTTTTATCCAGAGCACAACTCAGAGGTGTATCTGTTGATAAAGGTTTCAGAAAAATATCTTTACAAATAAATTTTTCGTTCCGGTTAAGCAACAGCTGACCTGGTAATAATCCTGCTTCGCAAAGTATTTGAAAACCATTACAAATGCCGATTACCAATCCACCTTCATTAGCAAACCGGATGACTTCAGCCATAATGGGTGAAAACCGGGCAATGGCTCCACATCGCAGGTAGTCGCCATATGAAAATCCACCGGGTAAAAAAATACAGTCTCCAGGGTTAAATCCTGGCAATTGAGTTTCTTTATGCCAAATTTTTTGAACATTTTTCTGAAATACATCCTTCAGGACATAAATCATATCATCATCACAATTTGATCCGGGAAAAACGACGACTCCAAATTTCATATTACCAATTTTGAAACTGCAAAAATAAAGCGGTTATGACTAAAAAAAGATGTAATGTTTCCTGAATTAAAGGGTTTTTTATCCTGGCCACCAAAACACCAGTCAACAAAGCGATGGGTGTAAAAAAAAGATACAAATGATAAATCTTATCAATTTCGACAAAAAATATACTGAAGGTACTGATTAACAATGCCCAGAAAATAATATCAAATTGTTTTTGATTTAAAATACTGCGCTTGGTTTGAAAATACTGATAATTCAAAATACAAATAGCCATAAATAAACAGGTCAGTATTAAAGAAAGCCAACCTTTGTCTCCATAATTCATAGAAAATATATATGGCTCAAAAAATCCACTTATCTGCTTCGTATAAAACTCATCTTCGAGTTTAAGAAGATACAATATAACATGAACCAATAAGTACACATTGATAAATCCTCCTATGACCTGTAAGAATTCTTTTATCCTGGTTCCCCGAAAAACTACAATACTAATTAAACCCAGAAAGATAAATACATAGTAAGGAGGATAAAACAAACTGGCCAGACCGGTCAGAAAACCAAAATTAAAATGTGGAATTCCAACTTCCTTCCTGTGATAAATACTAAAGATTTCAAATATAGCTAAGATAAAAAACGTGTTGGCAATTGACGCTGCATTAAATCCCAGAGTGGCACTGTGGAAACCACAAAAAATAATAAAAATAATACTGCCATAAACCTGAGCTTCATGATTCAGTTTGTATTTGCTTGTTAAGCGCGACAAAAAAAGGGCCTGGAGAAAAATAAAAAAAATGGATAAAAAAGTTTCCGATTGATAAGACAATCCGGAATTTTGAAAAATCTTTGAAAAGATCCAGCAATTATCGGGATAACTGGATGGAACATTTTTAAACCAGGAAACTAAATGAAGTATTATTGTATACGGTATCAGTAATAAAACACTGAAAAAGCTATGTTTTTTAAATAGTTCTAGCAAGGATTTTCAAATATATCTCAAATTTAAAAAAATCTAATGAGTTTTATTGGAATCTGAACAGAAAAGTCAAATCTCAAGGTCCAGTATCTATATTTACCAAATATATGCAACAAAGCTATTCTTTAGACGAAATAAAGCGTCCTGTAAATCAGGCACTTGATGAATTTGATAGGCATTTTCGCAAAGCCATGAGCAGCAAAGTTGCTCTATTAGATAAAATATCATACTATCTGGTAAAAACAAAGGGTAAACAATTGCGGCCTCTAATGGCTTTATTGTCTGCCAAAATCTTTGGCAACATTACAGATAAATCGTATTCAGCTGCAGCACTTGTCGAACTTTTACATACGGCAACTTTAGTGCATGATGATGTGGTAGATGATTCATTAGAAAGAAGGGGATTTTTTTCAATTAAAGCCTTATGGAAAAATAAAATTGCTGTACTTGTCGGTGATTATTTGTTGTCCCGAGGATTATTAATTGCATTGAGGAATAAATATTTTGATTTATTGGAGATATTGTCCAGCTCGGTTAGTGAAATGAGTGAAGGGGAATTGCTGCAACTCGAAAAAGCCAGAAGACTGGATATCACAGAAGACGTATATTTTCAGATAATCAAACAAAAAACAGCTTCTTTAATACGCGCCGCCTGTGTTTGTGGTGCAAAAAGCGTTACAGAAAATCAAGAGTATTTAGATCTGATGCATCAGTTTGGAGAACATATAGGCATTGCTTTTCAGATTAAAGATGATTTAATGGATTTGTCAAAAGATGATACCGGCAAACCAAAAATAGCAGACCTTAAAGAAAAGAAAATGACCCTGCCTCTTATAGCGGCTTTAAATGCAGCTACGCTACCCAAAAAAAATTACATTATCTCTTTAATCAGAAATCACAACGAACGGGAACAATCGATCCGGGAAGTCCTTCAATTCATTCATGAACATAAAGGAGTTGAGCAGGCTCAGCTAAAAATGGAATTTTACCGGGATGAAGCGATCAAAATTTTAAAACTATTACCCCAAAATGAAGCCAATGAAGCCTTGTATAAATTGTGTCATTTTGTAACTGCCAGAAAATCCTGATACGTTGATTTATTTTTTTTGACCAAAGCATTAAATCACAATTAACTGATCGATGCAAGTAATAAATCCAGATTTGTATATTTTATTCCAAACTTTTGACTCAGATATTCATTGGTAAGACATCCTTTATAGGTATAGATACCATTGCGCAAACCTTTATGGTTAAAAATGACTTGTTCGAATCCACCGGTATCTCCGGCTTGTTGAATTATGGTTGTAATAATATTGCTGACGCCCATTGACGCTGTACGGGCTACTTTTGATGGAATGTTAGGTACACCATAATGAATGACGCCATGTACGATGCGGGTTGGATTATCATGAGTTGTCACTTCAGTGGTTTCAAAACAGCCACCCTGATCAATACTGACATCGATAATAACAGATCCTGGTTTCATTTTCATGACCATTTCTTCAGATACCATCATTGGGGTACGACCCGTTTTACTATGCAATGCACCAATCGCCACATCAGCGGTCATAAGCTGTTGAGTGAGTGTAATAGGATTTAAGGAAGATGTATAAAGTTGTCGCCCGATCCGGTTTTGAATGCGGATTAATTTATGAATATTGTCGTCAAATACTCTGACGGAAGCACCCAATGCCAAAGAGGCACGTGTGGCATATTCTGCAACAACGCCCGCTCCTAATATAACTACTTTGGCAGGAGGAACTCCGGATATACCGCCGAGCAATAATCCAATACCATGTTTTGGATTACTCAATAATTCTCCGGCAGTTTGCACAACTGAGATCCCGGCTATTTCTGACATGATCCGTACAAATGGAAAAGTACCATCATCGGCTTGAAAATATTCCATAGCGATGGCAATGACGCGTTTTTGTCTAAGGGTTTGAATGTACTCGCTGTCAATGACCGGTAAATGCAGTGGAGATATTAGTACTTGATTCGGACGAAACCACTGTAACTCTTCAAGCGTAGGCGGGGCAACTTTTAAAATTATATCACAATCAAATACTGTTTTTCGATCTGCAGAAATAATTGCTCCGGCTTCAGAATAATCGATATCAGAATAATGCGCTTTGTTTCCAGCTTCTGATTCGACAATTATTTTATGCCCTCTGGCGACAAGATTACTAACTGAGGCTGGTACCAGAGCAACCCGGTTTTCCTGTAGTGTAGTCTCTTTTGTAATCCCGATTTTTAAAGCAGACTTGGCTTTATATAATTGCAACATTTCCGGTTGCGTCAGAAATTCGCGTTGCGGTGAATTGTAAAATACTGAATCTTGCATAAATCAAACTGTTAAGATAAATCTTCTTTGTTGATTTTCCAATACTTCAATTTGAATTTTGCTATATGAACCGGAAGGAAGCAGGGATTCAATTAATTCGGGCCATTCAATAATACAAAGTTGATCAGTATCGAGATAATCCAAAATACCGGTATCGAGTGCTTCCTGTTGTGATTTCAACCGGTACAGGTCGATATGATAAATTCGTTGAAGCGAAAGTACATTTTCTGAAAGATGGTATTCATTAATAATAGAAAAACTAGGACTGCCCACTTCTTCTAAAAATCCCAAAGTTTCTCCCAAAGCTCTGACAAAACGTGTTTTGCCCGAACCCATCTGGCCATATAATAACAAAACATGATGGTTTCTTAAAAGTGGAATCGTGTTTACGCAAAAAGAAACTAATTCATCCTCATTTAAAATATATTCCTGTTTCACCTGATTCATTATTTTAGCATAATCCTTGAGTAAAATCCAATTCAATCATTTGTGCAGACTTGCGGATCGGGTACTATTGATAAAATAATCAAACAAAAGTACGCCTAACTTTTCTGAATGTCGATCCTTGATTCATTTATTTGTTTTCTTCAAGATCTGATTCGGTAATTTATCATTGATTTCCGTTTCAGGTAGGATATTTTCAAAAAAAAAAAAAACCACAAGCAACTACTCGTGGTTTTTAGTATTATTTTAAAAAATTAATTTAATTGCCTAATGTAAATTTCGAATCCGGAATCGGTTTATTAACTGTAATCTTTATCATTTCAACCGGTCCATTCATTGATTCTATGGTATGTGGAAAAATAAATCCACCCTCTACTTTTTTATAATTGCTGAATTTCGTTTCTGCATTAAATTCCCGGCCTCCGGCTCGTTCTTTTGAAATCGATTTTACAATATAATAGCTTTCAGGATCTAAGAAATAATAGGAAAGTTTTCCATTTTTTGTAACACATTTCAACTTATGGCATTCTGTTCCTTCCACATCATCAAGACCCAAATATTCAACAGTATGACCTTTTTCTTTAAAATCACATAATTCAGAAGATAAGTCCAGTTTATCCACTCCTTCTTTCAATTGATCTTCAGGAATTGCTTCCGGTGAGGTTTGACCTTGAAAGGGCATAAACGTCCAGCCGGAATCAGGGCGCATGATAATCCAGGCATCCATGCCCATTACAGAAAATTCGAGTCTGAATCCTTTTTTATTTGAAATCATGGTGTTCATCGGAATTTCCATTCCTTGTGCACTGACTTTCCCTTCCATCATTACGGTGGTGAGGCTTTTGAGTTTATCTTTTCCTCCCATAGCTTCCAGATGTTTATCTACAATTTCATCAACACTTTGTGCATAAAAAACAGAAGCTGAGAAAAGGATAAAACTAAAAAACAGACATAATTTTTTCATTTTAAAATGTTTTTTTAAATTAAGGTAACAAAGGTAAACAATTAATTTTCTGAATCTTCGAAAAATTGTCTGATACTCCCATTCTTCAGATCAAATTAATTAAAAATCCGACAGGTTTAGTATTAAACTGTACAACAGATAATAGAATTCTGTGGCGTTGACAGGTCTGAGTTATGAATTATTTATCTGCAATGTCGTCCTCTCCTTGATTCAAGACGGTGATGCTCTAGATGACGCTGATGCTGACGGTGCTTTTTACGCAGGATGTGGCGTTCGCGGGGATCCAATCTGCCATCCCGCAACATGTGTTTTTTAAGTCGTTTGAGCTGACGTTTTTCAGCACGCAAATGTCGCTTTGCATGTTTGTTTAGTTTTGATTTGTCAAATGAATGATCAGACCATTCAGGTTGATGACCCCTTTCATACCGGTATTTATAAGATTGTGCATTCAGGGAAACTCCTGTTACAAAACAAGAGATCAGCAGGATTAAAATCTTAGTTTTCATTTTAGTAAATTTTTTTTATATAAATAACTTGTACAGGTCTTGGACTAAGGGAATAGGCAAATGATTAATTCACGACACTGTCTTAAGCAAATTTTAAATAAAACAGCATGCCTTTTAAATTACTTTTAACACAACCCGAATTGCCAATAGGCTTAAATCATTTAGCGAGTATTGCAAAATTTTAGAAGGTTTAAAAAGCAATTCATTGTTTATTAGACACTTATGATTAAGCATTTAAATAGTAAATATTTATTTAATGTATCGCAGTTTGTATCTTTGCAAAAATTTTTGAATGAGTAAACATCCAAAAAACAAGGACTTTGATCATATCATTACACTGGATGGAATGTATCAGGATTATTTTCTGGACTATGCGTCCTATGTCATTCTGGAAAGAGCTGTGCCGGCCATTGATGATGGTTTGAAACCTGTCCAGAGGCGTATTCTACACAGTATGTACGAGAAAGAAGATGGCCGATATCATAAAGTGGCCAATTTAATCGGACATACTATGCAGTTTCATCCACATGGCGATGCTGCCATAGGAGATGCGCTGGTCAATCTAGGTCAAAAAGAGCTGATGATTGATACTCAGGGAAATTGGGGTGATTTTCGTACAGGTGATTCCGCTGCAGCGCCCCGTTATATTGAAGCACGGTTGAGCAAGTTTGCTTTGGATGTTGCCTTTAATCCGGATACAACCAATTGGCAGCTTTCATATGATGGCCGCAATAAAGAACCCATTGCCTTACCGATGAAGTTTCCGCTGCTGTTGGCGCAGGGTGTTGAAGGTATTGCAGTCGGACTGGCCACTAAAATTCTACCTCATAATTTTATCGAATTGATCAAAGCATCTATACAAATTTTAAAAGCTAAAAAAGTCAATTTGTATCCGGACTTTGAAACAGGTGGATCTATCAATGTTGCTGAATACAATGAAGGACTCAGGGGCGGTAAAGTTAAAGTGCGTGCTAAATTTGAAATAGAAGATAAAAAAACACTGATCATTCGAGAATTACCCTATGGGGTGACAACAGGTAATCTGATTGAAAGCATTGTAAAAGCATCGGAGAAAGGAAAAATAAAAATCAAACAAGTTTCAGATAATACAGCCAAAGATGTAGAGATTCGGATTGAATTGCAATCGGGAGTATCGCCCGAAGTCACAATGGATGCTTTATATGCTTTTACAAATTGCGAGGTTAGTATTTCGCCAAATGCCTGTGTGATAGTTGACAATAAACCATTGTTTTTAAGTGTCAACGAAATTTTAAAAATATCGACTTTACACACAAAAGACTTGCTTGAGAAAGAATTACAGATAAAACGCAACGAACTTCTTGAAAAGTGGCATCTGACATCTTTAGAAAAAATATTTATCGAACAAAAAATTTACCGCGACATTGAAGAGTGTACCAGCTTTGACCAGGTATTGGAAGTGATAGAAAAAGGTTTAAAAAAATATGTTATCACACCATCGATGAAATTAAAAGTTAGCTCAGGTCAGATAAAATTAAATCGCGAACTTACAAAAGAAGATATCAGTCATTTGACAGAAATACGGATTAAGCGAATTTCAAAATACAATAAGTTTAATACCGATGAAAATTTAAAATCACTGGAAGCTGAAATCAAACAAGTCAATCATGATTTAAATCATTTGACTGAATTTGCGATCGCATATTTTGAACGAATTCTTGAAAAATATGGAAAGGGACGAGAGCGAAAAACCAAACTAATGGAGTTTGAGTCCATACAAGCCGTACAGGTCGTTGCGAATAACAGTAAACTATATGTAAACCGGGAAGATGGCTTTATTGGTTATGGTTTAAAAAAGGATGAATTTATTAAAGAATGCAGCGAACTAGATGATATCATAGTTTTCAGAGCAGATGGCAAAATGGTGGTCAGCCGGATTTCAGAAAAAACTTTTGTCGGGCAAAATATTCTTCATGTAGATGTCTGGAAGAAAGGCGATGAACGTACAACGTATAATATGATTTATCTTGATGGCGAAACCGGACGTGCTATGGCAAAACGATTTAATGTCACCGGAATAACCCGGGATAAAGAATACGACCTGACCAAAGGACATCCAAAATCAAAATGTCTTTATTTTTCTGCCAACAATGAAGGTGAAGCAGAAATTGTAAACGTAACGCTGACACCAGGTTGTAAAGCTAAAATTAAAAATTTTGATTTTGATTTTTGCGAATTGGAGATTAAAGGACGCAGCAGCCAGGGAAATATTATCACTAAATATCCGGTGCGTAAAATCACATTGAAAGAAAAAGGTAAATCCACTTTGGGAGCCCAGCCAATATGGTATGATCAAAATACCGGAAGATTTAATACCGAAGAAAGAGGTATCTATTTAGGAGGAATGAATCGTGGAGATCAGATTATAGCATTATACAAATCCGGTACGTATGAAATTACAGAATATGATCTCAACAACAGATATAATTATGAAGATCTGATACACATAGCAAAATACCATCCTGATATGGTAATATCCGCAGTATATTATGAAGGTGAAAAAGGCTGGTCGATGGCAAAACGGTTTATGATTGAAACCAGCACATTAAATTCTAAATTTTCATTTATTACTGAGCATAAAGATTCCAAGGTCTTTTTTGCCACAACACATCCAAATCCGGAAGTATTATTTTCGTATAAGCGCAAAAAAGAAAAAATAGATGAAATCCTAACAATAAATGAATTTGTCGATGTCAAAGGATGGAAAGCAATTGGTAACAGGATTGAAGATGTATCGCTTATACAGGTAATTGATCAGAGTAAAGAAGTAAAATCTTCTAAAAAAGAGGGAGGAAGCTATAAGCCCGGAGATACCATTGAGTTTGATTTTTGATATTTTGAAGTGCCGTAAAAACCTATCCGGTTGATTTTGCATAAAATATTGTATATCAGAATTTTAGAATTTAGATTTGTCAACTCTTAAGAGTTGACAAATCTAAAGGGTATTTTGTAGGTCTTTTAAGCTACAATGTCAATGATGAATTCTATTCATTAGTTAGAAGACAAAGACATATTTTGTACAAATGAAGACGATATTTCAGGTGAAGAATTCAAGGTGTTTATATTAAATATAGGTTTTCTTTTGGAAACGAAAGCTGATAATCCCTCTTCAAAATCACAACTAGATCCGGCTAAACATTTGGATTCTCTCTCATGTAAAATCTGAGTTGATAAATCATTTACCAATGCTTTTGATAATAATTCTTTTGTTAGAGCAAGACTCAATGCTGGGAGAGATGCCATTTTTTCAGCAGTTTCGATGATTTCTGTTTCAAATGTTTCATTGCCAAGCACTTTATAAATCATGCCCATTTGTTCAGCTGACTGTGCAGAAATTTTTTCGCCCAACATCAATAATGCTGCGGCTTTTTGTGCTCCAACCAATCTCGATAAAAAATAGCTACCACCGCTGCCGGATGTTAACCCGATATGAGAGAAGCCAAAAATAAATGATGCCTTATCAGAAGCAATCACTAAGTCACAAGCCACTGCAAAGACAGCACCGGCGCCTGCCGCCACTCCATTAACCGCTGCAATAATTGGTTTTTTTATGCTTCGGATTTTTTCAACTATAGGATCGTGAAAGTTGCTTAGTAAATCATGAACAGATGGCGGATTTTCATCGAGAATTTCTTTCAAATCCTGACCGGTACAAAATGAATTACCTGAACCACCCAATACGATTACACGAACGCTCCGATCCATCTCAGCTTCAGTTAAAAATTCTGATAATTGAATCAGCATCCCTCTGTGCAAGCTGTTCATTTTTTCTGATCTATTGAAGTTTATATAGGCTACATGGTTTCTGACAGAATAATTCACATGAGCATTATTCAAATTTTTTAAGTCTGTTTGAGTTGCAATGAGAGTCATAATTAGTTTTTTAGTTTGATTATTAAATTCTATGTCAAAGGTATGGGCGTATGTCTTGATGATATCAAGGACTTAGGGAACAACCGATTTTGTGAGTCAATGACTGTTTTTTTGATTGAATTGAAGCAAAATAATAAGTACAAATTTTTGAGAAGGCCCCAATACTATTATTACAAAGCGACTAAAAGACATAAAATCAATATATAAATTGGTGAAATACTATTACATGATTCCATTAGGTGATCCGGAAAAACGATAAATCATTGTGTCAAAATTTTATAAGTAATTGATTTTCTGTTAATTAATCAGAATTTATTTAACAATAGTATTCAAACCAGCAGTGAAATATCGCAGAAAATATCCGAATTGTTAAATTGTAAATTATTGAATATCTGCATCTTACAAAATGATTTGTCAACTCTTAAGAGTTGACAAATCTATTTCCACCGTTTCATTCAATTTTCGATGGCTGATTCCTCAAACCGGGATAGTCAAAATCACTTTCGTTCCAATGGCTTGATGCATTTCATCATATAAATCTATGATCTCCTGAGACCCAGAGGCTGTTATGTGGTCAGTCGAGTATTTTAAGCGCTCTTCGGTTAATTTCATACCGATCGATTTTCGTGTTGGTGAATTAATGCTATTGTATTCCATCGCTTTTTTACGGCCTATACCATTATCCATGATTTCACAAATCAAATAATCGTCATTTTGCCTTATGCTGACGGATAAATGACCTCCTGTTTCTTTTGGAAGTAATCCATGCCAAATGGCGTTTTCGATATAAGGCTGAAGTATCAGAGGCGGAATTACAATATTGTCAATATCGACTTCCGGATCAACTGTTATATCAAAACTGAATTTATTTTCAAACCGGAATACCTCCATCTCAATATATAATTGCAGTGCTTCAATTTCCTTGGATAAGACAATACTTTTATTGGCAGAATTATCTAAAATAAGGCGGATCAATTTAGCAAAACGCGTAAGATACAATGAGGATGATTTAATATCATTCTTTATTATATATCTGTTTATTGAATTTAAACAATTAAAAATGAAATGCGGATTCATCTGAGCCCGCAAGGCTTCCATTCGCATATCATTTAGTTGCCGGTTAAATTCTGTTTTTTGATATTCTGCCTGCTTAATTTGTTTGATCCTTAAATAATACAGACCATAGATAAATATCGCACCTAAGAAAGCAAGTCCCGTTAAAAACCAATATTGTTTATAAAATGGTGTTTGAATATGCAACGGTATCGAAACAGGTACTCCCCAGGTTCCATCAATTCCTGCCTGTTTTACTTTAAATACATAATTCCCCCCCGACAAGTTGTTGTAGGCAGCTGTCCTTCTCTTTCCACAGTGGATCCAGTCTTCATCCCACCCTTCCAAAATATACGCAAAATGATAATCTTCTTGATTTGAATAATCTATACAGCCAAAATCAAAATTGAGATAATTTTCACCGGGAGACAATTCTACTAATTTATGATCTGAAAACGAAATGATCCTGTCATTATTTAAAATCGAAATTTTATCTATGTAGAGTGTGGGGTCATTTTGTTTGATTGAAATATTTTCAAAATTGACTTTGGCATATTTGCCAGGAACGGTAATATAAAAAGATTCATTATAACCATTGAAAAATTTCATATAAGAAGTGTTCTTTTCAATTCCATTTGAATAATTGAACACACGATACGTTCTACTTTTTTGATCAAAATAAACGACGCCCTTTATAGTTGCCATCCATATATCACCCCGATAATCACAAGCCATAGAAAAAATTTTCTTTGTTGGCAACCCATCTTCTTCTGCAATTCTCATTGTTTCAATTTCTGCATTTGGACTAAGACTAATTTTCAACAAACCTAATTTTATATTACTTACCCACAGTGCTCCTGATCGATCCATCACAGAAGTATAAATCCCTTCATCAAGCCATTTTTCTATATCCGGATTTTTAGGGAAACTAAATGTTTTGCTGGTTTTATTAAAATACGCAATGTTTTTATCTATAACATACCAAAAATGATTCAGGGAATCACAGCTAAAATCGGATATATAAAACTCCTGCTTCTCATCCAGAAAATCAATTATATTATTGCCCAGTTTTTTATTTTGTATATCTATCTGGTGCACGCCACCAAAATGCGTTAATACCCACAGATCTCCGTCTTTGTCTTCAATGATCTTTTTAAAAGAATTTAATTTATTCTTTCCATAATAATTTTTTGCTTCTATAAATTTAATTAACTTTTTAGATTTTCGATCATATTGGTAAATGGTATAAAAACCGATGACCCAGATTCTTGAAGATTTATCAATAATTATGTCGCTCATCTTAATAAAACTATTTTCTTTATTTGGATCAATTTCTATCTGATGAGATACCATTTTATGTGTATTTAGATCTAAAACATTTAAGCCGTTTCCAAAAGATGTTGCAAAAAATATCGATTGACTTAGAGTATCCTCAATAATTTTTGGTATAAAAAAACGATCCTTCAACTGAGAACTTGCAATTTTCAATTTCTTAAATGTGAATAACTCCTTGTTTGGATCATACTTTACTAAACCATCGATGGTAGAATAAAAAAGAACACCGGTTTTTAAATATACAATTTTTTCAGTCGTCTTTGATATACCCAATGAATTATTTAAACTGTCTGCATTAAAAAAGCGAAATTTTTTATTCTTTTTGTTAAATACTCCTACACCTCTGTCGGTAGTTGCTACCCAGAGTTCATCAACGTCTTTTTCTGCAACATTTTTAATAATATTTCCGATTGATTTTGTTTCATCGATGATATCATATTTATAATTAAAAAATTGATTATTTACACGATCATAATAAAACAATCCACCCCCCCAAGCAGGCAGCCAAAATCCCTTTTGCCCGTCATTCAGGATGGATAAAAATTTATCATTGCGAAAAGTATTCGAGTCTGATTTATGAAGAGCAATATAATTAAATACAGAATTATTGGCATTGAAAGTATACAGACCATTTGTTGAAGCGAGCCAATACAAACCATCATCAGAACGATATATAGCTGAAACGGCATTGGAATATTGCTGTGCATTTTTAGAATATTGAGAATCCATCACTGGCAAATCAAATTGCCTGAATTCACCTGTCATAACATTTAATATATTAAGTCCGATTTCACTCTGACTATACCAAACGATTCCACCTTCTTCAATTCTCAAAATTCTAACTCCTGCGCCTGAATATTGTGATTTAGGATCTAGGTTGAGTTGAAAAGTCTCGAAGCACTGGCATTTATAATCAAACCTGCTTATTTTACCATCCTCTACACTAGTCCATAATTTTCCGTGACTATCCAATGCGAGGAATTGACCATAATCTCCGGGAAGAGATGTAGAATCACTGGCTTTATTTCTAAAAATTTTGAATTGATGGCCATCAAAGCGATTCAGACCATCTTTAGTCCCAATCCAGATAAATCCCATGGAATCCTGAACTACGTCGGTTATCCAATGATTAGACAAGCCATCTTCTTCATCCAACAAGTCAAAATTCCTAAGATTAAAATTCTGTCCCTTCGTTTCATTCCACAACATCAGAAAAGAAATGAAAATAAGTTTTGAATAAAATGAATTTGATTTGTTCATTTTTTATGCCGAATAATTTAATATCCCAAATTAATAAAACAAAACTATGAAAATAAATTTCTATACTTAGTAAATCAATTTATAAAAAGTCTGTTTGATCTTTTTCTTTTAAATCTATTGATTTCTATAATACAAACTACAACACCGCTCTTTCTGAAAATACTTTATTAATGATTCCTGTATCTGATCTTTGTTTAGTTTTTTATAATTCTCCAATTCATTATAAACTAAATTGGGATTTCCAAGCCACTCAGCGTATGATAAATTAAGTGCCTGATTTATTACACCTAACTGCGAAAATAAATATGCACTTTCATTTTTATTCATGTGTTTTTCCCAATTGTGATCTGATATCGAAGTATTTTGTAACTCATGTATTATATTCCAAAATTCTGTTTCCGCTTCTTCGATTGTATGACCCTGATTCAATTTACTTTCAAGAATAATCAGTCCGGGATCGGTCGTAGCTGTAATATAACAATCAATGGTCGAACAAATTAGTTTTTCCTTTTTTAATCGGCGGTAGAGTACTGATGATTTTCCTTCTGACAGAATATCTGTCATAAAATCAATTGCGTAAAAATCTGGTTCCATTCGTCCACAGGAATGAAATGCATAATAAAATCCTTCTTCAGGCAATTCTTTGTGGATGTTTAAACTTCTTGCATGAGGTAGCACGCTTTCTTTGGGATAATGACGGATTACCATTGCGGAAGACTTCATTTTTCCAAAATAGCGGTTGATTAAATTTTTGGTTTCAGCCATTTCGATATTTCCATTGACAACCAAAATAAGATTTGAAGGATTATAAAAAGTATGGAAAAACTGTTCTGCATCTTCAATTGTCAATGTACTTAATTGTTCCTGATTAAGACCTATGACAGGCCATCGATACGGATGAATCTGATAAGCCAGATTCATCAGATGATGTGTAAAATCGCCATATGGATTATTCAGACAGGTCTCGCTAAATTCTTCTATGACGACTTTTTGCTGTGTTTTAAAATCTTTTTTACTGACTTTAAAATCGTTGACGCGATTTGCTTCCAGAGCCAGTAATAGTTCCAATTGCTGAGCAGGCGCAATGGAATAATATTGCGTCGTATCTGTTGTAGTAAAAGCATTACATTCACCACCTGCATTTTGAAGAATGCTGTCAAAATCAATTTTATGTCCTGAATTGGAAAACATCAGATGTTCAAATAAATGAGCTATTCCGGTTTTATCAGGCGATTCATCCCGGGATCCGACTTTGACCAGAAGGCAAACAGCGGCCATGCGGGTAGTATGGTCTTTTTGTAGTAAGACGGTTAGTCCGTTTTCGAGTTGATAACGTTCAAAAGGAGGTATAAGGGTGGATGGAATTGACTTCAAAATGATGTCCTTTTAATTTCACCGACCATATGTTCCGGAACAACCCACTGATCAAATTCATCTTCTGTAAGATATCCCAATTCGACGGCAACCTGTTTTAGTGTTTTTCCTTGTTTATGAGCGGTCTGAGCAATTTCAGCAGCTTTATAATATCCTATTTTGGTATTCAAAGCGGTAACCAACATCAACGAATTATCCAGATTTTTACGGATATTTTCTGGTATAGCCTGAATGCCAATGGCACATTTATCATTAAAAGAAATACAAACCTCAGCAATTAAACGGGCCGAATGTAAAAAATTAGAAATCATTACCGGTTTAAATACATTCAATTCAAAATGTCCTGAGGCTCCTCCAAAATTTATCGCGACATCATTTCCCATTACCTGAGCTGAGACCATAGTCATTGCTTCACATTGTGTAGGATTTACTTTACCGGGCATAATAGAAGAGCCGGGTTCATTATCGGGTATAAACAATTCTCCAATACCACAGCGAGGACCAGATGCCAGTAAACGTATGTCATTTGCAATTTTCATCAAACTGGCAGCAACCGTTTTTAATGCGCCATGAGCATAGACAATAGCATCATGTGCAGCAAGTGCTTCAAATTTATTTTCTGCCGTTTTAAAGGGATGCCCTGTCAATGTTGCTATATGTCTGGCAACATGCTCTGAATATCCGGGAGGTGTATTTATACCTGTGCCAACAGCTGTACCCCCTAATGCAAGTTCGGATAAATGTGCCAGTGTATTCTGAATCGCTCTCATGCCATGATCCAGTTGGGAAACATAGCCTGAAAACTCCTGACCGAGTGTCAGGGGAGTTGCGTCCATCAAATGGGTCCTTCCGATTTTAACGATTGACTGAAATTCTTTTGATTTGGCATCGAGTGTATCTCTAAGTTTTTTAATTCCGGGTAAGGTCCGTTCGACCAACATTTTATAAGCAGCAATATGCATGGCAGTTGGAAAGGTGTCATTGCTGGATTGCGATTTATTTACATCATCATTGGGATGAATCACTTTTTTTTCATCGACCAATGTACCACCATTTAAGACATGAGCACGATACGCGATTACTTCATTGACATTCATATTGGATTGAGTGCCAGAACCAGTCTGCCATATAACAAGCGGAAACTGATCATCCAATTTGCCGTCGAGTATTTCATCGCAAACCCTACCTATTAATTTACAACTTTCAGCAGAAAGGATTCCTGCATCCAGGTTTGTCAATGCAGCTGCCTTTTTTAAATAAGCAAAGGCCCTGATTATTTCGATGGGCATTTTATCAGTATCTACTGCAATTTTAAAATTATCAATCGAACGTTGAGTTTGTGCACCCCAATATACATGAGCGAGTACATCAACGATGCCCATAGTGTCTTTTTCCTTACGATATTGCATTTGATCTGATATTAGACTGCAAAGGTAAGAGAAGATTGAATTCAGATTTTAATAAACCTGATAATGTTTTCTGATTTATTGGATTTTAGAAAATAGATCCCTGAATCAAGATTCGTAACATCAATTTGTGATTTCTGACCTGAGTTTGAGGTACAAGTTTTCATCATCTGACCATAAACTGAATAAATCTCAAACTGCAATTTTTGCTGATCATAGGGGTTTTCAATCCAAAACTTATCAACGACCGGATTTGGATAAAAAGCCGAGTTGTGTTTATAATCATTGGTTGAAACCACCATTTCCCCGGTTAATTTAAAAACATCCATCGCGCCCATAAGCTGAATAGCCATATTTGCTGTAGCAGAATCATTGTATAATCGAAATACAAAATGCACAGAATCTTTTTTAATATTTTCCAAATCGATATGAATAAAAGATTTAGGATTAAAATTTCCGGTGAGAAGTTCTGGTACCGATTCCAGCAAAATACGGGTATCTCCATTTTGCAAATAGATTTCTTTAAATGAAGTATAACCACCATAAGCCCAGGCCTGGTATGAAATATCGACTGATGAATATCTGTTTAAATTCATCGGAGGAGAAAACAACAATAATTCACCATGTAAATGATATTCCGTACCACTGTTATCAAAATTATTGGTATAATAACATGCTGATCCCAAATCTTCTAAATTGTCTTTTGATGGGAAATTGCTGGAAGGAACCGGAATTTCAGTAAAATCTCCTTTGATCCATTTTACTTTAGGATCATTGCCGGTTGAGGTCCATCCTAAATCCAGTATAAAATCATCTTCATATCCGGATTCTAGTTTTACTTCAATCTCCTGATTGGCATTTAATTCAAAATCCTTCAAAGCAAATTGTTTATAGGACCACTTACCAACGACAAGTGTCCAATTATTTTCATAAATATCATTAGCTGTACTTTCACCATCAGGATCTGTTGAGAAATTAAAACTAAAGTCATCATTGAATAATATAATTTTTGCATCCTGTATAACGGCATTCGTTAGTTTATCTCTTACAATGATTTTCAGATTGTGTTTAGGTAATTCTTCCAATTCAAATTTTAAAACCAACGGTTTATTTTTATCAAAGACAACATTTCTGATTTGAGGATAATAGCCTTTTTTATAAACCTGAATTTCTGCATCACCATTTTCGGGTACACCTGATTTTATACGACCTTTTAAATTTGAAAACTCCTGGAGCTTGTGTTGGTTTTGTTGAATTTGCAGAGAAGCATTAAAAACAGGACTACCATTGGATTTGTCGACGATTTCTGCATTCAGGTAAGCAGCCTGATTGCCATCATATTTTAAAACAAACAATCCGTTTTCAATATCGGAGGCAATACAAAGACCCGAATTAAAATAAGGATAAACACTCCAACATCCGTGAAATCCGTGATCATTTTCCTGATGTGTATCATAATAAGCGACTTCAATTAGATTTTCAGGATCCTTTGTATCTAAAATTCGAACTCCTTCTGTATAGTACGAAACATATAATTTATCACTCTGATGAAACACGTTGTGCGGAATGATAAAATCTGAATGATCATTTTGTATTTTGAAGTGATCCATCCGGCGAATGGCATTGAGATTGGATACATTCCAGGCTTCGACGCCGGCACCGGAAACTTCATCAGCTGTATATAAAACCGCCTGGTTTTTTTCCAACCAAACAGAGTGTGTAAAATGTCCACCTGTAGGATAATCTGCCAAGCGCAAAGGACTTGTTCTGTCGGTGATATCCCAGACACTAAAAACGCCATGAAATAATTCTGCACCATATAAAGTATCTCTGTATGCAAATACCTCATGCATATACTGATCCTCATTTTGAGCTAAGACGAGAGGATGAAAGGGATCTAAAGAGGGATCAAGTATAATAAAACCATATCCATGGGGCCGTGCGCCGGATAAATAGATGTAATTTTTTTCATCAACGTAGATGGTATGTGCAGCGATAATTTCAATGCTATCGCCATGGATGGTTTTAAAGTCTTTTTGAAAACTATGATAAACTGTATCCGGCAGATACCTTAGGTCGACGATGAGCAAGCCATCTTCTGCTTCTGTAACAATATAAGCAAATTCACCGGAGGTTTTAAGTTCCCGCCAGGGACTAGGAGAGCATTGAATAAAAAAGAGCTCTTTAGCTTGTGCAGAATCTTCTATAGTAAAGATTCTGAGGCCCTGGGCTGTACCCAGCAAAGCATATTCGGTACCTTTGACATCTGTATATCCCCAGATGCTGCTGGCATGTTCAGGAATCCGAATGTGGGATACTAAATCGATATGTGCTGCAATCTGCAAAAATGCCTCCGTTGAGTAAAAAGTATTTATATATAATAATATTATGTAATATAACCTGATTTTGAAATATTTACGCATATATTTTTAACATTTAACCAAGATGTTGAAAGATAATCCAACTTCGCGTATTTCAAAAAACTTTAACAGATTTACCCAATGCTTTTCTCTACTTTTGTGATTCTTAAAATATAGAAATATGTTAAATTTAGTAAAAGCGGCTGTCATTCTTTTTTTTGTAAATACTTTATATGGACAGCCCCTTCAATTTCACGACAAAATTGATTCTGTAGAATATACTACAGTGAGTCTGGTTGGAGATGACAAAGGTGGTTGGCTTAGTTTGGTCTCATCAAAAGATTCCAGTTTTTCTATGACTTTATATGGCACCTGTGGTCAGGTAATTTCCAATGAAAAATACAACTTACCTTCCGGCACTACACTGAGTACTCCCCATATTCATTATCTTGGCAGAGATCGGTTTATAGTTACCGCTACATTGAGTTCGGCAAATGATTCAAAAATTTTAATCTTCAATTATATACTTGGAATTCTCAGTCAGGAAAAACTTTATTCTATACCCGGAATTGCATTTCATTTTAATCCCGTGGTATCGATACTCGATCAGGATAACATGTTATTGGCTTTTAATTACAGAAGGGATTCAACTTCTACGCATGGATGTGTTGTAAAATTAGACCGCAATTTAAATGCCCGTCGTGCACATCATATTTCAGCAGAAAGCAATTTACGATTTATCAAATTACTCAACTCCAGGGATTATGTAATAGGTGATGGTCATTATGTAAGAAAATACGATACACTGGGGATGAATATATGGTCGCGACATTTTCCGGATCATCAAATGGTTTTTAATAGTGTTGTTCAAAATGATACACAGATTGTTTTTTTGACAGATGTTATCCAAGCTGATACTTTTGTTAAAAAAAATTACAAACAAATTATTTCATTAGACAATAATGGAAAATTCCTTTGGGAATCAGAACAGGTAAGAAGTTTCAAAACACCTTATCTGAAAGAATATAACAATCGATTATTTAATTCAAATCTGAATTATGTCTTTACCGGAATCGATACCATTCCGGGTGATTCCATCCCTTCGATTTTTGCACATACCTTTGGCGAACTTGGTGGATGGATTAGTTCGAAATACTGGTCTGCCAAAGACAGTGTAGTAGATTATGCCACAACACATTTGGATGATGGAAATTATGCCGTAAATATCGCTTATGGAAATTCTAATAAATTAAAAGGATTTGCCGATATAAAAACCAGTCGTGCCTTTGAAGGAGCCTGTGGTACATTTGAGTTTTCAGAATTAAAATCCCGACAAGTAAAAGCGGATTCTGTACAACTTATTCCTTTAGCTCCTCAAGGTGTTGTATCTCCTTCCATTTCCATTTTAGGTCATACAGATAGTTTAAAAATCAAACGGGAATGTGAAATCTTTGATTTAAAAGATGGCGAAGTACCTACCCCTCTATGCAAAGGCGACTCTGTTTTTCTGCCGGGAATTATGATCCGCAATGCAACGTATGAATGGAGTAATGGTTCGAAAGAAGCAGGAACCTGGGTAAAAGAGGCAGATAATTATTCAGTTAGAATTACCTACTGTGGAAAAACTGCAACGATTACTTACAAAGTATTTTATATCAGTTTTCCCGATGAAAATTTTGCTTTGGAGCTTTGTGATTATCCCTATACGCTGGATGCCAACAGAGGTCCTGGAGCTACATATCTATGGACCAATGGAGAGACGGGTAGCACGAGAGAAATTACAGGACCCGGTATATATACAGCGAGGGTTACCAAATGTGATACTTCATTTACAGTCAGCTTTATCGTTACGCTGAAAAAATTTACAGATCAATCTTTTAACTTTAAAACCTGTAATTACCCTGATACTGCCTATGCTTTTCAAGGTCCACAGATCAATGGAGCCAGTTATATCTGGGATAATGGGGCGACCACCGCTTATCGTCAAATACCCTCTCCAGGTACCTATAAAGTCACCGTCAGTTATTGCCAGTCCATGTTTGTACAAACTTTTAACTGGGGAACTCCGGAATTTAAAGATCTTAGCGATACGTTTGATATATGTGATTATCCGGATAATCTATATGCGTTTCAGGGACCCGGAATAAAAGGAGCCAGCTATCTTTGGGATAATGGTACCACAGACGGAGCGAGGCAAATTACAGGACCTGGTACTTATAAGGTAAGCGTAAATTATTGTCACAATACATTTACTCAAACTTTTGTGGTACGTCTGCGCCAGTTCCGGGACAAAAATCATGAGTTTAATTTTTGCAAATTTCCGGAAACCATTTATGCTTTTCAGGGACCAGAAATTAAAGGAGCGGCCTACAAATGGAATGATGGATCAACGGATGCTAAACTGATCATCAATCAGACCGGAACGTATAAAGTTACAGTAAGTTATTGCCGTCAAACTTTTGTTGAAACATTTAATATTAAATTGGATGAAATCTTTATTGAAGATCAGTTCCTCTCAGATTCCTGCAAGAAAATTGCAGCAGGTTTGGCATTAACTGCATTTGCGGATCCAACTAAAACAGGAATGAGATATGTTTGGGATAATAAAGACACAACACGGGTGCGCAGCGTTTTTGAAGCAGGTAATTATTATGTGGATATTGATTATTGTTTTCAAACCTTCAGACAATTATTTACAGTTACCGAAATAAACGCGGAGTATTTATTGTTTCCAAATGTCTTTCCTCCCAATTCAGAAATTGATCTCAACAAAATATTTAAACCCATTGTAAAAGATATACAATTAATCGAAGATTACCGACTTGAAGTTTACAATCGCTGGGGTCATCGGGTATTTGAATCCACAGACCCGGATACAGGATGGAATGGCGATTATAAAGGAGAGCCTGCACCCATGGATACCTATATGTATCTGGCTACCATGAAGTCGGAATGTGGACAGGTTAAAGTACAGAAAGGAGCTGTAACATTGGTGCGATAGAATAAACAAAAAACAGATTAACGGATTATGGGATTGCACAGAAGTACACGGACAATCGTTAATCACGCCTTAATTATTAATTATTAATTGTCATTGTTCTTACCTCTCCACCACAAATTTTAAAGTTTGATTTATTTCGGGTCCTTCTACTGAGATAAAATAAACACCATTAGGAATATCTTCTGGCAGATCAATAATATATTGCATCCCCGATGTAAGCAGGATGTTAGCTGATTTTATTAATCGACTCTGCAGATCTCTTAATAATATTTTATGCTCCTTAAGACTTGCAAGTCGCGACAACATATACATTTTGGATCCCTGCACCGGGTTTGGAAATAATTCGAGGCCTTTAACTTCATCCACTTGCGTATTCTTAGTGTTAACAGTCAAATGGCAACCTGGTACCAGACAACCATGCTCATCTACATGAAGTATCCAGGGACGAATATACCCCAAATTTCTATCTGAAACATAAGCAGCAACCGCTAATGTATTATAGGGAGTACAGTTTACTTGCGCCAACCTAAAAAATCCAGCCCTTAAACTATCCCACCCAAGGGGTTGATATTTTCTCAACCATAGACTATCACCTGATTCTGATACTTTAAACAAGATTCCATAATCAGGTAGAGCCCAAAGACTGGTGCTTTTTTCACCACAAACCACATAACCAGAATTATCAATTAAATTTGTCATATAATGTATAATATATCCCGGATCTTGCAAAAGCTGTGGATATTCATAAAAAGTCGTAATCCATATTACTGAATCAAATTCAGGTGTTGTTTTAAATATATAAGGAACACCCTGATAATTAAGACTATCTGGTCCCCAGTCGCTTGCAGCAATTACATAAGATCTACTCTCATCTTGTGATATAGTGAACACATCTGCTCCACTAAGAAAAATATTACCATCTAATGGTAATTTTTTTTCTTTTAATAAATTTCCGTGATAGTCTAATTTAACATAACTCAAATATGCTTCTCCTGTTGATTGGCCATTTATTTTATATCTATTTTCTAAGATTAACTCATAATTGTTATAATTATCCTTTGAAATATATCTGCAAAGTTTTAAATCTAAATTGAAGAATGGTAGTTTTAAACTTTTTAATATATTTAATTCTGTATCCAGTTCAAATATGTAACTCGTTCTGGGGTCCAACGTGTAATCAATTAAAACCAATTGAAACTTACCTTTTTTAATTTCAGAAAATCCTACAAAACTGGCAATCTCTATTTTGGAAGTATCATAAATTAGTTTTCGTTGCAATATTTCACCACTATGAATATTGAGTTTAAATATACTCTGACTTAGCCAGTTACTACCCGGATTAGGAATTTGAAAAATTGTAAAATATATGCTATCATTTAATTTAATAAGAGGACCATTTGAATAAGGTCGTTGAGCGATATCTTCATCTATAATTACCTTAGCGTTTTTTATTTGGCCCTGATAATCTAATTTACCCCAACTTGCATGTGCCATATTGTTAACTCCGGTTATTTTCCTGGGCAAGTGACCCAAAAAATAGATGCCATTAGAGTCAGAAACTACTTTTTCTAGTACTCCGGCATTATTATCCCCACTAAGTTCATTAGGTATCAAATCAAAGAATTTGATATTTTGGGATTTAATTGTTAAAGAAATTAGAAAAATGACGATTTTTAATACATGCCCTAATTGATATGATGTAATGTGCATTGAAACAAAATTTAAAAATTTAGAAGATTGTGAAAGAGAAATCTTAATTAACAAAAAAACTGAGCAACATTTTTACAAAGTGTTGCTCAGTTTATATAGGTTTTATTTAATCAAAATGGACTTATTCAAAACTTTCTGAGTTTGAATATTGGTGGTTTGTATCAAATAAATTCCGGGTTCCAGTTTTATGGGTATATTCAACTGTTTTTGTGATTTCTGTTTGGCTTCATATTTAATTCTACCAAATAAATCTATTATCCTGATTAAACTTTCACTTTCGAGTCCATCAAACACCAATTTCAGATTGCCATTTTGCTGTACAGGAATAAAGGTATATTCATACGCTTCAGAGCTTTTGGATTTGTGTTTTGGACTTGTTTTTAATTCCTCAGGCTCCGGTGGATCGATGTAGATCTGATAATTAATAGAGAGCCAACCACGGATTACTGCGGTATAATTTCCATACGTGATACTTGCCAGTTCTGTCAGATCTTCAAGGTCGCCAGCGGAGAGGTCATACAGATCTTTACTTTGACCTATGGCCTCATTCATCCAGGAGACCACATCTTTAAAATTGTCGCGATCCTCGGCTTCATCACCATCCAGATCCAGTTCCAGGATATAGTCACTTAAATCTTCAAATTCCTGGCCGACAAATAAATCCATGATCTCAGCCCTAACATTGAGAAAAGGATCTGCTCTTGACATCCAGTTTGAATAACTATTTTGAGATAAAGACTCCGAATGTAAAATCGCCTGAAGCACAGCCTGTCCCATACCAACGCGGGCATCTTCCAGCTCACTCAACAATAATGTATCTGTGTCTGGATACATGTTTTCCAGTTCTTCTTCAATAGATTCATAAGCATCAAAATGATCCTGCCATAAATCCTCATTGTCATTATCCACATACACAGCAGTGTCACCTTCCATTAAGCCTACTGTAAATCGCCAGCGTTGTTGACATATGAAGGGATCTTGTTCTTCTGCACCCATAAAATCTTCTTCGTAATTAAATACTTGAAGATTATTTGCTGTATAAAAATGATTAAATATTTGATTTGAAGCGGAAATCTTCATAATAGGCGTAATTCCAGAACTATGAGAATTACCTGACGCGATGGTTGGCTTTCCCCACCTCATTTTTATAGTAGCGGCATTACCATTTACAGCATAACCTGCATTATCCCAAAAATCACATCGGGCATCAGTAAGGTTTTGTGCTCCTTGCAAATACAGGCGTACACCAAATCTGTTTTCATAAAAAGTATGGGATAGTTCCGGGTTTCCAAGATTTACAATGTCTTCAAAATTGTTGCGTTCCCAGCTACCCTGCGCCCTTCCGGAATGATTTACAAGACCAGTAAAAATACAGTTGAAACCGCTGACAGCCATATCGCTGTTGTGTACACTTAGATAATAATTGGTATAGGCCGATATATCACTACCCTGCATTACAAGTCCCATATGATCGGCGTCCCAGCCTACACCTTTATTAATGCATCTTCTAAATCCATGGATATACGAGTTAATAATCCGCAGCCTGTTTCCAAATCCATCAACTCCGACATTAGTCTGAGAGTTGTAATCCTGGTTGGATATCTCACAGGTATTGATATAAATATTGACACCATTACCTCCTATACAAAGAGGATTTGCATTACTTCTGTTGCTTAAAGTAGAATAAGCCAGATAAATAGGAAATCCACTTGCCGGATTAAAGCTGCTGGCATATACCACAGATCCTACATTCGTTATAGTGCTATTAAAAACCCAGATAGAGTTAAATCCATTAAGGCCTCTTATGGCTTCGTTAGCATCACGCACAGTGCTATTTTGAACTATACGCAAACTGGCTCCATTTTGCAATACGATTCCTTGCCAGGGTCCTGCTTCTCCTGTTCTCATGCGTACAGTTGAATTGGAAATTACAAGGGTAGCTCCATTGCTGACTACAATCCGTTGACCTTCGCACATGTCAATAGTTTGATCAATCCACCAGGTTGTAGTAGTGATTCCTATGTCATTTTGCGGACATTGCGCATTACCCGACGACCAGGCCATGACAAGAATAAAGTTTATCAATAAGGCAGCAAATTTTATTCGCCCCCCCCCTAAACTCGACGAAATTTAATTTTGAAATCATATAAAAAATTTTAAAGGGTTAAAAATCATAGAAACTGCTTGATTCGAACGAGTTAAAATATGAATTACAAAGCCAATACTCTATATTATGATTTGACTTAGGAAAATGTTCTTTCTCAGACAAATCTAATCTACGAATTATTTTTTGTCAAGTTTTTTAACAATTATTTTGACTTTACTATAAAAAATCAGGGTAAACCCCTAGAAAAATGAACACAGATGAACGATCGATTACTCCGACAGGCGGATTAAGCACGACAGTGCTTTAAGTGAGAACCCTGCCCGATGCAGGTGGGCGCGGAAGCGGCCTGTATAATGCCCAATGGTAGATGAATTAAGTGAGTGTGTCATTGTTTCTACCTTCGACAGGCAATTATTAATTGTACATTGTTAATTGTTAATTGTTAATTGTTAATTGTTAATTGTTAATTGTTAATTGTTAATCGCCAACGAAATAATTCTTCCATTAGAACCACAGATCCAATATCGCTGTCCGTCATAATACAGATCTTTAATGTCAAAAAGGGGCAAGCCTTCCGCTTCGATCCAGTTTTTTCCACCATCTCTCGTAAACATGACAAGTCCATTTTCTCCGGCAATGATTCCTTCTTCAGTATTTTTAAATGCAATACATCGATAAACTTCCGAATTACCAATTATTCCGCCGGATTTTATTTTTGTAAAATGTTTTCCTTTATCTGTTGAAACATAAACAGTACCGGCTGTACCGATTATATACAATACACCTGACTTACTCAAGCAAATATCTATAAAATGATCACCAAATAATTCAAGGGTATCCCAATGGATTCCTCCATCGGATGTCTGCAATACGATACCAAATCCACATGCCAGCCAATTTAAACTATCGATACATTGTATCGCATTTAAATCTCTATTGATCGTGTGCAATACCTGACTGGAATCTGAAGTTAACGATATGCGATGAATTATTCCGGTACCTAAACCATGTACTGCCATTATATGATGTTGATCAAAAGAAGAAATACCCCTTATAAACCGGAAGCTTCCTGAATGTTTTAAACTCTGTATCTGCGTTTGTTGTTTTGTGATTTGATACAAATTAAATTCTATGCCCATGGCAAGTTGTAACTCGGAAGTTACTGCTGTCATACACAAAATCTGCTTATCATAAACAGAATCAATACTCCAGTTTTTACCACCATCTTCTGTCTTGCAAATGATTCCTCTGGTCCAGCTCAAACCGCCTACTGCAATCCCATTTTGTTCGTCTTTAAAATTTACGGCACAAATTTCATCCATGCACGGTACAGAGTGATCCTGAAACAAAAGGAATTCCTGTTTGCTGCAACTAAAAAGCCCAAAACCACATAATGCAATTAATAAAGCTACCAAATTTTTTTTCAAATCTAATTTCTCTTTGCAAAAGTTGGGAATGAGGCACTGCCAAAATGAGAACATTTGACTGGAACCGGATCTTTAAAATGATAGACTTTACAAAAACTGATGAGGAAGTTTGTCAATTGCTCAAATTGCATATTGCGGGAGTTAGGTTTTGGATAATAAACAATGTGCTGAATACTTCCATCGACATTAAAAAAGACATTCATCCAAAGCTTAAGCCCATTCAGATTAAAGGATACTTCCCGTGAATAATCTTCCATGCTGACTAAAACAGAGGTCCAGGCACGAAATGCTTTGTCAATATCGTCCTGATAAATAGCCAAAAGTAGTTTATCATAAACAGCCGACATATTTTCATAAGGCTTTTCATACTCTCCAATCATAAATACACGGGGCAAACCGGCTTGTTCCTGATAACGATGGACGTTACCATCCATCTGAGCGGTAATCTCAGTCGAAATGATCACAAAAACTAAGGTAATCTGGCAAATGCCTTTCATTTGTACAAAGCTAAGGATTCTTAAGCAAACTCAGATTCAGGCTATTGTAAGAAATTAGAAAAATATCTCATACAGCCCAAAGTTTTTTTTAATCTTGTGTTTCAAATCAAATATCAAAAAGCAGGCCATGTTCATCGATATTACTTGCCTTTTAATTCTGGGTACAAGTTTTTACCTGGGGTATTCTAAAGGACTGATCAAGTCCATTTTTGGAATACTCAGTATCATTTTAGCCTTTTTAATCAGTGTTAAATTTTCTTTTTTAAGTATAGGTCTATTTGAAAAAATTCTGGATGTCGATCCCCGATTAAATATAGTCATCGGATTTGTCTTTACTTTTTTAATTGTTATGATTGGGATTCGACTGATCGGTCAGGGTTTTGAAAAAATTCTGGAAACCGCCCACATCAATTTTATCAATCAGCTGGCAGGAGGACTTGTTTCAGCTCTAATTGCACTTTTGTTATTTAGTTCGGTAATTTCATTTGCTGATAAACTGAAATTAATTAAGTCGTCCGTAAAAACTGACTCCATGAGCTATGCGTATCTTGAAGCTGTTCCAGCAAAATCCCGGTGGCTACTCGATAAAGCCAAACCTATTTTTTCTGAATTTTGGGAAAAAACAAATAATGCCATTGACAAAGTCGATAAGCAACATTCAAAACCCAAAGACCAGCCGGAAGCTATTTAGTGCCTGAATGCAGAGCTTTCCAAAGTATATCTTTTAGTTCGGTTAGTCCTTGCTGTGCCTGAGCAGAAATGAAGGCAATGGGAATATTTTTCGGAATATCTTTTTGAATCAGCTCTTTCCATTCTGGTTCGGCCAGATCCATTTTAGTAATGGCCAGCACCCTGGGTTTATCCAGTAATTCCGGATTAAATTGTTTTAATTCGTTCAGTAAGATCTTATAGTCTTTTTCGATATGTGGACTGTCGCATGGAATCATAAACAACAAAACGCTGTTTCGTTCGATATGCCGGATAAACCTCACCCCAAGACCTTTTCCCAAATGGGCGTCTTCAATGATACCGGGAATATCTGCCATGACAAACGATTTATTGTCCCTGTATGCCACAATACCCAAATTGGGAACAATGGTAGTAAAGGCATAATCTGCAATTTTGGGTTTGGCAGCACTTAAAACGGATAAAAGTGTTGACTTCCCGGCATTCGGAAATCCCACCAATCCGACATCAGCCAGTATTTTTAATTCGAGTATTTTCCATCCTTCCTGAGCGGGTTCACCCGGTTGTGCATAATCCGGAGCCTGATTGGTCGGAGATTTAAAAAACATATTTCCTTTACCACCGCGACCACCTGACATCAGGATTTTTTCTTCGCCGTCTTCGGTAATTTCAAGTTCTTTTATCCCGGTTTCTGCGTCGATGGCGACTGTTCCCAGGGGTACTTCTATAATACAATCCTCACCATCCGCTCCTGTGCAATTGTTTTCTCCGCCTTTCACACCGTCTGGAGCGTAAATGTGTTTGCGGTATTTCAGGTGTAATAAAGTCCATAACTGGGCATTGCCACGTAATATGATATGGGCGCCACGACCTCCGTCACCACCATCAGGACCGCCTTTAGGATTGTGTTTACTCCGAAAAAAATGAACAAATCCTGCACCGCCTTTACCGGAGCGAAATAAAATTTTAACGTAATCGACAAAATTCTGTTCAGCCATATCCAGATCCTCAAATCAAAGGATCAATTTGTTTGCAAAGTCGGTTAAATATTTCATCAATGCTACCTAAGCCATTGACTGACTTTGATTTATGAAAACAATTGTAATATTCAAAAACAGCAGCGGTTTCATTTTGATAGACTTGAATCCGGGTTCTGATGATGGATTCATCGTTGTCGTCGGGTCTGCCTGAGTTTTGCCCACGTGCTAAGATTCTTTTGACTATTTCTTCATCGGGTACTTCAAGAGATAATAATAGATTGATGCTTTCCTGATCTTCGGCCAACATTTGATCTAGGGCTTCTGCCTGGGCAATAGTTCTTGGAAATCCATCATAGATGATGCCACCGGAATCCTGCATGGAGTGTACTTTTTTCTTTAACATACCAATTGTTATGGCATCAGGTACCAACTTACCCTGGCTCATATATTCCAGGGCTTTTAGTCCTAATTCTGTCTTTTGTGAAGTTTCGTAACGGAATAAATCACCGGTGGAAATATGCACCAGATTGTATTTGTCGGCAAGCTTAACAGCCTGTGTGCCTTTGCCACTTCCTGGCGGACCAAATAATATCAGGTGGATCATAAAAAAATTTAAGCCGCAAAGATACATTGATACAGCTTAAACCCTACTTAAAAACGGAAGGAATAGTATCAAAGACCATTGAATTTGTTTTGCATATCCTTCACAAACATGTCTTTAGCAGAATCCATTTTTTTCTCGCTGAGACGCTAAAGCGCCAGGGATTTTTAATTTACATAACATTGCCTACACTTTTTGGTAACAGCATTTCATTTAGATTTGAAAGCAACATCCCAAGAAATAAGCCATCGTGTACCCTGGAGCTGCAGTGGCCTTGTTGCCTGATACATATTTGCCACGAAGGCACAGTGTCACAAAGAAGAAATAAAGAATGAATAATTAATAGGTAATAATTAATAGGTAATAATTAATAGGTAATAATTAATAATTGCATAAGGATATCTTTGCGCCTCCGCGTCTCCGCGAGAAAACAATGAGCAATGCTTGTCTGCCGTAGAAAGGGACAATGCTTGCCTGCCGGAGGTAGGTAAAATTGTTTAAGAAATTAATAATTGGGGCTGAAGAAAGCCATCGTGTAGCTTCGTGCCGCTGCAGAGTTTCTACGTTTTTACTATTCAAATTGCTATACCTTATTGAAATTTAATTATTCATTTTCAAATGTTTATTGTTCTCTATCTTTATGGTGATAATAGCTACATTTTATTACGATGAATCTCATAGTAATTTTCAGAAAGATCATCTCCGCATTCATGTTTATCTGGCCTCTGTTTTTATTTTTTACATGCCATCATGATTCTCAGAAAAAACCGGAATGGGCCATTGCAATTCACGGTGGAGCTGGAGCCATTCATCCTAATTTAATGACCAAAGAAAAAGATTCACTGTACCGATTGGCATTGTCAGAAGCATTATCAATCGGTGAAAAAATTCTTTCTGATGGTGGCGCTTCACTGGATGCTGTTGAACAAACCATTATCTATCTTGAAAACAATCCTTTATTTAATGCAGGTCGGGGAGCCGTGTTAACTCATGAAGGTAAAAACGAACTGGATGCCAGTATTATGGATGGGAATGGATTGAAAGCAGGTGCTATTGGTTCGGTGCGTACGATTAAAAATCCGATTACATTGGCAAGAGTTGTAATGGAAAAATCCCCTCATGTATTTTTAATTGGTCAAGGTGCCGAGGAATTTGCGATGGAACAGGGAATCGATACAGTTTCTCCATCCTGGTTTTATACTGAAGAGAGGTGGAAAAGTTTGCAAGAAATTAAACAGACCGAACTATTAAAATCAGATACTACTCTCAAAATGAAAATGATGGATAGTACTAAATTTGGTACAGTAGGTTGTGTAGCTTTGGATAAAAATGGCCATTTGAGTGCTGGTACTTCAACAGGTGGAATGACCAATAAGCGATGGAATCGCATTGGTGATGCGCCGGTCATCGGAGCTGGTACCTATGCAGATAATTCGTGTTGTGCTGTGTCCTGCACAGGCCATGGGGAATATTTTATCCGGTATGCCGTAGCTCATGATCTATATGCATTAATGCGTTATGGACAACTAAGTCTGGAAGAAGCAGGTAATCATATTATACTTGATAAACTGGTTAAGGCTGGAGGTGATGGTGGTTTAATTGCAATAGATACAATGGGTAATATCATCATGCCTTTTAATACAGATGGAATGTTCAGAGCCAGTTCAGTGCCCGGAGGACTTCGTCAAATAAAAATTTACAAAGAATAGAAAGTTGAAAATTATTCTCTTTGAAATTAAAATTGATAGGATACTTCAGTAGACTTTATATACGATTCCAGACTTACAATTTTCTGAATGCGTTTAAGCCAATAATCCGATTCCAGAATATTTTCTTCGATAACCCCTTTAGATGAGGTACTGTGAATGAGGCCCAGATGTCTTTTTTTATTAACAGTAATGATTCCGACATGTGATATTTTATGTGAGGAACCAAAAAATACCAGATCACCTTCTTTTGCATCTTCCACTGAAATTTTAATTCCCAGTTGTGCCTGGTCATGTGAACTGGAAGCCATTGGTATCCTGAATTCACGAAATACGTAAATAACAAATCCACTACAATCGAAACCTCTTTTATCCTTTCCGGCAGATTTATATTTACATCCAATGAGTTCGCGAGATAATTTGATAATTTCAGAACGGGTTTTTTGTAAGGAATTCAAGGATGTCTCTGGCGGCATCTTGCGATATGACTCCAGGGCTGGTTTGGCACTCTCACAAGCAGTATAGCCTAAGATCAAACCAAGGGCAATCACGGCATTCAGAATTATTCGTTTTAGCATATTCCGGTGTTTGGGAGGACTAAGATAGAAAGAATTATATATTAAATATAATTATAATATAAAAAATAAGACCTGGAATATATAAAACTCTTAAAAACAGGTAAATAGGAAAGAATTTTTTCAATTATTAATTATTATTTCTTTCCTTGTAACTATGACGCTACGAAACACAATTCTTATTTTCTACCGATGAAATCACACTTCATATAATCCTCCTTCTTTTTTTCTCGCAACAGAGCCAGTAAGTTTTTATAATTCCAGTACCATCTTTCTAGCTATGAGAGACGAGTTTACCTGCCGCTTACAATAATTATTAATTCTTTGAATGGATCTTGCATCAAAAATTCAACTTAATTTTCGAGAAGTCCGAAGCATTAGCAAATTGTACCTGCCAACGGTAGGCAAGAATTGTACATTCTTTTTATTGCCACAATGGCACGACGACACAATGGATCACAAAGAAATTCACGATTGCTAATTGTACCTACCTGAGGCAGGCAAGATTTGTACATTCTTTTTATTGCCACAAGGGCACAACGACACAATGGATCACAAAGAAATTCACGATTGCTAATTGTACCTACCTGAGGC
>CAZALD010000005.1:105566-146754 GCA_964486185.1 uncultured Saprospiraceae bacterium
GTACATTCTTTTTATTGCCACAAGGGCACAACGACACAATGGATCACAAAGAAATATACGATTGCTAATTGTACCTACCCGAGGCAGGCAAGCATTTGTTCCCCCCTAAATCAATTGTACATTGTACATTGTACATTGTACATTGTAAATTGTACATTTATTACTGATTAATGATTTGAAATCGATCGCGATCATTGAGAAACGGATACGCCCTTTTGTAAACCTGAAGTGCCTGATAATCCAGCTCTATGGATGATAATTGTTCGAGATTTATCTGGTCTGAAATTTTATCACCTTCATAATTATACACAGCAGAATCACCCTGATGATCGATGCCATTGCCATCCAGTCCAATGCGATTAACAGCAGCAACATAACATTGATTTTCTATGGCTCTGGCCGGTAATAATCGGTTCCAGGCTTTTTCGCGTTTTGCCGGAAAGTTGGCTACATAGATCATTAAATCTGTATTCCTGGTATTTCGGGTCCATACAGGAAAGCGCAAATCATAGCAGATATAAAAGGCAATGTTCCATCCTTTCCACTGTACATGTAAAGGGTCCTTTCCGGCTTTATAGTGTTTTTCTTCACCGGCAAGACTAAAAAGGTGTTTTTTATCATAAAAAGGGAGCTTCTGGCATCCGGGTTCGATCCATACCAATCGATTAAAATATTGATTATTTTCTTCAATGATCAGGCTACCGCTTATAGCCGTTTGAAGCAGATCAGCTTGTTTTTTTAACCATTGAATCGTAGGACCATCCATGGATTCGGCCAATTGGGCGGAGTTCATTGAAAAGCCAGTTGTAAACATTTCCGGTAGGATGATAAGATCCGCTGAATCCGCCGGTATCATAGAAAACAATTGGCTGAGGTAATCTCTGTTGGCCTGAGCATTTTCCCAGGTGATGTCAAACTGGCAAAGAATAATTTTTAAAGGTTTCATTGGGAAACGATTTATTCAAAAATACAAAAGCCGGACCAAAATCCGGCTGATGTCTTTATAGATTATAAATTTATCTGAACGATTATTTCTTGGCCGGTGCTGGTTTTGCAGCCGCTGGAGCGGCCGCAGCAGCAGGTGCACCAGGAGTAGCAGCAGCGGTATCAGCGCCTCCTTTCAGAGCTCTGGGCACTTCAACACCAACGACTGGAGTACTTCCGGGATTTAATATTTCGACGCCTGAAGTAGCTTTAATGTCTTTTATTCTCATAACCTGACCTAATTCCAGATTACTGACATCCAGAGTGACTTCAGAAACGATATTTTCTGAATTAGCTTTAATATGCACGGTGCGCATACGCTGCACTAGTTTTCCACCTGATTTTACACCGGAAGCTGTACCCACCAGTTTCAGTGGAATCTGCACTTTAACCGGAGTTCCTTTGACCAGTTTTAAAAAATCCAGATGAAGGATATTTTCAGTTAAAGGATGAGTCTGTACTTCTTTTAAAATACAATTATGAACCTTACCATTTAGATGAATTTCAGCCATTTTAAAATCCGGAGTGTACAATAAGGATTTTAATTCTGCCGGAGACGCATTAAATGTGATATTTTCTTCTTTGGAATATAATATACATGGCACTAAACCATCACGTCTATTGTGTAAGGAGGCCACTTTACCCCGGCCTTTTCTTTCGGTAGCGTTTATTACAACTGATTCCATATCAAGTACTTTTGAAATAACAATCCCAAAAAGGGAGCGCAAAGATAAACAGTTAGACTCGATTCAGCAAATATTATTTTTCAATAAATAATGCTTCTATAGATCTGTGTTCGTGGGTATTCCGGATTGCCTTGGCAAATAATTTGGCTGAGCTGAGGACTTTTATTTTAGGAGATTCCCTTTTCAGGGGGATTGAATCGGTTACGATCATTTCGGAAATTCGGGATGATTCGATAATTTCATATGCTTTTCCAGAAAAAACAGGATGAGTGCAAATAGCTTTGATGGTCAACGCACCTTTATCTGTAAGGGCTTCAGCAGCTTTTGCCAATGTTCCGGCAGTATCCACGATATCATCGATGAGGATAATTTCCCGACCTTTTACATCACCGATTACGGTAATTCCTTCAACTTCATTGGCTTTTTTACGGTATTTGTCACAAATTACGAGGTCACAGCCAAAATGTTTGGAATAGGCTCTGGCACGCTTCACACCGCCCACATCGGCACAAGCGAATACGACATTTTCATTGATATGTTCTTCTAACCAGGGCATAAAGATGGCTTCACTTTTTAAATGATCAACCGGAATATCAAAAAATCCCTGAATCTGATCAGCATGTAGATCCATGGTCATGACCCTGTCAGCTCCGGCGGCCTGTAACAGATTGGCCACTAATTTGGCTGAAATAGGTACCCTGGGTTTATCTTTCCGGTCCTGACGTGCATATCCAAAATAAGGTATCACGGCAGAGATATATGAAGCGGATGCCCGTTTGGCTGCATCGATCATTAATAATAATTCAAATAAATTTTCTGATGGCGAATTGGTGGACTGTATAAAAAATACAAACATTCCTCTTACCGATTCAGTGATTACAGGTTGCATCTCTCCATCACTAAACCGCATTAGTTTTAAATCTCCTAATGAATATCCATAATAATCTGCGATACTTTCAGCCAGATATTTGGAATTAGTACCTGAAAATAATTTTACATCTTGCATAGAATATCAAAAAGTACTGCAAAGCTAATACTTTTGTGTGCAAATAGAATATCATGATACAAAGAATCCCGGGTTTGTTTATAGCAAAAACAAAAAATAAAGGCCGGGGTGTATTCACTACGGATGAAATACCCAAAGGCTCAATCATTGAAATTTGTCCGATCATTCATATACCGGAACACGAGGTGGATATCATCCATAAAACCGATCTTCATGATTATTATTTTGTCTGGGGTGAACACGATGAAGAAGGCGCAATCGCTCTTGGCTACGGTTCTCTGTACAATCATTCTTACCGGCCTAAAGCAGAATATATTTATGATCTCAATGAAGATGTTATCGAAATAGTAGCCATAAAAAATATTGCTGCCGGTTCAGAAATTACCTGCAATTATAATGGCGATCCAAATTGTAAAGATGAATTATGGTTTGACAAAAAAGGTGACCGCATCAAACGATTAAAAGCAAAAACTCAATAAGTTTTATTTTAGTTTAGTCATCCTGATGGTTTCGATCTTGGTGTCGCTGACAATTTCCAGATGAAACTGATAACCATCCCGGATGATTTCAGCTCCTTGCTCTGGTATATACCCTATGGCTGATACGAGATATCCTGATAGGGTATGATATTCTCCTTCCGGTAACTCGATATTGTATTCGTCTTTCAGATAATCCAATTCAAGGCGACCTGAAAAAATAAATTCAGTTTCAGATATTTGTTCGTCAATAAAATCTTCTTTATCGTGTTCATCCTCGATCTCTCCAAATATTTCTTCCAGAATATCCTCTAATGTAATTATTCCGGAAGTACCGCCAAATTCATCGACCACACAAGCTATAGACAATCTCAATTTATTCATCCGCAACATCAGATCATAAACATTTTGTGTTTCCGGAACAAACGGAATATCCATAACAATGGAACGAATGTCTTTAGGATCTTTAAACATTTGCTGATGATGAATGTAGCCCATGACATTATCAATGTCGCCATCGACAACAATGATCCTGGAATGTTTTGTTTCTGCAAATAATTGTGTTAAATCCTCAATCGGATCCCTGGCATCGATATAAACCATCTCATTGCGGGGCACCAGGCATTCAATCACCCTGATCTGACGTAGATTCAATGCGTTTTTAAAAATATCTGCATCAATTTCTTCTTCAGATAATTTTATTGGTCCGTGTAAATAATTTTCCAGATCCAGTAAATTAAACCGGGTCCTTGTTAAGGTAACTTCCTGACTTAATAATCTGACTATAACAAAATTGGCAAATTTGGACAATACCCTGGCTGGTATAAATAACAATTTGTAAAAAAATAATAAGGGATATGCGGTATATTGTAAAAAACTATTTGAGTACAGTCTAAAAAATGTTTTAGGCAGAAATTCTGCAAAAATTAAAATAATTAAGGTAACTATAATTGTATTCACCAGGACCAGAACACCAGCGCTGAATTGAAGATTGTGAAGTGGTCCATAAAACGCTTCCGTGAGTAAATATGTCAGAACAACTATTGCAATATTGTTTCCAACAAGAAGTGTAGCTAAAAAATCATTAGGTCGTTCAAAAAATGATGATAATATAGATCCACTTCCACTACCTCTGGTTTTTTTGATCTCGACAGCTAATTTATTGGCCGTAATAAACGCAATCTCGGCTCCTGAAAACAAAGCACTAACCAAGAGAAAAAATAAAATTGCCGTAATAATCATGGATTTTAAAAAATGATGCGTTTAGTAAAAGTAGCTCAGAATCTGACTTATTTCTTTCAAATTTTCACAAAATTAGATATTTCTACCGAATGTTTAAATGTTGTTTCAGTAAGTAGTACCAGCACCACTTTTTGTTTATCATCAGGACTTAACATCCAGATTGATTTTTTCTTTTTTAATCATCTGTTCAAATTTTATTTGAAATTTATCTTTAATGAGTTTATGATCGGTATCGGCCTTATCCACTTCCTTTTGAAGCCCTGCCGCGCGTTCCTGAACTAAATTTGAAGGTCTTTGTTCTTCTCCAACGATTTCACCATAAGCATCTGAAATATGTTCTCTGAGTCTTTTTTCATCAGCGAATATTGATTTTTGTTTTGTCGCTAATAACTCACTGCGTAGTTTTTCCAAATGATTAAAATATTCTTCAGCCAACTGTTTATTTTTTTTGTTTTTAATTAAATCTTTAATTTCAGTAATATTTTTTTGCATGTTATTTATTTCTTCAACCCGTCTGGCCAACTGCTCGTGCATATAATAAAACTTCATACACATCTCATATTGCAGTTTTCTGTCATCCAGAGTGTAAAAAGGTTTATCGATATGGATTAATTCAAAGGTATCCCGCAAATCCTGTAATCCGGCTGTTAATTTGATAATATATTTTCCTGGTAAAACTTTCGGCGCACTGAATGCTGCAAAATCCAATTTTGTTCCTCCTTCTGCTACTTTAGATGGTTTCAGGCGCTGATTCCAGTATACATTATTAATTCCTTTTCTTTTGGTTGCCGGAATATTTTGAATCAAATTTCCATTCATATCTAATATATCCACTTTTACATCGCCTGTCATAGGCCGTTCTTTTAAATAATATTGAAATGGTTTTATATCATCGGGGTTGCCTGCATACCAACCACCAGTCGTTGGAACTCCACCCCCATACCTTCCTGTACTCAGCGCAACCAATTTTGTATCAAATAAAACAACATCCTTACCGGCCAATTCTTTATTCATATTTCTGAATGGGGTCAGATCATCTAATACGTATATACCCCGTCCATGTGTACCAATGATCAGCGCATTTTCGCGTTGCTGGATTTGAATATCGCGGACTATAGCAAAATCCGGAATATTATTTTTCATCCGAAACCAATTTTCACCACCATCAATACTGGCAAATAATCCCATTTCAGTACCCAGAAATAACAGATCTTCGTTGACAATGTCCTCTTTTATTTTATGTGCAAATCCGGTAAACTCTTTATGATGAATCCTCATCCAGGTTTTTCCCTGATCTGTAGATTTGGCAAGATAGGTCTGATGATCTCCGGTCGTATGATTATCGAAAGTGGCGTAAACCCGGTTTACATCATGCTGAGAGGCTTCAATGCTGCTGATCCAGGTCTGTGCCGGGATTCCGGCGGCTGTATAATTTTTTGAAAGATTGGTCCAGGTTTTACCTCCATCGGTTGTCAACTGAATATTTCCATCATCCGTGCCTATCCAAATAACATTCTCATCAAAAGGCGATTCAGCAACCGAATAGATAGTACAATGATTTTCAGCGCTGGTCACATCGGCACTTAAACCACCGGAATTTTCCTGTTCCTGTTTTTTCTTGTCATTGGTGGTTAAATCGGGAGAAATAGCGGTCCAGTTTCTACCCTGATCATTGGATTTAAACAAATACTGTGAACCAACATACAGGTTTTTTCGATTATGCTGGCCAAATACAATCGGACTATTCCAGTTCCATCTAAGTTTTTCCTGATTCTGAGCTTGTTGTGGTTTTATCGAATATGATTTAAAACTTGTCAAATCAATACGGGCAGAATTACCCCCCTGGTATTCTGCATAGGCTATATTCAGATCAGATGGATCGGGTACCGTCCAGAAGCCATCACCCCAATAAATTCCTTTCCAATCTCCGTTTCCAATACCTCCCGGATTCGCGCTGGGCCCCATCCAGGAACCATTGTCCTGCAGCCCCCCATAGATGCGGTATGGATCTGCATTATCAACTGCCACTCTGTAAAACTGGCATACGGGTAAATTCTGACAAAATATCCAACTGGCACCCCGGTCATTGCTGATGTAAACACCACCATCTGTACCTAAATACATGTTGCTTGTATTTTTTGGGTTGATCCATAAAGCATGATGATCACTATGTACCCAGCCTCCGTCATTGCTTGCGTCATTAAAAGAATAACCTCCATCATCCGAATACGAAAAACTAAGAGCCGGACGATAGACCCTTTTGTGATCCAGGGGATCAATGACCAAAGTAGAAAAATAAAAAGGTCGCGATACCACATTGAAAGTGGCACTTTGAGATTTCCAGCTTTCACCGTTATCAGAGGAAATATATAATCCTGTATTATTGGATTCAACAATAGCTAATAAATTTTCAGGGGCACTGGGAGCCAGCGTAAGAGCAACTCTTCCGAAATCCCCTTCGGGAAGTCCTTTGGTTAACTTTCGCCAGGTAGAGCCCCCATCTTCGCTTTTATAAACTGCTGATCCTTTTCCACCCGATTCAAACGAATATGCTTTTCGTCTGAATTGCCAGGTGGTTGCATAAACGATGTTTGTTTGTGTCGGGTGAATTGCGATATCAGCACAACCTGTTCTAACATCGACATATAATATTTTCTTCCATGTTTTTCCGGCATCTTCTGACTTATATAATCCACGATGCTCGCTGTCTGACCATAATGCTCCGGGAACAGCAACATAAATAATATCCGAGTTTTTTGGATCGATCAGGATTTTTGAAATATGCTCTGTGCTATCCAGTCCGATCTTATTCCAATTTTCACCGGCATCTGTCGATTTGTACATACCTACTCCGATCGATACAGAATTTCGCATATTGCTTTCTCCGGTTCCTGCATATATCACCGATGGATTTTGCTGATCTATAGCTAAGGCTCCGATAGACTGACAATACTTATCAAAAACAGGCTTGAAGGAAGCACCGGCATTCGTTGTTTTCCAGATTCCTCCTCCAGCAGTTCCTATATAAATGATTCTTGGTTCTGAATTAACTCCTTCAATAGCGGTAATGCGACCACTCATTGTACCAGGCCCCAGAGCTCTGGCTTCCAATGCACCAAATGTAAAAGAATTGATTTTAAGCTGGGCATTTCCACTTAGGAAGATCATCAACACAAATACAGTAATCAGTTGTAATTTTTTCATTTTTTTTTATTTATAAAAGCTCAAATTTAACAGACTTACTATTCTCATGGCTAAGATTAGATTGTACCTGATTGAAAACAAGACAGATATCCTGAAATCAAAGACGAATGTACTAAATTTATAACAATTACGAATATTTTCGTAGTTATATAAGCTATCCATGGCAGGCCCACATGGTACTGCGATAAACAGACTATGGGCTGTGCATTATGACGGTGATAGCATGCTTAATTTACTCAATCTTCATCCTTACTGATTGCTTTATATTCCTGAATGAGTCTTTGTTGGATATCAGGAGTCACAGGAGCATATTCATTAAAGTGCAGTGTAAATTTGGCACGACCCTGTGTCATGGATCGCAGACTGGAGGAATAGTTATGCATTTCAGCCAATGGCACTTTGGCTTTTATTTTTTTGTAATGGCCTTCTGAATCCATTCCCAGAATAATAGCACGGCGTGTTTGCAAATCGCCCATGATATCACCCATGGCTTCGTCCTGACATAAGATTTCTAATTCATAAACCGGCTCCAGGATTTGTGCGCCAGCAGAATGAAATGCTTCCTTAAACGCCATCGTACCTGCCAACTGAAATGCCATATCATTGCTATCCACCGCATGCATTTTACCATCAAATACTGACACTCGAATGTCGGTACAATACGATCCCGTTAATGGTCCTTCGATCATCTTATTCATCACCCCCTTTTTTATGGCTGAGGAAAACTTGGTGTCTATCGCTCCACCAACAATACACCAGTAAAAGGCAAGTTTTCCACCCCAACTCAATTCGTCGTATTCTTTATTGCGCACATTGAGACCGGCAGGATCCGGCATACCTTCGTGAAATGGTTCGACCCGCATATGAACTTCTGCAAATTGACCTGCACCACCGGATTGCTTTTTATGCCGATAACTCGTGTCCGTAGATTTGGTAATTGTTTCAAGATAAGGAATACTCGGTTTAATATAATCCAGATGCAGACTATGCAATTTTTCAATCCGGTATTTTAATAAATCCAGGTGTAACTGACCCTGACCATGGATTATATTTTGTTTTAAACGTTGTGATTGTTCTAAAATAAAAGTGGGATCTTCTTCCTGAATGTCATGAACCGCTTTAATTAATTTTTCAAAATCATTTTTATTTTCAGTCGTCAATGCTGCCCGAATTCTGGGCTCCGGAAACGGTATAGGTTCAATTTCAACATCATGTCCTTTTACTGATAAGGTATTATTCGTATGGCTGTCTTTTAATTTTACTGCAACCCCCAGATCTCCTGCAACAAGATCCTGCACTGCCTCTCTGTTTTTTCCATTTGAGACAAATACCTGATTTAAGCGTTCTGAACCCCGGTTGTGATTATTTACTAATTCGTCTCCATTTTTTACTTTTCCAGAATACACTTTAAAATAAGATACTCTTCCGACTTTGGGTTCAGACATTGTTTTATAAATAAAAATTGTAGCCGGTCCATTTGGATCTGCCTTAAGTTCTCCTTTTTTTAATTTTGCAGGGGGCCGGTCTGCCGGCGAAGGACATACATCATTGATAAATCCCATTATTCTACCACTACCCATATTACTGGTCGCCGAACAACAAAAGACCGGAAATAAACTTTGTTTGGCAATTCCTTTGCGCAATCCATCTGCCAGTTCTGATTCATCCAGATTGCCGGTTTCAAAAAAATGTTCCATCAGCGTATCGTCATTTTCTGCAGCTGCTTCCACAATCGCATTATGCATAGCCTGAGCTTTTTCTTTTTCAGATGCTGGAATATCTTTTTTAACTGGTTTGCCTCCTGATGCCGGAAACTCATACATCACCATACGGAGGGCATCTATAATCGAGTTAAAATTTTTTCCCTGATTTAGCGGATACTGAAATGGAATTAATTTATTTCCAAACCGGGAAATGGCTTGTTCGAGGGTTGAATCAAAATCCGATTTTTCATGATCGCATTGATTAATAACAAACAGAGCCGGTAAATGAAATTTTTCAACGTGTTCCCACATTAATTCAGTTCCGACTTCTACGCCGTGAGCTGCATTTAATGCCATAATTCCGAGATCGGCTACTTTCATTGATGACAAGATTTCTCCGACAAAATCATCAGAGCCAGGTGTATCAATGATATTAATTTTTACATCTTTCCAACTTACGTGCATCAGCTTACTAAATAAACTGGCTTTACGCTCCTGCTCAATATCTGAAAAATCGGATACTGTATTCCCTGCATCGATTGAGCCCAAGCGGGTTATTGCTTTTGCCTCGAATAACATACTTTCAATAATGCTCGTCTTACCACTATGCGAATGACCGAGCAAAACGACATTCCTGATTTGTTTGGGATCTAAGCTCATACTCGTTTGGATTTTTGTTTGTTAGATAATAGTTGCTACAAGTTATCTTATTTGGAAAGAATACCAAAAATTATGGTATATAAATTTTTTAGTAAAATATAAATTGCGTGGTTATCTGTATGATATAGATTATATTAAAATTGCATGCTTGTAAAATTTTGATAGTTTGATTTTAGGATGACAACAATTTGACCCATTAATTAGTGGGTTAAATGTTCAGATTGAGTTAAAGTGCTTCTCATGAGCAAAAAGCATGGTTTCCATGCGCTGAGTGTAAATACAATCCACTGGACTATTACATTAAAGGATTAGAATACACCTGTTCCTTGTTTGACGGTTGATACCCGTTTATATCCAAATACTTTTTTCATAATGATATATGTTAATTGATAATCCTTTTTACCTTTTTCGTCAAAGTTAATAATCTCTTTTCCTTCGACTTCAAGCCGATCGGAAATTCTCTTTACGACGATTAGATAATCTATAAAATTCTGCTCTGCTTCTTGTAATTTTTCCTCGCTTGCTCCTTGACACAAGTTTTTAATAAATCCACTTATTTCTGATTTGTTATTTTTATTAATCATAACTCCAGTCTGGACTTTTCTCGAACTTATTGTAAACGGCACTATGTGTCACTTATCTTTGGTTCAATTACAATAAAATGAATAAAATCGTTGAAACTATATTTCTCATTGCAAAAAAATCTCTTAATTTTAGGATAATATGAAGTATCCAGCAGGCGCTTTTTCTCTAAAATCCAGGCTATAAACTTTTCCAACTTTCCTGCGATAAACCATAAACCGGTAGTGTCTCAGTTTGAATTTATCTTCCTTTCCTATGCTTGACCGGATAAGAATAGCGTTGTATCTTTGTGAATATGAAAAAATCAAAGTTACCAACTGATTTTAATCAGAAAGCCAAAAGTATAGTTGATTTGGCAACAGGAGAAATCCAAATAACAGAGGATGGAAAAAATGCCGCTGCTGTAGCTCTGGGGAAACTGGGAGGATTGAAGGGAGGAAAGGCAAGGGCTGAATCTTTAACAGCTAAAAAGAGGTCTGAGATTGCGAAGAAAGCAGCTAAGGCAAGGTGGAAGAAGAAAAAGGCTGGTTAGTTAGATTATTATCAATTACCAGTGGCTCTTCGTGTTAGATAAAATTTATGTGTTTTGTCTAAGAACACCAAATAAAAAGTATTTTCAACTATATGTCCAGCTAAAATGGCTGGGCCATTAACGTGTATTCTTGCCCAACAAGCATCTTCTGGCACATGTGCGGGGTGAATGAATTTAGTTTTGTCAGCGGGTGGGAAATTGCCATATTTTGTAAACTTATCCCCATCAATTTGCCCTTGCAAAGGACTGCAACAATAACCCTGTAACAGCTCCAATGCCTTAGAAAGAAGTCCAACCGATTGCCAGTCTCTAAAAGAGGAACCATAAGGTTGAGATGTGTCTAAATATTGAAATGATACTTTGAAGTTTTCTGCTTTTTCTAAAACGCTCTTTTTTTGAGCAAGGGTTTTAGAAATATCGGATTGAGTCTTTTGCTTAGATAGGCTCAGATGGCTCTAATTTTAATTCGGCTTTATAATAAAGGCGCATTTCTTCTTTTGAAATCACGTGAGCGCATCTATCGGCTGGGCCTAAATTTTTTCTTGCAGAAATCCATGGAGATTCCCTATGTGTTGCCGCTTCTAATTCAAGATCCTCCCACGGCGATATAGTTTTTAGGATTTCATTAATCAATCCCATTTGTGAAGATGTCAAGACTTTTTCTAATTCTTTTTCTGGCTCGCTTGATTCATCAAACGAAAGATCACTGTATAGAATTGATTTATCTTTTAATTGATCGAATACGATCCTACATACAGGCCCATGAACCCACGCTTCAAATTCCTCGTTAATAATTGGCTCATCAAAATATGCAAGATGATACGCATCACAGTAGTAAAGCAACTTCTGTAATTTCAGATGTGACATTGGGCCATATTCCTTTAAAATGAAGTTGGCCAATGTAACAGCATCTATTTTGCCTAATTTCTTAATAACTTCCATACTTAATAAACGCAAAGATCGTGCTAAGTTAATAACCCCATTTGTAATATTTAGTTAAGATTGTTACATTTGCATCTCGTAATTTATATTTCTTTATACTAATCTGTATATCAATATTTTAGGCTTTCCGATTACATCCACTTAGTTTTCAACATTACAAAGTTTTTGTTAAAAAGCGGCGATTTTCGCCAGACTTGCAAATATTTTTCCACATAATAATTAATCTGAGCAGTTAATATATGTGAATATTTTCTATGTAAAAAATACCCTCATTTAAATTGATATTTATGCTTGACCGATCAAGTATTTATTGAATCTTTGATACATGAATAAGTCAAACGAATCACTTGCCAATTACAGAGTAGGAAATCAGATCCGGCTCGAATTTACTATTACCCATAATTCAATGAGATTTAAAGAATATGTTTATGGATATTTTGTGAGTTATAACCCATTATCTGCGACAAATAAAATAGAAAGCGTAACAATCGAAAGGATATTAAATCTACACGAACATTTAAACGGTGCGGAACCTATAATGCAGAATCAAACCATCTCATTGGCTGTTAGAGGTCTATAATTAGGAATCGGCTTCCGATGGGAAAACTAAGAATGATTTTTTGCCATTATTTTCAAACTGAGACACTACCCATAAACCACCGTCTCTTAAATTGCCTGCCTCATTATAGACAACGACCAAAGCCAACAATACAGCCATGCCGGCATCTATGTCATTTCTTCCTTTCTCCAATATCGATACCCCAATTTTTGATGGAATCGGGTGAGCACACATCACAAAACCCAGGTCTGAAGTTTGATCTTTTACCGATGTAGGACTAGTTTGTAAAGTGCCTTGCGATCTGCAAGCCAGGAGGCAGATCATGAATGCAATATTCCGGAATTGATCCATAGATTACATGCTTTTGGTTGCCGGGGAAATCCAAGGCGCCGATGCGAAAAACCTGGGCTTAATTTTAAGTAAAATAAATGATTATTAAATTTATACATATATTATAAAATTATAATATATATTTGTGCTTCCGGATAGCATTTACTTCCCGCCACTTTGCACACCATCCCAAATTGACCTATTTATGCTTGCAAAATCGCAGACTATTCTATTGTTATTTATTACAAATCTATTGCTAATCAGCCATTTGTATTCCAGAATACCACATTCTAATCAGGTTTCGAGCCCCGTTATTTCCGGAACCTGTTGGTATGATTACGGACAGGACGGGATTTTTGATCCAATCGACAAGCCCATGAAAGCTGTCCTCGTATTTCTTTTGGATGAATATGAACAGATTCTCGATTCCGTTTTGACAAATGAGTCTGGAAAATATCAATTCGATGGATTGAAAACCCACAAGTCCTATATGCTTCATTTTATAGCCGGATCTGATTATTATCCAAGTTTAAAAAACGCTTCCGGATATACCCATAACGATTCGGATATTTTTACAAATGGCTTTTCAGAATTTTTTGAGTTGTCCGAAACTGAAAGCAAGAAACTGGATGCAGGATTTATTTTTAAATGCTCGGCCAGAACAGCCGGATTCAAATTAGATTCTCTGTCAACCGGTTGTACTGGAAAACAACTAAAGATTATCCGCTTGAAATTATCGGAAGACCCTGTTGTGCCAGACAGCTATAAATTAGTCTTTATACTAACCAGCGGCTTACCGCAAAAGATCGTTCAAATTTCCGGCACTCCTGTTTTTCAATTAAGCAACTCCGGCATTTACAATATTTACCAGTTAATTTATTCAGATCAGTCAGAAGATTACAATTATTTTGACCTGTCATTTGTGGAATTAGGAAAAACGACTATCGTAGAATTGAGTTCGGCATACATAAAACGTCAGTGTTGTGCCAGTATTTCTTCAAGACCCTTTGGCTTTTTCTATAATGACTGTATCCAAATCTCGGGAAGACTCTGGTTGGATCAAAATAAAAATGCCAAACAAGATCCCGGCGAACCCGATGTCAAAAACTATAAAGTATATTTAAGAAATGCCTTAAACGAAATTTTGGATTCGGCTTTTACCAATGAGCAAGGAAGATATTTATTTGACGAACTCAATCCATTATTGAAATACAAAATTCAACTTACCCTGAAGCCACAACATCAATTTACAAAACCCAATGCCAGCGACAGCGATCTGGATGATTCTGATCTGGATGAACAGGGTTTTTCAGAAATCATTTATTTATCTCCCGGAAGTACTTCGGTCATTGATGCAGGATTTGTTAAAATATCAAATGGCATTAAATCAACAGAGGGAGAATCAATCGTCCGTGAAAAGATTGTACAAAATTTTAACGACAATCCATATCTGTTTTTACAAACCAACAAATCTTCTGAAACAGAAATCAACGTGCAATTTTATCCAAATCCATTTAAAGATCAGGTGTTGATTGATATAATAAAGTATCATGATTATACACCGGATATATCATATGGAATCTACAGTTTATCGGGTCGGGTTTTACAGGAAGGTACGTTACAGAGCAACCCATATTTTCTGGATTTAAACTTTTTGGCTGATGGCGTTTATGTATTTCAATGGAAAACAAATCAATCGATTGGAATAAAAAAGATTGTTAAAACTTCATTGAATTAAATCGTCTAAAAAGCAATTAGTTTTCTTTTTAAACAAAATCCTTCAATACCACAATACAAGTTACCGGATCGGATATTTAAGTTAATTTTTTGCGTTTTCGTTTCGTTTCAAAAAATTGTTTTAATAAATCGCTGCATTCGGATTGCATCAATCCAAAATGGACTTTGGTTTTTGGATGTAATAAGCTATTACCATACCTCATATAGCCCATTTTTTCATCTTCTGCTGCATAGACCAGTTTACTGATCTGAGCCCAGCGCAGCGCAGCAGCACACATAGGACAAGGCTCCAGTGTGACAAATAAGGTACAATCTTTCAGATATTTACTATTCAGATACTGGGATGCCGCGGTAATGGCCAATATTTCTGCGTGAGCAGTTACATCTTTTAATAATTCTGTCTGGTTGTGAGCTTTTGCCAATAACTGATGTTTATGAACTAAAACGGCGCCAATTGGAATCTCTCCCTGCCGGGCTGCTTTTTTGGCTTCATCGATAGCCATCGACATAAAATATTCATCACTGAAAACTTTGATCATAAATTAAAGTCATAAACGGTAAAAAGACCTTGCAGACAAAGGTATTCATCCAAATGAGAATTGAATAAATAAAGCAAAATTTATTGATTTTAAAACAAAGTTATATCTTTGCACATGGAAACACATTTCTTTTCGGCTAAATTTCCAATTCAGGAAGCCCTTACCTTCGACGATGTATTATTGGTTCCTTCATATTCTGAAGTATTGCCTCGTGATACCGATATCAGTACCCAATTAACGACAGATATCCGGATTAATGTTCCGATTCTTTCTGCCGCAATGGATACCATTACTGAAAAGGATCTGGCCATTTCCATGGCACGTGTAGGCGGAGTTGGATTTATTCATAAAAACATGAGTATAGAACAACAGGCAAAGCAGGTACGCAGTGTCAAACGATCAGAAAGTGGTATGATCATTGATCCGGTAACTCTTAGAAAAGATGCTCTTGTACAGGATGCGCTTCACCTTATGTCTCAACATAAGATAGGTGGCATACCCGTGGTTGATCCTAAAAATAAATTAGTCGGTATTCTCACCAACCGGGATTTACGTTTTGAATCTATGCCAGAACGACCTGTGCGCGATATCATGACAAAAGATAATTTAATCACAGCCCCCGCCGGAACCACTCTCGCAAAAGCAAAATCCATCTTACAGAAATATAAAATTGAAAAACTACCTGTAGTAAAAAAAGACGGTACACTCATTGGATTGATTACGTACAAGGATATCATGAAGTTTGAGAATTTTCCACACTCTTGTAAAGATTCTCTCGGTCGACTGGTGGTAGGAGCAGCCGTAGGCATTGCCTCAGATACTATGGAACGCATTGAAGCATTGGTTCAGGTCGATGTAGATGTCATTTGTGTTGATACAGCCCATGGCCATTCAGCCGGAGTCATAAAGATGATTAAACAGGTACGCAAAAAATTTAAACATCTTCAGATCATCGGAGGTAATATTGCAACGGGTGAAGCAGCTTTAGCTTTACATGATGCAGGAGTCAATGCAGTCAAAGTTGGAGTCGGGCCCGGAAGTATTTGCACAACCCGCGTAGTAGCTGGGGTTGGCGTTCCCCAATTAACTGCAATAGCACTGGCGGCAAAAGCTCTTGAGAAAAAAGGAATTCCTGTCATTGGCGATGGTGGAATACGATATACGGGAGACATCCCTAAAGCCATTGCTGCCGGAGCCAGCACCGTAATGGCTGGTTCTTTATTTGCCGGTACTGAAGAAGCACCCGGAGAGACAATTATTTTTGAAGGCAGAAAATTTAAAGTCTATAGAGGAATGGGTTCGCTGGGTGCAATGCAACATGGTAGTAAGGATCGCTATTTCCAGGATGTCGAAGATGATATTAAAAAACTGGTTCCCGAAGGTATTGAAGGCAGAGTGCCTTACAAAGGTTTAGTCTCTGAAGTTATGGTACAATATATCGGTGGTCTGCGCGCCGGTATGGGTTACGTCGGAGCAAAAAATATCGGGGAGCTACAAAAAGCAAAACTAGTGCGGATATCAAATAGTGGTATTAATGAATCACATCCTCACAATATTACGATCACTAAAGAATCTCCTAATTACACCAGGAGGTAAATATTGCAAATTCAACTGAAGTTGGTGTATCGTGATTTCACCAACTTACTATATTTTTAAAAAGTAAAACCTTAGTATGCAGGGTTTTCATTTCTGGCAGTTTTTTGCAGGCATAGCCGTATTCGTGTATGCAATGAATCTCATTGAATCATCGATAAAGCATCTGGCCGGCAGATCCTTCAAAAAATATTTACAAAAACAATCCAGAAGCAAGGTAAAGATGCTGGTCTCAAGCACATTTATCACGGCTTTTCTTCAAAGCAGTTCGGTGGTGCTGCTAATGGTATTGTCTTTTGTAGGAGCCGGCTTACTCAATATGCGGAGTGCTTTGGCTGCTACACTGGGATCTAATCTTGGAACGACTCTGGATAGCTGGGTAATTGCCTTAATCGGATTTAAAATAGAATTCAGCTCGTTTTCTTATCCAATACTCGCCGTGGCATTTTTAGGATTATTATTTTCTAAAAAGAATACCAAACTTTTTCATGCTACACATTTACTGATAGGTTTTGCATTGATTTTTATTTCCCTGGAGTGGCTGAAGGGAAGTATGGACATTTCATTTGACAGCAATTTATCCGGCGTAAAAAATCTGCATTACCTGGTTTTTATTCCTATAGGTTTTTTAATTACAGCCATTATACAATCAAGCTCGGTAACAATTGCCATCACGCTCACCGGATTATATAATCAGTTAATACCTTTTGAAAGTGCGGCAGCTATTGTGATTGGTTCAGAACTAGGGACTACCTTAAAATTTTTATTCGGATCTCTGGGAAGCAATGTGGATAAGAAGCGTGTAGCCTGGGGTAATTTTATATTAAATTCGCTGACGATGTTGATTGCAGTTATTGCATTACATCCATTGATCTTTTTAATCCGGAATGTTTTTACCATTCACGACGATCTGATTGCCCTGGTTGTTTTTCAATCAGGTATTAATTTTTTATCCATTTTACTTTTTTATCCGTTCCTGGGATATATTGCTAAATTACTGGAGCGTCTGTTTAAGGAAGATACGACCCTTGCGCTTACACAATACATTCGCAAGTCAGAACCTGCTCTGGCATCAGATGCAATCGAACTTGCAGAAAAAGAAATTATTCATCTCATCAATGAATGTATCGAATTAAACAGGGTCAACCTGGGATTAAAGGCAGATGAAAAAAGCAGCTGGCTTCAGAGTATTAAAAAACTCAATGCAGAAACATCCGGCAATTCATTGAGTTATGAAGAAATAAAATTATTGCAAGGAGAGATCCTCGAATATATTACAGAAATTCCCAAATCAGATTTAACGGAAAATGAAATCAGCAGAACGGGAAAGATCATTACCATTGTAAGATATTTACTTCGATCTGTAAAAAATATAAAAGATATCCGTCACAATATTGAAGACTTTGATACGAGTGTGAGTGATGATATTTACAAGGTATTAAGTCATGTCAGATCAAAAGAAAGTCAGTTTTATGATTATTATCTGGACTTATTGAACGGAACTAAAAATATAACAGCAGAACAAATCAACGAGTTAAATATCGAAAACAGCAAATATTTTGACAATGCCCTATCTGAGATGCTGCAATTATTAAAAGAAGATAAAATCAGCGAACTGGAATCCTCCAATCTGATGAATGTGTACCGGGAAATCTATTCTTCCAATAAAGCATTGATCGGAGCGCTGGGTGATATTGAGAATGTGGAGGCTGTTTAAAGCAAACAATTAAGATTTGGAGAAATTTTTATATAAATAAGTCTTTGTAAATCTGAAATTTAGTCCTTAGGTTCTGAATAATTATGAGCTGAAATAAAAAAGGCGATTCCAATTACTCAGAACCCCCTTAAAAGTTTTCACTACGGAATAATCCTTATTGTGATTTGCTTCATTGCAAAATTGAAAAAGTCTTCTTAAATTTCCAAATCCTAAAGCAAAATTCTTAGTATGAAGAAAGTTCTTGGCCTTGATATCGGGACGAATTCAGTTGGTTGGGCATATGTTAACTTAAATCAGGATGTTTTTGAAGGAAACATTGTAGGTATGGGTGTGAGAATAATACCTATGGATATAGATCTTTTGACTAATCTTGAACAGGGAAACTCCATCTCTAAAACAGCATCCAGGCGGCAAATCCGGGGTGCACGCAGATTAAAACAACGTTTTAAAATAAGAAGAGACAGACTCATTAAAACATTAAAATTAGCAGGATGGATTTCCGAAGATTTTAAAGTAGGCAGCAGGATACCTTATAGTAAAAATATTTTAGAAGAATTACAATTATTTTTTAATTCTAAGGACATTTCTGACGATTGGGCTGTATATTATTTAAGAAAAAAAGGACTAACTCAAAAGATCGAACTTAGGGAGTTAGCCCGTATTCTCTTACATATAAATCAAAGACGTGGATTTAAAAGTAACAGAAAAGCAAACAAATCCGAAAAATCATGTGATGATTTAATGATTAAGAATGTTTGCGTAAAACTTAAGGTAAACCGACTTGGAAATATTCAAGGCATCCAATGAAAGTATTAGAAAATATAAGACTTATTGAACGCGATGGTTGGTATCTTGTGAGACAAAAGGAAGCCACCATCAATTTAAGCACCCGGTTAAAAAAGGTTTGGTAACGATACCGGTGCATCGATTATCCAACAACCTGTCAATCGGCCTGGAAAAAAGTATCTTAAAACAAGCACAACTTGAAAAACAATAAAAATATATTGCCATGATTAAATATGCGATAATAATCGAAAAAGCCTCTGACGGAGGATATGGAGCGTATGCCCCCGATTTACCCGGCTGTATCGGCATGGGTGCCAATAAAGAGGAAGCCATTGAAAATATGAAGGAAGCCATTTATTTTCATCTCGAAGGATTGAAGAAAGAAGGTTTGCCGATTCCTGAACCCAATGCCGAAGCTGAAAACCTTGTATTGAAAATCTAAAATGGATTACTGAAAAATTTGGCAAATATTTTGCTGAGATTTAAAGTGCCTGAAATGTTTGGGTATTAATGTTTTTTTGTCAAATCAGGGGTTATGATAAAAAAGACCCTATATTTTGAAAATCCTGCCTACCTTCATTTGAAGGACAGCCAACTAATGATCAGAGATCATGTAAAGGACTCCTCTGTTAATGCTACAATTGCAAGCATCCCGGTTGAAGATATAGGCTTAGTCGTTTTGGATCATCCAAGAATCAGTATTACTCAAACTTTAATGATGCGATTGCTTGAAAATAATTCAGCCATCATACTTTGCAATGATTCACATATGCCGGTATCACTTACCCTTCCACTTGCCTATAATCATACATACAGTGTGAAAGTAAAATATCAGTTAGAAGCCAGCGAACCCTTAAAAAAACAATTGTGGCGTCAGACAATTGATGTCAGTGATCTGCTCTTTAAGTCTATCGTTGTCACAAATCTATTTGTTCAAAGAACGAAAGCAAATCACAAGCCTAGGGTTTATGTGTGTATTTTCGAGTTATACCGTATTTATCCAATCCGTTGAAAAGCATTATATTGCATTAAAATTTGTTATGCCGGAAATTTCAAGGTTCTTTGGAATAATTATAAAATGTATTTTAACGAGCATAATCCACCACACTTTCATGTTGAATATCAAAATTATACAGCAATAATATATATTGAGGACGGGACTGTAAAGGGTGAAATGCCAAGAAAACAACTTAATTTAATTTTTCTGTGGCTTGATTTACTTAAAATAGAATTATTAAATAATTGGGAACTTTCAATAGCACATGAACCGTTGTTAAAAATTGATCCATTAAACAAAGAGATATGAATTTAATCAAAGTTATACACGCGGAATATTTGGAAGGATATAAATTAAAACTAAGTTTCAATGATGGCACTATCGGCACAGTAAATCTAGAAGAAGAATTATATGGTCAAGTGTTTGAGCCATTAAAAAAAGTCGAATTCTTTAAGAACTTCCAATTAGACGCCTGGACAGTATGTTGGCCGAATGGGGCAGATTTTGCTCCCGAATTTCTATATGAAATGGCTTTAAAAAATCAAGATGCATTAGTTAAAAAATAAACGCGTTATAACACTGCATCCACACAATCACACAGAGATTTTCCGGTTTTCATTTTTGGCAGTTACAGAAAATTAATATGTTATATTTTTTTTGCTATACCTTATTGCGTGTATTCATCTCCGCTGCTTTCACAGATCTTTTTGTTCAAAGAACGAAAGCAAATCAAAACTGCAGGTTTTAAGTGTATACATTGGTGTTGGCTGCGAGCTAAAAAGATTTGCGCATCAAACATAAATTACTTATTTTTGTTAAAAGAATCATGTCAACCATAGAATTAAAAAAGCATTTAATTGAAATGATTCAGGAAACCGATAATGAAAGTATCCTGCATGAAATCAATCGATTGCTTAAAATAGAACTTGAAGCTGAAAGCATTTATGAATTAAATGAACAACAGATTAGTGCAATTAATGAGGCCCGTCTTCAATATAAAAATGGTCAAATTATTGAAAACTATCAAGCCAACAAGGAAATCGAAGAATGGCTAGGAAAGTAATTTGGTCTTTCAGAGCTCAAATTGATCGAAAGCAAATTTTGTATACTGGAATAAACGTAATGGCTCCAATACCTACAGTAAAAAACTCAATAGGCTTTTTATAGAAGCAGTTGACTTAATTTCAAAATTTCCTGACATTGGAAAGTTAACCAATGATCAAAGTGCAAGAATTAAAGTTGTTGATAATTATCTAATTATTTATGAGGAAATAAATGATCTGATATTCATTTTGACTATTTGGGACTCAAGACAGAATCCAAATGAATTGATGAATATCCTCAAAGAATAAGGCCCGCAGTTAACACAGCATACACACAATCACCTGGAGTTTTTCCGGTTTTCATTTTTGGCCGTTACAGAAAATTAATATGTTATATATTTTTTAGCTATACCTTATTGCGAGTATTCAAATCCGCTGCTGTCGCAGAACTTTTTATTCATAGCACGAATGCAAATCACAACCACAAGAATAACAACAAAAATAATTCATTGGTCATTATCCATTCTCAGCTTCCTGATACAAAGCACAACAGGCACCTGCCGGATCTTTGATGATGGCATACCGGGCGCCACCTCCGTAATCTCTGGGTCCGGCGATGATGTGCCCTCCTTTTGATTTGACCAATTCAAGACTTGCGTCGAGATCTTTAACATAAAAATAGATGAGCCACATCGGTGGCAGATCTTTATTTCCTCCTCTGGCATGGCAGATTCCGGATTTTGTTTTTCCATCATCCGGAGAATTCATACAGTAGTCTGAATAACCGCCCATATCAAATTCTGTTACAGAATAAGAAATTACAGAAGCATAAAAATCCTTCAACTCAGAAGCGTTCTCAACAGTGAGATCTGCCCAGCTATAGGATCCAATTGGTGATTTCATTATATTTAAGTTTACTTGTTAAAGCTAAACGGAAGTATAAATCTTGACATATCATCAAGTTTTCATACACACTCACATGCTGTATGCTAGTGTATTCACACTCACACCCAAACACTAACCCCTGCCTGCGGCAGGCAGGTATGCCGAATTGTGCCGAAGGCGGGACTCGAACCCGCATGTCCTTGCGAACACACGCCTCTGAAACGTGCGTGTCTACCAATTTCACCACTTCGGCATTATTTTTTGGATTGCAAAAATACTATAAAAAATTCGCACCTGGAATATGGAGCTAAGATATGGAGCACACCTACGGTGTTAGAAGATGAATCACACCTACGGCGCAATTATATAAATCACAGCTACGGTGTTTTGGACTTGAAGTAGTATTATGATTTTGAGAAAAAATGGTCAAGCTAATTTAGGCATTGTCACAAACTTTCACTTCTGACTCTTCCTGCCTGCCTACCGTTGGAAGGCCTGCCTACCGTTGGAAGGCCTGCCTACCGTTGGAAGGCCTGCCTAGCTGCAGTAGGTCTGCGGCAGGCTTGTCTACCGAAGGTAGTCAGGCAGTTCTCACTGCTTCAATGCATTGACTGCTTCACTGCTTGACTGCTTCACTGCATTGACCATATTAAATTCTTATATATATAACTTAGCTCTTATCTTTGTCCGGATTTACATTTTTGGATGATAGAATACAAAAGACATCTTGTAACCGCTGCTTTACCCTATGCCAATGGTCCCCTTCATGTAGGTCATCTGTGTGGCGCCTATCTGCCTGCTGATGTGTATGTCCGCTTTCAACGACTGATGGGAAAAGATATTCTTTTTATTTGTGGATCTGACGAACATGGAGCTGCCATCACCATGAGGGCTTTAAAAGAACAAAAAACCCCACAACAAATTATCGATACCTATCACCAGATGTTTATCAGAACGTTTGAAGGAATGGGTATTTCTTTTGATTATTATCATCGTACCTCAGATCCTTTGCATCATAAAACATCCCAGGATTTTTTTCTTGAATTGTATCATAAAGGTGAATTCAAAGAAATTGAATCTGAACAATATTACGATGTAAAAGCGCAGCAGTTTTTAGCAGATCGTTATATCATTGGAACCTGTCCAAAATGTGCATTTGATAATGCATATGGAGATCAATGTGAACAATGTGGTAGTTCCTTAAATCCCACTGATTTAAAAAATCCAAAATCCGTTCTTAGCGGTGAATCTCCGGAATTGAGAAAAACCAAACACTGGTATCTCCCACTCGATCAATACGAATCCTGGCTGCGTCCCTGGATCGAACAAGGTAAATTGGATGGAAATGAACATCACGATCCTGAGACCTGGAAAAACCATGTACTTGGACAGTGCAAATCCTGGATAGATGGAGGATTGCAGGCACGTGCGATGACACGAGATTTGGATTGGGGCGTAGATGTTCCTAAGGAAATTCCGGGTAGCGAAGGAAAAAAATTATACGTTTGGCTGGATGCGCCGATAGGTTATATATCTTCTACCAAACAATGGGCAAAAGAACATAAAAAAAACTGGACCGAATACTGGCAGGATCCGGAATCCGAACTCATTCATTTTATTGGTAAAGACAATATCGTTTTTCACTGTATCATTTTTCCGGCTTTACTCAAAGCACATGGAGGATTTAATCTTCCCGTAAATGTACCTGCCAATCAATTTATGAATCTCGAAGGAAATAAAATCTCTACTTCGAGAAATTGGGCAGTTTGGGTACATGAATATTTGGAAGACCTACCGGGCATGGAAGATTCACTCAGGTATTATTTAATTAAAAATATGCCCGAACAAAAAGACAGTGAATTTACCTGGAAAACTTTTCAGGAAGCTCATAATAACGAATTGGTAAATAATCTTTCCAATTTTATACACAGGGTATTGTCACTGACGCACAAATATTACAAAGGTAAAGTACCCGAATTTGATCCGGATGAAAGTATAGAAGGAGTTACCGGTGATGAGCTCGGTGGTTTTCATGATTCCGAATTGATATTTCTTTTTGATAAAATTCACGAATTAAATCAATATCTGAGAGAATATGATTTCCGGGCTGCCTTAAAGGTATTAATGGATATTTCCAGTGCCGGAAACCAATTATTGCAAAACAACGAACCCTGGAAAAATCAAAAATCCAATCCGGAATCGGTTAAGGTGGTTCTTAATCTTAGCTTACATTATGTCATTGCCTTAAGCATAGCAATGCGGCCTTTTTTACCGTTTACTTCTGATAAACTTCAAAAAATATTAAATCTCTCTGATATCCAGGAAAATGGCGAACTCCTGGAAATGCTCGATAAACTGGCAGAAGGAGAATTATTAATTGAATCAGGACATCTTCTTAACGAAGCTCATCATTTATTCTCACGAATAGATGATGAATTAATTCAAAAACAAATTGATAAATTACACAAACCTATGCACGCTGATAAATCAGACACTCCTGAAAATTCTGAACAAACAAATTATCATCCCTTAAAAGAAACCATAGCATTTGATGATTTTATTAAAACGGATTTACGAACTGCGAAAATACTTTCTGCAGAAAAAGTAGCCAAAGCCGATAAATTATTAAAGCTGGAATTGGATCTGGGTTTTGAAAAACGAACCGTTGTCAGTGGTATCGCTCAACATTATTCACCTGAAGAAATTATTGGTAAACAGGTATTGGTTTTAGCAAATTTGGCTCCCAGACAATTAAAAGGTATAGAATCCAATGGTATGATTTTAATGGCTGAAGATTCCAATGGTAAATTAAATTTTGTTCAGGCAAGCCCGGACTGGCCATTAGGAAGTATCGTTAAATAAATTTTCATAAAACTTTACAAGACATTTATAAAGGATATATCCAATATTCTGAAAAAATGGTTTTTGAAATTGAGGTCTTCGATTAGCCCAAAATTGATAAATGGATTAGAAATGTACTTTACATCTAAGCTTTCTGTCTTTGTTAATACAAAAAAAAATAGCTCCTGGTGAGGAGCTATTTATAAATGGATTTTTGGGGGGTATATAAACTTACATTGTTAGACGATTGATATTTTTTGCAATCTGGGTACCTTGTTTTTGACCGGCTTCCAGACTAAAACGGTAATGGATTCCACCATATAAATTGGACATGTTTATTTCATCTGCCATATGCCGGAATGACTTATAAGCTCTGGGAGTACCATCGATATCTTTTCTGAATTCATGAGTACGATCCGTAAAAGCATAATTGTAACCGAATATTTCACTTAATATTTCAGATCCTGTCATGGCTACGGCAGATTGACTAGCAGAATACTCCGGAGTAGATTGAGAAGAAATTAATGATATAAAGTTTTTGTCAATGTTTTCTTTGATATATGTTTCCGGGCGAAGCATATTGTATTTATACTTTACTCTCCATGAAGCCACAGTGGCATCGTGTAATCCGATCGTTAATTTACCAATCGCTTCTGCTGTAAATTCAAGATCTTTTTGCTCTTTATTTAATAACTCGATCAGGATCGAAACCATATGTCCGGAAAGTGATAATGAGCGTTCCTGATCATCATTCCAGTATTTTACCATATTTACAGTAGCATCATCCAGATTGCGTACACGGTTACGTACATCCAGAGCATAAGCATAAAAAACAGAATTACTTTCGGTGGAATATGTCGGAGGATTTGCTGGTTCGATTGACTCAGCGATGCTTAAAAAGCTACGGACATTTCCCCAATAAGGTAAAAGAGGTCTGTTAATCTGCCCGGACGTTGGTGACCAAAGTCCCTGACCCTTTGGAGCAGAATAGTTGGCAGGATAATTATTTAAGAATGCATCTTCCTGACCATCAGAAACAGCATATTTATAAATCGCATCTGCCATCATTTGTCCAAATTGTGCAGACTTGCTAATTATAGACTGATCTGCATTATCAGGCAGATAGGCTTTTTGAGCGATGTATAAATCCTGAATTTTCTTCAAACCCGCTGGTGGTGTATTGCGATAGAACTTTTTAAATAAAGAATTCATACACTCACTGACAGCTACTGACCAATATACCTGACCACCTTCATAGATGACCGGCAAACTCTGAGCAGGCAAGCCATGAATTTTTCCCTGTAAGCTGGGTTGTCCTTCAATGCCTAAAACAACGGTTTCATAAATCGCTAAACCCAGATATGCAAACGCACGGGTAGCAATCGGTGCTGTATACCCCGGAGTTTCACTGGTAAGCTCCACACTTAGCTTCATCCATTCTGTGGCTACTTTACCACTTTCTGAATTAGCCTTGCTCAATTCACTAAACGAGCTGGTCTCTTTTGTACAAGCGGCTAAAAATAATACAGCTATGACTACATAGTTTACTGGGGATGTCAAGAAATGTACTAATTGCCTCATGATTATTAAGTTTTATAGTTTTCAAAAATACTTAATAAGAACCTGGCTTAAATAAAAAAATACTCAATACCAGATAATATGATTGAGGCATTAAATCAGACTCGATTTAATGTAACAAAGGGAAGAATACAGCACGAAGTTACTAAAACCTTTTTATAGACTCCAAAATAATCGTAGGTTTTCTTATTAAAAAATTTGATTTTTCTAATCATCTGCCGAATGTATTGAATCTGAATTGTCAAATTGAGCTATAAGTATTTATAAATAAACAGAATACATATATTAATAAATTAATATTAATTTTTATTATTATATAAAAAATCACATTTTTTTACCGAGAAGTGCCACTCAGACCTATTTAATCACTTCCAGTGAAAACTTGGTATAGGTATTTGGCGGTTCTGTATTTGCCAAAACGTCAATATCCACAATCTGCTTTCCCTCCTTATCCTTGCTGTCATACTTGATCTTTATCGTAGAACGGGCACCCGGTTTGATCGGTAGCCTCGACCAATCCAGGGTCGTACATTCACATGCCGATATTATGTCTATCGATAAATCGCTTTTACCCAAATTGGTAAAATGAATTTCCTTAAATAATAATTGTCCCTGCCGGATTTGACCAAAATGATAATGACTAGAGTCAAATACCAGTTTTGCTTCCGATGCCAAACTATCCATCTTTAACTCTGAATGCTTATTGACCATTACTATATCGGATGCTGTATTGCTTTGTCCAGGGCGAAGGGGATGGCATGAGAATGAACTAACTATACATAACAGGGCTGTAAATCCCGGGAGAATCTGACTTTTAAATGGTTTAAATTTTTGATTTGAGCGAATGATTCGTTCCATTTTCCGGAAATTTAATGAACTGGTTTAAAATTAGGCAGCCCCAATCTTTTTAAAACCGGGGCTGCTCTGAAATTGTGAACGAGATATTTCTTTCTTTTTGTATTACTTTTTAGATGCTTTTCCTTTGCGGTTCATGACTTCTTTTTTTACTTCAATGGTTGTGGGTCCGGCGATAATTTTAAATTCGGTACGCCGGTTAAACCGATGTTCATCTTCAGTACAGTCTTCACCATTCGTACATTGATTTAATATTTGTTCTTCACCATAACCTTTAGCAACTATTCTGGCCGCTGCAACTCCTTTGCCGACCAACCATTTTTTGGCAGAGTTTGCTCTGCGCTGGGATAGTTTTTCATTATAACTGTCGTCTCCTCTGGAGTCTGTATGAGAACTCAATTCGATGACCATGTCTCCGTACTGATCCATCAATCCCTTCAATGTTTTTAAATCTTTTTCCGCATCCGGCAATATTTTATCATCATCAAAATCATAATAAATATTGTTGAGACGAATGGCTTCATTTATAGTTACAATTTCCACATCCGATTCGGGTGGCAATACTCTTAAAATAACTTCTTTCCGAATACTCTGATCGGTTGTAATCCCAACGGTATTCAACTGAATTTCTGCCGGGAAATATCCTTCCTTGCTAATCACCACTTTATAGGATTTATCTTTATCCAGAGAATGGCTGATTTCATTTCCTTCCGTATTGGTCTTGGATTTAAAATTACCATCTTTACCGCCAACAATTTCCATCAGTTGAGCAGTGGCACCTTTTATACCTTTCTTTTTTTCATCAATTACTATAGTCGTCAGATCAATGACTAATTTGCGTTTATCAATAAAATAAATGTCATCACAACAGGTTTTGCTTTTTAATGACTTTGACTGTGGATCTGGCCGGTTTGAAATCAACAAAGCACGATCGCCATCCGGACTTTGCTTATAAAATAAATCATCTGCACTTGAATTTATCGGAATACCCATGTTTTCGGGCGCAGACCATTCACTACCATTCCATTTACTTTTAAAAATATCGAAACCCCCGATTCCAGGATAATAATCCGAACTAAAATATAAGGTTCCTTCCTCCATAAATGGACACAATTCGTCTCCCGGGGTATTTAATGCACCGAGACTCACCGGAGAAGAGTATTCAGCTTCAGACAATTTATTGGCATAATACAAATCAAATCCTCCTTTACCACCCGGGATATTTGCTGAAAAAAGCAAGACCCTGGATCCAAATAATTCTCCTTCCACCGGATGTCTGGCCATATAATCGCCATTTACTCCCTTTACTTCCAGTGGAGGACTCCAATCTGTTGCGGTACGGCTGGAAGCATAGATTTTACTTTCTTCCATATGACCTCCGTCAGAAACCGTCCTGGTAAAAAACATGGTATTGCCATCTTTAGAAAAACTGACATTAGCCGTATGATAACCAACCCTGTTTATTAATTCAGGAAGTTCGCTTGCTTTTGACCATCCGGTACCTTCTGCATACGTGCTGCTGTATAATTTTGAAAAATCAGATTCCTCTTTATCTGATTCTTTATCCTTTTTACTGGTTTTACCTTCGAGAGAACTAAAATACAGAGTTCCGGTTTTATCGATTGCAGGACTATTCTGAGATTCCGGAGTATTTACCGCAGAACCTGCATTTTTTACTTCAAGAGCGACATTATCTTTCATAGTTGCTCTCAGCTCGATTCCCTTTAATTCATTTTCAGCCCAGGCCCGCAACGTATCATCCTGAGTGGATTCAATAAATTTTGTAAACTCTTCTCCTGCTTCGGTATAGGAACCATTCATTTTTAATGCACGGCCAAAATTTAAACGATGCTCTCCGTAAGTATTCGAACGATCTCTGGCTAATACCCGATTATACCAGTTGGCTGATTTAGCATAATCCCTTAACAATAAATGAGCATAAGCTACTTTAATAGCAATGTCTTTTTCTTTAGCGTCTTTATACGCCCGCTCATATTGTTCCAGGGCCCTGTAATATTGACCTTTTGCTATTTGTTCATCGCCGGAAATAATTAAAGCGTCTTTGGTGTTGCCATCTGCCGGCTGAGCAATGGCTGATATCGTCAAGAAAACAAAGAAAAAACTACTAAATATGAATTTGCATTTCATGTTGTACTATTGAATTTTCTTAAAACAATTTAAAATCGCGGGCAAAATAATTTAGGTTTCGGATTAGGTTTTTTGGTAATGGCACCGATATATAAGACTCCGATTTCTATAGCTCCGAATCCCGTAGGATCCAGGGCTGATGATAAATCAGATGTTGTCATATCATATCCAAGCTGTACTTTAATTTTATTCCAATCCACACCGGCCATAATTTGTAAAGCATCACCCATACGATAACCTAAACCAGCATTTAGCCTCACTTTTTTCTCCGCATTAAATAAATAACTCAGCATACATTGAGGTACTGTTTCTGAAAATTTTGTCACATTGCGTACCCATAACATTGGAATCAGATCTGTACGTTCATTCAAATGATATCGCAGAGAAGCACTACCCGTAAATAACATTTTTAATTTGTTGACAGCCCCGGTTCCAGCTACGCTAACACTGGGTTGAGTAATATGATTTGCAGCAATTCCTATTTTTAAATGATGTTTTTTAGTACCTACAGGGCTTGTAAAAACCACGCCACCTGAAATGTCATTATAATCAGCTTTTCCCTGTTGTAATTTCATCAGGTCGGGTGATGAAGATGCACCAGATGCCAAAGCGTCTCTAAAGCTGGCTTTGTCGGGATCTTTTGCACTCAAACTCACACCGCCAAAAGTAGCTCCGATCGCCAAATCTCCTTTACCTATTCCAAGATGGTAGGCCCCGGAAGCCATGAATCCCCCTTTACCTAAATTGATCACACCTGACCGGTCTTGCAAAAAGGATATGGATAGAGCGGTCCAGTCCTGTTTTCTGAAGGCAAATCCAAAATTCATCTCCAGAGCCAGAAATGGCGTTTTATAGCTTCCTTCAATTGAGGGTGCTCTGTCACGATATATACCCCCGACACGAAATGTACCTGAATAACCTCCTGTATTGGCCGGATTAATAAAAACAGGAACCATTTCATATTGTGTATAATTGATATCCTGTGCATTTAAGGTAGTAAAACTACCGAAAATCATAAAAATTAAAATCTTAAATATGGTTTGTTTCATGCATGGAAACTTTAGAGGCCGAAATATACAGATAATTGACCGAGTCAAAGAAAAACTACTTTCAAAGTTCCGATTTTTTAAGGTTTTTCTAAGGACTTCAGTAAAATTATTGTGAATTTTCAGGGTTTTTTATGCTGGTATACTCTTCCCAATCTGAGATCTCATCGATATCGGATAGCAATTCTGTTAAAAAAATCGATTTATTCTGTTTTAACAAGGTTTCAATAGTTTCTGTCAGTAACGACTTCTGGCTCCAGGATTTGTGCTCAAATAACTCTGGAATAATTTGTTTTAGACCTATCAGATAATAACCCCCATCTTTTGCAGGACCCAGAACGCAATCTGCTGTTTCCAGCATGTCAAAAGCTTTTTGAATATGTGATTCTTTAAGATAGGGACAATCACTTCCGATCAGGACCAGTTGAGGATGTTTTGAAAAAAGTATTGAAAATGCAGTAGCCATCCGTTTTCCAAGATCATCTCCCTTCTGGATAAATTTGTGATAATGTTGAGAAGACCATTGATCATTTTCAATAATAGAGTCACTGTAAAACAGGTATTTAGTACAATCCAGCCGGATTATGGCATTACGTGTTATTTCACATAAATTTAAATAGATCTGTAAAGCGACATCCTCTCCTAATACCTTTGCCAGACGGGTTTTCACCAAACCTGAGACTGGATTTTTAATAAAAATTATTAAACCCTTACCGTGCAGGGAACGATTATTACGCAATGCAAATTATTAATTTCAAATTACTTTTTATTTAGGAATTCACCCGAATCTATCTCAAACGATCCATTGATTTGACGATATCCTGATCCCGACGTATAGCCCTTGTGGCCAGCCATACAAACACCATACCGGCCATGGCCAAAAATAATCCCATATCCGGATTAAAATCATTTAATTTTTCAGTCTTATATAATACATAAAATATGGTACCAACGCATAAAATCAATTGGGTCAGACTCGCCAATGCTGTGATCATAATCTGAAAAGTGCGTTCCTTGTATAAAAATATCGCAATCATGGCCATCACTCCGGATACTCCCGATCCTAACATCAGCGCCGTACTCTCAGAGACATAAAACACATTGTCTGAAAATACACCCTTACCCGATGTCATTGTCCGAACCATGATTATTGAAGGCAACCACTGAGCTAAAAAACAAATAGAAGCCAGTAATAACCAGATCGATTGAATACGTTGAATCATATGTAACTATTTAAGGTGGAAAATTACGCCCTTTTATTAAATGACCAAAATATAGTACCGGTCAAAACCTTAGTTTTGCAATTTAATCAGTGTGCGCCGTGTCTAATTTGAGCTATTGGGAAAAATCAATTTATTTTAATGAGCTGGATGTAGCTATTATCGGAGCCGGTATAGTCGGTATATGTACCGGTATTTCTTTACTGGAGCGGGATCCTGATTTACGAATACTCATTTTGGAACGAAATTATCTTCCATCGGGTGCCAGCACAAAAAATGCAGGATTTGCCTGTTTTGGCAGTCCTTCTGAATTATTGGATGACCTGAGACTTCATGATCCGGACAAGGTGTTTTCATTATTTAAAAAACGCTATGATGGTATTCAGAAATTGCTAAAGTATACGGGTTCTTCCTCCATTGATTTAACAACCGACGGAGGTTACGAACTGTTACATTCCAATTATAGCCAGATTGTTTTTGGAGATGAAGAATTAACTGTATTAAATAACCAAATTAAACAGTATACAGGACTTCAAAATTATTTTTATTTGGATCATTCCAAACTGGAAACATTTGGTTTAACCGGATTTGATCAAATCATCACTAATAATCACGAATGTGGTTTACATCCTGTAAAAATGTTGGAATCTTTGTCGAAAATATTTACGAATAAACATGGTAAAATACTATATGGTGCCAGACTGACGGAATGGAATGATCAGGAGCGTTATGTCAATTTGAAATTGGAAGATGAGACACAACTCAGGGTAAAAAAATTAATTTTTTGTGTGAATGGATTTGCCCATCAGTTATTACCAGAACTGAATGTAGAGGCAGCCAGAAACATGGTCATGGTATTAAAGCCGCATCAAGCTTTACAAATAAAAGGCTGTTTTCATCTGGACAGGGGATATTTTTATTTCCGCAATATTCACGGTAATCTATTGATTGGCGGTGGCCGTCATCTGGATCCTGACACAGAGACGACGCTTGAATTTGGATGTAATGAAAAAATAAAAACCGCATTGCTTGAACTGGTTAAATCAAACATCCTGAAAGATAAAGAGTTTACTATATTGGATCAATGGTCAGGAATACTCGGCCTTGGTCCTGAAAAAAGACCTATTATTGAGATGGTTTCAAAAAATATTGCAGCTGCTGTCAGATTGGGAGGAATGGGTATTGCAATTGGAAGTCTGGTTGGAGAAAAAGCGGCTGAAATGATTTTTCAAAATTTACAAAAAGAGAGTTAATACCCACATGTTGAATTCTGTATTCCGAACTAGTGCTTTCGTATTCATAGTTATATGTACTGTAAGTATCGTATATTCTCAATCCGATACTGGTACTTCAAAAATTCAGGTGATACATGCCGATGTTTTTAGATTTGAAAGAACGAAAGATAAGGAAATACAATATTTGTCGAAAGATGTTTTGGTCAAACACAAAAATACATTTTTGCTCTGCGACTCTGCGATTATTGAAGAAAACAATATGACAGCGATCGGACATGTACGCATTGTAGAAGGTGATAGCTTACAAATATTTGGAGACAGCCTGAAATATAATGGCGATATGGCAATAGCCGATTTAATTGGAAATATTGTATTAAAACACCGGGATCAGGATTTATTTACCAACATCCTTCAATATAATTTAAAAACGAGAATAGCCAGCTATTTTCAAAAAGGTGAATTGTTTTCAAAAGAAACCAGATTAAAAAGTAATCGCGGATATTATTTTGCGGAAAACGGACAAGCATTTTTTAAGGATAGCGTAGTCGTACTTTTGCAGGATAGTATGAAATTACTTTCTGATTCACTTGTATTTTTTACTAAAACATCGGTCGTAAAATTTACAGGTCCGACTTTAATAGAAAAAGATAGTTTGAGTATTTATTGCGAACAAGGTTTTTATAATACCGAAAACCAACAATCGCATTTTGGAAATTATCCCAGATATAAAAAAGGCAAACAAATTGCAGATGCCAGGAATATTTACCACGATGCAAAAAAGAAAATTATTACGCTTGTATCCAAGGCTTACATACGAGATGAAAAACAGGCGGCCAGGGGAGATAGTATTATATTCAATGAAAGTAATAATCAGGTAAGTTTATTTGGAAATGCCTGGTACAAGGAAGGTGATCGCGAATTATATGGAGAAGTTATTGAATTTAACCGAAATACAAAATCACTTTTTGTCACCGGTCAAACCAAAGTGGTGGAATCGGGTAGAATTATAGATGCATTACTGCTTCGTTATGATGGCGGCAAAGACACTGGCATCGCAATTGGTAATGTACAGGTTAGTGATACAAGTCAAGGTTATTCTATCATTTGTGACACCTTTGTGTACAATAAAGCAACAGCAATGTATAAGGCCCTGGGAAAAAATAAGCGCCCCTATCTGGCCAGTAAATTTGAAAATGATTCTTTGTATTTATCAGCTGACCATCTTATATCTGAAAGATGGATCGAACCGTCTGATACTTTCCAGGTTCTGAATGCATGGGGTCATGTTAAAATCTGGAGCCATAAAATGCAGGGATTATGTGATTCTTTGTTTTTTTCAGGACGAGATTCTACTTTTTATATGTTTAATAATCCGGTTATGTGGTCTGATACTTCTCAATTCAGTGGAGATACAATATGGATCAGAATGTCTGATAAAAAACTTGAAGATTTGTTTTTGCGTTATAAAGCTTTTATCATCAACAGAGATGGCAAGCTCTTGGAAAATCAATTAAAGGGTAGAGAAATTCAGGCACATTTTAAGAATAGCAAAATTCAGTTTATGGATGTCCAGGGTAATGCAGAATCGGTTTATTTTATTTTGGATGAAAAAAAAGGATATGTTGGCACGAATAATATCCAATGCAGCAGTATGAGATTCTTTTTTAATAATGAGGAAAAAATTGATTACATCGATTTTTATACCAAACCAAAGGGTAAAATGTTGCCTTTGCAGGAAGGAAAAAAAATTTATCTGGAAGGTTATTTACCAAGAGATAATGAAAAACCCGGATCCCTGGAAGAGATAAGAAAAAAACAGGCAATGCCTGAAACTAAGCATTAGTAGTAAAGTGATTTGATAAATTCAATCCTGTTTAAAAATTTGTTTGGATTTAATAGAAAATATTAAAGAAATTGCGAGAAAATGAAATGTGTAATTTACTTAATCAGTTTATGTCATGCAGTACTGCTCAACGCTCAGATGCACAAAGCCATTGAACTATTTGATAAAAATAAATATAATGAAGCCTTAACTGAATGGAATCTGATTATTTCTCAAGGTGGAAAAGGAGAACAGCTCTATTATAATATAGCCAACACGTATTATCAATTAAACCAATACCCAAAAGCGATTCTATATTATAACAAAGCATTAAAGTGGAATCCAAATTGCAAAGATTGTCAGAATAATCTAAAACTTGCCAGAAAAGCAGCCAATGTTGAAAGCTTTGAATTACCTGAATTTATACTTACTAAGTACTATCGATTTATTTTATTGTGCCTTCAACCACTGGATTGGTTAATCATTGGAATGTTTACAATAAGTTTTATGATATCGATAAGCTTTTTGAAAATAAAAAGTCTTCAGAAATTAAATTTAAAGCCAATAAGGTATTTTCTTCTGTTGTTTGGTTTTCTATGTATATTATTAGCCATTCAACGAGATAACATAAAGCACAACCGAAATGAAGGGATTTTGATGAAACAAACAAAGCTTCACTTATCGCCAGATTTACATAGTGAATTACGGCAAGAATTAATTCCGGGTCAATTTTTAAAAATTCAGGACAAAATAAGTGGTTGGTTAAAAGTACAAACCAAGGAATTTGACCAAGGTTGGATCGAAGAAGATAAATTAGAAATTATTGAACTCTAAAACTGAGAAGATTTTAGATGATATGTACAATATTCCGGTCTTTGGCGGTCTTTTTGAATGTAACAACACCAGCTTTTAGAGCAAACAATGTAAAATCTTTGCCGATGCCAACATTTGTTCCTGGGTGATATTTAGTTCCTCGTTGGCGTACAATAATATTACCAGGAATTGCTTCCTGACCACCAAATAATTTGACGCCTAATCTTTTACTGTTGCTGTCGCGTCCGTTACTGGTACTACCTTCACCTTTTTTATGAGCCATGACTGTTTTCTTTTAAAAAATTAAACATTAATAGAGTCTACCTGAATTTGAGTAAAAGATTGGCGGTGTCCATTCTTTTTTTCCAGACCCTTTCTTCTTTTTTTCTTGTAAACTATCACTTTATCACCTTTAGCATGATCCAGAACTGTAGCAGAAATACTAGCACCAGCTACAGTAGGTGTACCTACCTGAGTAGAATCACCATCTATTAGCATAAGCACCTGGTCAAAACTCAGTTTAGCTCCTTTTTCAGCATCCTGACGGTGGACAAATAATTTTTGCCCTGAGCTCAGTTTAAATTGTTGTCCTGCTATATTAACTACCGCGATCATATCAAGGTCTTTTAAAATGGATTGCAAAAATAATACAAATCCTGAAAATCATCATAATTTGATTTGTGATAGAAATGTGAATACAATTTATTTATATAATATTTAAATTATATGTGTATATAATTGATTTTTAGAATATTGATGAATCAGGGATGCGTTTTAAAGAGAAATAGATTTGTCAACTCTTAAGAGTTGACAAATCTATAACGCAAGTTGCTGATATTCTGCAACTTATCAATTTTTTTTGAATCTTTTGGTTCGAGCCAATATATGAACTTATTTTGCTCATTGTCAATTAATTATGATAGTTTTTATATATTGCCAATGTGATTATGATTGCTTAATTACTTCGAAATATTTGCTTAATCACGCTGGTTTGAAAAGTGCGCTCATCTTCCTAATCTAAAACGAAGGATCCAGACGCAACAACATACTGTCTGGGTAGCCAAATGGAAGTTGAGGACTTTTCTGAAGATTTTGCAGATTTTGATATTAGAGATATAGATTTGTCAACTCTTAAGAGTTGACAAATCTACAACGCATGTTGCTGATATTCTGCAACTTATCAATTTTTTTCGAATTAAGGGCTATGATTCCACATATTGATTTATCTATTTCATTATCAATTGATTATGAAATTTTTCGCAAATTGCCAATGTATTTATGATTGCTTAATTACCTCGAAATATTAGCTAAATCACTCTGGTTTGAAAAGTGAGTTCATCTTCCTAATCCAAAGGGAAGGAACCAGACTCAACAACATGCTGGCTGGGTAGCCAAATGGAAGTTGAGGACTTTTCTGAAGATTTTGCAGATTTTGATATTTGACCGATGTTTTTTGATGATGATGCGGATGGCGTGTGAGTTCGTACATAAAAATCCGTCCAAGACTATGATTCGAATTCCAGGAATGAGATGGATTTACTTTTTCATATTGGCCGGATTTGGTCGCTTCTCGTCTTAAGCCGTAATGTTCTATATAATTAATTGTCTCCAGCAACAGAATGGCGATTAATGCAGAAATTAAAACAGATAAAAATGCAAACCATCCTAAAAAATAAGCAATATTCGTGAGATATACTATTTGAATTAATATTTGATAGAATAAATAATTTTTCCAATGAATAAAGGAATGTCCTTGGTTTTTCAATCTTTTTCTTTCAAGTTTGTATGCGGCTACAATTCCTCCCACAATGCTTCGCAACCAAAATGAATAAACTACTTCGTTGATCCTTGCTGAAGAATGATCTGATGGTGTAGATACATATTTATGATGCCAATTGTTATGTTGTATAGTAAAATGCATATACAAACTAGGGAGTAACAATAACTGGGCTACCAGTTTATCAAACCAATGATTGCGATGACCTAATTCGTGGGCTACATTTATTCCTAGAACACCTGACAGAATGCCCATATTAAGAACTAAAAAAATCCATGTACTTAAGTTTATAGATTGTGAATCCAAACATACTAAAAAATAAATCATCAAACTATACAATATCGGAAGATTGAGGTACAATAAAATATCAAAAAACTTTTTATCCGATGTCCTCGCCATTTGTGTTTCCATGTCTGAATTAGCAGAGACCGGTAAAATAAATTCAAGTACCGGAATAATGATAAAACCCAAATAAAAACTACCCGGGCTCATCCAGGATTGATAATAAAAACCCAGAAAACCAAATACCGGAGTGAGGTAAGCCAAAAGGTATTTAAAGTCTGAGCTATCCATAAAATATTAGTAAGTACAAAATTACAAAATGAACCAATTATCATCTCTGAATTTTAAAATATTTCTAACTACTCTGACAACTTTTACAAATTGCCGAATTCCCTCTTTTCAGTCCGACGAGTTAAGACCATGTCAGAGTGTAAGTCTATTCTTAAAAAGATAACATAAAAAATAAAATCGCCAATTGCTTTATTATTTATCAATCTTATCTCTGGAGATGAATTGTAAATTAAATCTTTTAGTATTTGTTTGGATATTATTGAATTATGGCTGTTTAGACAAATCTTCATTTTATCATAAAACCAGATCAAGATTTTACATGGATTATGAACTTAAAATTTAATAGTTTTTTGATATCCATCTTTGTAAATTAACCTTAAAAAACCACTTTGCATATTCGTCTTTATAATTATTTTTTCTGAAAGTACTTTGTCAGAATTAATTTTTTGACCAATAAAATTATAGAGATCTATTTGAATTACATTTGATAAATCACTTAATTCCAGGTTGCCATTTATATAATTAAATTGAAGTGGTTGTTTCAAAAAATAAGATTCATTATTTTTCAAAAATTTATTACATATCCCTGGCGTACGTTCCTATAATATTTCATCATCAGAATAACATATAAGTTCACCACCTATCCCTGCATCAGCCCCATTTTTTAAAAAATCGTCATACGGATCAATATAACGATTAATACTTCCCATTCTTTCAATAAATACATCAAATTTTTTTTTCCAACTATTTGAATCCCACGGAGTATATTTTAGCTCCCAATTTTTAAGATGAATTCCATTTATTAATACAGAGCTGGTATCTATTACCTCAACTAAAAAAGGAAAAAGCAAATGTTGATCCGGAGGTTCGATAAACCAAAAATCTCCAATGTTGGTAATTTTATCAAATAGCAACCGCTCCTTTTGATTTCCCTGAATAAAAAACAATTGCCCGTTTCGTTCACTGAAGTAAAATTTCAGTCCATTCTGGTGATGAATTTCATTATAAGCAATACCATTTATAACTTCTTTCTTAATATAAGAATGCTTATAATAAATTAATCCATCCCAAAAGTCATGATGCAGGTACACCCAGGTTGCTCCTGGTTTACCTAAGGATTATGATATTGTTTTAAATTGAATTGAGCTACAAAAAAATTGAGATATTATAACTTCCTCATTTTTTAGATTTACTAAATGACATATACAAACGATCAAACTTGTGGCAATCACAATTGTACATTGGATCATTAAAAATGTGAGCGAATTTAAACAAAACAAATTGTATTGAAGTGTGCATGCGTGTGCCTGACTGCCTCAGTCATGGTGTATGGATAGAATCTAATATTCTTTAACTACTTCTAAAATCATAATTCCCTACCTAAACGGTAGGCAGGGTTAATTCCTTCCTGCGTCGGGCAGGCTTGCTCGTAAATCAAGTTCTGGAATTAAAAAAAGTCCCGAAAAATTCAGCATGGGTGTCGGTGAATTCAGCATGGGTGTGTGTGTGAGTGTGGGTGTGTGAAATAAAGGAGTATTTTTTTAGTCCATCTTCTAAAATCATCATTCCCTGCCAGCCGAATGGCTGGGTTAATCCTTGCTCGTAAATCAAGTTCTGGAATTAAAAAAAGTCCCGAAAAATTCAGCATGGGTGTCGGTGAATTCAGCATGGGTGTGTGTGTGAGTGTGGGTGTGTGAAATAAAGGAGTATTTTTTTAGTCCATCTTCTAAAATCATCATTCCCTGCCAGCCGAATGGCTGGGTTAATCCTTGCTCATAAATAAAGTTCTGGAATTAAAAAAAGTCCCGAAAAATTCAGCATGGGTATGTGTGTGAGTGTGGGTGTGTGAAATAAAAAAAGTCCTGTCACTTTCGTGCAGGACTTTTGAAAAAAAACGGCAGCGACCTACTCTCCCGAATTTGCGTTCAGTACCATCGGCGCAGAAGGGCTTAACTTCTCTGTTCGGAATGGGAAGAGGTGGAACCCCCTCGCTATAGCCACCTAAAATTTTTGAGCACAGGGCTCTATATCTTAAAAAAGTTCGAGGATATCAACATGATCATATCCAAAATCATCACCAAGGATTTCAATTCTTGGTAAAAAAAAAAGGTTGGAAGAGAAAAAGAGCAGAAGATGAAAAAAAAAGGAAGTTTAGGGGTAATTAGTACTACTCAGCTAAACGTATTACTACGATTTCACTTATAGCCTATCAACGTAGTCGTCTACTACGACCCCATATAACACTCATCTTAAGGATAGCTTCGCGCTTAGATGCTTTCAGCGCTTATCTAGTCCGTACATAGCTACTCTGCGCTGCACCTGGCGGCACAACAGATACACTAGCGGTACGTCCGACTCGGTCCTCTCGTACTAGAGTCAGCTCCCTTCAATGTTATAACGCCCACCACAGATAGAGACCGAACTGTCTTGCGACGTTCTGAACCCAGTTCACGTGCCACTTTAATCGGCGAACAGCCGAACCCTTGGGACCTTCTCCAGCCCCAGGATGTGACGAGCCGACATCGAGGTGCCAAACCTCCCCGTCGATATGAGCTCTTGGGGGAGATCAGCCTGTTATCCCCGGCGTACCTTTTATCCTTTGAGCGATGGCCCTTCCATGCGGAACCACCGGATCACTTTAGCCTACTTTCGTACCTGGTCGACGCGTCCGTCTCTCAGTCAAGCGCCCTTATACTAATACGCTCTACGCATGATTACCGTCCATGCTGAGGGCACCTTTGCAAGCCTCCGTTACTTTTTAGGAGGCGACCACCCCAGTCAAACTACCCACCACACACTGTCCCCTATGGGTATAGGGTTAGAACCTAAATATAAAAAGGGTGGTATTTCAACGTCGACTCCACGACCACTAGCGTGGCCGCTTCAAAGTCTCCCACCTATCCTACACATTTTATATTCAAGCACAATGTGAAGTTGTAGTAAAGGTGCACGGGGTCTTTTCGTCCCGTGGCGGGTAACCGGCATCTTCACCGATACTACAATTTCACCGAGCTCATGGCCGAGACAGTGTCCAGATCGTTGCACCATTCGTGCAGGTCGGAACTTACCCGACAAGG
>CAZALD010000006.1:0-136588 GCA_964486185.1 uncultured Saprospiraceae bacterium
AATGCCTCTGCTAATGTTGAACTTATCAGCTAGCTGCACTTCCTTGTACGGATACTTTTTATTGAAATCTCATGAAATCAATTCTTATCACTTCATTCGGACTATTGGTCTTGTATGCTTCCTGTGGTCCCGACACTAAAGTATCCGCCGTTTTTAAGGATACTCATGCTTCTGAATCAAAAACAAATAACATCTATTTCAGAACTTATCAAATTATGGATTCTATCATTACCGGTATCAATGTCATGAGTTTCTGTATTCCCAAAGACTGGAAAGTAGTGGATCGTTTCTATTGGGATCATTCTGACATAATAAATCCAATTCGGTATGAAGCGACTTTTACCGATTCAATTAATAAGGCATTTCTTGATTTTTATCCTGATGTTTCCGGACACTTTTCTCAAAGCCCTAAAGGCAGCCAGGGAATTCCGGCACCTCATTCTTTAATCCAGGAATTGAGAAATTGGATCAAACGCATACATAACGATATACATTATCATATCATATTTGAAAATTCCTATCCCTTCCATAAAAGAAGTCCTGTTGATTCCCTTTATTTATTTTTTGATAGGCATCAATGCAAAGCCAGTATACGAATTGCATATAAAATAAATGCAGTATGCATTGAAGAAGAATATTTCAGTAATTTGATCATTCATAAAAAATCATCTTCCGACCGGATCGGCCTGTATTCAGCAAACTGGTCAATGCAGGATCGCTATCGCATCAAAGCACCCCGAAAGACTTTCGATGATTTTAAAAAACGGGCATTGGTAGTCGTGAACTCCAAAACACTGGGAACCCAAATTGAAAAATTACTTCATAACAGATATTAAATTATTTTCTCGGTTCAGGCAAAAGACAGCATTTCGCGTAGATAAAAAAACCGGTCTTGCTGGTAAGACCGGTCCCGTTCACAATTTCAGGTATTCCCACAGTTTGCACATGGGATTATTATGGCAATTCATTATTAATTAATAAGTAATAATGAATAGTTAATAATTGATTTTGTGGTAGAGCCTTTGTAACGAAATTCTATAAGATTAGTATTATCATCTTAGAATTTCCGATTAATGAATCCCGATACTCCTGTAAATACAAGAATACCGGGATTTTGGTTTCATTCCTCGTCACAAGGTCAACCGGAACAGCTCAGCGTTCTTAACTGTCCTTTAATATTTTTTGCCTATGATCAATTTTCTGATCCAGGTTTTTTGATGCATATCCCGGATGTGTAAAAAATAAATACCCGACGTATGGATATTATTTAATTGAATGTTACTTTTCCGTTCATGCAGCTGTTCAGACTGAATTAATTTTCCATAGGCATCATAAATCATAACATCCTTTTCCATGGACATCCATTCTGATTCAATAATCAAAAAGTCTGTCCCTGGATTTGGATAAATGTTCAACATCGTGTTGTAAGGATCGGCTGGATCTACAGAGACTATAATAAAATCTGTAGCCAGTGTATGTGTCGTGGTGTTTGTCAGAATCGCCGGATTAAAATCAAAAAATATTTTTGCTTCGTTGGTGATTTTTGTTTTTAAAGGAGTTTCCTTTTTAGCTTTTATAGAATAACTTACAAAACCATTGGAACCTGCATCATCAATCGCCTGGTAAGGAAGGTAAATCGGATCAAAACGGAACGTCAGGATCCGATCTACCAAATGGAAACTATACTTATGCGATGCATCCAAAACCTCCAGGGTTTTTAAATCCATCCATTCACTCAATGTATCTACAATAATGACTTTAAAGGCTGTATCATTTCCAACATTCTGAAACCTGATTTTATATTCCAGGATCCGATCGGGTTCGACAAAATGCTCCGGACTATAACCTAAAGGCATACCGGTTTTATCATTTGGATCAAAAGAAGCTCTGGAAGCCTGACAATCAATGGCAATATCCGGATCTTCTTCGTCTTCGGGAAACTGTAAATAAAATCCGGTACTAAAATTTCCCATGCCATCGCGTCCACAAGCTTCCAAAGCCAGGGTCGGATTGGAATGGCCGGGATGATATAAAACCTGATCAGCTATAAGTCGGTATGTCTTTCCGTTTGCCGGATATTCCAGATCCAGGAATTGACCGGAATTTAATTGCACATCTTTTTTCAGACCGGGCATGATATCGTCTTCTACGATCCAGTATTGTATAGGATCCAACATGTTTTGAGCTCCTGCATTCTCGATTCTGAAACTTGCCTTTCCATTTGCACAATTTGCTTTTAATTCAATACTTGCTCCTGACCATAAAGGGGATTTAAAACAATCGTATTTGGGAAGTATTTCAGCTGCGATACAATGGGTTTGACCGACTACGGTCGAATTGCAATCGATATAAACCGTAATCTGAAAACTACCTGATTCAAATAAATTGAGTTTGCCAATAGAAAATTCTGCATAAGGTGGCTGTAACGAAGCAACAGGAATGCTCGATGCGACAAGACTCATATACGGATCCAGCTTAATCCTGATTTTGGCAGAATCTTCCGCCTGTGTACCTGTATTGCGATACCGGATGTAATAGATATTATTTACACATCGCCTTACAATTGGTGTATTGATCTCCACTTCGAGTTGCGGACAAGATACCAATGGCTGAATACCATAGTTCAGATTGATAAGGCGGGTTGTGGAATCAATGACCAGACTCTGACTGGCATTACATGAAGTCCAATGACTGTTAATTGGAATAATTTTAAAATAATGTCGCCCAAAATCAGCTTTGGAATAGATAAGTTGCTGAGGGTTTTTATAAATACGGGTAGTTTGATTAAAACTATCCTGGATGGTAAAGTAATTAAATACAGGTTCCATGGCATCGTGACTACAGTTGAGGTTCCTGTCCTGATAGGCACTAAAATAGCTGGGAAGGCTGGTTAAAACCTGACAAGAAGTATATCCAATAATCTGAGAGGTATCAAAGTTCATCTGCTCGACTTTGATAACTTGAGAAAATGAAAAAATTTCGTAACAGGGATTTAAGGCCTGATTACCAATCCAGCGAATTCTGAAAATACGATCCCCGTCCGGTACATTGTAACCATCGACCAAAGGGGAAGTCCAGTTGATCGTCAACGTACCGCTATTGTAATTGTAATTGCTGTTCTTTTGAAAATTGGGAAGTATAAGCTGATCGATTGTATCAAAAACTCCTTTCAAACTTTGTTCGCGGATGGATACCGTAAATGATGCGATTTTTTGAAATTGACTGCACCGGAGTTCAATAAAATTTGTGTCTCCAGACCATCCCTGGTCCATGAGAAACATAGTAAGCTTTTCTTGTGCAATAGCAGGTACTACAGTACTTATTGCAACTGAAAAGATTACTATGGCAAAAATGAATCTTCTGATAAATCTATTCATTGTCTTTGGCCATTTACATCGCATTACAAATGTATCTATCACTATGGCTTCCGAAAAATAAAAAATTTGTACTTTGTAAGCACAATTATCAATATAATTTGTATATATTATTGTTTATCAATCGTTTATTTAATTTATTTGTAAGTCATATTATGAAAAATCCTCAATTCCTGGAGCTTTATTTAACACTAAATCGCCGTCAAAAACAGCATTTTATCAAATTTTTGAACTCACCCTATTTTAATTCAAACACCAAACTGGTTTCCGGGCTGGAAAAAATAGACAGTTGTATCCTACTTCCCCTGCAACAGTTAAAAGAAAAACTGCACCAGTTTTTATATCCAAAACAAGCATTTGAGGATGTCAAACTCCGTTTGTTTTTTTCTGAACTCTTCAGGCAACTTAAAAACTTTTTGTTTATAGATGAAATGCAACAAGCTGGTTTTGAAAAAGAATTGTCTTTTATCAGGTACCTGCGCAAATCCAAACAAATCAACTTGTTTGAAAATCAAGCTTCAAACCTGCGGTCCAATTTACAAAAACAAACTAGCTGGAATCCTGAAAAATACGAAATCCGCTATCGCCTGGATATGGAGTTGCTATCGTATGAGTCTTTTAAAAACAGATTTAGTTATTTTGATTTTAAAGAAAGTTCGGAAATCCTGGATGTTTCTTCCATGATCAAACGATTGCGAATTTACCTCGAGCAATTGTCTCATGAATCGATAGGAGCAACGAGTCTGGAATATCCGATGATCGGGGCCTGGCTGGATTACGCTGAGTCAAAAGACTGGTCACAATATCCTGAAATAGAGATATATCTTCTGGCTATAAAAATGTACCAACATCCGGCAGACGATCAGTATTTCACTCAGTATCTCAAAATGATCCGGGAGTTTGAAGTCGATTTTGATTTTGAAAGAGGGCGTGAAATTTATCTGACAGCTTTAAATTATTGTATTCGCAAAATCAATCAAAACAATACTTCCTATTTTACCCAAACCCTGGATTTATTTCAGCATTGCGTTAAACACGGATGGCTTCTCGACTATGGCGTCATGAGCAGTCTGACCTATAAAAATATCATTGCGCTGTGTATCCGCATGAATGATTTGGAACTGGCAATCAGGCTGCTTGAAGAATACAAAAACCTGGTCAATCCCAAAGAACGCAATACTATTTATCACTTTAACCTCGCTAAAATATACAAAGAACAAAAAGAATATTCCAAAGCACTGTATCTTTTGAATACCAGTGTATTCAGAGATCCATTGATTGAATTAAATGCACGGGTTGAGATGATTAAAATCTATTTTGAAATTCACGAAGACGAACTCATGCACAATCAGATCCAGGCTACTAAAAATCTCATCAAACGTTCTAAAAAACTCGGTTATCACCGGGAGTACTATTCCAATTTTTTACATCATGCCACCCGTTTATTCATTACCAAACAAATGCATCGTACAGAAAAAGAAAAATGGATGCATGAAATTAAAGCGGATAATCGCCTTATTGATAAAAACTGGTTGTACAGTATGGTAGATAAAATAAAAGTTATGAGAATGGCGGGAGGAGTGCAATAAAATTAATAGATTGAAACAATATCCGCTAGGCTGGCTGGAGATGAAAGATCGCTCAAATCAAGTAATGAAAAAAGCAGTGAGTTTGGAAGCCTTGTTTTTTAATTTAAATAATAATTAAGGCTTAAACCAAAAACGGAATGTAAAAAGTTATCTTTTTTATTAAAAATATATTTATCCAGATTGCCATAGAGATAAGATCCTTCCAACCTTAGCTTATCCCTTATTTTGTAACGAACAATCATTTTTAAATCTAAGCCAAAGTCCTCTTTTTCATCACCCTGAAGTACTATGTTTGTAGCTAATTTGTAGTTACAGACCATTCCACCCCCAAATTCAAATCTTGAACCAATATTTTTGGAAATAAGTAGTGGTAACTCAAGAAATGTATAATTAACATAAACAAAATCGGCAAGGGGAAAAGAATAGGCGTAATCCCTGGCCCCCCTTGCAGAAATAATTAAACCAGAATAAATCCTTATTATATTAATAGGAAATGAAATACCTATTCCACAGTGATATAATAAAGTGTATTTAAAATCATCTTGACTTACAAATTTGTCATCCAAAAGCACAGGATTTAAATTGCTATAGTTAAATCCTGACAAAATAGAATATCTGACTTGACTATTTAATGTAAAAAAAATGAATACAATAATCGATATTTTTTTCATCATCGTGAGATTGATAGTTAAGAGAAAACATTAAAAATAGCACTTCACCGAAATAATTTCAAATAAAAAAAATGAACGGAATGACTAAATCCTATACATTGGAATAAATTAATGCACTTGGTATGACGGATACGTTGATATAATTCATCATTAATCGCATAGTAATTCGGAAACCCAAAATTAAAATTCAAGCCTAACTTAATTCTATTATCTTGGGAAAAGCGTTTTTCGTATGTAATGCAAAAGGATTGAATAAAAATTAAAACAATGGATATTTCAAAGCTGATACTTTAGTTTAAATGAAGGGCCAATGGTAAAAGCATAACCCCTTGGTCTGCCTCCAAGGCCTGAATTAAAGTTGATATTAAATGAATTGAAATATTGATTTAATTTTAATCCAACATTTAATGAAAAATGAGCATCCTTAAGTAATTGATATTCAATTTCAGTTGCTATGCCTGGTCGTAGAATGCTAAAATTTGGATCAAATATTTGAGCGTTGGATTGAATTACAGCTTCTGACCAAATTGAATTATTCTTTATATAATACCCTGCCTTTAGTAATGAATAATGAGAAAATATTAATCCTAATAAGTAACTAAACCTATTCATGCCAAATAATTTCCTATCTAATAGTCTAAATCCTAAAGTGAACTCATCAGAATGTTCAGTGTACATTCCAAAATCAATTAATTTGCTAATTTGATTAATATCTTTACTATTTCTTTGGCCTTTTAAGGATTTTGAATAAGTTAATTGAAGTTCAACTGATTTATTAATTAGTACTCCTAAAGATAATCCACGGTTATAACCAAAGATGCCAATGGTGGGCTCCTCTTTACCAAATATTAATGCATAAGTATCAGTAGAAAATGGTGGTGAAAATCGATCCGGCATATAGGTCTTAGTAAAGGCCGGATTTGTGTAAATCTCAATTGTAAATTTTGTCCTTTGTGAATAAGATAAATATGAATTTAAAAGAATTATAACAATTAGATATTTTTTCATCTCTTTACCACATAGTTTAGATTACTATAACCAACTGAAGAACTAAATTGAAAATCTTCATACCTAAAACTCTTCCAATCTTCTGAGCAACTGTCTGACACTTTTTTCAATATCCTTGTATTCAACAGCCTGTTTACCCACATAAATAAACATCAGCAATACTTTATATGGAGATTCCTCCGGAAAGAAAGATTTCCAATTGAGGCGGTAGGCTTCCCGGATTTTGCGTTTCAGGGCATTGCGATCATGCGCTTTCCGGAAACTGCGTTTAGGAACAGAAACCGCAAATTGAGGAGAATACAGTTTTTGATCCTGAGATTTAGCGAAATGGTATTTTAACAAAAGAGGATGTACAAAGCAGGATTGCTCTTGCTCAAAAAGTAATTCTATATCTTTCTGGGATTTAATCCGGAGCCTGGCTGGAAAACGATCATCAGGACTCACCATGCCATCAGGGCTAATTATTTCAGGCCGCTTTCATCGGAAACGCTCAAACGCAGTCTACCCCTGGCTCTTCTTCTCGCAAGAACTTTTCTTCCGTTTTTTGATTTCATACGGGCTCTAAAGCCATGTTTGTTGGCTCTTTTTCTTCTGGAAGGTTGAAATGTACGTTTCATAATAAAATGATTTTCAGCGCCTTATTAAAAAGGATTGCAAAGATACAGTTTTTTTGGATTCAAACAATATTTTCTAGCTATTCATCGACACTAAAAATTCATCGTTATTGGCCGTCCCAACCATATGCTTTTTCACAAATTCTATGGCTTCTTCAGGTTTCATATCGGCCAGGTGATTTCTCAAGACAAACATCCGTTGAATGGTTGCATCATCCAGCAACAGATCTTCCCGGCGGGTACTGGATTTGGTCAGGTCAATAGATGGGTATAAACGCTTGTTGGACAAGGTTCTGTCAAGCTGCAACTCCATATTACCGGTACCTTTGAATTCTTCAAAGATGACACCATCCATTTTGGATCCTGTATCGATAAGCGCAGTAGCTATAATGGTCAAAGAACCGCCATTTTCAATTTTACGGGCAGCTCCAAAGAATTTTTTAGGTTTTTGCAGCGCATTGGCTTCAACTCCACCGGATAATACTTTTCCGGAAGAGGGTGCTACCGTATTATAGGCTCTGGCCAGACGCGTAATGGAATCCAGAAGAATCACCACATCGTGTCCGCATTCTACCATTCGTTTGGCTTTTTCCAGTACAATATTAGCTACCCGTACGTGATTATCGGCCGGCTCATCAAAAGTAGAAGATATAACTTCGGCATTTACATTGCGTTTCATATCCGTAACTTCTTCCGGACGTTCATCGACCAAAAGAATCAACAGGAAACATTCCGGGTGATTTGCCGATATGGCATTTGCGATATCTTTTAATAAAAACGTCTTTCCTGTTTTCGGCTGAGCGACAATCAAACCACGTTGACCTTTACCAATCGGGGTAAATAAATCGATCATCCGGTTGCCATAGTCTTTTCCGACTGTACTGGTACAGAGATTGAATTTTTCCTTTGGAAATAAGGGCGTCAGATAATCAAAGGGTACGCGGTCACGGATCATACTTGGCTCCAGGCCATTAATACGGGATACCTTTAATAAGGCAAAATATTTTTCACCTTCTTTTGGCGGACGGATTGCACCTACCACAGTATCTCCTGTTTTTAGTCCAAATAATTTTATTTGAGAAGGACTCACATAAATATCATCGGGTGAAGAAAGATAATTGTAATCTGAGCTTCTTAAAAAGCCATAGCCATCGGGCATCATCTCCAATACGCCCATCCCTTCAACGACTCCTTCCAATTCTACCACAAATAAAGGCTCTGCTTTTTTTGGTGATTCGGTAATGGATTCTCCATCGGTGGTCGTGTTTTCTTCTTCTCCTTCCTTGGATTCATTGGCAGAGCTATTCTCATTATTTCGATAATTTTTGCGATAATTATTGTTCCGGTTGTCTTCCTGTCGTCTTTCCTGTTGATGATAGCGTGGCCTGCTTTCTTCGAGTACAGGTTCAGCTTCATTGACTACTTTTGAAGGCTCTTCGGTTTCTACACGTTCTTCCGAAGTTGAATTGTCAACGGCAGCTTCTGATTTTACAATCCGTCTTCTTCTGTGACGCACATTGTGTTCGTCTTCCAGGATTTCATAAGCTGGAGTGGCATCATCTGAGGCTCCATTGTTTTCGGTGTTTTCAGATTTCTCCGGTGAACTTTTATCCAGCGCTTGTTTGTCCAGGATTTTATAAATCAAATCCTGTTTGCTGAGTTTTTTAGAGTTTTCAACCTGTAATTTTTCGGCTACTTCACGGAGTTCCGGAACCAGCATGTCATTGAGTTGTATTATGTCATACATATAATAAAATTGAACAAATAAGAAGATTCAATAAATAGATTTGAAAAAATAAAATGGCTTGTTACACAAATCGAAAATCAGGGCTTTAGTTAATCAGGAAACAAATTGGGTCTTTTCTTAAAAATATTTGATTGAGACTAACTGGGTAAAACTCTGAGGATGCGATGAACTGTTATACCAGTTCTGTTTTGCTAGGGCAAATATACTAAAGACTTATTCGTTTTTTCATAATTTTTTTAAAAATTTCACAGACTTGATGTAACATTGCCGCCTGTAATTAAAGATAAAATGGTCGAACTCAGGATTCTAAGAAACGAAACAGAGCGGGTATTAGAGGCTTATTCCAAGCGGAATTTACCTGCAGAACAGATAAGCTTAGTCCATCAAATCATACAAAAAGACGATCTCCGAAAATCTCAACAATCAGAGATAGACCAGTTATTATCCCGTCTGAATCAATTATCCCGCGAAGTTGGTGAATTATTTAAAGCGGGAAAAGCGGCCGATGCGGAACCTATTAAACTGGAAGTAAGTACTTTAAAAGAGCAGGTCAAAAAACTTGAGCAGGTTTTTGAAGAAAATAAACAGGCGATCGAACAAGCATTGATTCAATTGCCAAACATACCGCATGATTCTGTACCGTTTGGCAAAACTGCTGACGACAATTTTATTTACAAAGATTGGACAAATGACCTTCCTGTATTGCCTGAATCGGCTCTCCCACATTGGGATCTGGCGAAAAAATACGATTTGTTTGATATGGAGCTTGGGGTTAAAATATCCGGATCCGGATTTATTTTATACCGGAATAAAGGCGCCAAATTACAGCGGGCGCTGATTAATTTTTTTCTGGATGAAGCTGCAAAGGCAGGTTATGAAGAAATCCAGCCACCGCTTTTAGTCAATGAAGATTCTGCCAAAGCCACCGGGCAATTGCCCGATAAAGAAGGCCAAATGTATTTTATTGAAAAGGATAATTTATACCTCATTCCAACGGCTGAAGTACCAGTGACTAATTTATACCGGGATGTACTCTTAAAAGATGATCAGTTTTCAATAAAATTATGCGGCTACACCCCGTGTTTCAGACGAGAAGCAGGATCCTATGGTGCCCATGTCAAAGGTCTGAATCGCGTACATCAGTTTGATAAAGTAGAAATTGTCAGAATTGAACATCCGGACCGATCCTATGATGTTTTACTGGAAATGATCCAACATATTGAGCAATTACTTGTCAAACTTGAATTGCCTTACCGCATCCTTCGCTTATGTGGCGGAGATATGGGTTTTACCTCCGCATTGACGTATGATTTTGAAGTGTATTCAGCGGCACAGGGACGATGGCTCGAAGTCAGTTCGGTATCAAATTTTGAAAGTTTTCAGGCTAACCGAATGAAACTTCGCTTTAAAAATGAAAAAGGCGAATCGGTCATTGCACATACTTTAAATGGAAGTGCTCTGGCATTAGCCAGAATTGTTGCGGCGCTTCTCGAAAATCACCAGGGCCCTGAGGGTATCCGCATTCCGGATGCTCTAAGGCCTTATACCGGATTTGACTTTATACATTAAGAAATTATTAAGTACTCTTTGGAATCTCTTTCTGGTTTCTTATGTTTACATACTTATCAAAATTAAAAATTATAAAATATGGTACTTAATGCAGATTACATGATTTGGTATATTCTTACTATTGTATTATCGGTAGTTGGAATGATCGTTTCAGCCAGACTAAAATCCAAATTCAATCATTATTCACAAATAGGTCTTCGTTCCAATAAATCCGGAAGCGAGATTGCTCAGGATATGTTGCGGTATTATGGATTACACAATGTCAGTGTCAGAGAATCCAGTGGTTTCTTAAGCGACCATTACAATCCATTAGATAAATCAGTTAATTTAAGTCCGGAAGTATTTCATGGACGCAGTGTGGCAGCTGCTGCTGTAGCGGCACATGAATGCGGACATGCCGTTCAGCACGACACAGCTTACGCCATGTTGCAGCTACGATCTGGATTGGTTCCTATCGTCAGAGTAGCTTCCACCGCTCAGCAATTTTTATTGCTGGGTGCATTTATGCTGGCTAATACTTTTCCGTCTTTGTTATTAATCACCATCATTGTTTTTGCTATAACGACCCTGTTTAGTTTGATTACACTTCCTGTAGAGTTTGATGCCAGCAAACGTGCTTTGGCCTGGATCAATGAGCGCGGTGTTGTGAGCAGTCAGGAATATACCGGTGCAAAAGATGCATTGACCTGGGCAGGCTTAACTTACGTAGCTGCTGCGTTATCCTCATTGGTTATGTTACTCTTTTTAGTATTAAAATATATGGGTCTTAACAGAGACTAAAAGCTAAAACCTCTTTTTCCTAAATTTTAAACAACTAAATATGTCTGCAGAACTCGATCATCAATTACATAAAACCAAAGAAGAGTTTGATAAAGCACTGGAGCATCTTTCAAAAGAATTACAAAAAGTTCGTACAGGTAAAGCATCTACCTCCATGCTCGATGGTATTTTGGTTAATTATTATGGCTCAACAGTTCCATTAAGCCAGGTTGCCAATTTGAGTTTATCGGATTCCAGAACGATCGCCATTCAGCCCTGGGAGAAAAAAATTATCGCCGATATTGAGCAAGCCATTTTTGCCGCCAATCTGGGCCTGACTCCTCAAAACGATGGTGAATTAATCCGCATCGGCATACCGGCTCTTACCGAAGATCGAAGAAAAGAATATGTAAAGCAAGTCAAACATTATGGCGAAGAAGCTAAAGTAAGCATCCGGACCACAAGACATAAAATTCTTGAATTCATAAAAAAAGAACAAAAGAACGGATTAGCCGAAGATATCGCTAAACGAAAAGAATCCGAAGTGCAAAGTTTAGTCAACGATTATAGTACAAAAGTTGATAAAATAGTCGATGCCAAGGATAAGGAAATTATGACGGTGTAAAAAAGTTTATAAACTTTGATTTTTACTAAACCGGATTCCATACTTTGATAACTAATCAGAAGAGAAGTATCTTCCTTTTTTACATTAAACATATTGGACCGCGCAATGAATTTTTACCGCAATCATCTCTGCACATTGCAGGAAGAATTTTTAACATTAAGAACGGTCATCTGAGTTACTAAATTAAAGCGAATCATTGTTAATCCAAGTTCTATCTTTGAGGCATGAAAAAACCGAATTTAATCATATACAATAGCCTTAGCGGCGAAAAAGAAAATTTTAAACCTATACTTGAAGGTAAAGTAGGAATGTATGTATGCGGTCCCACTGTCTATTATGATGCCCACCTGGGAAACTGCCGTACATTCATCTCTTTTGATATTATTTTCAGGTACCTGATACACCTTGGATTTAAAGTACGCTATGTGCGCAACATTACCGACGTAGGTCATTTGCTGGATGATGGAGAAGACCGGATGTTGAAAGGCGCCCGGCTGGAACAACTTGAGCCCATGGAAGTGGCTCAGAAATATACAAATGGGTTTCACGATATGATGCGGGTGTTTAATACCTTATCGCCCAGTATCGAGCCTAGGGCCACAGGACATATCATCGAACAAATTGAAATGGTACAGGATATTTTAAACCGCGGATATGCATATCTAAAAAATGGTTCGGTTTATTTTGATACTCTCAAATTTATAAAAGATAAAAATCCTTATGGCAAACTTTCAGGCCGAGTCGTAGAAGATTTATTGGCTGAGTCCAGAGATGATTTAAAAAATCAGGATGAAAAAAATCATCCTTCCGATTTTGCATTATGGATTAAAGCAGGTGACGAACATATCATGCGCTGGAATTCACCCTGGTCGGTCGGTTTTCCAGGATGGCATCTGGAATGTTCTGCCATGAGCACAAAGTATCTCGGTGAAACTTTTGACATTCACGGAGGTGGTAACGATTTAAAATTTCCGCATCACGAAAATGAAATTGCTCAAAATATGGGTGCCTGCGGACATGCTCCCGCCAATTACTGGCTGCATACCAATATGTTGCTACTCAATGGTAAAAAAATGTCGAAAAGTGACGGCAATACCATTTCGCCGGAAGAATTAATTACCGGCAACAGCAAACATACCACCAAAGCTTATTCGCCCATGGTAACCCGCTTTTTTACCCTGCAGGCTCATTATCGCAGTACCCTTGATATTACCGATGATGCATTAAAAGCCGCTGAAAAAGCCTATAAGCGACTGATGGAAAGCATGAAAATTCTGACGACTTATTCCGGAGCATTTTCCCAAACTAAAGGAACTAAAGATGATGAGATAAACTCACTTCTGCAACAATGCTATACAGATATGAATGATGATTTTAATGTACCCAAAACATTAGCTTCTGTATTTGAATTGTGTACAATCATTAACTCCGTAAAAGACGGACATATTCAATCTGATGCCATTTCTGCAGATGTCTGGACGTCTATGTCAACTCAGCTGAATGCTTTTGTTTATGATATTTTCGGATTAAAAGACGAAAATGACATGCAGGATTCCAATACCATAGACGGATTAATGAAACTCATTATTGAACTCCGTAAAACGGCCCGGGAAAATAAAGACTGGAATAGCTCGGATAAAATCAGGGATATGCTAAAACTGGCCGGAATCCAGTTAAAGGATGGTAAAGAGGGTACGGAATGGACACGGGAATAAAAATTTATTTCACTACTAGCAAATGACTCATATGAATACTAAGATTATTTTTTTTCTTCTTGTTTGTATTTTAATTTCCTGCAAAGAGGAAAAAAAAGGCAAAGCCATATCGGCAACAAAAGTAGAATTGGTGTTTCCTGAATTTAATAAAGACAGCGCTCATTATTTTGTCAGAAGACAATTACAATTTGGTCCCCGCATTCCCAACACAGAATCCCATCGCAATTGTGCTGCCTGGTTTGTTGAAACCTTTAAAAAATATGGAGCTGAAGTTATCGAACAAAAATTTCAGGTAAAAGCTTTTGACGGTACTTTATTAAATGGAATCAATGTCATTGCACAAATTAATCCATCCGCTAAAAGAAGAATACTTCTGGGAGCTCATTGGGATACCCGGCCCTGGTCTGATAGTGATCCGGATCCGGCTATGAGAAAAAAATCATTTGATAGTGCCGATGATGGTCCCAGTGCTGTTGCTGTCTTATTGGAATTAGCACGGGTGATGCAAACACAATCTTTTAAATCCATCGGAGTCGATATCGTGCTATTTGATCTGGAAGATTATGGCGAAGAAAGTAATTCGACCAAAGACAATTCAAATACCTGGGGACTTGGTTCACAATACTGGTCCCGCAATTTACATGTGCCGGGCTATAGACCTTTGTATGGAGTTTTACTGGATATGGTCGGTGGCGCTTATCCCGGCTTTTATACGGAAGATTATTCGGTTCATTTTGCCAAAGATGTTGTGGATAAAGTCTGGAATCTCGCAGAGTCTGAAGGTTATGGAGCCGCATTTCCAAAACGATCCGCAGGAGGTGTTATCGATGATCATTATTTTGTCAATACGATTGCAAAAATTCCAATGATCAACATTATCAATCGCCCGGATGGTAAAAAATTTCCACACTATCACCATACGCAAAAAGATAATCTCGACGTCATCGATCCCTATACGTTACAAATGGTGGGGAAACTTATGGTTAAATTACTTTATCGGGAAGATGCCGGCCAAATTTAGTTTGCCTGAGGCTTGAGTAACAAGATTTTGGTATCAGGACTCATCATAAAACAGTTTTTTTTCTACCCTATGTTATGCCAAAATGAATAACTTATAGAACTCATTGATTTAATGATTTCGTTTAGATAAGTTTATAGATAAGGTATTAAACTAATAGGAATTACCAGGTTTTTTATTCATTATTCTATAATCCGGACCGGGATTTTCACAGTACTTACTTAGTATATTTGTCTGATGCTTAGCAAGCTAAGAGTCCTTTTGCCATTGATCTGTATTTTCTTTATCAGTCTTATTGATGAAGCAGACGCTCAACGCCATTCTCGTTGTGGTGGCAATCCGGTGCCATTGGCTAATTTCTGTACAGATGCTTGTCTGGTTTGCGATCTTAATGGCGTGACTGCCCGTACGACCAATACCATTGTCGGCCAATCGCCTCCGGGTTTTTGTACGATGATTGTTCATAGTATGCAGTGGCTGGCATTTGTAGCCGGTTCCACCAGTTTGAGTATTAATGTTTCAGTGTCAAATTGTATGCAAGCGAATGGTGTTGAAATGGGTATTTATGCATCTGATGATTGTCAGACATTTCGCCTGGTCAGCAATTGCAACACCAATATGTACGCCAACCAAACCTGGCCTTTTTCAACAACGGAGCCTTTAAAAGTAGGGTGTATTTATTATCTGGTGTTTGATGGAAATGGCGCCAATTCCTGTGATGTGAGTTTTACCGTGACTTCAGGCAGTACCGTAGCACCCGTGCCTAATACTACCAATCGAATTACTGGAAAGACACTTATGTGTAAAGGAACTACCGCTAATTATACTATTCCAGCAATTTTTGGTGCATGTTCCTATGAGTGGAGAGTCGAAAACGGCAGCATTACATTTTCAAAAGATAATAACGCAACTGTACAATGGGATCAACCCGGCCGTGGTAAAATCTGCGTCCGCGGTTTAAACGATTGTCATATAGGAAATGAAACTTGCCTGGATGTCGAAATAGGAGATGACTCTCTTTTGAAAGAGCTCGGCCCTTATTATGTATGCTTTGGAGGAACTTACAGGTACAATAATATTCCATTGACAGCCGGAACCTGGCAGTATTTTTTTAAAAATAAATACGGTTGCGATAGCAATATCGTCGTAACCGTTGATGAATTTGAACCAATCGAAACCATTCTCGATACTTCAGTATGCTCTTCAGATACCTTTAAAATTGCCAATAAAGTCTATGACTCCACGGGTACCTATAAAGTAGTTTTTAAATCCAAGGTTTCACCTTTTTGTGATTCTGTATTATTTATTAATCTGAATTATTCAAAATTAAAGTCCATTCCCAATAAAACCAATGACTTAAATTGTCAGGATACGCTTGCTACATTATTTGCAGATTCATCCCTGATCCCGGGTACCGGAAAACTAGTTTATCTATGGACCAATAAAAAAAATGACACCTTAAGTCAATCCAAAAATGTACAACTCTCTCAGTCCGGTGAATATTTTTTAACCATTATTCACCAACTCGATTCAATCAGAAAATGTATTTCCACCAAATCTGTTTTTCTAAATGGAAACAGAAATATTCCAAAAATTAATATTCTGGACTCCTTGAAACATTGTGCGGGTGATTCGATTATTTTAAATAATATCGCTTTCCAGGATCTTAATAATTCAAATGCACGTATTAGTATTCATACTGATATTTCGTGTACGGAGCTAAACCGCGTAAAGGATTCAATTCTGATATTATATACAGACAGCACTTTTTATTTGAAAGCATCCAATGGAAATTGTGCCGATATCATTAGTTTGCCATTTAGAATTGCCCAACGCGATAAGGCTTTGTATGCTGATCAAAGTTTGTGTTATGGACAACAACTCGATTTAAGTACAATACCTTATTCTAAACAGGGAAACTTTACCGGCTTACCAGAATTTTATTTTTGTCCTCAACGGGATTCCGGTTGCAGAATCAGCTCAAACGCAATTTCCTTACAGCGAGATACTTTATTGTATGTCTATCCACGTAATGCCGACTGCCCGGAATTAAGTTGGTTTCACGTCCATGTAAAACCGATTCCGTCCGCGGCATTTAGTTTACCATCTAAAGATTTTTGCATCTATGATTCGATACGGGTCAGCATGGCCGCGCGCGACACGAATACTCATGTGCAGATCCTGTGGAATAACAGGCTAAATGATATTTCAGATTCGACGTCTTCCTTTTTCATCTTCCTGAATGATAGCTCAGCTAAGCATTCGCTTTGTTTGATGACTGACCGGTTTGCTTGTAAGGATACGGTTTGCCAGACTATTGACGTGCACAACCCTCCAATTCTTCCTGTGTTGGATTGTATTGCAACGGATAGTACTATTTTATTTAGCTGGCCATTTAATGCAGATGAAAATTATTTGATTACAGTAGTTCAGGGAGGAGTTTATACACGCTTATCAGATACCAGTGTTTATTTTGAAAACTTAAATCGGGGTGAATTTGTCAAAATTAAAGTTCATGCCACCAATCCCTGGTGCAAAGAGTTGGTTGCTGAAATCGAATGTCAGTCAAAGACCTGTCCTCCTGTAGATGTAAAAATAAATCCCCTTGATACGATTTGTGTGGATCCCGGCACACCCAGGCTGGTGTTAACAGCTAATACAACTCCATTGCAAACAGGAGGAAGTTGGTTATGGCGTGGCAACGGAATAGTGGATAGTCTCCTGGGTATTTTTGATCCGAATATGGCAGGACGAGGAAACCATTTGATTCAAACTGTATTGGATCAAAACGGATGTACGTATTTTGCAAATACCACCATCGTCGTTCGCGAAAATCCATTTGCGGATTTTAGTTTGGATAGTATTGTATGTCAGGATTCCACCATTTCGATTTTATTTAAAGGTAGCCGGGCTGACTCCGCAAAATTTAACTGGCTACTGGATGGTGGCATTCCAAAATTTACCAACAAGGACCGGGATCTGGATATCAAATGGTCAGCGGCAGGAAAAAAATTTATCAGACTCAAACTAAATAACACCCGATGCAATCATGAAATCACTAAAGAAATAGAAGTGTTTGAACCACTTTCTGTACCAACTATTCAATGTGAAACCACGGATAGCTTTATCAGTTTTTCATGGAATAAACATCCACGTGTTAAGAAATATTTATTGAATGTCGTCTTCGGAAATCAGGGACAGAGAATCAATGATACCCTGTATCGGATTCCTAAACGAGTGTACAATGATTCAGCATCGATTCAATTAGTACTCGAAGATTCGGGGCCTTGTAGTGATATTAATAGCCAGATCGTGTATTGTAAAGCTCCTGACTGTCCGCCAAAGAATGTCATTAAAGATACCAGTTTGTTTTATTGTGCAACTGAGCCGGGAACTGTATCATTAAATCAGTTTATCCGAGATGCGCTGAAACAATATATCTGGAAAGGAAATTTTATCATAAATGAAAATGTAAATACAGTTCATTTATTACCCGGGCGTTATTTATACGAAATTTCCGGTACTGAATTTGGGTGTAAGTACACGGATAGTTTATGGTTGCAAATAAATCCTTCTCCACAAATTTCTGGAATAAATATTGACGGAATACCTTGTGATCCAAGCATCCTTACAGGTTCGATTTATGTAAACAATATACAGGGTATAAATCCGCCATTTCAGTATTCCCTGAATGGACTAAATTATCAGCTAAGTCCGGATTTTTTAAATCTTCCTGCCGGCCAATATCATCTGATGATCAAAGATTCTTTTGGCTGTAAAACGGACACCCTACTGCAACTTGTAAAACCTCTCACACCGGAAATCGATCTGGGTCCGGATATCGACATTGCCAAAGGTATACGCATTCACTTGTCAGCAATTATAAAGGGAAAATATAATTTCTTAAATTGGATTTCTCCTGTGGATTTAAGTTGCTTTGATTGCCCTACCCCAACTGTTCAACCAGACCAAAGCATGTTGTTATATTGTTACATTGCCAATGAAGAGGGCTGCACTGCCATTGATTCGATTGCGATCCGTGTATTTGATAATAAAATTTATGCTCCAACTATTTTTTCACCCAATGGTGACAATATCAACGATGTGTTTACATTTTTCGGAACAGCAAAAAAAATTCTGACACTTGAAATTTATAACCGTTGGGGCGAACGTGTTTTTTCGAAACAAAATTTTGAACCCAATCAAATCGAAAAGGGATGGAATGGCCGGTTTAATGATCAGCATTGTATGCCCGGAGTTTATGTGTATTATGGCGTAGTGATCTTTGAAAATGGGGAAGAACGAATCATCAAAGGCGATGTAACACTGGTCCGTTGATTTATTACAGAACACAACATAAATCTTTTATGAAAAAATCTATTTTAGTTTGCTTCCTGGTGATTCTTATTTCGGTTTTACAAGGGCGCAATTATTATTTTTCGGAAAGCATCGGAAATGATGCCTGGAGTGGTACACTTCCGTTTCCAAATATGTCGCGTACAGATGGTCCTAAACGAAGTTTGAATGCATTGAATACCCTATTGAATTCAGTGGCCAGACCCGGTGATAGTTTGTTATTAAAACGAGGCGATGTATGGTCGGGTACCGGCGGCATTGCATCCACTTCAGCGCAGGGACAAGCGGGCAATCACATAGTAGTAAGTGCTTATGACCGGGGACCTAAACCAGCAATTATTAAATCCGGACAAGGGGAAATCCTGTTATGTCGTGGCTCCGCGAATGCTTCTTCTTCCTACCTGACATTTCAAAATCTAAGCCTTACATCTAATTCAGCCATTGGCTCAAGACCTGTAGGTGCTTTTATAAATGAAAGTTTTTATGCTCTTAAACCACATCATATCACGCTGGATAGTTTGTACATAAGCAATTGTTTGTCCGGGATGATTTTATATCAAAATAATATACTGGTCGAGCATTGTTTTTTGGAAAAAAACGGAAACATGAATACAGGTCATGGTATTTTTTCTTCAGCCAATGATATCATATTCCGTAAAAATGTTTTGGACAGTAATGGCATTGGGAGTTTTTTTGTACATAGTGTATATATCAGCCAGGCTACCAATGTGACATTTGAACAAAACATAATCAGAAACGCCGATGATGGTTTAAAATTAAGAGCCTCCACTAATTTGTTGATTAAAAATAATGTAATTCACGATATGTACATTCATACCATCCATGTTGGAGGAGATGAAAATTCCGGAACCAAAAATGTGATTATTGAAGGAAATGTAATTTACAATGCCCCTCAGGGAATTACCATAAACTCTGAATCCGGTACTCAAACCTTGAGAAGTGAAAATATTATGATTAGAAACAATATTCTTCCTGCACATCTGTTCATATCAAATAACGGACCGGTCAAAGACATTTTCATTTATAATAATTTAATACATAGTGCCAGTAATCAAAATGCTTTGGTTACTTTGGTAGCAGAAAACCCGATCAACATTCATCTCAAAAATAATATATTCTACAAAACAACAGTCAATAGCAATCATGCACTAGTTAGTGCTATTGCAAATTCTGGTTTATCAGGAATTGTTATGGCAAATAATTTATATTATTTTCCAGTAGCTAGTCGAAATATAATTCGTGTACGAAATTTCTACTATAATTTTCTTCCTGAATTTCAGGTTGCTTATCCTGGACAAGAACGATTTGGACAACAAGGTAATCCAAACTTTGAAGGAGCACCAAATGACTTTAACTTAAGTGCCTTAAGCATTTTGGCAATAGATAAAGGTGAAAATCTAACAGGGCTGGTAGATACAGATTTGGAAGGCAGAGCGCGACCCATAGATGGTGACGGCATCCAGGGAGTAGCCTGGGATATTGGTCCTTATGAATTCTGCTGTATCACGGATGTACAGACTTTACAACCAAAAGAACAGAGTTATATTTATCCCAATCCCATCCACAATGTATTTGAAATACGATCTTCATACCCAGGCTTAAAGCGATTCGATATTATAGATCTGTCTGGTAAAATAAAACTGGAGTGCATTCCTGAATCCGATTTTGAATCTTACCGGATTGATAAACTGGAAGCAGGATTTTATATTTTGAGAATGTATTATGATACGAAAACTGTATGCCAAAGTTTTCTGAAATTATAAAATGTCTATTTATTGGAAAATTGAACTAAAAGATCATCCATAATTTCTGATATTTCATCCTTAGGATTATGATGATAGGCATGAATTCCAAGTTGAGCAGCTGCATTTACATTTTCAATTTTATCATCGATAAATAAAGTTTCATTTGCAAGTAGTTTTGCATCATTCAAAACAAACTGATAAATTTCTGCATCGGGTTTCCGCATGCCGATTTGAAACGAAAAATAAGCTTTTTCAAAAAAAGTATTTTCAAAATCCAGGATGTTGTTTTCATCCCGAATACGTTGAAGTACTTTGCGGAAATGGGTTATATTGGTATTGCTCAATAGAAATAGGCGATAATGTTTTTTGAGATGATGTAAAAAGCTTTCACGTTTTGGTGGAAAATCGAGTAGCATGGCATTCCAGGCATCGATATAGACTTCCGGATGGTGCACGATTCCGGACCGGCGCTGTAAACGGTTGTAAAAGGATTCTTCTGAAATCTCTCCTTTTTCGAAGGGATTAAACACGGAGTTGTATAAATCCTGGGATTTTGACGGATCTAATAATGCATACAAAGCATTATAACTAGCTGATTCATCAAGATTTAGTAATACATTCCCAAAATCGAATACGATATTTTTTATCATTTCTGCTTGTTACGAGAGCACAAATATGTAATTTTGGCCGCTTATTATGAAATTAACACACCCACTCACACTCACACCCCTGCCTACGGCAGGCAAGCACACTCACACCCCTGCCTGCGGCAGGCAGGCATGCCGAATTGGTCCCATAGCTCAGTTGGTTAGAGCATCTGACTCATAATCAGAGGGTCCCTGGTTCGAGCCCAGGTGGGACCACAGGAAGAAGAAAGAGAAGGAGAAGGAGAATGAAGAATAAGAACACTAAGTAGTGAAAATTTTCAGGCGTTCGCGGCAAAATGGCTATATTGTGGAAAAATCAGGGGCCTCTCTGAAGTTTTAAATCCTTCCAATTTTCAAATCGTCAGGTTTTACAATTAACAAGACTTATAGATTTACTTAGCCAAAGTATCTGGTTTATATAGATATCGCCTTGCCCTGCGAAAGACATATGTATTCGTAAGCAGGATGAGCCGGGGAGTAAAACAGATTCAGTCAGAATCAGATCATTGTGAAAAAAGGCTATAAATAAATAATTATAATTTTACATGTACCTATACGCTATTACACGCTAAAAAACGAAATTAATACCATGGCTACCATTAAGGAAACACATTTGAAAAAACTGCAGCACTTTTGTGCATATCAGGATCGATGTCATTTTGAAGTGCAGCAAAAAATGATGAAACTTGGAATAGATCAGGAAACTGCCGGTGAATTATTTGTGGCGCTCATCCAGGAAAACTATCTAAATGAAGAGCGATATGCACGATCAATAGCCCGAGGAAAATTTAGAATCCATCATTGGGGGCGAACTAAAATTATTGCCTATCTCAAAGCCCGTTTTATCTCCGAAGCGATTATTCAACTGGCCTTAACAGAAATTGACGAACAGGAATACCTCGAAGAATTAGAATCCATTCTTCGGAAAAGCTATCTCGAAAAAAAAGATATGCACCGCACAATTCAGTCTGTCATTCTAAAAGGTTATGAAACAGATCTGGTTTATGAACGAAGTGCCGTGTTGAAAGAAGCTTGAAACAGACCGATATTTATAAATTAATCCTTTAAATACCGCAAATGGATTAATGGATTTATCTAATCTGGAATCTTCATTTTTTATTTTATCGCAATACGGTCAATCTCTTACCAAAATATCTATCCTCTGAAGTAAGAATAAGATTATAGATTCCATTGGGAACTTCCTTTAAATTAATTAAAAAGACATCTTCATTTGAATGAACTTTGTCTTCCTTCAAAATAATTCCATTTATATCAACTAATTTCCAAATTGCTTCCTTTTTGCCTTTTAGATTGATCTGTACGTTCAGATCCTTAGTACAAGGATTTGGATAAATGATATAATCCATACTTTGATCGATAGAAACCAGGGATGTGATTTCTTTAATGATTGTTGAGACTTTATTAGTAAAAATAGGTTTGTTAAAATCAAAATAAATCTGCGCATCATTATGAATTCCCGTACCAATACTCAGACCGGGTTTAGCTTCAATTGAAAACTTCACAAATCCCTGACTTTCCGGTTTATTAAATGGTAAAAATATATCGTCAAAAAATATTTCAATTATGCCGTGATCTATAAGCTTCCAGGTACAAAGGTGACTTGAAGAAAGAAAATTTAAGGTAGCGAGATCCAATAACTGACTTAAGGTATCCACTATGCGTACTCTTTCAGCAAAATGATTTCCGGTATTTTCAAACCGAATGGTATATACCAGGGGTACTTTGTTAAGTAGCTGAGAAGGTGTAATATTGGATTCAGGTTCGACAGATTTATCATTAGGATCAAATGAGCCTCTTACCACAACTGTCTGCTGATCAAAATTATTAGTATTATCCAAATCGTTATCTGTAATAAGAAAAATTTCAAATAACAGCTTATCATCGATTTGTAATTGTACATCTGCAGTGATATTTATTTGTATATCCCGACTCATGCCCGGTAATAAATCATCAAAATTCCAATTCAAAGTATCAAGGTTAATAAAATTATGGGTCGGTTCTGAAAAGCGATAATGTATTTTATCCGGTAGTTTCATTTTAACCACTCCGCTCGCTTTAACAGATCCTAGATTTCTGATTGTAACTTTAAGTGAATTATCAAATCCAGGCCTTAAGAGAGCAATAGATGTTAAGATTATTGATAAATCCTTTTTGTCGGGAAGCTGATAAATGCCAAAATTGAGGTTTGAACCTGAATTTTTGATAATATAATTTGTTGGATTTGAAATGGTATACCGTTGTTGTGAATGCGCCCTCAGTGTATCTGGAAAAGTCTTTAAATAAATGGAATATTGACCATGTTTATTGCTTGTAGCATAATTACCAGAAGCCCCTGATGAAATAATTGCGTTTCGTACAGCGGGTTCACTAACATCCTGAATTCCATTATTATTGTTATCTTCATATACGATTCCACTGGTAAGGTTCAAATCGATGGGTCTTTTCCAAATACCTGCGCAATTGGTAGAAACATATAAATCATTGTCGATTTGTATGATATAATTAAGTTCAATATTGTTCAATCCTTCATTATACCATATCCAATCATTGCCAAAATTATTAGAAAAATAAACTCCGTTTAGGCTAAAACTGCCAAATAATAGATTTTTGAAAGAAGCCAGGGAAGGAATCGCAAAAAAATCATTGGGATAATCCAATAATGGTGAATGTTGCAATAAGCTCCAGTTATTACCAGAATCAACCGAATAGGAGATATCTTTATACGTATCACTATATGGTCCGGCTTGTAAAGCATAAATGCGATCTTCTGTACAATAAATTTGCGGTGCAAACAATATATCGTTATCAATAATAATTTTAAAAATATTTGGAATAAAATCCCAGGAGTTTAAATTTTCAGAAAACCGGTACATTGTTCCTATACCGGAAATTAAAAACAAACGATCATAACAAATTTCTAAATCTCTTGGTGGCCAACCTTCATATAAAATGTCCCAATCCTGACCCCAATTAGCCGATTTATAAACCCTGTTATTGGCTACAATCAAATGTCCTTTGTAGTAAGCGATACCTAAATAACTACCAGTTGGATTGAAAGGAATCGATAAAATAGTCCAGTTTAGACCTCTGTCAAATGATACCTGAACATTGTCATTGGTAGAAATAACCAGTGTATCACCGACAAAAATCAAATCATTGATTCGATCAAAATAATGCGGTGTGCCTCTTTGATAGTATACTTCCTCAAATTTGAATGTATCTTTTTTCGTTCTGTATAATCTTGCTTCACTTAAAATATATATCTCATCTCTGGGCGATACGATAATACGCTGACAATTAGTTGCTTCGATTCCGGAATTTTGATTTTTAAATACAGTTAATGTTTCATCACCTGACCAAACACCCTGATCGCTGGCAAACAAAGTGTATTGATTCTTTATTTTAATAAGGTTATTGACAGACCCAATTTCAGACAAACCAGATAAGGTCCAGCTTTTACCATTATCTCTGGATTTTAATAATTCATTATTTTCACCTAAAATAATAATATCTCCGTCTCCATCTCTAAAAATTTTAGTAGGATTGGTAATGGAAATTTTAACAACTCTGGAAGTCATACCAAAATCTTCACTTATGATGACAGAGTCACCGGTATAGCTTAGTAACAGCAAAAAATCATCTTCAAATAAAGATAAATGATACAAAAACATTTTAAAAAAATCCGGCGCGTCAATCCAGTTTTTTCCTAAGTCGTCTGAATAATACACAAAATCCACACTATCTCTATTAGGCAACTGAGCATAATGTATTAAATAAATTCTGTCTCCGTCTAAGCCAAAACCGTACGAGCCATCGACGGGAGCACCCGGCATTGAAACCACATGCCAGGTCTCGCCAAAATCATTTGAATAATAAAACAGGTCTTTATTAAATTGATTGGTTGCCAATAAACCATAACCACGTAACAATGTAATTTTCCAGGAATAGTGAAATGAATCTCTTTTCAGGGTTTTGGATTTCCAGTTTTGACCAGGACCTACTTTATAAAATATTTTGTAAACATTTTTAAAGCTGTTGGTATCTATGTAAACACCTAAAACTACAATCGTATCCTTGTATTGCAAGAGGTCGTAATACCTGAGATAGGTTGGCAAATCCGAATGTTGAACCCAGTTTTTTCCGTCATCACTTGATTTATAAATCCCGCCATTGGTACCTGCCCAAAGTTCACTTTCTACATGTTGCACAAAATTAATTACACCCCCTTCGGGGGAAGGCATTTTTTGCCATTGCGCAATTAAGTTGTTAGCCGATACTAATAAAAAACAAAATAGTAATTGTCTGCACATAAGGATTTTATTTTTTATAGATATGAGTTTATTGTTACAGAATATTGTCTTTGATACTGTTTGTTATAACAAGGATGGCATTTTGCTTAAACTGAATATGAAAGCTGAATTAATACAAATATTTCATAAATATACTAAACCATAAATGATACCCAGCTTTTTTTAAGACAAGTCAGGAGCTTAAGTATCCAGCACAGGCATATTTTTACAGGCCTGACTTGGCCAAGTTTTATATAGAATTATATCAGCCATAAAAGTAAACTATCGCCTTATACTGGCTATCATCCTGAAAGGTTATGAAACAGATTTGGTAAATGAAATGTGTTAAGGATGAAAGGATTCCTTTACTCACAACAACGATGCCTGATTAAAATCATGTTTATCCGGATAATCGGTTGTGTAATGCAAACCCCGGCTTTCTTTGCGCATGCTGGCAGACCGGGTAACCAGGTAACCTATGGTAATTAAATTTCTTAACTCGCAAAGAGCAGCTGAAAGTGTCGTGGTAGTATAAAGTTCTTCGGTCTCTTCGTACAATAAATGCAGGCGGTTTAAGGCACGGTTTAAACGGACATTGCTGCGCACAATTCCGACATAATACGACATGATCTCTTTCAACTCTTTTATGGATTGTGTAATCAATACCATCTCTTTGGGATGATCAGTACCAGTAGCATCCCACTCAGGTATCTCCCTGTTTAATTGAAAAGAATCAATGCTTTGGCTGACATCCTGCGCGATGCGATAGGCAAATACGGCAGCTTCCAGCAGCGAGTTGGATGCCAGGCGATTGGCGCCATGCAGACCGGTACAGGTACATTCGCCGCAGGCGTATAATTTTTGTATCGAGCTCTTTCCAAATTCGTCTACTTTTATTCCGCCACACATATAATGACAGGCCGGAGCCACTGGAATCAGATCAGTCATGGGATCAATGCTGATGCTCATACATTTTTCGTAAATATTGGGGAAGTGTTTTAAAAACTCCGCTTTGTCCAGATGCCGGCAATCCAGATAAACGTAATCTTCTCCCCGCGATTTTAACTCATTGTCTATAGCACGAGCCACTATATCCCTGGGCGCCAGCGACAAGCGATCGTCATACTTATGCATAAACTCATTGCCATCTTTAGTCTTTAAGATAGCACCAAAACCTCTTACGGCTTCGGAAATTAGAAAGTCCGGATTTTCACCGGCAGGATTGTATAAAGCCGTAGGATGAAATTGCACAAACTCCATGTTTTCGACATGACCTTTTGCCCGATACATCATCGCAATGCCATCACCCGTGGCAATAACCGGATTGGTAGTGGTGCGATAGATCTGACCGGTTCCTCCGGTAGCCAGAACCGTCATTTTGGCAAGATGGGTTTCTACCTCAAGATTCTGCAGATTTAATAAATAGGCACCATAACATTCAATATCAGGCATGATCCGGGTTACATTGTATCCCAGATGATGTTGTGTGATGACATCGATGGCAAAATAATGTTCGAGAATTTTTATGTTGCTGAGTTGTCTGGCTTTTTCAATCAGAGCACGTTCGATTTCTGCGCCTGTAACATCCCTGTAATGTAAAATCCGGGGTTTGGAATGCCCGCCTTCTATTGCAAGATCATATTCCCGCTCATTTGATTTGTCAAATTGGGTACCCCAGTTAATTAATTCCTGAATGCGGGCAGGGCCTTCTTCGACGACAATTTTTACAATGTGTTCGTCGGATAAATCATCTCCAGCATCAATAGTATCAAATGCATGTTTTCCAAAATCATCATTGATACGATCCCAAACAGTTGCAATACCACCCTGAGCATAACGGGTATTGGTTTCTTCAATACGGGTCTTACTCACTACCGTGATTTTCAGATCACTTCGTTTTAAAGCCAATTGGATAGCTGTACTTAATCCGGCAATCCCGGTTCCTATAATCAATACATCAGAAGTAAACACGATTTTTTAGTCTATTGAATTTTTCACACTTTCCGGTCTGGATGCTGCTAACACTTACGAGATCAAGGATGTTTTGAAATTGCTGATTTTTATACTTGTAACTCAGGTTTTAATTGGTTTCATAATAATCCAAATCCTTTGCAAATGTTTCTTTTAGATACCACGTGGATAATGCACTCAACAGCACACAAACACTTCCTACCAGGATGGTCGCTATCCGGATATCATACATGTGCAGAAAATAATTAAACGACAGCGTAATCGGTATAACAGCGCCCCGCACAAAATTAGGAACTGTTGTGGTGACCGTGGCACGAATATTTGTACCAAATTGCTCTGAAGCAATACTGACAAATAATGCCCAGAATCCGGTTACGGTACCTAATAAAAACGTAAGAATGTAAAACATAATAGCATTTATGCCATTGGCATAGATGTATATAAACATCAGGATGATCGTAAATAACAAATAGGTAAATACAACTTTACGACGGCTTCTCCAGACCTGGCTTAACCAACCACTCAACAAATCACCGACCGACAAACCGATATACGAATACATGATGGCATCTCCGACAGAAATCGCTTCAGTCATATTTAATACTGCAGCATATTTGGCAGCAAATTTTACTAAAATACCAATGACAAACCAAACCGGCAAACCAACCATTATGCAGGCCAGATATTTTAAAAATATGGGGCGTGTCTTGAAAAGCATAAAAAAATTACCTTTTTGCACTTTGTCTGCTTTTAATTTATCAAACATGCCACTTTCAAATGTGCTGACCCGGAATACCAATAACATCAAACCCAATACTCCCCCAATGATATAAGAAGTCTGCCAGTCTGTTTCTTTGGCAATGAGATTTCCGGCCACTGCGCCTAAAGCACCGGCAGAGACAATGATCATGGTTCCCCATCCACGCCGCTCTTTGTCAATAATTTCTGAGATTAGCGTAATGGCAGCACCCAATTCGCCACTTAAACCAAATCCGGCTATGAGTCTCACCGCCTGATATTGATAAATATCTGTGACAAATGCATTGGCAATATTTGCCAGGGAGTAGATAAGGATTGACGAAAATAATACAGACCTCCTGCCTAATTTATCGCCGAGTACTCCAAAAACAATTCCACCCAACAACATACCTCCCATTTGCCATAAAAAAAGCAGGTAATCATATTTATCGACCTCTGCTGGTGACAACTTTAAGCCCTGCTCCAGGGACTGTCTTCCGATAATATTAAATAACTGCAAATCATAGATATCAACAAAATACCCTAACGATGCTACTAAGACAGGTATGGATAAAATAGATTTGGAAAGTGGATTCGTTTGTGATTGCATGCCCAAATATAAAAAAGAATCCTTACCGCAATATTATAGATCACACCAACGGTGCAGGAAAATAAATCACACCAATGGTGTTTTGGACATGCGGTATTATTATAATGCTGAGATGGTATAATGCCCAACCCATTTTAGGCATTGCCAATTCCTCACTACTCACTCTTTATTGCCTTAACCCATTCACAAACACGTGCTTCAAAATTCTTGATGTCTCTCAAAAATCTTCGTCAAGTATAAAATTCTGCGGATTGTTTTTTTTACTGATGATTCTGGCTTTTTGCCGTTTTAAAATTTCAAGTGAAATAGCATTTGAAAAATTGGATGGTGATTCGTGTTTCAGAATATGATGAAGTACCGATTCTTCGACATCCAGGCGATACAAATGACTAAATAATAAGCCGGGTTCTTTATCAAGTAATTCATCGACGCGTTGCTTAATTATTTGCAACCATTGTTTTTCCAGATCCTGACGATCTATTAGGGATTCTGTATATTCCGGTAATAATTCGTCATTCATCCTGTTCTGTTATGGTCGAAGAGATCGTTTCATCAATTTCTGGGTTTTTAAAATCTGGTTATTATGGTCAATCATCCTAAGAAAATAAATTCCATCCGATAAGTTTGAAAGATCGATGGTTTTATTTTCATCAATAAATGAAGATTGATAAACGGTTTTGCCAAATAGATTGACAACTTCTACCGAACGAATGGATTTGGTTTCACCTTGTATGCGGAATTTATCTGCAAATGGATTTGGAACAATAGTAAAAGTTGAACTTGCCCCTTCATCTTTATTTGCGACGATTAGTTCATCTAGTTGTAAAGAAGCTTTAGAAGCTCCGTCACCACTATCATTATCATTGGCATTCACTGCAGCTCCAGCCGAATATATAGTTACAGGACCCGAGCCTTGTGCTGGTGCAGTCCATTGAATTTCAAATAGATTCGTTACACTGCGATCTGTTTGCTCAGCATACAACCGGCCATTTCTGGCAGTGACCAGTTTTACATTGGTGCTAAGTGGCAGTAAATCTTTGAGATTTGGCCCATTTTTACTTTTTTCTGCATTGAGAATTGTCATTTGAAAACCATGACCTCTGGGTACATTTCCGCTTATGTGATTGACCCTCACATGGATCTGATAGGTTTTATTGGCTTCGTATTTGGTCACGGTATCTCCCTGGTTTAAAGCAATAATCTCAATACCCACATTAATCGGACCATTATGACAGGATTGGCAAACTGTATTATCATCACCGGGAGCACCCGTACTGCCGAGAGAAACAGTGGTAGCCCTTCCTTTTTTATTAGACATTGTAACAACTGACAACAGGCTCAGAATAAACAAAATGTAGATGTATTTCTTCATATTCAAAATTAAACTTAAAGGTAAACATACAATTAAGACTTTGATTTTAATGAAAGGTTAAAAATTTTAGCGGAAATTGCGGATGAACAGGTAGAACAACTGACTGAACCATCTGAAAGCTCGCTTTATACCCCAGTTTATAAAGTTAGTCTATCCAATCCAGGAATTGCTTTAATTTGATTTGCTTAATTGATTTATAAATAATTGAAAAACAATCATTTGTAAATGATAGATGCATTAAAATCGGAAAGGAATCATGAATGGAATCTACTGTGGATATTTGACCAGAATTTATTCCGGATAAATGACAAAAAAGTTAGACGTATAGTTGTTTACCAATTGTATTTCAATCCGGCTTCCAGATGATTCTCCTGATATCTTCCGACCACACCGGGATATTGAGAAAAATTATTTCGAAATGCTCTGATATTGAATTGTAAATTTTGAATGATCCATCCACTCAATTCGGCATTAAATCCTAGTTTATCATCGCTTGCATCTTCATTGAAGTTTACACCAAGATGCAATTTGATTCGTTTAAAAAACTGCTTTCCAATCTGAGCAGAATATCCTGTATGCTGTGTAAACAAAGTAGCCACTGAATTTTTAGAATATTGCGCTCCCAGATTTATAAAAAATCCGGCTGGTAAACTTAAAAATTGTGATAATGAAATATAATACGAATTGATTTTTTGATTTGTACTATCTGTATCTGTAAAATAATACATGGCATTGATCGAAGTATTTCCTGGTTTTGATTTACCAAGTTTATAAGATTTATTTACAAATAAATTTACCACATTGGTATAATAATAAAAAGATGCGTTGTTTAATTCAATACGATTAAGATTCAAGCGTATTTGCGGAAATGATTTAAATATGGATTCAATATCAAGTCCATATTGTTTCATGTCGGTAGTAATTCCTTTTGATTCAGAAAAATTATCATATTCCGAAGAATAGTTTCCTGAAAATTTTAATTGCCTTTGAAAAGTAAATTGAGTTACTCTGAATTCTTGTCTTAACAAATCATTCCTCAATCCAAAAACACCGGGATGGATAAATCCCGGACCGACAAAATTGCCGCTTACTTCCACCTTGGTTTTTCCCTGAAAAAAATTAAAATGTAATCCTGCACTTGCTGCGGCATCAATGCTTGTACTAAAATTGGGATTAAAATGTTGTTTTACAAATTCTGATTGAATTGATAATACTGGGGAGAGAGTGTCATTGGTATTTTGATTTCGCAATAAACCGGCGATTTCTCCTTTGAATTCTACAAGACGATTTTTTCCAAATGATAAAGCAAAATCCGTACTACCTACCCAGGAAGATTCCGGAAATAACTCCTGACCGGGGGGCAATGAAATGGATTCTTTTGAATCCCAAAATCTAAGGGCGCTAAATGATATATGAGTGCCATATGATTTGCCAAATCCAAACCTTAAAGCAGCCATATTTTGTTTAAACTGGACAGCATTGCTATCCGTCTGCAGCGATATTGATGAATGTACTTTGCCACCACAAGCTGCTACATAAAAAATTCCGGGATTCCATTCCAGGTTGGCTCCAAATATTTGTGTTCCATTTAAAGTAAGAGGTGTATAGACAGGAAATGCGGTACCAATACTCAATTCCTGGATGCCAAAAAGAAACCGGTTGATTCCTTTAAACGCTCCATATTTACTTAACTCAGCCGCTACAATTTTGGGATCCGATAAATCCGGAGGATTATAAGCCATATTTTTTAGTTCTTCCAGACGACCACTTTCTTCCCATACTTTTTTTAGTTTGGTTAGTTGTTCAAAACGTTCTTTTAATCCTTCCAGCTTTCTTTTCTGCACCAAAATTTTTTCATATGTCCGCTTCAATTTTACATATTTTTCTTTTGACTCTGAAGTATTTTGATTGCTTAAGATTTTTAATTCATCTTCCATGTTTTTTTGTTTGGAATCGAGTAGCACCGACGATTGATTTTTTAACTCCGTCTCGAGATTTTCAAACTCTGTTAATTTTTGAAGATCATCGGCATTTTCAGCGACTTTTTTTAATTGTGATTCTGCTACTTTTCGCAAGATCAGATCTTTAATATTACGTTCAAAACGGTTTCTGTCAAATCGAAGTGAAAACATATCCACATCCTGATATACCGGCGTTTTTTCTGTTGAATAACGGAATTGACCGGCTATTGGAACGGAATATAAACTTAAGCCCTGTTCCAATTGAAGTCGAGTATACGATGAGGGTAATTCAGTATAAAAAGATTTTGGAGAAGAATAGATATAGTCAACAGCTGCTGAGCCATAAAAACTGACATGAGCGGATGGTTTTTTTTCACCTTTCTTCAACAGTAAATCACCTACTTCTGCATACCGGCATATTTTAGTTAGTTCTGAATTATTGGAAGCATCTATGATCTGAGTACACACTTCGTATCGTCCTTTAGGAAAATTACCGGTACTAAGCACTGAAGATTCTGATACATTATCCTCAAATTTTAGTTTAGCTGTTTTAATTTCTTCCCGGTTTAAAACATTTCTTCCTGCAATACCGCGAAAACTTTCGGAACGCAAATTCACCAATTCTTTTCCATCCAGATTTTTTATAATTCCCAGCATATAAATCCGTTGTTCCTTTTGCAATGTAAAATCTACATTCCAACAATCGGTGGGGGAAAGACCTGAAATAGAAATATAATTGGCAGATTGAATAGTTTGTGTACCTAAACTTATAAAGCCAATTAAATTGATTATAATTCGCATTGATGTATTTATTGCGTACATTTTCTTCAAAATTATGGTCTAACGCAAGTACCTGGAATAGGTCTCCAAATTCCAAAATAGCCTTCTAATGTCCATCTGCAATTAGGAATCGTTCTTCGTTCTGAGTCAATAATCGCATTTGCTTGTAATGCGTTTCTAAATAAAGCACGACCCGTATTTTCGAGAAAGTTTTCTGTTAATAACATGGGTATTGCATCACCAATAACGGGTACAGATCCAAGAATTGCCACAACTCCATCAAAGATCCTGCTTGCATCATGTAACCTACCTTCAAGGTCTTCTGGTGATCGTGCTGCTAAATTTGCTGCACCATCCATGATATCAAATCCAGAAGAAAAACCATTGATTAGTGTTGTAACTAAATTTACACCATGTGTAATGTGTCCAAAATTTCGTAAATCATTAAGCCGAGAAGCAGATAATCCTAAATTTAATAATTCATTATTTTCGGTAATAAATTCTATTATATGTTGTGTTAATCCTAAGAGAATTTCATTTCTCTCGCGCAATAAGGCATTGTATTCTGTCAATATCCTGTTGTTTTCAATCAGATATTCAGGAACCCCATCATATCCAGGCCGCCCAGGGCGAGGATCTGTTGTTCCAGATGGTGGATTTTCACCAGCTATCCAAACATAATGGTGGTTTGCTTGGTCTCTTATGTTATATCTTAAAACTTCTCTTCTTTGTCTGCGATATACTCCATTATCTCTTTGATACTCATTTATTGCAACTTGGCTACCAGCGAGATCGTTTAAATCGGAAACAATATCATCTGCATCATCTCCTTTGGGATCAATACTATTAATCGGATTATTACCAAATGCAGAATATGGATTTACGCCAGGATACTTCTCTTCCATCGGATCTATACTCAACCATCTTCCGACTCTAGGATCATATTGCCTGAATTCAGTCGTATAGGAATTGCCGTTTCCTTTATGATCCTGATCCTGTTCCATTCCCTGAAAACCAAAACGGTAATTCTGTACTGAACTATCGCGACCCGGCATAATCATTCCAAATGGAAAATAATCTGTCGCTTTTCTGAAGTCTGCTACATATTCCAAATCCTGGGGCACGCGTCGATCACTAAGCAATACATTGACATCGCCTATTTGATTTTTTAATTCAAAGACTTTTGCACCTCGGTACTGATTCCATCTTCTTCTGTCATAGCGATCTGTCAAGGCTGTATCCAGGTTTATGGCGCCTATCCGGATAGCCCCATAGATCGGAATATCATTGAGGATCACTTTTCCATCTTTTATGAGATATTCCGCCAGAATATTTCCGGTAAAATCCCGTATGGTGTATTCTCCCTGTCCTCTTCCGGTATATTTATAAAGTCTTTTACCCAAGGCATCATAAGTAAAATGGCTGGTAGCAGAATCATTCTGCATCTCTTTGATTTTACTATTGGCATACCAACTCAATCGCATATTTCCTTCTGCCGCATCGGAGATAAGCCTTCCTGTGGCATCATAGGAATAATTTGTTCCGGGTGCATGAACGGCTAAATCTCGGACGGATCCAGTCCTCAACATTTGTCCCTGTGAATCATTGATACGAAGCAATCGGTTATTCACATCGTCCTGATACGAATAATGAAAATTATCAAACAGTGTTCCTGCTCCATCGTGGCGTTGTAAGGTTTTGATGTTGCCGTTTTTATCATAGCTGAGATTCATCGCATAAGCATTGTCGCTATTCCGACGCGACTGAACCAGTCGGTTTAGCTGATCGTATTTGTAATGGTGAAGATTATTGTCGTTAAAACCACCATTAAATGTTTGAACTGCAGATAGTTTTCCTGTAAAAAGATCAGGAATAAGTGTGGAAGATGCTGTACTACCAAAATCAGCTCTTACTGCTTTATAATCACCGGCAAAATAGTTTAATTCATTAGCCAATGCATCTTTTAGAAACCCATTGGCACCACCATCCAAACCAGGATCGCGATCAAAACCATTTTGATTATTAACGGATTTTAACCAGCCATTTATGGTATAAACCAAATCAAGTCCCTGAATGTGTTCTTTCCCTAATTCGACTCTTCCCACCGGTCCATGCAGGTAATATGTATAGAAGGCATCCCGATCGCGTTTATCTGCCGGCTCAAAGCGGCTAAATCCGGTTTCGACAGAGCTCAATCGATTATCCGCATCGTATTCATACCAATGAAAAAATTGATCTTGTTTGCCCTGCTGATAGGCGATTTCTTTTACATTTCCGGTGATCTGATCAAAACGATAGCTTGTTTTTTTATATCTGTGCTGACTGGCCAGATCTGCGGAAATGCCTGACACATTAGCGAGTTCTTTAAAATCTTGTATTAATTCCGTCATCTGACCAGCTATGTTGTAAGTCATGTGAAAGGCATGTTGATAATTTAAATCAGTAGGTGTACCTTCTGCACAATAAGAAACAGCTGCAATCCGGTTTCTCAAATATTTTTGCCGTCCTCCTGTAAATTGATGTTGTACCTCCGCACTAAAGGGTTTATCATAATGCGATAGCGTCATTTCTTTTTTAAATGTTGTCAGACGTCCCATATTCCTCATGAAACTTTTATAATCTTGTTTGGCACTCACCATGGTCGATGCCAGTCGATCTATTCTGCTACAAACTCCAGTTTCCACCGGGCGGTTCTTTTTATCATAGATCAGATACATGGCTTCATTCAAACTTGCCTGCACGGCATCCTGTGTCAAAATATTCCGTCCGAGTTCATCAAAACACCAACGGACAGTTCCTCCATCGGGCGTTGTGCGTTCGATTTTTGTATTGAATGAATTGTATTTATAACTCGTCGAAAGGGATGTAATGTGATTTGGAAATCTCGAAGGAACCGGATTGTGTATTTGATTTAAATCCGGTAGCAACCGAACCGCTTTTGGAGGTACTGTTTTTGTCAAATTGCCTGCCTGATCATAATAGAATAATGTATAATAATACAAATGAATACTTTTTGTAATGGTCAATTGTTCATTTTCAGGTCGTATGCATTGGATTGCATACGCATGCTGTATAGAATCAAATAGTCTATGGGCTCTCTCCAGTTTTGCGCGTTGAACATTAGCTAAAAACAAAGCATAATTGCTGCGTTCGCATTCATTTTTTAATACAATCTTTGGGCTTAAACGGGTGATACAACAAGAAATGGGTGTATTGTTATTGCTCAGTTTATTTTTACCGGTTATCCTTCTGGCATTTTCCTTTTCACGTAAAGCATCTTCAGGACTAAAATCAAGATTGCTGACACCTGTCAGATTAATTGCAATGCGATGGGTGTCATTTGCAAACGCCACAAACAAAAGATCAGAGCCTCTGCCGACATGCTGAACACATCCAAAGTATTGTATCGATTGCCAGGAAGCTGTATCGGTTTTAGAAAACGTAAAACCAGATTGGACAGAATTTAATTCATCCTTGATTTCTACTTTTAAATTTCTTCCTTCAAATCTGGAATGCCAGCTATACCATCTCGAAAGTTTATTGGGAAAATTACGTACCATGGAAACGGGTAAAACCAATGGCGGTATTCCATTTAAATTGATATTGGATGAGCTAAGTTTATTTCCTTCCGCACCAAAGTCCACGACCAAAGCATTTAAGAGATTCATAAAATCATACGCTCTGGGATGGATATTACATCGTTCGATGAGTTTTATTTTAAAGTAGGCTTCTGCCTCTGCAGGAGAAGAAAATACAAGACCTGATCCATCTGCGGATGGAATGCGAGTATCAGATGCACAACGTGCATGGTTAACACTGGCATCCACTGTGCGCAATATTTTGTTTAATTCGCTGTCGCGATCTGTACAGTTGGCACAATGGAGCTCATTATTTGCATTGATGCAAGGTGGAACTATTCTGCCTGCCAAACGGTGACCGGATCCTGATGCCAAATCAGCTTCTCTTTGTTGATCAATCAATTTTTGTTTGACAGATTGATACATGCCTTTAAAAGTATTCCAGGCAAAATGTTTTCCTTCAGGATTGAGGCGGTTTAATTGATGCCCGGGATTATCAAGGCACTCTCTCAGTCTGGTGGGGTCAGCGTAAAGGGGTGCATTACAAAAAGCAGATTGACGAATGCTTTGATATACTGAAAGACCTGATCCATCCGGTGCTGTGGAAAATTGATAGAGTTTATTGATAAAATTATTTTTTACGGCATCTGAAGCTCTGGCAAAAAAAGGATCTCTGTTGGCATAGTCTAAATCCAAAACTTCGTCTTCTCTAAAAAATCCCGCTGCCATTGCATTGTTATAATCTAAAGTATCTCTCATACTTAGATCAAATTGAATACTGGCTATATTGGAATTATTCCAAAGGAAGTAAGGATACTCAGGATGAAATCGAACTAAGGCTTCTGACCAACATTCTTTCCAAATGGATTGTAAGAAATTAAGATCCAGTATATCATTGGGTCGGATAAATTTTCTCCCACCCATTCTCCTCAAAGATGAGCTGACCGGATCTGTATTATAATATGATTCAAGGACAGCAGTTACGTCGATCCAGGCTTGTGAACCATCTTCATTTAGATATTGAATGCCAGGACTTCTATACCAGTTTCCTCCAAAAAGTAAATTGGCCTGATTAAATATCGACACTTTAAATTGTGTGGTACTATCTGTATTTATGCAAGCATACTGAGCTCCCGGAATCATATCCTGTAATAAGGATTCGAAAAGAGAAACATCAAAGGATTGCGATACACCGGGACAGTTTCGTTTGCATAAGGGATCATTTCCCAACTCACGCCTGACTCCTTCATCAGTTACCAGATAACGGCATGGTTTGCAAACCTCTGTTGTTATACAAGGTAAAATGGCAGGAATGGATGGGATAAAACATGCAGTATCTCTTCTTATAAAATCCAATGCATATTTAAGCTGTGCACTGTCTATGATTTTCAATATTTTTTCGACGTAATATTCTCCCTGATCTAAAATAAGATTGGCATCGATGCGAAATTGTGACTCCCGGTTGCATTGCATGATATCAGGATCATTTAAAGGACCGATGATGCGTTGTGTGTCCAGTACTATTTGTCCACAGGAATTACTTATTTTTAAACGTAAGATTTTAGGACAGTCATAACAAATGGATGTATGACACACTGATGTATTAAACTGAGTAGGATTTAAAATATATTGAATACGAACATTGCTTGCATTTTGTTCCACAAAAAATGTTTGACTTGCTATAGATACAGCTCCGTCATTTTGCAAACTGTTGCTTTGATCCATGACATCTATAATATCTTCAACAGCTGCTTCTTTTTCAGTCAGACTTTGTAATGCAGATGGCGTTTCGCCGGCAAGGGCCGTTGCTATGGTCTGTGCTTTTGAATTCTGATACGAAACATGTAATTGACCATCGGCATCCTGCATGATTACTTTTAGATATTTGGAAGCGTCGCCGGCTTCATGTCCAAACATTCTAAACAGCTCAGCCTGGCTTACGGCACTATAATAATATTTGGTTTCATGTCCTGAGCCCAATTGAAATTCTTTTCCAGCTAAACCATTTCTCCTTATGCGTCCGGTTTGATCCGGTGTATATTCGACCTGTACTATTGGATAACCCTGAGCATCCGGAGTATATGCTGAATGCAATTCATCAAAATCATTGGAAGTGCTGTAATATTTTCCTGCACCTGTAGTTGATTTTAAGGGTTTTGCATACGATGGATCTTTGCAATCCGAAACTTCAGAATCCAAATCAAATGATTGCCTGTCATAAACATTGCCATGTTCATCTTGATTAAATTTTGGAATAAAAGACATATCGGATGGCATATTGAGATAGCGATATAATTCTTCCAGCGACCCGGATAAAGAACCGGCCCCTGGAATATGACCAGATGGGGATACATCAAAATCGCGTGGTAAAAAACGACTGTCTATACGGGGTAAAGAGCCTGCGGCACCCCGATCCAAACCACCGGAAGGAATAGGTCTTCTCCAGCCCGAGCTACTGCTAGTGGATGAGGCACTTCCACCGGAAGTTTTATAAGGTGTTGCCAATGTTTGAACAACGGGTCGTCCCTGATGATCATAATACGTTTCGCCGATGATCAAATGATTGCCGTTTGTATTTAAACGTGTAATTTTTTGGCGTTCACGTCCTGAACCATCCGTAAAACTGACAAGGTCTTTTCGCAATCCATTTTCTGCATAACTGGCAATATATTGCCAAGGTTTTTTGTCCTGTTCAAATAGTTGATTCCCACTTATTTTTTTTGTTTTTACGTCCGACCATCTGCCATTAAATACAGATTCATTTTTATGAACGCCAACCGGTCTGATTCTGCATCGAAAAGTAGCTTTAGTCGAAATGATTGGAATCGTATATTGAACCGTTTGTCCATCTACATTTATTCTTGTGGAGTTATTTCTGAATGTAGGTTCAGCAGATGAATAAACATCGATAAACTGCCATTCGAGATCGTAGGATTTAGCCCATAAAACAGGCTTCCAACGCATCGTAAAATTACTGGTATTCTCTAAAAAAATAATTTGAAAATCTGTAATAGCAACAGATCGTTGTATGGAAGTAGGAATGATATCTTCCAATCCAAGGATTTGAAAGCCGAGTGAAAATAAACTTGAATCCAATTCTACTTCTGTCAGATTGCAACGAAAAGAATCCAATCGCACACTGGCCCACATGACACTATCCAAAACAAAATAATCTTTTGCTTTATAATTTTTACCGGCTTCCCGGAAGTAGTTAATGGCAAGTGATATTTTAATACTGTCAAAAACAGTGCTTCCATTTTTTTTATACCTAATGGTCATTGCCGCGGTTGCTTCAAAATTGCGTTCTAATACCGGGTCAGGATTTAAATTTTTTGTAAATCCAATGACTAAAGCAGATTGCCGAATCTGAATCCGTTCTTCCGATCCAAGGCGTAATCTTCCACTTGAATCTGCCAAATCCTGATTATATACCGTATCAATTACAGGTAGGGAAAGTCCGGGTAAACCAATTCGTTTGCTATTCAAATCTGAAACACTAAATGTTTTTTCACCATTTCCAATCTGAGACATCTTTTGAGTTAGTCCACATGGTAAACATTGGACAAAAAAGAATCCGATACAAATTACAATTTGTTTCATGGCAAATAATTTATCTATTGTTTTTTGGAAGTTCGGAACGTACTTCCTTTAAAGTAAAAATTCCTGATTCTGTTTCTTTTTTAAATCGTTCAGCTTTTCCTTCTGCATCGTATTCAAAAAAGTTGGTGTAATTTTGATCATCATGTTTAGCATCCATTCTCAATTTTGATGCTGAAAACGAAAAGGTTTCCATCATGGATTCGACAGGTTGAATTCGTATATCATCAAACCAGACATCACCGGTACTATATTTATTTTTAAGTTCAATTCGTATTGATGTTTCTATATCTGCAAGTGAAAACTCTCCATAAATTTGTTGCCATCCATCGATTATGGGTCCCTGAGTTGAAAACTCTACACCATTTACAGAAATTTTTATTTTATCAAAATTGCTGAGATTTTCATCATCCCTGTGAACCCAGGCACTAATCAAATAATTGATATTTTTTCTGGGAGAAAAATTAGAAATTATATCAACCGGTTTTACTTCAAAATGATTACCTGTTATTCTGCTGGATCGGGATTCCCGAATAAAGACACGGTTTAATAATGGGGATAGAATAAAAGGATTCAGACCGGGCTCAACTTTTAAACTGGCTGTGCCGGAATGACTTATTGATTCATCGATGTAACGCTCGATTAAAAGATCCAGACGGTCAATGGTGAATCGATTGTGTTGTTGAAAAATACAAGAGGCCCATGGAGGAAGAAATCTATTATCCTGTGTTTTGTAATCTTCAAATCCATCGTAAGCAATATCAGGATAAAAGGCATTTTGTGAAACCGCTGCTGTGAGAACCTTTCCATGTTGATAAAACGTACTGGAAGGAATATTGAGAGCGTTCCAGGCTTCCATAGTTTTACCTCTGGAATTAATGCAAATAATGGAGTCTGTTCGTTGCCAGTTTTCCAGGCTCGTATTTTTTATCAACCCGTTGCTTCCAAAAATCCAATACGGTGCATAGTCAGTAAGATATCCACTATTGTAAATTCTGTCTTCAGTACTTCGGTTTGTAACATATTGATAAGTGGTTAATGGTCTGAAGTGTCCCAGAATACCCGTCAAAAATGGATTTTGTATGCCAGATGATAAACCGCAATCACCCCTTCGTGGACCTGGTACTGAAACGCAATTAATTAAACTGTAACAATCTGAAGAAAGTATTACGGTCCGGTTGCCGGAATTGGAAGTATAAGTTCCTGTCAGAAATTTTCCGGGATTGCATTCTCTTTCATTTAATTCGGGGATAAAGAAATCTACATTTAATTTGTCTACTCCAAAAGGTTTTCCATCTACGGTACTTATAATAATATCACAGCCATCCGGCAAACTTATAATGATTCTGTCTTTTAAAATCTTAACATTGGCTTGTGTATTATTCTTTAAATCATATTGAATATTTATTTTTTTATTTTGCCTTGTTTTTAAATTTGGAAAATTAATTGAACAATTGCAGCTTGCTTGTTGATACGTTACTCTAAAGCCATAATCAGTTTGCCAGAAATCACTGTATTCATTAGCATCACATGACAGTACTCTGCCCGGTCTGAGATTAAGTGTGGATAAAAGAGGATTTTCTGTGGTTACAAATGACCCGGCAGTGCCAGATAATTTATTTCTAAAACCTGATCGAAAGATTCGGATAGAAAATATCCCGTCAGAATTAAATGCATCACCATTTTCTTTTATGAGATAAACAGTATTTCGATCCACACGATAGACCCATACTTTATAAAAACTCAAATCTGATTCTCGTTTTAAGATCAATTCATCTCCGCCGGTAAACATACCAGAAGCATTTTCTTGTATAAATTGAGCTCCGGTGATGCGTTTATTTTGAAGAAGTAAACGATGATTTATGGATGAAAATCCCATGTTTGGGTAAGCCCAATATGCCGGTAGATTTACCGAATAATATTTTTGACTAAATTCATTATCCGATTCGGTAACAAGGACTGAGCCTGTGTTAGGATCATAGGCCAGATTTTTATTCACGCTGACAGCTCCCAAGTTTTGAGTACGTACGGCTTGCAAAATTCCATTTCGGCTTATAACTTTTGTAAAGGTGATTCCTCTGTATTCTGTATAAAATTGATTGACAATGGGAATTGGAATAATCAATACCACCATATAAATCCCTACCATAAAAACTTCAATGTTTAATTGAACTCCTCCTCCTTCTTGTTTGCCAGTGTAATTATTGGCATCCATTACACCTTCATAATGTACACCACAAAGTTTGGTTGTCACTGCTCCACTTAAAGGGTCCACCGTTTTTACATAATTATTGAGTCTGCCTGATTCATCAGTTTGATAGATGTATTCTGAACTTGAGATCAGATGATTGTATTCATCATATACTTTCACAGATTTTTGCTGACCGTGCATATTGTTTAATTCGATGACAAAACCCTGAGATACTGTTACCGTGTTTTCAGATCTGTTATATATCTGAAAAGGTAAGGTAAAATTTTTGGCGATCAGATATTTGTCTGTTTGGGATGTGCGAACCGGAAAATCCCTGGCTGTATAAAACTCAGATACCGTATATCCCATTGCATGTCGCTTGACTTTTTCATAAGGGAGATTGCGTTGAGTAACTTTAGAATATATTATTTGTGGGGCCGGATAAAAGAGTTCACCAACCGGTTGTAGTTGATAATTATTTACATCAATGGCCAGTTTTCTTTGAATCTTATAATGGATAGGTAACACCAGAGGATTTTCATCAGCACCGATCATTGGTTCGTAAGAAGCAACTCCAGAACTTTTTTCTCCATCATTATAAAAATATTCAGAGCCATATTGAAAGTCGAGTTGGGTACCACCGGCTGAAGTATGCATTTTCCCCCAATTGTCCTTAAGAACCACTTTTTTTACACGACTTCCTCCGCCTAACTTTTTACCTATTGGATTATTGAGACGCACAAAAGATTTGGAGATATCGATTTGATTACATCGTTGGTTATTTTGTAAGTAATTAAAAATACCACCGCTAAAAACTTCATCAAAGGCACGACCTAAATTTTCAAAAACACGATTGAGGTCTCCCGTATTTTGTAGGCGTTCTAAAGTAAGCGCTTCCGGCGGTGCAGGATTAATCAGTTTCGGTAACGAACTCATGATAAATTGAAATCCGGCCTGAGTAAAGGGATGACGATAGCTCCGGCCATATCGTGAGTTATATACATAACTGTATTCAGGTACATTATTTATTTCAGGATCTTTGCCAACTTCAACTGAGGGTAGCAATATCCAGAATTTATTATTAGGATATTCTTCCTGAAATCCAAACTTGCTCCTGAAATCATTCAGACTAAAGTTAACGGGAATAAATCCATTGACCACTTCATAGGTAGCTTCCTCATGTGCAGTGGCTGTAGTGACCTGAATGCTGACACTAAAATATAATTCTTCAATGCCTTTTATATATTCAAAGAGTGCTTCAGGCGTTCTTGGAAATCCATGTGGCAATTCAAAAAATACATGGGTCTTTAAATTAAAAATCTCTGGTCCACGATTATATAATCTACGTCCTTCTCTAAATGTACGATCGGAGGAGATGCCGGCAATTTTCATCATATTCATTGCACGTTTGTCCTGCACAAAAGCGTAGTCATCCGATTCATATTCGATGTTTAAATCGCCACCCAATGGTAATTGTATTTTATTTAAATGCCAGGCGGATGCAAATGAATCTTGTTGAAATGTTGTTTGATTTACATATGGAAACCGGTCATTACTAATGTTCGGATCTTCACGTTTATAATTACCCCAACGGTCGGCATATTTTGGATGATGTTTGTAATTATTGGCATAATGAAAAATGTAAGGACTTTCTTTATGTTTTATCGATTTGGCATAGGTAAAATACACTTTACGCAAGCTTAGTTTTCCGGTATTATCGTCACTTCTCATTAAAGAAGGTGATGGTGTTGTCGTATTTATCTGACCCGGACAAAGGCTATAATCATATTCAAAGTGTACTGTTTTAAGTGGAATCCGTTCCGAAACATTTTTGTGGATTTCAGCAAATGTGAATAACTGAATACTATCCAGTTTATTGAGTTGCATCCTTGGATTAATTCCACCTTGTTCACCTCTTACACCAAGCGCATCGGCGCGGGGACTGCTATGAAAAACAGCAAAATAATTACGCGTAGCAATGCTATCAAGATAATAGATTTCTTTTCCACCAAAAACATAAGATGCTTTATTATCATTGTTGGTATGTGTCAATCCTTCCTGAAACAAAGCTTGCATACTATCGATAGGAGTTCTCCATAAAAAATTACGATGTGTTTTTTTGTAAGTGAATAAGGTATAGTTGCCAAGATCATCAGGAGTAGGACCATTATAATCTATATCTTCATAATCATCTGATAATACCGAAGTAATTAACCAACCATAGGCATGAGAAGGTGTAAGTGTGGATACAAAAAAATTATTTTCACCTTTTGTATTATTTATAGTTGCATCGACATTAGAATACGATGTAAATCCTTTTTGATTTTCATGAGGAGAAGCATGCAAGGTAGATGGATCTTGTATATTGAAACTTACTTCTTTTATAAAATTATTATAAACAGGCAAACCATAAACCATTCGGTTACCATTAATATCCGTGACACAAATTTCACCCATTTGATTGGATGAAGGACCCGGTCCGGAAAATGCTGCATCACTGAAAAAGCCGGAATTATTATCAATGCGGTACATTAGATCCCGTCGAGCTTCATTGCTGTTGCGGATTTCCTGTATTGTGCGCCAGCTCATCAGTTGACCCCGCTTATCTCTTTGTGATTTTAAAGCAGCTTGATCAAAAGCAAATCCATTAGTCATACTATTGGATGCATCTGCAGTAGCAGTTGGATCTGCTTGTGTCAAAGCAGGTCTGATAGCATTAAAACCACCCAGCTTATTAAATAAGCTAGTATCCTGCATAGCAGAATTTTCTCCTAAGTTTTTAAAATATACAGGTTCGTAAAGCGGTGAGTCTGTGGTATCCTTAAAGGTAAATATATCCGAAGAATGGTTTCCATTTTCCCATTTTTTTACTTCGTCAGTACCTGCTATTAAGTTGAGATCAATACCCACATGAACAATATTTCCTACACCAACTTCAGCACCTCCTTCTCCTTTAAATGTAGTATTCTTATGATATGGATCATGTAATGTACCAAGATCCATTCTCATTGGGCGGAATGTCCCTCCTCCAAATTGACCGCTGACCATATAGATATCATGTGTAAAAGCAGTTAATGGAAGATTTGGTATTTCTTTTTGAAATACCCCATCTTTTTCCCGGTTGAGATCGAGCAGATCTTCTGGAGTCGCCAACTGACTATACATATAGCCAAAGGCATTTTTTGAAATTTGGTTTTGAATGGTTTGTTTGGAAAAAGAGCCGCTCACTTCACCATTGATATATACACTGTTTACAGTGCCACCCAAAGCAAGTTTTAATTCACCCGCTTCATTAAATGTTGGTATTTCGAAAGGTGGTGTAAATGTAGAGGATGCAAAATTAAGAGGAAAGGATCCGGAAAATTTTCCGAGTTCTGATTTTCGATTTCCTTCTATTTCATGACCGCCATATTTTGTCAATTCTGCAGAAGCTCTTAATCCGAAGGAAATATTTTTTAAACCTTCTCTACTTTCAATATTCATACCCACATTAGCACCTAAACTGGTTTCGGTATGAGATCCTTCAAACGAACCGCTTAGACCAAAACTTGGACTCATATATCCACCACCCCGTGAACTTACTCCTAATCCTACACCTAGGTCAGCGCCAAATTGTTTTGGTCCAATTCTGGAATTGGCATTTAATCCCGTTTTTACACCCCAGCCTTCATAATTATCATATTCAAATTCAATATTCAAACCCAAACCTATTTGACCAAATTCAAAACCTGCATACTGAATGCCGATTCCTGCTCCAATGGAATAACTTTCTTTGGGAAGGATACTCATCTTTTTTTCAATGATTTCTCCACTAAAATCATCAGGTAGTCCTCTTACATTTCGATTGACTGAACCCGGATTTAAGGTCCAACCCAAACCAACCCAGGAGGCTTCATCATTTAGTCCGATACCACTTGAATAGGATAGATTAATAGGATAACCACCCACATCCAGTAGCGGAATATTATAGTTTAAATCACCTGTACTCAGGTCAACCAATTTATCGGAAGAAGCGGGTGTAAAGCCCTGTATCTCGGGCATGGAAGGACCGCCTTGGTCATCTTTTTCTATAGCTTTTTTTAGATTTCTTTTTTCTTTTGTTGTGTTTGGCTGAATTAGACCCGTTTCGAGTGGTAATTCCTTGATTGAAGAACAATTTATCGCACAGCTTTGAAATGATTCTGTACAATCCTTATAAGCATAAAATCTTTGATTATTTATTGTTTGTGCTATTGGATTTGCCAATACAGGTGGTATAACTGCATTGGCAATCATTAAACTGTTTAAAAAACAAGCAGCACATTTTTTCCAAAATAACTTTTTCATAGAAATAAATTTATCGGGAATAGCTTAACATTTTAAAATTGAGATGCCTTACATTTCCATCAGGAAATAAAGCTTTTAAAAAATAGATGTCGTCGGTTTTTAGTGAATATGGTTTCAGATCAATCGAATAATAATTATCACCTTTTGCCACATTTAATTCAAGTGTTATAATAAAGGCTTCCGATTGATTATAAAAAAAACATTTTATTTTAGTCTGTGCTCCACCATGAGATAATTTAAAATGTAGGGTCCGGGAATCAAGACTGACTATTTCGTTGGCAGGATTTTCATTTAAAAAATAATAAGAAATTCCTTTTTTGCGCGGATTATGGACTACCGGAATCTCGTCTTCTTTTTCCTCCTCTTCTTCCTCAGGTTTTACATCACAATTTTTCCATGTAAATTCCCATACATCTGATCTTGCAATTTCTTTTTTACCATCCAGAACACCTACATACCATGCATACTTCATTCCATCTTTAAAAGGTAGTGCTTTAAATGGATACTGATGAGGAGGTGCCTGGATAAATGATTCACAATACCAACATGGATTTGTTTTAATGGCAGAATTTGCTTTTTGTTGGTTGAGTATTTCAACCATATGAATGGTGTATGATAAATTATTTGCATTTTGAGCACCACGGTATGGTGTCCAAATAAAAAATGGATTTTGTTCGCATATCTCAGCTTGATTATAAGGAGCAATAAGCTGTGATGCCGTGACCCGGTTAATTTCAAAATTCAGGCAATGATCGGCTAAACGGCCTTGTGTATTTTGCTCAAACAAACTTATGCATAAGGTATAATTTCCATTGGGCACTGAATTTGTACGGATAATATGGTCTTCAAAAACTTGATCAGAATGTAAAATGGTTTGATTCTTTAAAGCATCATAGTTTCTGGTATTAAATTGCGTGATACCCGGATTCAAAATAAAATCACCGGAACGAATCTCCAGTAGTTTTCCCCGTTTTAGTTCTGTGACCGTGCCATGTATATAACAGAATGTTTTTTGATTTGTGCTATTCTGAATAATGCAATTCCATAAGTCTGCTGATTTTAAAGCTATTTCATTGGGCCGGGTTACAGTAATCGTATATTGGCTATTTAAAATCTGAATCCAACAACATATTCCGGTAATAAGCAAGATATATTTTTTCATGACGAAAGTATTAAAGCAGAAATAAGCGACAGATCAAGTTTTAATGATTTTATATCTTATTGTTTTATGACCAGTATATTAAATTGTTCATTTACCGGAAATGCACCATATACTTCTGTATAAATTGCCCATTGGCTTCCATTCCACCATATACCAAGTGGCGAGGTTATATAGGTCCCTTTATAAATGTGAGTGAAAAAAACCATATCTGTTGATGACATTCCGGGATAACTAAGTTTGGTATGATTGGTCGTAATGTTATTAGCAGTGCTTGTGTGAACGAATGCTGTTTTGGTCGGTACATTTTGATTTACTTTCAAATATCCATTGCTTAATTCCAAAGCATTGGATGGAGGATTTTGTGTATCATTTACATGAATTAGAACGGCAGATCCTGTCGAACTGGATTTGACGTGAAGGGCATTATCCGTACCGTTTGTATTGAGCTGGTTAAGCAGTAAACCCTTTCCAGCTCCAATATTAAAAATTTCCGAAACGGCGGTGTCTTTTCCGGGACTGCCATGAAAGACGGTGGCACGGGCTCCACCAGAAACACCCAGAGCAAGACTTTTTGATCCTTGTGAACCAACAGATAAAACAGTACCCTCATTGGTCGGAAGATCATTGTGAATCCAGGCCGTTGTATTTGTATTTGTAATAGATGTATTTGAAATGTCAATAGCATTTTCTCCAACGCTATAAAATTTAACCGCAGGTACAGTCGCTCCAATACCGGTTTGATTTACTTCAATTCCTGTTTTATTATTTAAAATATACAGTTGAAATGCTGAAGCTGCTGTCCCAATATAATTAGCAGTAAATGGAATTTCAAGACCATCATTTCCTGGAAGCCATTTTGTGCCATCCCATTTAATGACCTGTCTGTTAGTAGCACCCATCTGGTTGATGTGGTCCCCGATTATTGCACGATTCGCTATTTCATTTGCACCAACCGCGGCAGCTTGAATCTGTAAATTGCTAAATGGACCACTAAGATCGCCACCAGCTATACTTGAAGTTGTAATATCGTCTGAAGCATTGACGTCACCCGTATTGTTAATCGTATTTCCGACTATACTTATACCTGCTCCGGCAATATAGCTACCTGCAGGACCAATATCCCCTCTATCCCCCTTGTCCCCTTTGTCTCCTTTGTCACCTTTCATACCTACATCGCCCTTATCCCCTTTCAAACCTTGAACTCCCATAGGCCCTTGATCTCCCTGATCTCCCTTTTCTCCTTTCATTCCAACATCTCCCTGATCTCCTTTGTCACCTTTCATACCTTGTGGCCCTGCCGGTCCCGGCTCACCTTGATCACCTTTCATGCCCTGAGCTCCTGTAGCTCCCTGATCTCCTTTATCCCCTTTTATTCCTTGTTCACCCTGATCTCCTTTTGCACCGGCGAACAGGGTATTATGAATAATCGAACTGGCAAAATCGGCATAGGTTCCTCCTGGAGCTGGCGCACATGCAACAATTAATTTTTTTAATCCCGATGACCAGTTAATACCCGCAAAATCTCCGGTAATTACAGTTCCGGTACCCACGATAGCATTAAACCATCCATAAGCATCTGTTGTCAATGTTTGTGTTTCACTATACACCAAAATTCCATCGTCGGTGATACTAAATTTCAGATAAACTTCCTGATTGGGAACAACCGCTCCGGCAGGATTTCTTACAATGGATTGATAGGATAAACCGGCTTGTCCGATAAGTAAGCTTGCATTAAAGCAAACTGCTAAAAAAAAGATTATATTTTTCATAATTTGGATTTAATAATTTAGTGAATATTCATTTTTAATATTGATTTTGTCATTATTCGTTCATTAGAAAAAATTATTTTTATAAAATAGTACGAGGCAGGAAGCTTGCTGCAATCCATTGACCATTCCTTAATTTCAGCATTAATTTTATAGCTGCTTATCAAGTCTCCTATAGCACTATACATCTGAATAGATTTTACTTTTTGAAAATCATCAAACCTAATTAGTAAGTCAGAATAAAATGGATTGGGAAATAATTTGCATTCAATATTTTTTCTGAATTCCTCTGCGCTTGTTGTAAAATCTGGATTAAATAATGGAGTGACATAATCATTACCATTACATGAGCCATAAGGTAAAACCAATGCACCTATTGCATACTGGAAATTTAAACCATTGCAATCTGCGGTGTTGTAATTCAGAAAAAAATGTCCCTGACTAATCAGGCATTGTGATTGACCCTGTATCATAAACGAACAGAGTAACAGACAAATCCAATAATTCATTTTATTATTCATAGTTTTTAAAATTGATAATGCAAAGCTACCTGGTGATCTATCTGCCGACAAATTCAGACCGTCACATAATAAGGTGTCCTGCCAAGGAATCTTGTCACATATAAATGTTTAGTTCATTTAGTAATAAGAGTTGTATTTTGTGAAATGAAATTCTTAGAATTCCTTCTGTCTGAATAGTTTTAGTAAAAAATGGATATTGTAGTTCAGAATTTAATATTTACCAAGCTTGAAAATTATATGGATTTTCTTTCAGCGTAGAATTCTCAGGATTTATTTTTATAAATTGTGAGCCCAATAAAGCGAGAAAATATATGCCTTGAAAAAATGATTATTTTCGCAGGCCATTATTTAATAAGCGATTTGTATAAAAAAGTAAAACATGAAAAATATTAAGGTAGGACGAATTGCACGAAACTTGATCATCCTGTTTTTACTATGTGGTATGCAGGTTCAGTTGATGGCACAGGAAACTTCTAGTCAACGGGAGGCACCATCGGAAAATGGTCAAAAAGATCAAGAAGGATTAAAGCAACCCGAGTTGCTTTTTCGGGCCAATCCCGGCTATAAGGATCTGACTCCGGAATTGATAAATCGCAAATGGATTGAAGCTTCAGCAATCAGTCCCAAATTATCCAATCGTCAGGGGGATCCGGTCTGGACCCTTGTTGGCCCGGCTGGTGCCAAATCTGCAGAAGATAAGGAGTTTGTTTGTTCGGGAAGAGTTAGAGAACTCGAAGTTTTATCTGATAATACGCTGCGTGTAGGTTCTGCCAGTGGAGGATTATGGGAATTAAAAAAAGATGCAAAGGATTCAATAATTAAAACCATGTTAAATACGGATGAAATCAATTCTATCTGGCTTGGTTCGTTTGCAAGCAATCCGGTTGATGAAAATATCATACTTCTTGGTACCGGCGAACCAGATCTGGGAGTTGGAGCCGGCTTATGGCGAACGGTAGATCGCGGAAAAACATGGCAAAATATTGCCTTTTTAAATTCAAATAACTATTTTTATAAAATTGAATTTGCACAAAAGGGATCAAAAGTCTGGTGTGTGGGTGACAATGGCGCTTTTTCTTCTCAAAATGATGGACTGAACTGGACAAAAAAACGTCCCGGTAAAATTTCAGGTCTGGCAATAAATTATCATAATCCAGATAGTGTAATGATAGGACATTATGGAGTTGGAATATTCAGAAGTTTAAATAATGGTCAAAACTGGAAACGTTTGGATGGTTTCAATGGTCTACCCATTGATAATTTAGGACGAATCAGTCTTGCCAATTCACCGGCAAATCCAAATATCGTATATGCTTCGATCGTCAATAAGGATAATTATACAGAAGGAATTTACAAAACTTATGATTTCGGTGAAAACTGGATCAAATGTCCGATCCTGGATGCCAATGGTGATCCTGCTTCAGATATTCATTGGGGTTTAGGTTGGTATTGTAATATGGTTGAAGTATCACCTGTAAATCCAAATCATGTAATTGTTGGTGGAGGCTGGTGGGTTTATAGTAAAGATGGATTTAATTTTTATGGACCTCCGGATAATGTTCATCCGGATATGCATTCAGCGGCCTGGACTAAGGATGGATCCAGGTTTTTTTTAGCTAATGATGGTGGTGTATTTCATTCCACTTTTATAGAAGAAAAAATTGAATGGGATTTTAGCTATAATTATTTACCCATTACGCAGATTCACAATCTCTCTGTCAGTAAAAAAAATCCAAATGTAATGATCACAGGTGGTCAGGATAATGGTGTGATTTTTTATGATCTTAAATTAAAAGACTGGTATTATCTATTTGGCGACGGTGGTGGAGTAACCACCGATCCAAATGATGAAAATTCTCTTTATTGTACCCTAGGTTTATTTGGGGGGGATCTTAGTTTTCGAAATTTAAAAAAATCAAATGACGATCCAAACTCCTGGGAAGATATCAATGCAGATGTCGAGCCAAGTAATCAATGGTGGAGACAAATCCGCTGTGATGATAATAATCCATCCATTTTGTATACTCAGGCTCATAATTCCATTTATCAAAGTACAACACAAGGTGCAGACTGGACGAAATTAAATAATACCAACTTTCCATTTGAAGCTATCTGGTGGCTCATGCCTTCGAGAGGTGTTAATCCATCTTTATATACCGGAAGTGGTTCTGTCGGATCCGGAAACTTATGGGTACAGGAATCAGGGACAAACACTTGGAAAGATATTTCAAACGGACTTCCCAATATCCCGTACGCAAGTTTTCCGATTGTTTATCCTTCAGCAAATAAAAATACTCCGGATCATGTTTATGCTGTTATCAGAGGGGATCATGTTGATAATGAAAGCAAAAAAATATTCCTGAGCACCGATCTTGGGAATAATTGGATAAATATTTCAGGTAATCTTCCCAATGTACCATTTACGGTTGTTTTGGAGCATCCTTATAATCCTATGGATATTGTTGCAGGAACGGAAGGCTTTGGAATATTCAGGACACTGGATGGCGGAAAAAATTGGAGCACCTGGTATGAAGGACTGCCAAAATCCGTATTAATCAGAGATATAGATTACCAAGAGTTTCATGGAATTAAAGACTCAATTTTTATTGTTATAGCAACTTACGGTTCGAGCGTGTGGAAAAGATATTGGAATTCTGAAACGATAACGCAAACAACTTCTCTTAAAGATCTTAATTTAACAAAAGTACATTATCAGGATGGTTTACTTACAATGGATATTGATACAAAACATACCGGTCGTGCACATCTTAGCATCGGCAATATTTTAGCTGAGATAGTGGAAACTCATGATATACCATTAGTAAATACAACTAATCAAATTAAAATAAATTTATCGATCAAACACCCGGGAATGTATTATGCCCGTTTACAACTGAATGATTTTCGATCGGCGGCATTTAAATTTTTTATCGCTCAACCTTAAAAAATAAAGTACCAGAGTTATCATATGATGTTTCCAAGATTTAAGGTTTATACTTTGGTACTGCTCTTTATATGTTTTTTAATAACTATTATTCAGCTTAAAAGTCAAAGGGCAGAGGCAATAAAAGATGATTTAATTTTTGACCATTATACATCGCATGAAGGATTTCCATCCTATGCCAGTTTTTGTATTATTAAATCCAATTCAAATTATGTTTGGATTGCAACAAATGAAGGACTGATAAAATATGATGGTCAGGAATTTATCAGATACACCTATGATCCATATAATAAAAACAGTATCTCGAAAAATTATATTAGAAAAATAATAGAAGACAAGCATGGTCGCATCTGGATAATGGCTGATGATGAACTCAATGTGTTTGATGTCAAAAAAGATAGTTTTTACAGACTTAGAAATCTCCATCCTGATTCTAAGGACAAACGGTATAATCCTCTTTGCTTTTATTATGAAGAATCACGGGATAAGATGTGGATAGGAACATCTACTGGCCTGTTTTATAATACAGGTCCTCAATTAAATCCAGAGAGAATAAGAGGTGATTTAATTTTTTCAAAAGCCATTAACTTCATTAATAAAGACCCGGACGGTAACTTATGGATAGGACATGATAATGGATTTTCAAAATGTGCTGATAATTTTCTCCAAATCAGTCATTATTCTTCCCCCCTTCAAAATTCAAAGGTAATAAATTACGATTACATACTTTGTAGTTATATAGATGATCAGCAAATAATGTGGCTAGGAAGTTTGACCGGAGGACTTATAAAATTCGATTTGAAAACCGGAAAGTCAAAGCAATTCTTATTTGCATCTTTAGAAATAAAATTCAATGAAATCAATGCCATTGTCTCTTCCCCCCTTATAGAGGAAAAAGATATTTTGTGGTTGGCGACTAATGATGGTTTAATTGGATTTAATAAATCCTCAGAAAAATTTATTTATAAACTAAAAGACCGATTTAACTCTAATAATCTTTCTTATGGAATAATTTATAATTTTTGCAGTACAAAAACAGAAGGAATTTGGATAGCAGCAGAATATGGTCTGCACCGTTTTGATCCATTTAAACAAAAATTCATTTCGCATAAAATAAACTTACCGGAAAAACTGAATAAGGGAGATTGGTTTATATCATTTATATTAAAAACAAATTCATATCAAATACGAGACACAATGCTTTATGTGATGGTACCCTACAGGGGCTTGTTTAGATATGATTTGCGAAGTAATGAATTGTTATCAGTACCAGAGATAATAAAAAAGTATTGTGGGGCAGAAAATGAAATTTTTGAATTATTCATGGATTCAAAGAATATATTATGGATCAGTACTAAGGAATTTGGAATCATTGCTTATGACATAGATCAAAATAAATTAGTGGTAAATCCGAATCAATATTTCAATAATTCAAAAACATGGGTATTCTCTATAACAGAAGATTATGATAAGAATATTTGGTTCGGGACAAATAAAGGAATCTATTTTTATGATCAGATTTTGATGAATATTTCAGAAAGCGAAGTCAATAACTATATTAACCAATGTCAAATTCATAGTGCTATTTTTCATTGTGATGCGGATTCATATGGTAATATCTGGTTTTCCGCGAAAGGAGATAATCTGAATAAAGAAAATGCTATCATTTGCTATAATCCCAAACACAACACTTATTCTACCATTCTTAGATCTACCAATTCGATTTTTCAGATCCTGAATTTTGTGGAAGGAATCAGTATAAGTTCTAAAGGCCAGTTACTGATTCGCTCTTATAATGGTCTTGCAGTTTGTAATGTGGTTCCGCCATTTTCAGGAATGACTTTATATACCACTAAACAAGGATTACTGGATAACCAACCGCTTTCTTTAGCAGAAGACAATGATGGATTTATCTGGATTTCTTCCTCCAATGGTTTAAGCCGAAATAATTTTCAAAATGCTATAATTACGAATTTTTCCATTGAACAATTTGCTAAAAATGGTACTAACCAAAGTAATCTTTGTTTTTCCAAATGCTCAAATACTATTTATTATGCCATAGGTCAATATATCCACACTATTGCATTAAATGATATATTAAAATCTCCTTTACCTCTTATCCGCTTAAATTATGTAAAAGTCGATGACAAACTTCAAACTTTGCTCAATGATACGTCATTTAGTAATATTTTAAAATATAATCAAAATAATATTGAGTTTAATCTGACACAATTGAGTTTTACAAATTCTGATCAGAATCTTTTTACTTATTTACTTGAAGGCGCTGAAACAGATTGGAACACTTCTAAATCAAACATAATACAGTATAGTGGATTGGCACCTGGCAGCTATCGATTTAAAGCAAAAGCAATAAATAATCAGGGAATTCTCAGTGAGAATTTATTGGTAATAAATTTTACAATTCAAAATCCTTTTTGGTTTAGTTGGTGGTTTCAGACCATGGTTTTAATAATTATTTCATTATTGTTTTTTGTTTTTTTTAATTATCGGGAACAACAGATTAAAAAATTAAATTCTTTAAGATTGTCTATTGCACGGGATATGCATGATGATATGGGAAGTAACCTGTCAAATATTAAAATGCTCAGCGAACTTGAATTAATAAAATCGAATGCCAACCCCAAAGAAAGTTTTAGAAAAATCGCTGAAAAAACAAATCAGGTTATGCAAAGTATGTCAGAAATTGTATGGAGTATCAACCCCTCCAATGATAGTATGGATTCTATCATTCTTAAAATACAGGAATTTGCCATTGATATATTAGAGACTAAAGGAATTGGATTAAAATTTGATATTGACCAGAATGTAGCTCAGGCTAAATTGGAATTGGAAGATAGGAGACATTTTTATCTGATCTTTAAAGAACTTATTAATAATGCTGCAAAATATTCGCAAGCCACTGAAGTTATTCTACAAATTCATTATCGACATAAAACTCTTTCGGTAAGCTTTAGTGACAATGGTATTGGTTTTGATCCACTTTTGGTGAATAGCGGAAATGGTTTGAAAAATTTACAATCCAGAGTTAAGTTGTTGAATTCTCATATTAATATCCAAAGTGATGAGAATGGAACAAAAGTTCAATTTGATCTGCTATGCTAAAAAGACTATCTATTTTTTTATAAATACTTTATGCACCGCTTCCGTTACTGAATGAACCTGTAATTTTTCGTAGATGCGCTTAATATATGTTCTTACTGTGTCAATGCTTATAGCACATTCTGCAGAAACCATTTTATAACTTAGGCCTCTAGCCAAATGATTTAAAATTATCAATTCTTTATCTGAGAGATTTCTGATTTCTGGATTGCTGGATTTATCCTGTTGCAGATTTAGTACTTTTCTGGCAATGGATGGACTCATTGGAGCACCTCCCGCTTTAACTTCCAGGATACTATTCATTAAAGTTGATAAACTGTTTTTCTTTAATAAATAGCCTGTTGCTCCTGACTGAATAGCTTCAAATATGCGGTTGTCGTCATCAAAAACTGTATTTATAATAACTTCAATATTTGGGAATATAGCCTTTAATTCACGGACTCCTTCGATACCGGATTTTCCTGGCATATCAATATCCATAATTATGACATCAGGATTAAAAGCCCTGCAATTTGCAACAACATCCAGACAATGTCCAAATTCACCTGCAAGCTCAAAATCTTCCGTGCTGCGAATTATTTCTGCCAGGGTTTCCCGCAAAGCAAGATTGTCTTCATATACAGATACTTTTATACTCATGTCATTAATTGCTGTTACAAAATTACAAAGTTTATATTGGTGGTTCTGTAACATATAAATGTGACAGCGTTTATTCCTTATCCGAAAGAATTCAGATCAGTATTCAAAAACCATAGATTTCACAAGGGAAAGGCATTAATTAATCTGATGATCTGAATTTTTAAACCCATAAGAATACTCCGGATACTTTCCACAAGTCTTTCGAAAAAATAAATCCAGTTTTTTTAGGTCATCCTCTTCATGAGCTCCGGGATAAAACGGATGTTCAAATACCACAGTACGTATCGAATAATCCATTGTGGCAGGAATAATAGGAATTTGCGCGCCTTTTGCAATGTAATAATAACCTGTTTTAAGCCGATCGACTTTCTTGCGGGTACCTTCCGGAGCTATGACAATCGCAAAATGGCTATTTTTATTAAATGCCTGGATATAAGCATCTACCTGATTAAGACCACCAGAACGTATTACGGGATAACCACCTAAAGCCCTGAAAATAAATCCATGTGGGGCTTTAAACAAACTTTCTTTACCTAAATACCTGACGCTATCCAGCTTATAGGCATATTTTACCAGAATACCTATTAAAAAATCCCAATTGGACGTATGGGGACCAATGGCAATTAAGTATTTAGGAATATGTAAAAAGGACTCCGTACCGGTCGCCTTCCAGCCAATACACCATAAAATAAACCTGCATAAACCGTCCATCATCTTATACCAATTATCAAATCGGATACTTTTTGCCAATCTCAAAGTTAAAAATCCTGACGAAATAGCATATCTATAATTTTTAGAATTCCCGTTTGGGAAAAAAAGTATCAGGTATATTAAACTTACAGTCTGAATAAGAGTCTGATACACAGATGGCGGAAAACATGTATCCGGATGATCAACAAATCCTTGACTGGATAGGGCAAGCCCATAGCCTTGAAAAAGGCTTTCGAAAGCTCGTCGAAAAATACCAGGAGAAATTATACTGGCATATCCGGCGCATGGTATTATCACACGATGATGCAGATGATGTGTTGCAAAATACTTTTATTAAAGTGTACCGGAATATCGATCAGTTTGAACAAAAGAGCAGTTTGTATACCTGGTTATACCGGATTGCTACAAATGAAAGTCTGACGTATTTACAAAAAAATAAAAAGCATCGTTACGATCAGATAGAAGAAAAAGACGAACATCCTGCCATCACCAATCTGAAAGCTGATCCTTATTTCGAAGGAAACGAAATTCAGTTGATGGTACAGGAAGCGATTTGCCAATTGCCGGATAAACAAAAACAGGTTTTTTTATTGCGCTACCAGGATGAAATGAGCTATAAAGATATGTCGGAAGTTTTGGAAACATCAGAAGGAGCACTGAAAGCTTCTTATCATCATGCAGTTAAAAAAATTGAAGAATTTTTAAAAATGAAAGAATTAATATAATCATGAATCACGAAAATGACCATATAGAAGATCCCAAACTAACTTTTGCATTTAAATCAAATACAAATCATGGCTTTAAATTGCCTTCATCGTATTTTGATACACTGACAGAACGCGTTATGGATCAGGTAGAAAAGAAGACGTTGCCGGAAGAATTAAAAACAAATGTGTTTAAAACTCCGGTTGGATATTTTGATTCTTTTAGCGACAGATTGATGAAAAAAATTCTTGAGCTTAATACATCAAAGCATATTAGCACTTCTTTCAACAGAATGCGCATATTTAGTGCAGCAGCAGCCGTGATTCTTGTATTGAGTTTATTTATTGTTTATGTTTATAAAATTCAAAATCCAGTTGATTATCTGGCCGATATTTCGGAAGAAGAATTACTTGAATATGTATCATTGCATGCAACGGATTTTGACAGATTTAGTTTAGCTTATGTTATGAGTGAAGAAGATTTAAAAGCGATTGATATTTTTGACGAGATGGATGAAGAAGCGACAGATGTATTAATCGAATTGTATCAATAATAAAAGATTAGATTTAAATAGATAGTTATGTTACGTTTCACAAGTATTTATATAACCCTGATGTTGATGTCAGTAGTTACTCAGGCACAGGAAGAACGCGAATTTAATGGTCCAGGTCATGACCGGATGATTGAAAAAATGGAAGCCATGCGAGTTGCATTTTTATCAAACCGCCTGGATCTGACTACAGATGAGGCGACAAAATTCTGGCCTTTGTACAACGAGTTTTCTAAAAAAAGACTAGACCTGAGACGCGATCAAATGGAAGAACGAAGAGATCGCAAAAGGCAAAATTTGTCAGAAGAAGAGTCCAAAGAAGTTCTGGAAAATCAGTTTGAGTTGCAAGAAAAAGAACTGACTTTAAAAAAGAACTATTATGAAAAATTTGAAGCCATATTACCTGCTCAAAAACTGGCCAGGCTGGAACCTGCTGAAATGGAATTTAATCATGAAGTCATTCGCAAATTAAAGGAGCGAAGGGATCGTCGCCCCGGCGGCCGACCAAGAAGATAGAGTAGTTGAGGTGCAACTGGCAAATGCCTGATAGTACGTGTCCGTTAGATGGCTTTGCATAAACTTCCAGGTATTATGAACTTATTAGTTGTAAATCAATTACTTAGATCCATATTTTAAAGCGAAACACTCTTCCATTTGCTTAAAAATTGGAACAATTACACAATTTTAACGTCCCCATCTTTGATAGAAAGGCAGGTGAACATATAAATCCTAAAAAACTTCTTACATTTGCCTTCCTTTTTAGAATGGTCGGGTGGCCGAGTGGCTAGGCAGAGGTCTGCAAAACCTTGTACAGCGGTTCGAATCCGCTCTCGACCTCACAAACCGGATTTCCCTTTATTCTTACGGATAAGGGGATTTTTATTTGAGGCTGGTTATCAATGACTTACAAAAACAGTTGTCAACTCTTAAAGAGTTGACAAATCTATTTAGACCATACCTGAATTTTGAATTAATAAGTCAAAGTGCAAAATATTATTTTAAAACAAACACACGGGAGAAAATATTATTGCTAAATTTGAAGTGATATTAAAAGATAGTACATTCAATTTATTTTACAGATTGACTTTTTATATACCTTAAAGACGCATTTACCCTAGACTATGAAACCTATTCTGTTATTCTTTTTCTGGATTCTTTGTTTATCTCCATTATTAGCTGAAATAGAACCAAATGATGATTGTAGTTTGGCTAATCCATTACAACTTGGAATAGTCATGACTGGAAACTTCGATCAGTCAGGTGATCAGGATTATTATTCATTTCATGTAACGCAACCGGGTACTTATATTTTTGATTTATCAAGCTTGGATGATTCTGCAAAAATTTCTTGTGAGATATACCATCCTAATGATTGTTCTAAATATTATAGATTCTTCAGTAAAACTTCAAGTACCAAAAATTTATTGGCATACTATCTTATTTGTGATACAGGAATATTTTTTATAAAGCTTAATGAACCTCAACATAATATTAATTTGAGTACTTATTCTTTAAAAATTGATCAAGTCGTAGATGATAGTTTAGAATGTAATAATTCATTTAATGCTGCCAGAATGATTTTATTTGACAGACTTTACGCTGGATATTTTTTAGGTTCAGGGGAATTAAAATACCATAATCATAATGATCCAGATTATTATAAAGTATATATTCCAACAAAAGGAATTATTAAAATTGATTTACCCTTAGTACCTCATGATCCGGATTTAGTTGTAAATGTAGTATTATATGATTCATTACAAAGATATATTGCACAGGATTGTATATGTGGTAATACCGAGTTGGTAGAATATCTTCAGGCTTTAATTTGTAATCCTGGTACTTATTACTTTCAGATATCCAATTGGAATGGGTCGCAAAGTATTAACCCATATAATTTTATAGTTCATTTTATTGCAGATTCAACAGAATGCAATGATAATTATGAAACTGCTTTTCACTTGGAGAACGGTCAAACTATTTCAGGATATTCAGGCGGAATCAATACTTCTACAGCTAAACATGACGAAGATTGGTATTCATTTTATCTTGATCAGCCGGGTGTTCTTAATTTGAACATCTTCAGATCGGATACATTTACATATCAAATTGGTGTCTACAATTCCAATAAATCCCCGGTATTTAGTGTCTATTATTATTACGATGGCTTAAATAAGTATAAAAACCTGGCCTTGTGTCAAATTGGGAAATATACAATTCAGTTGCTAGATAAAACTCCGGAATCTTGTGGAAAAACTAAAAATAAATTTACTCCCTATCAATTACAATTAAACAATGTATCTGCGGATATATATGAATGCAATAATACTTTTTCTTCAGCTACAAATATTTCAGCAAATGATACTCTATATGCCTCATTTGCAAGTTTTAATGACACTGACCTTTATAAAGTTTATCTGAATCAATATGATACCCTGGTAATATATTTGGATTCCTTTGCAGATAATGTTGGAGGTAAAGCTGAAATATTTAATAACTCAAAAATAAAATTACAAAGCACTGGATTATGGCAGTATGGAAATAAAATTCACTTTATTAATAAGCAATTACCCGGTTATTTTTACATACTTTTAAACAACCTTAGTTCAGTTGGTTCAATTCAAAAGTACAGAATGATCTTAGAAAATAAAACTTTAGTAACAGAATCTGATGATTTAAAATCTTTATCTGAGGTCAAATTATCAAATCTCAATAATGATTTCTTATATGTAGATATAAAAGCTGACGTTGTAATATCGAATTCATACTTTTTAATACTAAACCCATTTGGTCAATTGATTCAAACACCTAAACCGGTGCCTTCGGATTTAAAAATTAATATAACTGAATTACCAGCAGGATTCTATAACTTAATATTTTATACTAAAAACTATCAACAAATAAATTGCAAGTTTGTGAAAATTTAATAATTATCAAATGGGATAATGCAAAAACCTTAAAGAGTTGACAACTCCACAAGGATAATTTAACCACCTACCAGGTTTAAAATTCGTTCAGGTAGTCAAAAATATTTCTCAGTATTTAATACCATTCATTTAGCATTCAGCTTTTACATGAAACAGAGTAACTTAGTTTAGCTAATTGTATACGCATTTTATTTTAGAGAAAAATAAATTTAATGTACTAACTAAAGTTATATTGCCAAAGAGTTTTATTTATTTCAATTTTGCTTAGGATAATAAAAGAATTATCCATTGAATATTTTCTAAAATAATAGTTCGTCAGCAAAATTTTTGGATAGGCTTGTCCTGTTGTAAGTCTGCCTTCAGATTGAAGAATAATTTAATCTGAAATACGACTTATAATAAAAAGTAACAGGTATCAAACCGTTAAAATCCGGTCAAAAAAGGGGAAAATACCTGAATAAATATTAAGCTATATCAATATTTTTGTAAAATGATATTTTGTAATTTGAACTAATTATTTTGAAGAGAATGATAATCTTACTATTCTTTTGATTACAGTAAGATAATTCATTCAGAAATTGCAACTGATTTGCAACCAATTGAAATTTCCAGGTAATTAATTAAGCATTGGTATCATGCAGAGTACTAATTTTTACAAGATTTTGATGAATTCTTTAAAAGGATTTATAAGGTACTATTTTGTCAGCAAATCTCTGTTGAATATAGCCTGATATTGAGTTGCTATGGTAAATTAAAAGTCAATTAACCTGGTGAAATTATTTCTTGGATTTCGGCAATTTTGCAAAGACTAACCTATAAATTTCTAATTAATATGAAAAATTTTAGAAGCATTGTTTTGATTTTGATCTCCTTCAATATGACCATGTACTCTGTTTCATCGCAAATTGGTCTGGAGTTTACTAAATCTAAAAGAACCGAAAATAAAACAGTTGTAAAAGCGGAAGAATCAGAAAATTCTACAGAAATTAAACCTGGAATGGCTTTTTTAACAAGTTTAGGAAAAACGTCAGCGCTTCAACCTAAAATAGATTTAGTTGCTTCCAAGCGATTTACTAAATCAAATGATAGCAATTCCTACGTTTTTTTTGCTGAATCCAAATTATATATAGGTAGTCAGGATAAAAAAGATAAACGAAGTTTGTTTGTTGATGAATATTCGGGATTTTCCTTTTACAATACTATTGGTGTGAATCCGAAAATTTTTAATAAACCACATGATGTTCTAAATCCGTATTTTAACTTCGCTTATCAAGGAAAGAGTTTTTACTTAACTGATAGCACTGAGGCAAATCCGGGGGTTCTGGGATTAAAAATTGGACTTGAATTAATTTTATTTACCAATTTTTCCCTTTATGGCGATTATAACTTTCTCCAAATTTTACATGGCAGTGAAGATTATCAGAAGTTGTCAAACGTGACATTACGCGAGCAATATCGTTTTTGGAAAATAGGATTCCGTGCCGTATTGGATTTACTGGAAAAAGGTCAAGGTACCCTGGGGTTACACATAGGTCTTATCTTAAATAATAAAGAAACCAAAAGATTTCATGGCTCAAATGATTTTGCTATTCCAGTCGTGGAATTAAAATTTTCAACTAATGTGAATAAATAGAAATATTTTTATTTAGTTTAAATCAATTAATTTCTTATAATCTTAACCTTAAAAATATTTAAAATGTCAAATTCTCGTCCTTTCAACCCAGCTACCGATTCCTTTATCATTAATGGTACTCCTGAAAATCCTTGTTTAACTAACTTTTTCAAAGCTTCATTATTTACTTTTATACTAAATAATGAGAGCGCAGTAAGTTTTGAAGTTGATAAAGTCTCTATTTCCGGAAATATTCACTTTGTATTGAAAGGGATTAATGATCAAGGCCAGATTACTGGTTCTAAAGTAGGCGAACTTCCTTGTCCGGAGCATTGTCTTCCTGGTCAACCTATCTTACCGCATCGATTTGACAGAGATCATCTTGAAATTGTATTATGCAATTCACCCGTCATAGAGTACTTGACGGTACATCGTTGCAGAGTTAATAACACTAGTGAGTCATTTGCAATATATGCGCATACAGGTACAGTTGCTTTAAGAAATCCCGCTCTAGGTCACAAAATTTATGTTGCTAATTGAATTAAAATAAATAATAAAAGATCATGCCATACACAAGAAATGCACAACAAACAGACCAATTAATTACAGCAGGTAGCAATCAGGATCCGTGTCTCACATCTTTTGAAAGAACCCCTTTGTTAGACTGGCTAAATGGCCTTCAAGGAGTTGAATACCTCCAAAAAGTAAATGATGAAACTCCAACTCAATTATTTTTTGCTTTCGAAGCATACAATGCCAATGGAGACTCAATAGGACATCATCGCGGCGAACTTCCTTGTCCCGAAACTTGTTTACCTGGACATCCTATAATTCCTGACTTCACAAAATTTGAGCCTGAGGATATAAGAAACGTGCTAAACGCCAGGCAGGATGTCAGCCATTTATGCCTTCATAAATGTGTAGTAGGGCAAAATCAAAATAGTTATATGATTTATCCACATAATGGTACAACTCATTTAAGAAATCTGATTGCCTTAGTTTCCATCGTGGCGTGATACAAAAGATAATCGGTTTTTTATTATGGATGATCCTGATTAACAGTTTATATGCACAATCAGGAATTATACCATTTGCAGAAACCTGTGATTTTTTTTCTGAATCTCCGGAAGGTGTATTGTTTTTAAGTACTACCCATCAAGCTTATACTTTTGACGGAAATCAACTGAATCAAAAAATCGTTTCACACAAAGGAAGCCCGAATATTCAAAGTGAGTTTTATTTTGATGATAGTAACCGGATCTGGTTTTGTACTTATGAAGCACTAATTTGTTTTGATAGAAAAAAAAATACTTCCAGGGTATTTCAAATCCGCGATGGTCAAAATAAAATTTTAAATAGTGATTATTATTGTTTTGGTTGGTCACACCGCTACAAACGGTTGTGGCTGAAACAAAATAATGATATTTACACTTTTGATATCGATTCTTCAAAATTTAGAAAAGTATCAAACAATATTAGCGGAAAGAGAATCAAAAAGGATAAAAACAGCGACAGATTCTTTAGTTATTATTATACCTACAATCCGCTGATTTTATATCAAAGTACAGATTCTTCCGAAATTACCAAAGTTTACGAATGGAAGAATTGGCCTGCCAAAGTGCTATTACAGGATATTATCATAATGGAAGATGGAAAAATCCTGATGCTCACCGATAGAGGCCTTTTTGTTGGCGATTCTGAATCGAAGGATATAAAAGAGATCTTATGGAAAAATCAAACCATCTATCGTTTTTTATGCGGTATTCAACTTAACAAAACCAAAATTCTTGCATCTACAAAGGAAAAGGGTTTGATCACTTTACAATTTAATAATGATTATAAACTTATTGAATTGGTTCAACTTCCATGGATGGATTTAAAGAATCCGGTACAGAGAATGTTTAAATCCATCAATGGTTTCGTTTTCATGAGCTCGTACAAAAATTTTATCGCATCATTTTACTCTGGTTCAGAACATTTTCGACACTATAAATTTCATTCCTTTGAGGCTCAAACAGCAATTGTCCTGGATCAGAAAATCAGAATTTATGATAATCGGTCAAAAGCTTATGAATTAAATCAGGCAGGACAATGGACTCTCAAACACAGTAATGAGATTGCTCAAATAAAAAAACAGCTTCTTAATACACAATTTACAAATACGACGCTTTACAATACCCAGTCAATTCATTTTAGACTTTTTTCTGAACAGAATAACCAATTCAATAATATTAATAGTGATATGATCTATCGCTTTTTTCAATCTGACAATGGGAACTATTTTATTAGCACCATTAATGGCATTTTACTAAAGAAAGGAAGGAATCATTGGCAAACCTTAAATTTGCAAAATCCAGAAAAGAAAGTATATAATTATGTAGGATCATTACAGGATAAATACTTAATAACTGCTTTAAATCAGGATGTCATACGGATATTTGATTATAAAAATCTAGAAGTACTCTTAAAAGAAATACCCTTTGTGGGAGATCTTTACAATCAAGTGTTCGATTCAGTTCGTGCCCGGCTTTATTTTTCCAGCTCAGTTGGATTGATAAGTCTGGATTTACATAATTTTGATTTAAAAATATTGGATGAAACAAATCTTTCTAAAGATAAATCCTGTAATTGTATAGTTAGAGACAACCGGGGCAAGATCTGGGGTAGTCGCTCAAATACATTGTTTTGTTATAATCCGGTGAATCAAACTTTTGAAAACTTTCCCTTTAGAACTTCCTATGAAACTTCAAATTATTTACCTGGAGTATGCGGTAAGATTACACATGACTCATTATATTTTGTGAGTTCAAATACATTAACAACATTCAAACCAGAATCAATTTCAGAAAGATGTGTCAAGCCAAAAGTCTATTTAAATAATTTGATTATAAACTATCAAGCCTGTCAAAGTGAAGATACCTTGCTTTCTCTTGATAAGCTGGAATTACCTTATGATATGAATACCCTGGGCTTCTCTGTAAATGCCGTGGATTTTATATCTGATAAACAGACACAACTTAAATATTTCATCGAACCTATGGAGACCTCCTGGAATACTATCCAAGATTTTACGAAGGAAATTAATTACATTAAGCTAAGACCCGGAAATTATATCTTTCATTATAAATCAGCTTATTTGAACTCAAATTGTGAGAGTGATTCGTATTCTTTGCCTATCAAAATTTTACCACCTTATTGGATGACCTGGTGGTTTAGATTTGGATTGATTTTTATACTATTAAGTATAGGCTATGGTATTATTAGGTCATACTATAATCGTCAGCTGGAAAAAAAGGATCTTGCCCTTCGCGAACAAAAACTTATCATAGACAGGCAGCAGGCTTTGGAAAAAGAAAGAAACCGGATCGCAGCAGAAATGCATGATGATTTGGGATCTGGCTTAACTATAATCCGTTACCTAAGCGATAAGGCCATGAAAACCGCAAATACAGAGGAAGAAAAGTTGCAGATCGGAAAAATTGCTTTACAAAGTAAAAATTTAATCAGGAATATGTCTGAAATAATCTGGGCATTAAATACCAGGAATGACACATTTACCGGACTTATTGCATTTATCAGACGAAATGCTTCTGAGTTTTTTGAAGAACAAAATATTAAACTCGATTGGAAACAAGAAGATATATCTGACAAACTCAATATTACCGGAGAATCAAGGCGGAATATTCATTTATCGATGAAAGAAGTATTTCATAATATTGTTAAGCACGCAAAAGCAAGTCAGGTGCAGATTCAAGTTTATTGGAAGCTTGATTTTCTTTATATATCCATAAAGGATAACGGGATTGGAATTGATTTAAGTAATAAGCCGGAAGCAGGAAATGGCCTGCAGAATATACAAAACCGGATGAAACAATTAAAAGGACAATGTATTGTCAATGGAAACAATACGGGAACAGAAGTTATTTTGTTTTTTCCGGTAAGTCAAATTTCTTAACCATAGTTATATTCTCAAGCTGACAAATTCTGTTCAATTTTGTAAAAAAATAACAGAATGAAATTGAGTACTATTTATTTGGACAATCTGGTCATTGAAATCCACATTCAATTTTTTTTTCAGGAGATTGTAAATGTAAATGGTCAGTCAGTTAGTAAAAAATATACGGTGCTTGGTGCCGGCCACAGGTTCACACATAATGGTCAGAATTATAAACTGGAATTAATTAGAGGGTTTTTAAGTTACAAATATGATCTTTACAGAGATAATATTCCTGTAATAGTATCGGCTAAAAGAGGTTGTTTCTTTTTCATGTTAATTACATTTATCTCAATACTATTGACCATTTTATTCCAGATTCAATTCTGAGAAATGGATATATTTGCTTTTCGATTACAAGGTGACTTAGTCTAAAGAGATGAATATTGCAATCCTAGAAGATTTAAGAGAAGTAGCAGACAGTTTAAAAGAACTATTTAATGAACAGGATGGAATATCCTGTAATCAGGTCTATTACAATGCAGAAGACTGTTTGCAATTTATACCCAGGAATCCTGCAGATGTGTTGATTGTTGACATAGGCTTACCGGGAGCAAACGGAATTGAAGTAATTCGGCAACTCTCCATTGCCATTCCGGAAATGCAATATTGTATGTTTACCGTGTATGAAGACGATGAAAAAATTTTTCAGTCTCTGGAAGCAGGAGCAAAAGGGTATATTTTAAAAGGTTCTGATCCCTTTAAAATAGTTGAAGCTGTAAAAGAATTGTATCAGGGAGGTTCTCCTATGAGTCCCAGTATTGCCAGGAGAATACTGGATGTATTTGTATTAAATAAAATAAAACCACCTGTAGAATTGCCCATTACTCAGAGAGAAAGGGAATTGCTGGTGCATTTATCAGAAGGATTATTGTATAAAGAGATTGCTGATAAAATGAATATCACAACCGGTACGGTCAAGCAAACCATTCATAAAATATACGGTAAACTGCATGTGAATAACCGGACAGAAGCGGTGAATAAATTGATGTCAGGAAAATAGTATTTGTTTTCAATTGAAAATGATTTCATCGGAGGCCTAATTCTACAATATTCCGAATTTCTACTACCCAACCAGCAAACGATATGTCTTATCTAAAAACTGCTTGAGCGCTAAGGCTACGTTATTTTTAAGATCCGTGTTATGAGAAAAGGTTTAGTGAGTGAATGGTATGTCAACTAGACACCAAGTTTCGCTTGAAGTGATATAACTAAAGTTAGATTGTAGAAATTTTCAATCCATCAGACCTTGCAGAATATTTATAAAAACTTTTTATGAAGTCGATAAGCAAAATCTTACTATGCACTGTCTGTTTTACTATTATCATATTTGATTCTTGTAAAAAATCGGATCCTTGTGAATCAGTTTTTTGTTTTAATGGCGGTATATGTTACGATGGAAAATGTCATTGCCCTATAGGTTATGAAGGTGAATTCTGTGAAATTGTCATTGTCAAACGATATGATTGTGTTAATGGTTCTTGCATAAGTAATGGCTCACTTGGTCAGTATTCAAGTTTAGCTGAATGTCAAACAAGCTGTGGACAAAGTTCTAGCGGATACAATTGTGTTAATGGGAATTGTATTTTTACAAGTTCTAATGCACAGTTCGCTACTCTCCTACTTTGTCAGAATAATTGCAGCCAATCCGGGATTTGTAGTTTTGCAAAAACAGCACCTTCAGAGTCTTCAATTCGAAACTCTCTTGTTAGCTTTTATTATGATAAAAGTAAAAGTACAAATCTTACGGAAGCTGCTTCCATGTTAAGGCATTTATGCCAGGACGTTAGTATTCACTACATTAGCAACAATGCTATTGCTTGTGGTAAATTTTCTAATGGATATCATGTTGCGATTGCTCCTAATACTTATAACAAGCCAAATGTTTATGGATTGAGATATGGTTATGATGATAGTCATTCGTTTATTGGCAGCAATCTAACTTACTTTGAAATCGACAAAGGGAGTGGGGGTGGTGGAACCAATAACTCAACAATTACATTTACTAATACTAGTTACACAGACGTTACCATCAGCTTTAATGGATTTACAAAAATAGCCTCACCAAGTGGAAGCGCCGTTTTCGAAGGTACTCCGGGTAAATATGTAAGTGGGACCGCGACGACTTCAGGTAAAACAAAATCAGGCAATCAGGTTGGTTTGTTGTTAACCTGGAATTTGAATTATTCATTTCCTTCAATCGGAAATCAGAGTATTGAATTGTCTGTCCAAAGTAATTTATTCTTTCTTCAGATACGTAATAATGGAACCACCAATCTGTCACCCCTATATGTGAATTATGGTTTGCAATCCGAGATAAAGGATAATATTATAATTCCAAATGATAGACAATTATATAGTTTAGGTTACTATAAGGCATTTTCTAATTCTAATGTACGTCTATACCGTGAAAATAATCAGCAACAATACGTTTATTGGGATAACCTGAACATATCAGGAACAAAAAACATATTGGTATCATTGACAAATTCCAAATAAAAATTTACATAATAAAATTTTAAATAAAATGAAGAACAAGATCATAATTTTAGTTTTAACCACTATGTGCAACATCGCTAATTCCCAGGATTTAATAATTAAAAAAAATGGAGATGAGATTAAATCGAAAGTTGTTGAAATTGATGAACTAAAAATCAAATACCGGAAATATGAAAATTTGTCTGGTCCGGTATACTCTGTTAATAGCTCTGAAGTCTTCATGATCAAGTATGAAAACGGGAGTAAGGATGTTTTAAATACTATCGAGCCCGTTACCCAAAAAAATGAACTAACCCCTAAGCTTACAGAAATCGAAAAAAAGGATGTTGATAAACCAAACAAAACCCAAGCACCAAAAGTGAATCTAAAGACTCTAAAAACAAAACATTTCGGAATATCCTTCGGATTGGGCAGTTCATACAATACTAATATTGGTTTAAATCTTAGATATCTGTTGGGTAATGAAAATTGGGCCTTAGTCCCTAATATTGGCTTTGGATTTATTCAACACGACGAGCATATACCAAAAATAAGTTGGGGCCTGAGATTACAAAATAACGGTTACTATATCGGTTACAATTATGGTTATGTGGGAAAAGAAGAAGACTATTGGTTTGATGAAGAATATGAACGAGCCGGTTCAACGCTATCAATAGGTAAAGAGGTCTATCTTGATGAGGAAGATAGTTTTGGTGTTCACAGTAGTTTCGGAATTAATCTTGACGGATATGATCTTGCAGGTCTAAGCATATTTACATTTGATTTAGGTATTTTATACAGGTTTTAAACTTCTTGTTGAAGTGTGAAAACAATAAATCAGAAAGTCATGAAATATAAATTTTTAAGTCAATATTTATTTTCAGGAAACACTTTGCAGTGCCACAATAAGGACCTGCTGAATTGTAAAATTAAAATTAATTCAACGTTGATCTGAAGAATATTTTTTTCATGATAATAATTTAGAAGAAATCTTGAGTTTTTCGGTGAATTAGAAACTATTTTATTTATTTTTTAACCTATAATCTTTTTTTATGAAAAAATTATTTATTTTATTATTTATTGGATTCCTTTATCAAAATTCTTTCTCACAAAGCAAACCTCCTAATTTGTCAGATTTTGAAAAAAGATGTGATAAGAATTTATCTAGTCAAGAATATGCTTGGTGTTTAAAAAATGCCCAAGAGGATTGGTACGAAGCAAATCGTGCTTATAACGAACAAAAAAGAAAACAACGGGAAGTTGCTAATAAATCCAAAAACAATGGTAACAAAGGTTCGGTAAAACCTCAATAAAAAAAATATTTTTTGGTTTGTGTGAAAATACGAGAGTGGGTTACACTCTCGTATTATTTAATTTTTAAAATTTACAAATGCAATAAATATTTTATATTACCTTCATTATCAACACTATATAAAAACAGTTGTCAACTCTTAAAGAGTTGACAAATCTAAACTTGATTTATTCAGCTGAAATCCTCGAATCATCTATGTGAAGATTTTATTACTTTAGTCTCATTATCAATGACTTACAAAAACAGTTGTCAACTCTTAAAGAGTTGACAAATCTAAATGAGCGTCCATTCACTATTTTCGCAATCTTAAACAGTCTGCCTTTGGATTATTTCTCTCAAATAATTGCTACCCTCAAAAAGGACAATCCTCTGATTTATCAATCTCCCGGCCGTATCAATATCATCGGTGAACATACTGATTATAATCAGGGCCTGTGCATGCCTGCCGCGATAAATAAATACATCTATCATGGAATAACCGCTTCCTCCCAAATTTTAATACGCTCTATAAATCAAAATAATGCCTGGTCTCCTTCTCAATCAACACAAATACCAGATTGGGCTATCTATTTTAAAGGAGTCATGGATCTTTTAAAATCCAAAGGCTATTCCTGGCCTGCTTTTACATTGTGTTTTGGTGGTGATTTGCCAATGGGTGCAGGTCTTTCGTCTTCTTCTGCCATTACTTGTGGCTTTATTGCCATTCTCAATGAGTTTGCCGAATTACAATTGTCAACTAAACAACTCACTCAATTTGCTGTACAAGCTGAAAAAGCTTCAGGTCTGGATGGTGGCATGATGGACCAGATCTGTCTGTTTCATTCTAAAAAAGATCATGCCCTGCTAATCGATTGCGCTCATTGGAAATTTAATTATTTACCTGCTACATTTAATGATGTTTCCTGGTTAGTAATTAATACAAATATCAAACATAAACTAATCGACACTGAGTATAATCAGCGATCTGCGACTTGTAAAAATTTATTAAAAATAGCACGGGAAAAAATTTCGGGTATCGATAGTTTAAGTCAGCTTGAAGATTTTCAAATTGCGGAATTATCCTCAAGTTTGACGCCAACTATGCGGATTTACTTAAACTATATTTCTGAAGAAAACATGAGAGTCATGGCAATGGAAGATGCAATCAAACAAGGTGATTTTCAAACCATGGGTGCTATTCTGTTTTCGGGTCACGATGGTTTAAGAAAACAGTATAAGGTCAGTTGTGACCAACTGGATTTTTTAGTGCAATATGCAAAGCAAAGCTCCATAGCCTTTGGAAGCAGAATGATGGGCGGTGGATTTGGTGGCTGCACACTGCATCTGCTGCCTGCTACACAACTGGAGTACTATAAAAAAGGAATTTTTAATGCGTATAAAAACCGTTTTGGGATAGATACCGAAATGTTTGAAGCAAATTTCAGCGATGGCCTGAAGGTTTATACAAGTCATTAAAATTCTTTGGCAGGATTTCCGGCCAGTTTTGTATGATCCGGAAACGAACGGTTGACAAAACTATTGGCCCCTATAATACATCCATTTCCAATAGTGACACCTTTGGCAATGACCACATTCGGACCAATATAACAATTGTTTCCAATAATTACTTTATCGTAAGAATAGGCTGCTGTGCCACCACTGACTGCCCATTCTACGGTATCATGTGTATAAATCTGCACTCCGGCCGATATTGAACAATTATCGCCAATCTCTAAACCGCCGCTTCCATCCAGAATCACAAAAGGACCAATCCAGGTATTTTTTCCAACACTAACATTGCCATATACATAAGCACTATCATAGATACTCGTCTTTTCACCAAAACCCAGATATCTGGCTTTTTCCCATCGGTCATTTAGCAGTTCATTTACCGGTAAGCAACGATTATACAATTTTCGCATCACTTCCCGTTTTTTACTGATAAACTTTCGGAGTATAAAATCCAACATAGTACAACTTTCCTGCAAAGTTAGAATCTTTCACTAAAGCGGTCAATCGATATCTATTATACCGGGCCCGCTCATTTCTTTATTTGATGACTAGCTTGGTATGTCCTTTGTTTTGGCTGAAAAATCAATAATCCGCAAATTATTCCGGCTGTATTAGCAAGCAAATCAAAAGCATCGAAGCTTCGGCCAAGATCTAAGCTTGATTGCAAAATCTCCAGAATTATTCCCAAAAAAAATAAAAACAAGCCAAGGCGTAAAAAAGGAGTGGTTTGATTTTTTAAAAAATAATATTTACCAAAGCAACTCGCGGCGGCAGCGTAGCATAAAAAATGCCCGATTTTATCAAAGGCGATTAAATCTTGCCAGCGATATTTTGGAAGACTACTTCCGGGAACTAAGGAAAGAAAAACAATGCAAAGTACAATTCCCCAGCCCATTATCAGGTAATGGCCGGATTTTAGTTTAAACATAAGAAATAAACAAATTATTTACCGATCAGTGCCCGGTATGCAGCCGCGTCCATAAGTTCGTTAAGCTGATCGGCATGTTGTATTTCTGCTTTCACCAGCCAACCATCGCCATAGGGATCCGAATTAATAAGAGTCGGATCATTGCCATCTTTTTCGTCAATTTTAGGATTGAGCTCTAAGACTTTGGCTGTAATGGGCATAAAAAGATCAGATGTCGTTTTAACTGCTTCGACTGTACCAAAGACATCATCTTTTTCGATTACATCACCTATGGTATCTACTTCAACATAGACGATATCACCTAATTCGGATTGTGCAAATTCTGTAATACCAATTGTAGCGATTTGTCCATCGACACGCACCCATTCGTGTTCTTTAGTGTATTTGAGATCAGCAGGAAAATTCATAGTAATAATAGATTAGTTGGATATAAACGTTTTGATTTCTTCTGTGGTCATTGATTTTGGTCGTTCGAGTGGAAGATTATAAGCTCTGTCCCAACAAAGTTGTGCCAGCACACCCAATGCTCTGGAAACCCCAAACATGACGGTATAAAAATTATGTTCTTTTAATCCATAATGTTCAAGAAGGGCACCCGAATGAGCATCTACGTTAGGCCATGGATTTTTGACTTTACCGAGGCTTTCCAAAATCGGCGGTACTACTTCAAATACATTCCAGACAATTTGTACCATGGCATCATCCGGACAATGTTTTTCGGCAAAACTTTTTTGAGCTAAAAAACGAGGATCCGGCATCCGCAATACGGCATGTCCATAACCCGGCACTACTACTCCCTGTGCCAGGGTCTTTTTGACATAATCGGCAATCTGCTCTTTGGATGGAGTTTTGGTTCCCAGATCTTTGACCATATCGTAAATCCAGTCCATTACCTCTTGATTAGCTAAACCGTGCAATGGTCCGGCCAGAGCATTAATTCCAGCGGAAAGTGATAAATAAGCATCGCTTAAGGTTGAGCCCACCAGATGAACGGTATGGGCTGAGGCATTACCGCCTTCGTGATCAGCGTGAATTGTCAGATAAAGTCTCATCAGATCCCGGAATGCAGCACCGTCTTTCCCCAGCATGTGAGCAAAATTAGCACTCCAGTCCAGACTTGGATCTGCAGCAATCTGAATGTTATCATAAAATGTTTTTCGGTAAATATAAGCCGCAACTAAAGGTAATTTGGCGATTAGGTTCATCGCATCCTCGTACATTGCTTGCCAATAATCCGTTTTATTCATTCCTTTGGAATATTCTTTGGCAAATACAGATTCGGATTGCATCGACAAGATAGCAATGCTGAATTGTGTCATAGGATGGGTCTGAGAGTTGAGATGATCCAAAAGATCGTAATCTTTATCTGTCAGCACGGCCCTTTTTTGCCATTCACGGCTAAGCCAGGTAACATCATCCTCTGTAGGCATCTGACCTGTCAGCATCAGCCAAAATAATCCTTCGGGCAGGGGTTCTGTGGCATTATTAATTTTTGGCAATTTGGTTCTCAATTCAGGAATTGAATAACCTCTGAAGCGAATTCCTTCATTGGCATCCAGCGAGGAGGTCTCCCAAATCATGCTTTGGATACCTCTCATACCTCCATAGATCTGTTCGATCTGCACATTGTCAATGATTTTGGTGCCATAGGATTTAACCAAAGACTTGATTTCTTCGGTTGAGGAGGTGAATTGTTCTTTAAAAAGGGATTTTAAGCGGTCCATGTATGTACTATCTACTAACTGTCGAAAAACAAAGCGCAAAAGTATAATGTTTTTCAGGAACTTAAAATAAAAGAACTGATTTTAGAGAAAGTTTTCCGGAATTTAATTTTTTCAGGAATTCTGTGAATGTCCGTCTTCGAATAAGTAATATTGCCGGGCTCCGGTTACATTTGTGGTATGCTCATGATTGACAATATTCTGGTAAGTGAGGATATTCTGGAATCCCGGTTTATCTGTGCCCTGGATAAATGTAAAGGAGCCTGTTGTTATGAAGGTGATTTTGGAGCGCCGATTCTTGAAGAAGAGCAGGAAATTTTAGAGAAAATTTATGCACAAATTCAGGATTTTCTGGAACCCGCCAGTATCCGGCAAATCGAGAGTAAGGGACTGACTGCCTATTATCCGGAAATGAAATCCCGGGGTACAGCTTTAATGCCTGATGGAGCCTGTGTGTTTATGACCCGCGACAAACAGGGCATTGCATCTTGTGGTATCGAAAAAGCTTACAAACACGGCGCTGTGGATTTTCAGAAACCCATATCTTGTCATTTGTACCCTGTGAGGGTTAAAACCAATACCGAACAAGGATTTATTGCCGTAAATTACGATCGGTGGGATATATGTAAAGCAGCCTGTAATTTAGGCGAACAGCAAAAAATGCCTTTATATCGTTTTGTAAAAGCTGCTCTCATTCGAAAATTTGGAGAAGCTTTTTATGATCAGTTGGAGGCAGCAGCAAAAGATTTGATAAAATAAAGAATCAGATGAGAAACTATATTTATGCGTTAACAGCTATTCTAATTTCCTCCATTACTCTAATGTATATTGGATTTAACAATTTTTATCCACTCGTTTATTCAGATACTGGTACATATATTCGTTCAGGTTTTACTGGAATAATTCCGATTGACAGACCAATTTTTTATGGTCTTTTTCTAAAATTCTCGAGTTTTTCCACTTCATTATGGTATGTTATTTTTATACAAAGTATTTTCATATCAAGCTTAATTTATTTTTTCGTCAGAGAATTCTTTACAGAAAATAAATTATTATTTTTTAGATTATTGTCCAACTAAAATACACCAATAACTGAATGTAGCCCTTATAAAATCAAATGGTGTGTTGATTTTGTATTTGTTTTAAATTTGCAGGTAGTTGGCATATAAAAATTCTGCTGTATTGAAAACCGTATTTTGTTGTTTCCTCCATGCTTTAAAAGTGTCCTTGATAAATGCAAATAATTTAACGTGACTCATTAGGTGAAGCCTGATTACGGTGCTCGCATTGTCAAACGATTTCTTTGTCATTACTTTTTTACGTATTATCACTGTTAATAGCTGGGCTATTAAAACACAGAAAAATTGAATTTTTATTGCATTTTCACTTTCGCCCCAATAGTATCGAAATGGAAAATTTTGTTTGATTTGCTTAAATAGTAATTCTATCATCCAGAGGCTTTTATAAATCAATGCAACTTGATTACATGGCAATGTAAAGTTGTTGGTTAGATAAAAATAGGATTTTCCGTCCTCCGCCTTTATCGTAATTCGCCGTAATTTTACTCGTTTGACCTAATTGTCGGAATCATTATATCAGATTGTTACATTTTGTTCTTTAAGAACACCCTTAGCCTTTTTTTTGTATTATCAGTCATTACTTTTGTCACTTAAAAATCTGCATTGTCCTACATTCGAGTGACAAACCACACCTTTTTTTAGTCTATTTTTCAAATTGAGAATATAAATTGTAGCCTTTATCAAATACAATCCAACTTTTTGGGGGCTATGTTTAAATGTTAAAGGAACTTGCGGTCATGCTCTTTTGCAGCGGTCATGCATACAAAGTCAGTTATTCCTCTGATCGCATCCATTAATGCATGACTTTAATGCCTCCTTTTTTTAGGGACTGGTCAATTGGATTGCGACCGACCCTTTGCAATATATCACTGAATAGACGTATGGTAGTGCTATCCAAAATTTTTAAATTCCGGTTACTCAATCCCTTCAGCCGGCTGTCCGAGATAAAACTATGATACTTGTTGACTAATTGTAAATAAATGGTCCCGAAAACCAAATAGCTCGGTTTGTATTTGCATCTGAAAACGTGATTCTTGCTGGAGCTTTATCCAATCCCAGGTGAGTTAATTTGCCCTCACAGACCAATATCCCTTCTAACAGCTCTCTGAGGCCATTGCAATAACTAAATACTTCGTAAAGCAATCTGATTAAATGAACACGCAATGAAATCCACTTATAATATCGATTGGACTGGTGCTTGCGGCTGGCTTGAGAAATAATTGTGCTCGGTATACAATTTATTTAAAATATGTGACAGAATCGGCTGTCCAACAAAACTCTTACCTTTATCCATAGTTAAGTTAGTTTGTGACGAACTCTAATCTAACTAAAAAGGGTGAATTCTAGATTCACCCTTGATCTTTTGTCGGACAATAGTGAATATTTTTTATTAATTTTATAATATTTTAGCCTGAAGTATGGTAAATCCTGAGTTTGTACATAGAGATTAAATGGAAGAAATTTTTTAAATCTTCATATAAAAACAAAATTAATTAACTGAAGAATCTATGAAATTAATTATAAATAAATACTTAATAATTTCAAGTTTATTTGTCATACTTGTTATATTGGTCTACAACAGGCATATTAATATTCCAGATTATGATTGGCGTTGTGAACTTTTTGCAGATCAAAGTGGCTACTATGTATATTTGCCCGGAACATTTTTATACAAATTAAATGGAAAATTATTTCCTGAAGATATTATAAATAAAACTGGGCTTGGATTTAGATTTGATTCGACAGGAACTAAGTTTATTACAAAATATACATATGGAATTGCATTGCTGCAAGCTCCATTTTTTTTTATAATTCATTCCTTGGTCAAGATAGCACATCTTCCGCCTGATGGATTTTCTCATTTGTATCAGGAGATTCCAAATTTAGCTGTAATATTTTATACTTTAATTAGCTTTATTTTTATTTTTAAATTCTTAAGATTTTATTTTTCAAGAAATATTTCCTTAATTAGTATTTCAACTATATTCATAGGTACCAATTGGTATTATTATTCAATTGATTCTTCTGGAATGAGTCACAGTTATACTGCATGCCTGATTTCAATTTTGTTCTATTTAGCTAAACATATTTCAATTCATCACAATGAATTGAAAAAGTCAAATTCTAAAATTATTCTTTTATTTCTCCTTTCCGGCTTAATTGTTCTTATAAGGCCAATAAACATTTTAGTAATCCCAGTAATCTATTTTATTTGCAATCCGTATGAAAATATTGGGAGTTGTTTTAGCCAGTTAATTAATAAATTGAATACTTTTAGAATTATTACTTGTCTAATTACGATTTTGATAATATGGTTGCCGCAACTTTTTTATTGGAAATATGCATATGGCAGTTATTTTTCTTATTCGTATGGGGAAGAAGGATTTACCAATAAGTGGAATCCAAAATTTTTTCAATTATGGTTTGCTCCTGAAAATGGACTAATTTTATACAGCCCGTTATACATTATGCTTATTGTTTCAATGATTATACTGATACTAAAAAAATCACATACAGGTATTATTTCATTCATTTTTTTCCTTGCTATTTCATATACATCGGCATCATGGCATGCTGTTTCATTTGGATGTTCATTTGGCCAGAGAAATTATGTTGATTTTGCTCCATTATGGTGTTTTATTTTTTGTTTCTTATTGAGTAATATTGGCTTATATAAAAAAATATATAAAGGTATTTTTGCTTTAATAATTGGACTTTTTGCTTTTGTAAATATCTTTCTTGCAAATTCTTATAATAAATGTTTTTTTTCTACCACCTGGGATTATTCTGAATATGCATATTATTACTCAAAACATTGGCATAAAGTTGATACCGTAAAACCTGAGGAAGAAACCATATTGCAGAATAATGAATTTACCCGTGTATTTACATATCCCAAAAATAGTAATTTTTACAAATTGAAATTTGCAAATGTTTCATTTCAACTGCTTCACATTAGTGATACAATAAATTCTTTAGTGCGATTTGAGCTCTTGAAGGAAGGTCAAATTATTTTTTCGGCAGATAATGAACTAAAGTCCATTACAGAAAATTCATCACTTTGGAAAGATTACAATTTTACATTCGAATTTCCTAAAAACGATCATAAGGAGGAGGAATATAGACTGGTTTTTTGTAATCCCTCATTAAAAGATTCATACAAAGTAAAAATGATTAAAATAAATTCTTATTAAATATTAGGCTTTAAATGATTCAATCATTTTTAATTAAACTTAATTACTGATTATTATTTAAATTATTTCATTATTGTCCAACTAAAATACACCAATAACTGAATGTAGCCCTTATAAAATCAAATGGTGTGTTGATTTTGTATTTGTTTTAAATTTGCAGGTAGTTGGCATATAAAAATTCTGCTGTATTGAAAACCGTATTTTGTTGTTTCCTCCATGCTTTAAAAGTGTCCTTGATAAATGCAAATAATTTAACGTGACTCATTAGGTGAAGCCTGATTACGGTGCTCGCATTGTCAAACGATTTCTTTGTCATTACTTTTTTACGTATTATCACTGTTAATAGCTGGGCTATTAAAACACAGAAAAATTGAATTTTTATTGCATTTTCACTTTCGCCCCAATAGTATCGAAATGGAAAATTTTGTTTGATTTGCTTAAATAGTAATTCTATCATCCAGAGGCTTTTATAAATCAATGCAACTTGATTACATGGCAATGTAAAGTTGTTGGTTAGATAAAAATAGGATTTTCCGTCCTCCGCCTTTATCGTAATTCGCCGTAATTTTACTCGTTTGACCTAATTGTCGGAATCATTATATCAGATTGTTACATTTTGTTCTTTAAGAACACCCTTAGCCTTTTTTTTGTATTATCAGTCATTACTTTTGTCACTTAAAAATCTGCATTGTCCTACATTCGAGTGACAAACCACACCTTTTTTTAGTCTATTTTTCAAATTGAGAATATAAATTGTAGCCTTTATCAAATACAATCCAACTTTTTGGGGGCTATGTTTAAATGTTAAAGGAACTTGCGGTCATGCTCTTTTGCAGCGGTCATGCATACAAAGTCAGTTATTCCTCTGATCGCATCCATTAATGCATGACTTTAATGCCTCCTTTTTTTAGGGACTGGTCAATTGGATTGCGACCGACCCTTTGCAATATATCACTGAATAGACGTATGGTAGTGCTATCCAAAATTTTTAAATTCCGGTTACTCAATCCCTTCAGCCGGCTGTCCGAGATAAAACTATGATACTTGTTGACTAATTGTAAATAAATGGTCCCGAAAACCAAATAGCTCGGTTTGTATTTGCATCTGAAAACGTGATTCTTGCTGGAGCTTTATCCAATCCCAGGTGAGTTAATTTGCCCTCACAGACCAATATCCCTTCTAACAGCTCTCTGAGGCCATTGCAATAACTAAATACTTCGTAAAGCAATCTGATTAAATGAACACGCAATGAAATCCACTTATAATATCGATTGGACTGGTGCTTGCGGCTGGCTTGAGAAATAATTGTGCTCGGTATACAATTTATTTAAAATATGTGACAGAATCGGCTGTCCAACAAAACTCTTACCTTTATCCATAGTTAAGTTAGTTTGTGACGAACTCTAATCTAACTAAAAAGGGTGAATTCTAGATTCACCCTTGATCTTTTGTCGGACAATAGTGATTTTTATACTAAATGGATCAAAAGAAAAAAATATTATTTGTTTAGACTCAATTAGAATTCAGCATGGACTTCTAAATACTGAAGTTTTTTCTCATGAAAAATTTCAAATATATCAATTAAATAGAAATTAACCCCCCATCAACGGCGCTAACCATTTTTTTGCCGTTGCATCTGACCATTTTTTACGTAAGCGGTAATCTTCTGCCTGGTCTTCTTTGATTTCACTTATTGTAAAGTATTTTGATTCCGGATGAGCCAGATACCATCCACAAACGGCAGCAGCTGGATACATCGCCATACTTTCTGTTAATTTTAAACCGATATTTTTTTCCACCTCAAGCAATTGCCATAATTGGATTTTTTCGCTATGATCAGGACAGGCCGGATAACCAGGAGCCGGACGTATGCCCTGATATTTTTCATCGATGAGTTCATTATTATTTAAATCTTCCTGAATGGCGTATGCCCACAATTCTTTCCTGAGGCGCTTGTGCATATATTCTGCCAGAGCTTCTGCAAACCGGTCTGCAATCGCTTTGACCAAAATAGCACTATAGTCATCGTGATGTTCTTCATATTTTTTTACCAGCTCCTCCACACCAAAACCTGTACTTAAAGCAAAAGCTCCGATATAATCTCTAAAACCCGTTTCTTCTGGTGCTATAAAATCAGATAAACAATAATTTGCTTGTCCGGCTGCTTTTTTAATTTGCTGACGCAGATGGTGCAAATGCATTTTTTTCTGAGTCCGGTTTTCGTCTTCATATATGATAATATCATCACCCGATGCATTGGCTGGAAAAATGCCGATCACTGCTCTTGCCTGTAAGGAATTATCGATCAAAATCTGATCTATCAGATGATTGGCATCATCATAAAGTTTGCGGGCTTCTACTCCTACAATATCATCATTGAGAATTGCCGGATATTTTCCTGCCAATTCCCAGCTTTGAAAAAATGGTGTCCAGTCAATGTAATGACGGAGTACACTAAATTCGATATTGTTAAATATATGAATGCCACGATGATGAGGTATGGTGATGCTATAATTTTTCCAATCCACGGCAAATTTATTGGCTCTGGCATCATCAAGATTTAAAAATTCTTTAAAATTCTGACGTTGCATTCTTTGTATCCGGGTACGTTCGTATTCTTCCTTGATATTTTTTAAATATTGCAGTCGTTGTGCCGTGTCCTCACTTAGTAAATTACTGACCACAGTTACAGCTCTTGAAGCATCCAGAACATGCACTACCGGATACTCATATTCAGGTTCGATACGTAAGGCCGTATGTAATTTAGATGTGGTTGCGCCACCAATAAGCAGTGGCAATTTAAAATTTTGTTTTTTCATTTCTGATGCAACATGAACCATTTCGTCCAGGGATGGCGTAATCAATCCACTGAGTCCGATAACATCTGCTTTTTGCTTAGTCGCTGATTCCAAAATATGTTCGCAGGATACCATGACACCCAAATCGACGATTTCATAATTATTGCAAGCCAACACGACACCTACAATATTTTTACCGATATCATGTACGTCACCTTTGACTGTGGCAAGTACAATTTTACCTTTTGCTTTTTGAACCTGCGTTTTATCTTGTTCGAGATAGGGTGTAAGATAAGCCACGGCTTGTTTCATAACACGGGCACTTTTTACAACTTGTGGTAAAAACATTTTTCCGGCACCAAATAAATCGCCAACCTCATTCATGCCATCCATCAGTGGGCCTTCAATAACCAAAAGCGGTTTGCCTAATTTTATCCGGGCTTCTTCTGTATCTTCTATTATAAATTCATTTATACCTTTTACAAGGGCATGTTTTATACGATCAGTAACTTCCGTAAGTCGCCAGGCTTCTATTTGATTGGAATCTTTGGAACTGATTTTCCTTTTAACACCTTCGGCAAATTCAGTTAAGCGATCTGTTGCATCTGGTCTGCGATTAAACAAAACATCTTCTACCAATACCAACAGTTCTTTTTGAATTTCATCATAAACTTCAATTTGTCCGGCATTGACAATACCCATATCCATTCCTGCCTGTATGGCATGATATAAAAAAGAAGAGTGCATGGCCTGACGTACAGTTTCATTTCCACGAAATGAAAAAGATAAATTGCTGACACCTCCGCTAATTTTTGCCAGAGGGCATATTTTTTTGATTTGCCGGGTTGCTTCGATAAAATTTATTGCATAGTTATTGTGCTCTTCGATACCTGTTGCAACAGCAAAAATATTGGGATCAAAAATGATATCCTGCGGTTTAAATCCTACTTTATTTAAGAGTATATCATAAGCGCGTTTACAGATAGTGACTTTACGTTCTATGGTATCTGCTTGTCCTTGCTCGTCAAAAGCCATGACGATTACAGCTGCTCCATATCGTCTGACTTTAATAGCTTGCTCTACAAATTTTTCTTCTCCTTCTTTTAATGAAATTGAATTTACGATACATTTTCCCTGCAGGCATTTCAGGCCTGCTTCTATGACATTCCATTTGGACGAATCGATCATAACCGGTACTTTGACAATATCGGGTTCTGAACTAATCAAATGCAAAAAATCGCTCATGGCTTTTTCGCCATCGAGCAAACCTTCATCCATATTAACATCAATAATTTGTGCGCCGGCTTCCACTTGTTGACGGGCTACCACAAGTGCTTCGTCATATTGATTATTTAAAATGAGTTTTGCAAATTGTTTGGAACCGGTAACATTGGTTCGTTCGCCAACATTAACGAAAAGTAATTCAGGCCGGAAGATGAGCGGTTCGAGTCCGGACAATTGAGTGTAAGGGGGTATTTCGGGTATTTTTCTCGGTAAAATTCCTTTTACAGCTTTAGCCATCAAACGGATATGATCTGGTGTACTACCGCAACAGCCGCCGATAATATTTACAAAACCTTCTTTTGCAAAGTCTGAAATAAAAGCGCACATCTCTTCAGCGGTCTGATCATAACCACCAAGTTCATTGGGTAGGCCTGCATTAGGATATGCACTTACCCGACAATTGGCAATTCTCGACATTTCTTCGAGGTAAGGTCTCAATTCTTTTGCGCCCAGGGCACAATTTAATCCAATTGAAAACACGGGTAAATGTGACATTGAAATGTAAAATGCCTCTACAGTTTGCCCTGATAAGGTACGGCCACTATTGTCCGTAATGGTTCCAGATATCATGACTGGAATCTTTAATCCTTTTTGTTCAAAAAGTTCTTCGATGGCATATAATGCAGCTTTGGCATTGAGGGTATCGAAAATGGTTTCTACCATTAAAATATCTGCCCCGCCATCCATTAAACCTTTGGCCTGAGTAAAATAAGCATCTTTGAGCTGATCAAAATGAATAGCTCTGAAACCAGGCCTGTTTACATCTGGACTTAAACTTGCCGTTCGGTTGGTTGGACCTAAAGCGCCAATGACAAATCGTTGCTGGCCTGGATGAGATTCTAAAAATTTCCGGACCGCATTTTTAGCAATTTTTGCAGATTCCAGATTAATTTCATAGGCAAGATCTTCCAATTCATAATCCGCCTGAGAGATTGCCGTAGCACTAAATGTATTGGTTTCAATCAAATCAGCACCGGCATTCAGATAAGCTAAATGAATTTCATGAATAATTTCAGGTCGTGAGATGGATAAAAGGTCATTATTTCCTTTTAAATCCTTGGGATGATCTTTAAAACGCTGAGCTCTGAAATCTTCTTCCGTTAGATTATATTGCTGTATCATGGTGCCCATGGCACCGTCCATTACCAAAATGCGTTTCGAAGCAATGTCATCAAGTGTTGCAAATATGTCCATGAACCAGCAAAGATAGGAAGGTAAGTACAATTAACAATGCTATTAGCAGGCTGCTTGCCGTAAGTCTGATTGGCTATGAGGATTGGAGTTTATCGTCTGCCCTTTATAAGCCTTGGTTCCAAGCTCATTCCCTCCCGCCTTTGGCCGGATAAACTTATTAGGGTTTTTGTGCCAATTACATTGATCGCGGCCGACAAGATTTAGCATTTGTATTACTCTCATTTAACGCCAGTCCGACTTGAGGCGGAGGGCCGGGGCTTTTGAGGCAAGGTAGCTCTTAGCTGGACCACTGGGCTTATTAGCTACTTGATAAAGCCTCAACAAAGCAACCGGGATTATAAATAGTTTGAGAAGAGACTTCGACGAAGATTTTTAAAAACCATCATTCGTTTAAAGGAATTTTTATTTGTGTCTAATTAAAAATTACTTTGCGGTAAGTTGTCTGTCCTTCGTCTGTAGTCAATTTTAAAAAATACAATCCGGATGGTAAATTTTTCCGTTCGACAGTTAGCATCTCATCAATGCGTCCAGTTTGATATACTCTTCCGTTTTCATCAAACAAACTGAATTTTTTATAATCTTTCGAAATTATCCTGAAAAATGAATTACTGGGTTGTGGATAAATTATCACCTCTTGTTCTGATACCTTATTATCTTCTGTAGCAGTAATTTCTTTAGTCTCAGCATAAACCTGCATGATTGCCCTGTTTTGGGTATTCTCCACATTTCTCATACCAATCCGCACTGAAGCCCGGGCCGGAACAGGACCTGAGAAAAAATCGATGATCATATCCATTTTTTCATTGCCTTTGAGAGTAATGCGCGTACTGTCTGTGGTCGTCGGATAACATACATCCAGACACATACTGGATGACCAACCTGCAGGCATATTGTTTTGCAGACGTCTTATTTCAATGGTCATCGGTATTTTAGTTGTGTTTTGAATTGTACCAACAGCATAAAAGGTCGAATTGACAAATCCGTTTACAATGGTATCTGACACCATACTAAATGTAAAATTTCCTACGCCTGTAGGAATTGAGTCACAGGAAGATCCGGGATCAAAATACTTTTTAACATCACAAAAGATATCATCTGGACTTCTGTCAAACCAGGCATGTTTTATACGCACTATACCCTTAGGATCTATTAATGTTGCATTGTTGGGAGCAGGTCCATAGTGATACCACCACTCATTACAAGGTCCGTCAACAAATACGGGAACATCAATTTTTTCTTCTGAAAGCATATCCTTAAGAATGTTAATTCTGTCTCCATAGACTAAAGGCTGACGATATAAAATACCCTCATTTATATTGGTTGCGCCCGTATTGACTTTTCCAAAATAAGGACTGATGTCTTTATCCGGATGAGCTTCCACTGTATAAATTATAAAAATATCCATTTGAGCTCCATATTGGGCTTGTAAAAGATTTATTTCCGGAATTTTTCCTCTAAAGACAGGACAGGTATAACTGGAAGAAATCAAAAGTACTGGTTTGCCATTTTTTAATCTGGTGGATAAGGATAATGGATTATCGTCTATATCGTAAAGTGTAAAATCATGTACAGTATCTCCGATTTTGTAACCACTTGCTCCAAAATTTCCCAGATAGTTTTTTATAGGACACATACTGTCACTCAAAGCCGGAGCTGCATTTAAACCGATAAAAGGTTTCAGATTTTGAGCATTTACCGTCAGGGCAAAAAATAAGCTCAGGCAACAATTAATGATGACTTTCATACTATGGATTTAAACTGTAGACTTAAAACAGGCTTTAATGTTTAAATAAACATACGTAATTTTTTCAAAATAGTAGCCTGATTTGGTTATTCTCTAAAGAATAAAGCAGTTTATAACACCAGATTATCAATTACAAAGTATAGCGAATAGTCAATCCGCCATTTATCCTGACATCCTTATATTGATTTTGTACATACGGAATCGTCTTACGATAATCCACAAAAAATCGGATGTTCAGATTTTTATTCATGCTGTATTTAATGGCTGGCGTTAATGATATTTGCTTTGAACCGCTAATGTTTTGAGCATCGATATTATTATCCAGACGGTGTATTTTAGTTACATTATCCGTAATACCAAAATCAAAACTAAATTCCAAATCATTTCCTTTAGGACTGGAAGCATTATTTTGGTCATCGGGGACATTCTTTTTACTTTTTTTCTTCTTGGTAATTTTTACATCTTTATTGAGTGCTTTCATTCCAGGTAACCAGGAGAGGAAAACATCTTTTATAATATAAGCTGCTTTGATTGTATAATTGCTGGCTTTAGTTTCCAATAACTGACCTTCCAGGGAATTTTGTAATTTCAAATTTCGGTTTTTATTATAGTCGAAACCTAATTCCAATCCACCGGTAGTTTTAATATTTATTCCTAAAAGCGGCGCAAACTGTTCGTTAATTACAAGTTCAGGAACTTCATATTTGGCATGGTAGGACGCTTTTAATTCGTTACCTCTTCGGGAGATAGGCAATTCCTGATCGTTTTCGCGGTAACTTAAATTGGTCCGGAAGGAATTAACCGTTAAAGTATTTTTATAAGCATGTCGTATCGATAAATCGCGGAAAACATCTTTTAAAAATCCGATTTTACTTAAACCGCTATAATTAATTTGCCAGTTTGGTAATGGGAAGGTTTCAAATAAATTCAGATTAAATGTATTTGGATCCTGATTCGTGTAACTGGCCAGAAAAGCCGGGGCAACCACTTCAATATGATCTCCGGCATATCCATCATAATACTCCGGATTTGAAGGACTTAGATTTTTAACGCCTAATCTGTCTGCGACCCTTTTAGAAATAATAGTTCTGGATTTACTAAAGCGATCAAAGACGTCGTCAATATCACTAAACAGGGTTTGAAGCGACACATAAGACACCGTATATTGACCATTTTCAAATGGCGTAAAATGCTGAAATGCCGAATCAGACGACCCGAAAATTTCATCATATTTAAAAGTTTCAGCATGATCTCTGGTATAGTTTCGATCCAGACTGATATCAATATTAAATTCTTTAACCGGTTCGAGTTTAAATTTTGCACTGAAGGTATTTGAATTTCGTTGCGTCATTTCGCGGTTAAAAAAGCAATTGGTTGAAATCCAGCCTTTTTCTGCTGCCCGGTCCAACCAGCCATTTTCTTTAAAATCGGGTTGTGCACCTGTAATAAAATCAAATCCGGGCGCTGAAAATCCTGAACTCAAACCCAGTAATTCGGGTTTACGCATAAATCCTGGAATCGTCGTTGCCTTATTTTGTGAATAATTTAATTGTACTCGTTTTAACATCAATACCGGAGTCAATGCAATCTTTACTGCCGTATTGACATCACCACTTGATTCTTTTTTCTTTTTCTTGGTGTCATCTTCTTTTGATGCATCATCTTTTGTTTTAACTGCCGGTCTGAAACGTCCAGCTGCCGGACTGTCTCCGGCATATTTTTTCAAAAACGGAATCTTGTTGTATAAAGTAGACATATTAAACTCATTGGTCACACTGATATTCTGACCGTTGGATATAACAGAGCCCAAAGAGTCAATACTGTTTAATGAACCCGCAGCCCAATTATAATTAGCAGTGTACTGTGCCCTGAGTGTAATAAAATCCAGATAAGGAATTAATCGCAAAGGAACAGAATAGGCCAATGTAAAATTGTGTTTGTAATCTTTGGTTCGTCCAAAATCTTTGATATTATTCCACAAGTAACTACTTCGCTGATCTTCGGATACTGGCAAACCAGTTCGTGGATCGATATAGACTTGCCGCAATGGATTAAATGTAATTTCATCAATGATCGATTCATTTTTTGCACTGAAATTAAACTTAAGCGATTTGGTAAAATCCCAGGTCAGACTGTAATCTCTGTTCCAGCTAAATTTGCGATCTTCCCAGGTGCTGTATTTTGGCGCTGCAAAACGATAGGTGCGGACAGAGGTTTTGCGGTCCAGACTATTGCGTACCGAAAATGAATTGGGTAAAAAATTAAAATTGATTTCTTTAATAAATTTTAAATTCTGATTGCTGACGAGGTTTTTAAATGGTTCAATATATTTTGGCGTCAGCGAAAAATTATAATCGATAGCTCCTTGTTGTGATTTTAATTCATCATTGGAAACAATAGGATTTGTTTTCGTTGTCAGGGACTGTGCGTAGGAGAATGAGAAATTTTCAATATCCCAGGGTTTGGCTTTGGCTGTACCCCTCCGTTCTTTTCTGACATTATTGAATGCAAAACTTTTTATTTCAACAAAATCTATAGCCCGGTCGCGAATAGATTCTTTATCTGCCTCTGAAGAAGCTTTATCAATTTTATCCTGAAGTTTGATATCGGTATCATTTGGGTCATATTCGGGAGTCCTTGTTGCTACAGAATATTGCATCGAAAATGGAATGCGTATGCCGGTACTCTCAGGTATAAATTTATCCAGCGATAAATTCATTGTGGCATCGATTTGTTTGACTTCATCTTTAGCGCGATCATCGAGTTTTTTATCAATACCACCCCATCCAATGGTTGAATAATTTCCGGCTACACTGATATTCCCTAAATCGGCCAGTTGAATTTCTGCACGCGCCAATGCTGCAAATCCTCCTTTTTCTTCCAAACCTGTCAATCGCAATTCATTAAACCACACTTCTACATCCTGCACATTTATCGTATCGCTTTTGTTGCGGATACCAAGTTGAATTCCTCTCACCAAACCAATAGTCGGATTTCCTTTTATTTTAACCAGCTTACCAGGTTTTTCCGGATCGGGCATAGAAAATATATCATCAAAGGAAATTCCCCGGCTATTGCGTTCATTTTTTAAATCGACAAATAATTGTAGCGGAAAATCAAATTCATTGTCTTTAGGCCAGATTGAATCCCGCTGATTAAAAAACAATTCGTTTGAATACCGTAGGGGAATTTCATATTCATAATAATTGTCTGTAAAATCTTTTCCTACCCGCATGAAAACACTAACCGTATTTATATCTTTTGATTTTAAAGATTCACCATGTACAAACATCTTCAGACGTTTGTATTTGCGGATATCCAGATCAATAATTTTATATATGGAAACTTCACAATTTCGAATCAGATTTTCTTTTCTGACCAGTAAGGATGCTTCATTTTGCTGGATGTCGGCATATTGGGTACTGTAAAAACGCTCTCTCTGAATACCGGGAGGTGTCGTATAGTTAAAAGGTGTTTTGCCAGAATTTTCTTCTATATCAACTTTATCAAGAATCAGTGGTTTGTCACCATCAACTTCATCACAGACTTCTTTAAACTTTCTCCAGGAATTCCTACCCAACTGAAATTTAATAAACCTAAATGTAACGCTTTGATCAAAACCTGTAAATAACAACCGCATCGCCTGAATAGAACGAAAATCGCGAATCTGACCAACCGTTAATCTGGATGAATTTATTGGAATTCTGAATCGGTACCAGGTTTCAGTTATTGCAGATCCGGGTACTTGTACAATAACAGTATCTGTGATGTAATTATTGGGATTCGTCGGATCAAATGCTATTTCATCATTGGCTGTCCGGTCGATCGGCAATACATAACTATAATAAGACTCAATTTCATTTAACGATTTATCATTATTCAGATCTTCCTGGTCCGGATACCCTGTATAAGCCGTCGATTGGTTATTGCCTGTTTCTATCTGTCCATTGCCTTCAGGCATATTATATCGCTTGTATTTATCCAATACGGTTTCTTGTCCGGAAAACTTATTGGATCTGTATGATATATAATTGTCGTTTGACGGATCCTGGGTAAGTGCCTGAAAAGCTTCCGTAGTTAAAGAGGGTTGTTGCGCTGCAATGTAATTGGCAAACACAATAGCTTCAAGGTTATTCTTTTCATCGCTGACCAATCCGTCGTAGCCTAAATCCTGTTGTGCACGTTCGTTTATATCAAAACTACTTGTCAACGGCGGTACCCGGCTAATTTTTCCAAAAACACTGTTATCAATAGGCAGATTTAATGAATTGGTGGGAAGTCCATGTTCAAATTGTTGTTTTCCATCTTTAAAAATGTCTTCCGAGAAATTACCCAACTGTAAATAAATCTTTCCAGAACCGGTAATTTCCGGTTCCGTTGGATTGGGTTTTTGTAAAAAAGGATTTAACATCCAAAAATCGATATACTCGACATTGTTGGCTTCAAAGTCATTCGTGGTTAACCGGGTCATAATTCCGGCCCAGCGATCTTTGGGTCCTAATAAACCATTGTTTGAGTCGGTTCCGGAAGTTCTGATTACAGAACCATCTTTCGGATCTACAGCAGATAGCCCACCGCTTATGTCATAATTATAAGGCCCTTTTTCACGTGGATAATACGTCATATCAAAAGTAAGCTCTGTACTAAATCCGACGGGACGTTGTTTGTTAGGAAATATTTCTCGTTCGTCTACCAGGCGGCAATATGGATTATTCCGGTTGATGCTGTTGGATCTGGCAAACTCATCAATTCTATACCAGCTCAGTAAGGCTCTGTTGGCATTACTAATGACATTATCGTAGATATCAGTCCCTTTGAAAGCCTGGTCGGTTAATCCCTGAGGGGCACTGGCCAGTATCCATTGAGTCACATTAAACCCAAGACCGATACCTGAAGAGGATCCTTCAAAATCATCGATGTAAACTACGCCACCTTCACTTCCCTGTTGTTCGATAGCGTTGGCATGTCCAGGCAACAGTGCGGCTGCTTCTGCTTGTAAAGCCCAGCTTGAAGCTTCTTTGGTCGAATATAAGGGCAACTTATCCAAAGCACGGGTTAACCAGGGTGCTTTCCGTTTTACATTAAAATCCAAACCGATAATCCGGTTATTGATGGGATCTTCTCCGATATTAACTTTTTCTGTAAAGGGTTTTTCAAAAAGGTGCATATAGGTCGCACCGATAGATAAATCCTTCCGCTTTGAATACTCGGCCCTCAATCCAATCATGGTTTTTGTTTGAAAACTAAAAAGAGAATTGTCTTCAAACTTGACGCTGATCGGAACGCCTGACTGTAAAAGAGCATCATTGAGAATGGTTACTTTTCCAAGATTCCGGTCAACGATATAATCTGTACCTTCATTTAGAGTCAAAGAACCTGCACTAACGATGACCCGGGCATTTGGATCTAAATTAAACGTGTTTAACGGAATTTCATTGGATTTACCCGATTTGTAAGTACCCCGGATTAAAAACTGGTTTGATTTTAATTCTCTTCGTGCTACTGTTATCGAACTATCATAAAGTTCTTCATATTTATATTTATCGTAAATGTCCTGTAACCTTTGTGGATCATTGCGCAGTTCTTCAATATTTCCCAGAAATTTTTTAAATGACGAACCGAAGGGTTCCAAAACCGGAAAAATAATGGCACCTGAAGCCGGAATCACGGTTTGGCCGGGTACAAAATCAAATACCCCATCTGGTTGAGGATCATTAGTCTTGTTGAGATAATCCAGATTAAATAAGTTTAAGAGTGGGTATCCTTCTATTTCCTGAATATATCGTTTGGGTTTACCGTCCTGATCTTCATAATAAATATCCATGGTAAACTCATCCTGATTTAAATTATAACCACCTGTTGGATAGACATTTTTCATCATGAGGCGATAAGACGGTAAATCCGTACGCTGATTTGACGATTTTAACATTTTTACAAAGATGACCTTATAGGAAAGTGAATCTGATTTTACTTCACTACTCAATTCACCTACTTTATATTCTGCACCGGTACGCGGATCGATACTTTTACCCCCATGTAAATAATTATAGGCAACAGCCAGCACTTGATTTGGCCTGGGTCTGGACCGCAAGGAGATAAATCCCAATTCAGCATTGTAGCTATATTCATTGGCATTTAATTTGCGGGCTCTGACTTTTTCAAAATCACGTCCCTGCTGGAGATTTAGACCATTCGGATCAGATAAAATCCGCACTACTTTATTGAGATCACGTGCCTGATCATTGGCCAGAATTTTATCTAAAAGCGAATTGGATGTATTTGAAGGAATAAAATTACCAGCCTTATCTGTTGAAACCGCTCTTCCGGGAACATAGCGTTGTGCTGCTGCCGGACCCATGTCAAAAAGATTTTGCTCGGCTTTAGACAAACCCAAATCATTTAAGGCAACGATATCTCTGAAATCCGTTTCCCGGCTGTTTTGAGCGTCTTCAGTAAGCCAAACCTCGATTTCTTTTAGTTTAAACTGACTGTTGATTTCAGGCAGTTTTGAAAGGGCCGTTTCATAGGTATTGCGATTATAATGACTTAAAAAGAAATGTCGGTTTTCATCAAATTCGTCAGGCCTTTTTTCAAACTCCTGAATAACACCACCACCTTTGGTTTGAATATCTTCCTGTTTGGATTTTTGCTGAGAGATTAAACCTGTCAGACGTAAATAACCAAACTGCCATTCTGTTTTAAATCCAAAGAGATTTTGAGATCCCTGAATGAGATTAGTGCGGAGCGGCAAACTAACATTACCTGCCTCCACTTTTTTAATGATATCATCTTCTGAAAATTTTTCAGAATCGTAAGCCAGTTTTAATTTGTTTTCAAAGTCAAATGCAGCTTTTGTGTCGTAATTGGTATTCAGCTTGAGTTTATCCCCGATATTACCGGTGACATCCATGCGGATATCCATATCAAAATTAGGTGTGATCTGTCTTCGTTGAAATTCCTGTAACAAGGGATTATCAGTAAATGAATAATTGGCACCCACCGTAAAAGCGATAGAACCCTGTGGTTTAATATCAATTGCAAAACCACCAAACAAGCGATCCGCCAGATTTTTCTTAAGGTCTATTTTGGAAATGGGATCTATGATACTGGCTTTTTCGCGTTTTGGAGTAGAAATACCAGCCAGATCTTTATAATAATCCTGGTCCTGTTTGCGCGCTTTAAAATTAAGGAATTCCGTAAAAGTCATATAGGATGATGGCCTGTAGGTTTCATCACCTATTTTTTCTGTAACAATATATTGTCCGCTTACCGGGTCATACTCAATTTTTTGATCTACTACATTGGGATCTTTTAAATCGAATGGATTTTTATCATTGCCCTGGGTAAAGTTTCCAGACCGGTCTTTTAGGGGAATTGTATCGGTGACAAAACCTGGCAATGGCTCATTCCATTCCGGTAATTGGTGCCCTCCGGCAAAAACCCCACAAAGAATTAAAAAAAATATAGCTGCAATAAGTTGTATACGTTCCACCCAAATCATAAATCAATACTCATAAATCATTAAGAAAACCGACAGTGTATAACGAAGAATTTGCCACAAAGGTATATTTATCGGCTTATCCGGTTAATTTTTTTAAAGCTAATTTGATCAAATCCTCTACAGGTATATCCGTTTGGGAGACTTCAGCTAAACTCTTTAGGGCTTGTTCTACGGAAGAACGTCCAAATCCCAGTGCCAACAGGGCAGAAAAGACTTCAGATTTGCGATTGGATTGTTGTATTCCGGGCATAGAAATCACAGTAGACCCATCTTTTCCGATTTTATCGTATAAATCAATAATTATGCGCTGGGCTGTTTTCGGACCAACGCCTTTTATTTTCCTGAAAATCAGATCGTCTTTCAATGAAATAGCAGTTTGAATAGATCCGGGATCCAAAGATGACAAAATCAACCGGGCTGTATTGGGACCAACTCCACTCACAGAAATCAATAATATAAAGAGTTGACGTTCCTGTTCACTGAAAAAACCATACAACGAATGAGCATCTTCTTTTACAATGAAATGGGTGAGAATCCGGACGTCTTTTAAACCTTCTAATTGTGTAAAGGTGTGAAGGCTGATAAATATCTGATACCCGAGGCCATTGGCTTCAATGATAATATAAGTCGGATGACGTTCTACAATTTGCCCTTGTATATAATAGATCATAGTCAGCTAAACTGCAAAGGTAACGAATCAAACATATATATAAAATATATAATATGAAATTGTGCTGCTACTTGATTTGAACTTTGGTCTGTTCATTGACCCAGTAATAAATGACATTCTGATTCTGCCTTATTTTTTGGCAGAAAGCAATATGGCATTAAACTGATCAACCTGAAGACCGGAAGCCGTCTTGGAATAGTTTATCCGCTTGATATAAAGACTGTGTTTATACAAACGGGTACTGACATCAAAGGGCTCAGAAGGTATTGTGCTTGAATGTGTCTCCCGGTAAGTTTTGTCAAGAGAATAAAACAACTCATTCAATTCAATGGTATCGTTAATCGACCCGCTGATTTCAAGGGTGTTTTTTGCATTATTTCGCAATTCAATCTGATCATCGGATCGTTCAGGTTCCCTGATTAAAAATACCCGGTCAAAGCCTGTTACCGGATAATCGGATTGGTCATCTGAGCTCAGATAGATATGATCCAGTCGGATTTTTGATACGGAGGCCTCTTCAAGGCCAATTTTAGAGCTAATAAATGCTGCCGCATTATAATGCACAATAGTATCGACTTGTATGGGTTGGACGAGTAAGTTGCTGAGCTTTTGCAAATCGCCCAATTCAGAAAGGGTGTTGATCGAACTGATCGCCGACTCTTTATCTTCCAAGCTTAAAGAATCGGGCTTTGAAATGATTTTTCCTTCCTGCAACATCTGATTTTTTTCGAATAAACTGATCAGCCTGTTCAACTGACTTCTGCTGCTGACCTGAAAGGCATCAAATGGACTCAATGTACCCAATAATAAAAAGAATATAAGACTGGCAGGTATCCAACGGATATTGTCGGATTTTGAAATTAAAAAATAAAGGCAAACTAAAAACAACCATATGCCTGTAATAAATACAAAATAACGGGGAGGGGTAAAACCATAATCAGAAAGACGACGAAAGATGGCGGCAAATAATAAAAGCACCAAAGGAGCAAGAATAATGAAAAAATACTTTTTAAAAAGTATGGACAATTTGTTTCCATCGCGTAGTGGCAATTGAAAATTTAACAGATATGTGATCATCCCAATACCTGAAAAGCCCAATACCAGAGAAGATACCCATCCTTTTGGCAATTCCCAGCTGATGACAATTTTTAAACCATAGGCATACAAAATAAAAAAATATAAAAACGTCAGAGGTATTAAAATATAAAACACCAGGTTTTTGATGGCTGATGTGTAATTACCCGTTTGTCCTTCCGGATAAAGGGTCTTTGGAAAATTAGACAACAAATATACAGGATGAAATACAGCATACATCAGTATAAAAATCTGAGCATACCGCTCTGGTTTCAATTGCACATCAAATAAATTATCCACGGCGAGTAGTGCAAAAGTCAAACCTGTATAAATGACCATAGCATAAAATGCTCCGATGCACCAGCTGATCAATAGTTCTTTGTTAAACTCCCAAAAGTCATTCAGATTTTTATTTTTGAAATAAGCTGCCAGTGATATGAGCAGGTGAGACATCAGGAAAAATGAAAAAAAGCGAATCGGGCGCTGTAAATGCTTACCGTCAAAATCCGGCGCAATAAAAATATAGATCAATACCAAAAACAGTAATCCAGCCACATACAAACCATATTTCCGGAGTTTATTTTGAATATAATTTTCTGCAATAAGCTGAAGTCCGGTAAACAATGGCAGACCTGTTGCCAGACTAAACATAAGTCGCTGGAGAGAAGGATGGCTTCCTATTTCACTCATTTCAATGAGGTAAATGGCGATAAAAGCAAATCCAAATGAGAAAAATAATGCCATTGGAAATCGTCTTGCAGATTGAATAAAAGCATCTTTCAGCAAGGAAATTGATAAACTTGGAAATTTCATGCGGTTGTCAGATTTAAAGCCAGTAAGTAAGCTTTAAGATAATACCCTAAACTTCGAGTTTTTCAATTTATTTTAAAAATGACCGGAAATATTATAAAAAACTTTTATATTTGGGACAAATTAGTCTTAATTAAATTAAGATATACTAAAATGAGGGTTTTAGCAAAAGCAACGGTATATGGTTTGAGGGCTTTAATTTATATTGCCTCCAAAGAAGACAAAAGCCAGTATGTGACTATTGGTGAAATTTCAGAAGAACTGGACATCTCCTTTCATTTTTTAACCAAAACCTTTCAGACCCTGACCAAAAATGGCATCCTGGAATCCCATAGGGGCCCTGCCGGAGGAATTGTATTAAAAAAGCCAACAGACAAAATTTTTTTAATTGATCTGGTTCATATTCTGGAAGGTGATGACTTTTTTGATAAGTGCTTGCTCGGACTACCTGGTTGTGGCGCCACAGCCCCCTGTCCGGTGCATAATTTCTGGAAAAACGTAAGGGGATCTCTCGAAACAGAATTTAATCAAACATCATTAGCAACATTGGCAAAAAATGTAAATATTAAAAAAATGAGGATCTGATCGATCTGTTTTTTTCTTCATAAATAAGATAATTTTGTCTTAATATAGGGTAGATTCATTATAAAATTCAACACATGACTAAACTGGTAATCAAACGCAACGGAGAATATCTTCCCTTTCAATCTTTTAAAATTGAAGAAGCCGTACAAAAAGCGTTTTCATCGCAAAGTCTAAAAGCTAATCCTGTATTCCTAGCAAAACTTATTTCAAAATTTGATGAGAAAGATCTTTGGGCGGTAGAGGAGATTCAGGATATTATCGAAAAAGAATTATTCACAGCTCAACACTTTGAGATTATGCGGGCTTTTATGTTGCACCGGCATACCCGGAAATTGCAACGGGAGCATGTACAGGGTTTAAATGATGACACTACGTATATCGATTGTTCGCAAACAATTGAAGAATATGTTTTTGAAAAAGACTGGCGGATCAACGCCAATGCCAATACTTCTTATTCCTGTGCCGGATTAATCAATAATGTTGCCGGAAAGGTCATAGCCAATTATTGGCTGGATAAAGTATATTCCAAAGAAATAGCTTATGCGCACCGCAATGGAGATTTTCATATTCACGATCTCGATTGCCTGACCGGATATTGTGCTGGCTGGAGTTTGCGCATGTTATTAAATGAAGGCTTTAACGGTGTCAGAGCCCGGGTTGAAAGTCGTCCGCCTAATCATTTTCGGGAAGCTTTGGGTCAACTTGCCAACTTCCTCGGGATTTTGCAAAGTGAGTGGGCCGGGGCACAAGCCTTTAGTTCTTTTGATACCTATCTCGCACCGTATGTTTTTAAAGATCTCTTAAGCTATGAAGATGTACTCAAAGCCATCCGGAGTTTTATTTATAATCTCAATGTACCAGCTCGTTGGGGTCAATCCCCATTTACCAATATTACACTGGACTGGGTAGTTCCCGAAGATTTAAAGAATCAGTTTCCCAGCCGGAATAATGTTCATTTATTTACCGATGTACAAAATGAGCAGTTATTGGAAACAGCACGACATCGGGGAGCCTGTCAATTATCAGATTTGACTTACAAACATTTTCAAGCTGAGATGAATCTGATCAATAAAGCTTATTACACTGTAATGACAGAAGGCGATGCCAATGGCCAGCCTTTTACCTTTCCAATACCTACTGTAAACATCACTGAAGATTTTGATTGGTATGGAGAAAATACAGAACTGCTGTTTGAAAATACCGCGCGTATTGGTTCGTCCTATTTTCAAAATTTTATTGGCTCGCAGTTTATGTTTGATGAATCGGGAAAAAAAGTCAACAATCCATACGCATATAAACCAAACGCAATACGCAGTATGTGTTGCCGTCTTCAGTTGGATCTGCGCGAATTATTAAAACGAGGTAACGGACTTTTTGGTAGCGCAGAAATGACCGGAAGTATCGGGGTCCTTACCCTCAATATGGCGCGGTTGGGTTATTTATTTTCGGGTAATGAAACAGCATTATATGAGCGGTTGGATCAGTTATTGGAACTGGCGAAGCAAAGTCTGGAGAAAAAAAGGATTTTTATACAGGAATTATTTGACCGAGGTTTATTTCCATACACTAAACGATATCTTCCTCATTTCAAAAATCATTTTTCGACAATTGGTGTGAATGGTATAAATGAAATGATCCGTAATTATTCCAAAGACCAATTAGATATTATACATCCGGATGGCAATAATATGGCAATTAAGATTCTGGACCATATCCGCAAAAAAATCATATGCTTTCAGGAAGAAACCGGTAATCTGTATAATCTGGAAGCAACACCCGCTGAAGGCACCACCTATCGCTTTGCCAAAGAAGATAAAAAAAGGTATCCTGATATTCTGCAGGCAGGTTTTGGCGAAAATATTTATTATACCAATAGTTCTCAACTTCCGGTTCATGTTACGGATGATCCGTTTGAAGCTTTATTTCTGCAGGATGAATTGCAGTGTAAATACACAGGAGGTACCGTACTTCACTTGTATATGCGAGAAAAAATCAGCAGTGCAGAGGTCTGCCGGAACCTGATTAAAAAAGTAGTCTCAAATTTCAGACTACCTTATATCACAATTACGCCCACGTTTAGCATTTGCAAAACACATGGATATTTGAGTGGTGAACATGAATATTGTCCTCTCTGCGACGAAGTACTCTTAAAAAGCCTTACAACCGAAAAAAAGATGTAACTATGGAAAATACAAAACAACAAGAACTGCTGGATCTTCACAAGGAGAGTCGTACAAAATGCCTGGTATATACGCGGGTCATGGGGTATCACCGGCCAGTAGAAAGTTTTAATATTGGTAAAAAAGGAGAGCACATCGAACGTGTTCCTTTTGTAGAAAACAAAAAATGACCTGTCCAATCTACAGTATCACGCCATTTACTATAATGGATTATCCGGATAAGACAGCTTGCATTATTTGGTTTGCCGGTTGCAATATGCGTTGTATCTATTGCTATAATGTGGATATTGTAAAAGGAAAAGGCAGATTGAGCTATGAAGAGGTGTATTCGCTATTAGATAAGAGGATTGGGCTTCTGGATGCCGTAGTTTTAAGTGGAGGCGAATGTCTGATGCACAATTCAATCGAAAGTTTTATTGTAGAGCTAAAAAGAAGAAATCTTTTGGTGAAAGTAGATACCAATGGTTCGTATCCAAATGTCCTGCATAGTTTGATTTCCAAAAAACTGATAGACTTTGTAGCCCTTGATTTTAAAGCGCTACAAAAACAGTTTTTAAAAATCACAAAAACAGATCTTTTCAAAGCTTTTGATAAATCCTTGGATATTCTGATCTCTTCCGGAATTCCATTTGAAGTTAGGACAAGCTACCATTCAAAATGTATCGATACATGTGAATTAAATGATATGATTCGTTATTTGATATCAAAAAAGTATACAAGACCGTATTACATTCAAAATTTCTTTGAAGGGGTAAACACACTTGGCAATCTGCAAGCAAAATCAGAAAAATTACAGATTGAGGTCCTGGATAAATTCGATTTACAGATAGTAGTTAGAAACTAAAGTGTTTTGAGTATCTAGGATCACCAGTGATATTTGATGATGACTATACTTTGTTGCCATCGTGAAGATGCAGGTTTGAACTGATACGGAACAGAAATTACATTTCGTATTATTTTAAGATGATCATCATGTTTACATGAGCACCTGACATCCCTAAACTAATTAAATAACCTTGTCTAAAATGTGCTTTCTATTTAATTTTTAAAAAATTAAATTAAAAATATTTTGAGAAATGAACTGGAGGTGTATTTTTGTACAATTAAGATAATTTTGTCTTAATTAAGTATTAATCAAAAAAACTAGTTCTATGAAAGTCTCAATGCGTATCTTTTTTCTGGTCATTGTCTTAATTATTGGAGTGACGATGTCCTGTAACAAGTCAGAACCTACCGTTGATCAACAAGGTGGAGAGCTGATGAAATCGTTTTCAAATGATGTATATCACGAATGGGTAGGCGTATTTATCGAATTAGACCGGTACGCGGCCTTCTTTCGCCCCGGGCCTGCACCCAGAGCAATGGCCTATATGGGTCTGAGTGCTTATGAAGCCTGTCTGGGCGGAATGCCGGAATATCAATCACTTCAGTTTAGACTGGGAATGAATGATATGCCCCCAGTTCAAAAAAATTTATACTGGCCTGCTGTTATCAATGCATCTTATGCCTATCTGATGAATAAATTTTTTGAAACCGTCACTTTTCAGGATAAAGACGGGAATGTCTTAAACAAGCAGAATTTTCTCAATCTTATCGTAAACAAAGAGCAGGAATTAAAGGCTAGATACCGCGATGAAGTGGTACAATCTGAGTTATTAAATTCGGAAGCGCATGGCCGGGAAGTAGCCGCAGCTATATGGCGTTTTTCGATTACTGATGTTGTGGGGCATAATGGACATTTAAATCCATTTCCTTTGGCAGCGCCTTCTCCAGGTTCCTGTGAATGGGTTCCTACAGATCCTGCGGTAGCCACCCGGGGACTCTATCCTCAATGGGGAAAGGTCCGACGTTTTGCTATTAGTCAGATTGACCTGGATGCTATTCCGGCTCCTTTCCCTTGCGACAATGATAAAAGTTCAGCAATGTATGCACAGACCTATGAAACCTATGTATTGACCAATCTTGCCCGTAAAGAACCCAAAGGCGAACTTGAACATATTGCAGAATTCTGGAGTGATGACCGCGTAGGATGGACTTTTAGTCCGCCGGCTAGATTATTGGCCATTGCAGATCAAATTGTTGAAAAAGAAAATTTCAATCTCGAAACAGCCTGTTTGCTTTATGCCCAACTCGGCATTGCTGAAAACGAATGGGCCGTAATGGGATGGTATAATAAATACAAGTTTAATGTAGAACGTCCCATTACTTATATTCACAGAAACATTGATCCCAATTTCACAATTCCCTGGTTGGGATTTTCACCTCCTTTTCCAGCCTATCCATCCGGTCATTCCGGCTTTGGTTTTGCAGGTGTCGGGATTCTGGAAGCTTTTGTAGGTGGAGCTTATCCGTTTACCGATTTTTGCCATAAACAACGTACCGATTTTTTAGGTGCTCCCAGAAGTTATAACAGTTTGCGGGATCTGGCTATCGAAAATGGTTTCAGCAGATTACCCTTAGGTGTGCATTATCGCATGGATGCTGATGCCGGAAACTTTGGCGGTATCCTTTGTGCCCGTAAAGTCCTCGAACTACCCTGGAAACGTTGATCTTTATTTACTTTACTGAAATTTGTTCAAAGGGGATTATTTCTTGAAATAGTCCCCGTTTTTTATTTGGGTAATCGGGTTTTCGTTTTTTTTGAGGAATGAATGCAAACTCGTCAATTACGATTATTAATCCCAAAATTGTCATTGGGATTCTTAGTGGGAGTTAAAAGTGTATTAAAGAATGGTCTCCTCGCAAGAAATTTACACGGAAATGAAGTAATAATTTCATTGAGCATGAATTCCGAGAAGAGATCGGTGTTTGAATATATTATTGCCTCGGAATAGAATTTCAATGGCAATTTTGTATTAATAGCTATCCAGATAGATTCAAATACATTTTTATGTCTGAATAGATCACCATCTCCTAATCCAAATCTACCTCACAACCGTTAAATTACCTCTCTTTATAATCTTTTCTCCATTTTGAAGTATGATTTCAGCATGCCAGACATATACTCCGGGCACAACATTTTGTTCTTTAAATTTTCCATTCCATCCAAGGTGGATATCGTTGGGTTCAAAATCTTGTTTTTGCCAGATTTGATTACCCCAACGATCGTAAATGCTTAAGTTTTGTATAATTGCTGCGGATCCATAAACAAACAATGTAAACTTATTATTGAGTGTACTAGAAGGATTAATCACGTTGGGATAATATATGCCTGCTTCTTTATCAATGATTAAATACAATATATGAATCGAATCACATCCTATTGTTGAGGTAAATTTTTCCTCGTAAGTTCCTGAACTTGTATATGTCAAATGATTTATAGTCCAAGTATAATCATCACTCGTGATAACTGTATCAATATGATAATAATCAGGGTGCACTGTGAGTTTTAATTTAAATATTGAATCACATCCTGCTATTGTTTTTAATGGATATGTATATTCAGCTGACTTAGTTAACAACCAATTATTTACAGGCCAGATATAATGACTACAGGTTTCTGTTTCCTGGACTATCTCTTTGGACTTATTTATTTTCAATTCAAGCGTTAATATCGAGTCGCATCCTTGCTGATTGATAAATTGCTCCTTGTAGAGGCCAGATTGTTGATAAGTCTTTCCGTTTACATTCCAATAAAAGGAATCACAGGCTGTACCTGTGTTTATTTGATTATGCGATAATATAGAAAGAGATAGTGTAATTATTGAGTCACACCCTGCTGAATTTTGCAATGTAAACTGATAGCTCCCTGCTTTATCAAATGTTTGTCCCAGAAATTCAAGGGAATCACATACAGAATAATCAATAATTGAATGAGTTGATTTTAGGATATTGAGATTCAGAAATATGGTACTATCGCAGCTGTAGATATTTTTGCTCTTTTCCATGTAAGTACCAGATTGAGTCAGTTTCCTTCCATTCCAATCATAATGATCACACGCATTCTGAGTAATTAACAAGCTATCTGAAGAATATATTTTAAGATTTAAATGTGCAATGCTATCACAACCTTTTGTATTGAATGTGTGGTATTGGTAGCTTCCACTATTTGAATACGTTTTAGCATTCCAAATAAAGATATCACAGCATGAAGTATCTGTTATTGAACTACTTGATTCAATAATCTCAAGTTCAAGTGTTGCTACACTGTCACATCCCAATGAATTTAATGTAACAAATTGATAGATACCATCTGATGTATACTCTTTACCATTCCATATATACTTATCGCAGGCTATAATTTTAGTTGTTGAATTACTTGATTTGTTAATTTCAAGAATTAATGTTGCAATACTATCACAGCCGGAACTGCTTTGTGTACTATATTGATATGTTCCACTTTGCGTGTAGCGAATGTTATTCCAGGTATAGGATTCACAGGCAGTTTGGGAAGTTTGTGATCGGATGACTGTGTCAATGATAAGATGTAAATAAACTATGCTATCACAAGAATTAATATTTTGTGAATAGAATGGGTAAACACCGCTTTCGGTATATGTTTTTCCATTCCAAAAATAGGAATTACAAGCTGTATGATGTACGACTAAAGAATCAGAATTAGTGATTGTAAGATGTAAGGTGGCAACACTGTCACATCCTGCCATATTTTGTGAATAAAAATAATAGTCTCCACTTGTTAAATATTCATTTCCATTCCAACTGAAGCGATCACAAACAGACAAACTCCTTGTCGAATTACTGGAATAATTTATCTCAAGATGTAGAGTTAAAATACTATCACATCCTAATAAATTTACTGTTTGAAATGAATAATCGCCGCTGACATCATATCGGATCCCATTCCATAAAAAACTATCACAAGATGACATATACAACGATGAGTGAACAGTATCTGTAAATTCTAAATCCAATATCTGTATCAAACTATCGCATCCTTTAAAGGAAGATATTGTGTGATAATATCGACCAGCAATATAGATTAGTGTATCATAAAAAAGATAAATACTCCCCTGACAAATGGTTGTATCCAGAACATTTATAACGGGAAGATCCAAAATATGAAAAGCGTTATCTGAATAATCACATTCCGGAATATAAAAATCTTTTGGATCAAACGCACCATTATCATTGCGGCTGGTATTGACAACCATAACCAGTCTTTTTAAATCTGAGGCAGAAAAAGTAAAGCTAAGATTTAAAAGACTATCACCGGGATTTATTGTATTTTTAGTAAAGTAGATATCAATCAGTGTGCCCTTAAATTCCGGATCACCATTATAAAATGAAACTGGTAAATTAGATTCTGCTATCTTAGATGCATCAGACAGGTTGTATATATCAAAGGTTACGGTGTATTGATCAGACAATGGATTATAATGTACACAATGAATTTTTCCGTTTAGACTTGATGCTTTTTTAAGATACATTCCATTTTCATCTAACAAACTTTCCTGCACATAAAAATTATTATATTTTCCATTTTTGTACGTAGCATTATTTTTTTGTACCCGAGGCACCGTAAGATCATCATTGATATTTAACACGTGATAGTTATATTGATTCCAAATACTACGCGCAGGAGCCCAGCCCGGAAGTGAGTCAGGAGGGCCGAAGATGGTTAGTTTGCCAGTATAATCATCCGGGAATATTGAACAGGGAATGCAGATTTTAGCATGACTTGAATTATCAATATCTCCGATTATTGGATATTCCAGTCCAGTAATAGAGTAACAAGGAAGACTTACCAATTCATTAGGTGCATTGTTTGTACTATTTAAAATTCTTAAATGAGTTTCATCGCGATATACAATTTCTTCTATTCCATCATTATTAAAATCAAACATAGTAACAACTGTGGATCCAGAAGAATCTGTTGTAATAAATGACCATTCAAGTTTAAACGTATTTAAACCATTAAATGAATACGCATATAATATTGATGCCCTGGAAAGTATAACATAAGGTTTAACAAATCCATTAATGTTTCCAACATACGGCGGACTAATAAACTCTTCTGAACTAGGTGGATATGCCTTTGAAATTAATCTTGGTGAACCATTAATTAAAGTATAAGCATAAAGTATTGCTTCATTAGTTACACCAGGTGAAGTAACGACCACATCAAGTAAACCATCTAAATTTATATCAGCAACGATTGTATGACCATCTCTATATCTGTTATCCACTTGAATATTGTGAGCTAACATTGTATTGCCAAGAATTCCTGAAGTATTTATTATTTTTATCTTATAAATAGTGTACCCGGCTGCTAATTCCAAATCGGTTAAATCATGATCTAATTGTGCAGCTATGCTATGTGCTTCAGGTCCATAATTGCCATTTTTACTATTTTCTTTTCCAACACCATTAACACCTCCGTCAGCCAATTTAATGCCTGTTTGAGCATTAAATATTTTGTTATTTATGTAAATCTCTGGTATTCCATCCTGATTAAAATCTGCTAGTGCGATCTTGCCCTGAATCTCACCATTTATGATATCAAATCTTTGATCCGAAATCCATCTCATAGTTCCATCTGCATGGTAGCACATCAATTTAGATCGAAAATTAATCGGATATTCAACTGCATTTCCTGTCTTTATAAAGATCTCAGCTATTCCATCATTATCCAAGTCTGCTATAGCCATACTTCCTGGTGAAAAAGCTTTATATGGTGTATGAATTTTCCATTTTGTGATTCCCGATATTGTACTTATTATAAGAATTGCTTTTTCATATCTGGCTTCCACAATAAACTCAGGAATGCAATCTCCATCCATATCCGCAATTAAGGGATTATCAATAACGCTTATCTCGTCATAGGATATAAATTTTTTCTCAATCGCAAATTCTGATGATGAAAACATTTCTGAAATATAACACTTACCAGTATCACTATTTAAACATGTTGCCATTTGTCCCAAAATTGGATTAATGCCAATTAATAGAATAATAAAACTGTATAGTCTATACATTTAGCAATTTTTATGATTGATTTTAAAATTCTATCAGGTCATACCCCAGTTTTAGTTGAAAAAATAAAAAAGGATTATAATGGTAATCGATAACCCTTATAATCCTTTTTTATACTAATTATAATTTAACAAATTTAATGTATGTATACTTGTCTACATTATTTTTATATCGTATTAAATATAATCCTGGTGGAATTTCAAAAGAATATCTAAATTCTGGCCCGATAAAGCTACCATGATAAATTTGATTACCTGAAGAATTGAATAACTCAAAACAAGTATTCTGCATAGATGATCTCAAGACTATTTCATTACTTTTCACTGGATTTGGAAAAACAAATAGTTCTTTTATAGCGCTTATTTTTGAACTATTAGATTCTTTATTATGAAATTCCAAATTTTCACAATCAGGAAATGGTAAATAAATTATCTTAAAACAAGTTTGATCACAGGTACAAGCCGGACTTTGACATAAATAAACTATTATATAAACATCTTCTGTAAAAGGGCCCAATGGATTATTAAAACTGCCTTGATAATAATTATCATTAGATGTGTTACCTGGATCACTTACTGCAAAACTTTCGTAACAGTAATACCCCATACCAGCACCTGAGACTTCCAAATCAACATAAAATACTTCAACTTCATCTTCCTCATCGCATACCACATCTGTTACATATCCTTCCAAATCACATGTATTCGAACAAGGTTTAGGAGGGCATATGATAAAATTTGCTGTACACTGGGCGCCATCTGAAAGTGAGTATTTAACACACTCCAATCCAATAGTGCCAACTGAAATTACATGGTCATGAGTTGGACTTGACCCATAAGAGTAACTTACCGGAGAACCACCTTGCTTGGTCAAGGTATAATTACCCGATTGTCCGGGTATATTTATTGTAAAACTCCATGTATCATCAAAGGGATCAGAGGTAGCCGGTGATGCATCATTACATGTAACATTAAAAATTCTTGTTCGATTAAACTTACTACATCCTGAACAAAACGATGGTGGTGTAATTTCATAAAAGAGAACACATGTACCTATCGTAATTGTCAAATCCCATCTCCCTTCCTGAATTAAAAAAGGGCCCAAATCAATCGTACCTGAACTTGCACCTGTTTTTAAAACATATTCTCCTGATTCATTTGGGTAAGGATTATCCAATTGGCGTTTCATTGTCCATGAATCTCCATAGTTAACAAAAAGATCAATGCTTATATAATAATAATCATCAGAAATCAAAGTTGTGGTAGCGTTATTTTGACAAATTCCGGTGGTAACATCCGCAGAATATTCTTCAAAATCATCATGGCAAATTTCAATTGTGTTACTTAATTGTTGAGAATTATTTGAAAGATTCGAACTAAAATAAATGATAACATATAGTTCTCTGCAACTATCTTCAGGGAAATCTGATATTGGCAAATCAAAACAAAATGTTTCGTGTTCTTCATCAATTTCCATGTTATTAACTGTAAAACCAGGAGCTTTGATTGAATCCACTTCCCATGTTCCGCAAAGTGTGGGCATTGTAAAACTACCACATACGGTGATTACATCCCCCTCGCATGACCTGTATTTTACTCCTAAACCTGAAGCATCAAATACCTGATCATATAGTTTAACAGATCCCAAGGCACTTCCATCGCACTCTTCACAAATACCATCAATATACGCATATCCAAAATGAGCACCACAACCGCAATCAGCTGCAATAATTTCCAATGTTGCAATGCTATCTATCATGCTTTTAGGGATTTTAATTCTATGACATGACCAATCAACTACATCAATTTCTGTATAAGTACAATTAGCATCTTCATATTCTTCTTCGCAACTAATAATAGATGCATCAAAACATAAATCATTTCCCGGCGCTCTATCGCACTTAATGCTAAAAAATGGTTGAGAGTTGGAATGTCCTGCAGGATTTTCCAATACAGCGGCATACCAGACTGTGAAATCTCTGTTTTCCTCAGTTACTTTAAATCTTTTTATCAGCTTATTGGCGTCATAATGCCCGTCACAAATTGGGTTAGCATGTCCATATCGATTATTAATTAATGCAGCTTTGTTACCAAATTTAGTTCTATTAATATTTACTAATGTGTCAACTCCATTTGTCGTTATTTCAAATCTTCTAAAAGATGGTAAACTGGAACTGTTCCATGTAACTGGAGTCCCGCTATAAAGGGGTTGACAATTATTACTTCCTGTGGTATAGGTGTCCGTTTGTCCAAAATAAAAATTAAAGTTACTTTCAAAACCACCATTATCACAAATCATTGTATCCGTTTGTCCTACCAACTTAGAAGTTTCATTAGATATAACGGAAAAGAATGCCATGGCAAGTAGTAGAAATTTAAATGGACGAAATATAATTCGCGCCCCCCCCCAATGTCTTAAAATTAAGTTTTGTCAGGCCTGAATACAATAACAATTTTTTTAGATCCGTTTTCATAAGATTGAATTTAAAAGGTTTAAAATTAAAAAACTTGTGACTTTAGGATTCCGGGATTTCGTCTTTTGGGATCTGTAACCATTCGCATTTCATTTATTCTTGGATCTTATAATTCAATCAAATTCTTTAGATATTTACTAAAAGTTAACAATAGTACAATAACTTGCCATTTCTGTCAAGTTTATTTAGTTAAAATTTACAAGCAACTTTAAAATTTAGTGTTTTTCCTGTAAACTCTAGGGGATTTTCCTTTAATGCTTTAACTGATTAGTATAATTCCATTTGGTTTCTGAATTGGACTTAATAATAAAAGAACTTTTCAGATATATTCGGTCCGTCCCTACTAATCCTATGACAGGCTAAACCATTCTAAGAGTGGAATCTATATAACATTAAGATAATATGTTGAATGAATTGAAATGAAATCAAATTAATATTAAGGTAAATTTATCTTAAATGTTGCCTTGCCATCTGAAGTCAAAAGATTCACATTTTCCAGCCTATCCATCCGGTCATTCCGGCTTTGGTTTTGCAGGTGTCGGGATTCTGGAAGCTTTTGTAGGTGGAGCTTATCCGTTTACCGATTTTTGCCATAAACAACGTACCGATTTTTTAGGTGCTCCCAGAAGTTATAACAGTTTGCGGGATCTGGCTATCGAAAATGGTTTCAGCAGATTACCCTTAGGTGTGCATTATCGCATGGATGCTGATGCCGGAAACTTTGGCGGTATCCTTTGTGCCCGTAAAGTCCTCGAACTACCCTGGAAACGTTGATCTTTATTTACCTTACTGAAATTTGTTCAAAGGGGATGAATCGCAACATTCATCTCCTTTTTATTTGTTTGTAAAAAATACTTAATTCTTTAATTGAAAATTATTAACCAATCTAAAAGATTTGACATCATACCGGATGTAAGCATTTACTTTTTATTAATGTTTTTTACGATTAATAAAAATACCTTTGCCCTCATTCTGTATGGCTATAGCTTCGCAATCAAAATTTGATTATTCCCACAAATTCATCAACTGGGTTTTACTGATATTATGTGCCGTTATCTGGGGTTTTTCCTATTATCTTATAAAACATGCTCTGATTGGTTTTCAACCAATGCAGGTAGCGGTTTTACGCATTCTTGCAGGAGGACTTACGCTTTTACCACTGATATTTATAGCCTTCCGCAAAATCCCTTTAAATAAATATGGTCATATATTTTTATGTGCACTGGCTGGAAGTGGCATTCCAATCTATCTATATCCTCTGGCACAAACACATATTGATAGTGGAGTTACGGGCATTATCAATTCACTGACACCGCTTTGTACTTACATTATCGGTATTTTATTTTTTGGAATTGTCAGAACAAAACAAAAATTAACAGGTGTACTCATAGGTTTATTAGGCGCCGTTTGCCTTATCGTATTTAAATCCGAACAAGCATTAAAAGCTGAGTTTTTTTATATCTGCGTCGCTCTCGCTTCGCCTTTTTTATATGGATTTAGCTCAAATTATCTCAAAAAACATTTAATGGGTTTGCCCAGTTTTGCACTGACTTCCCTGATGTATTTTATGCTTTTAATACCAAGCTTACCCCTGTTGTTTTATACGGAAATTCCTCAACAGATTCAAACCAGTGAAGCCGCTGTCAAAGCTTTACCTTATGCCCTATTATTGGGGATTTTTGGTACGGCGGTTGCCATGAGTTTATTTAATGTACTGATCAAGCGAGCGGATATTATGTTTGCAGCATCAGTTACATATCTTATGCCGGTTGTAGCCATTATATTGGGATTACTGGACAACGAACAGTTAGCGTGGAATGACTTTTTGGGTCTGGCTTTAATACTCGGAGGTGTATTGCTGATCAATAAATCGTCAAAATAATCAATAGCTCTATTTTTTAATACATTTCCTTTTTGATTTCTTTAAAATACACTATTCCACAAAAGCAAAGAATGATTATTAAGGAAATAATATGTTCCGGATAAAAGCCAATGTTAAAATAACTATACACCAGTGGAAGTATCCATACCAATCCAACGCAGACGCTCAGATATAAAAACATTTTTAATATTGGATACGGAATCGGAAAATGTTTTTGTCCCTGGTAATACGAAATTGCGCAGATGCCAAAATAACTGCAGAGATTTGCATAGGCCGCAGCACTGTTTCCCAACTCAGGAATTAAAATAATATTTAATGTTATCATCATCACTAATCCTGAAATACTGATTAATGCCATGAGGTAATTCCGGTCAGATAATTTATACCAACTTGAAATATTGGAATACAAACCCATCAATATATTGGCCAGCAATAATATTTTAACAAGATATAATTCTTCTCTGAAACTTTTTGCCAGCAACAAGGCTGCAACATCAATAAACAAACAGGTAGCCAGATAAATAACACAACAACTCAGAATAAAATACAATGACACTTTTGCAAATACTTCCCGCGAATTTTTTTGATGTACCTCCCGGAAAAAAAAGGGTTCGGCTGCATAATTAAATGCGGTTACAAATAAATTCATAATCACAGCAAGGCGAACAGCCGCATTATATTGACTGCTCTGATCGAGATTTTCCATAATACTGCCAGGCAAAAAATATTTTAAAATACTGGTTCCACCAAATTGAATAATAATAAAACACGTAGTAACAAGAATTAAAGGAAACCCATATTGAAGAATTTCTTTAGCCAGGCTCCAGTCTGCTTTAGCAAACGATTCTTTGACTTCTTTAAATAATACTATAAAAACAAAGCCACTTGCCACCAAATTGGACAGAATAACCAAAGTCAGTTTCTCACCCGTACTCCCCTGCGAATAGTTTAATAATACAAGGACCAGTATGATATTGAGGACTAATCCACTCATTTTTATCCAGGCATACCGAATGGCTTGTTTTTTATACCTGAGTTTTGCAAAAGGAAGCGAACACAACACATCAAAAACGATAATCCATGCAGAGTATAAGATCGCATCCTTTAACTGAGGATATTGCAGAAAATCTTCTATTGGTTTAATGAAACTATACACGGCAATAATAAATACAAGACTGGCGATGCATACCAGTTGACTCGCGAGGGGATAAATTTTTTGATGATAATTTTCATCGCTGATAAACCGGAAAAATGTGGTTTCCATTCTTAGTGTCAGAATTCCCAAAAAGAGTGCGACGAAAAAATAAATCTCATTGTAAATGGAAAAATATTCCCGTTCATTGGCAAAAACCCGGCTCAGGTAATACGTAACCAATAAAAAATTGATAATCCGTCCCAGGGAATAGCTGAGTCCATAAATCATGGTTTCCTTGGCAAGAGAAGCTAATCGGCTCACTCAACAAAGGTCATAAAAATCAGATAAATACATAGTAGAAAAAGCCATATTTATTGTTCTGGTCCGGAAGCTCTAAATTAGCAGCTCGAGAGCATATATGGTGAATTTAGAATTGTTGAGAAAAATATGTCTGACACCCGGAGCACCTGGATTTGAACAACCCATCCGAAGTTTGATACAAGGGGAATTACAAGACTGTGCGGACGAGATCCGTATCGACGCTATGGGGAACCTGATTGCATTGAAAAAGGGACAGACTGACTTAAAGCTCATGTTGACAGCCCACATGGATGAAATTTCATTTATAGTCCAACACATTGATGACGATGGATTTATACGTTTTTTACCTCTTGGTGGATTTGATGCAAAAACACTAACGGCACAACGGGTTATAATTCATGGTAAAGAAGATCTGATTGGAGTGATGGGTTCAAAGCCCATTCATCTGATGAATCAGGATGAACGAAATAAGGCGCCTCAGATCAAAGATTATTTCATCGATACGGGCTTATCAAAATCCGAATTGGAAAAAATAATCAGCATCGGTGATCCGATAACGCGAGAACGTGAATTAATTAAAATGGGTAAATGCATCAATTCCAAATCATTGGATAACCGCATTTCTGTTTATATTTTGCTGGAAGTAATGAAGGCTTTGCATAATAGTCAGCCGGTACTGGATGTTTATGCAGTCTTTACGGTGCAGGAAGAATTGGGATTACGGGGCGCCCGTTCTGCAGCACATGGTATAGCTCCAGACTTTGCATTAAATATAGATACCACAATAGCCTATGATGTACCGGGTGCGCAGGCCCACGAAATGATAACCCGACTGGGTCAGGGCGTAGCTATAAAAATGTACGATAGCAGCGTTATCCCCGATTACAGAATGGTACGTTTATTGAAAGAATGTGCTGTGCAAAATAACATCAGCTGGCAGCCAGAATTATTAACCGGCGGCGGAACCGATACAGCATCCGTACAAATGGCGGGAAATGGAACTATCGCAGGTGCTATTTCGATTCCAACCAGGCATATCCACCAGGTCATTGAAATGGTACATGAAGACGATGTAATGGCAGCCATTCGATTGTTACAAAATTCAATTAAACAAATACCAACATACAATTTCGATTTTAGCTAACGAAAAAACTTTAGAACATGACAATGTGGAAAGAAAATAACAATAAATTGGAGGCTCGTTTTGAATTCAGGGATTTTGGAGAAGCATTTGCATTTATTACAGAAGTAGCTTTTCAGGCAGAAAAACTAAACCACCATCCTAACTGGTACAATTCATGGAATATCGTTGAAATTTCCTTGACCACTCATGATGAAGGTGATATGATCACAGAAAAAGACCATCGTCTGGCCGGAGAAATAGACCGATTATATAAAAAATATGCTAAACAACTGTAAGTTCTGCATAACTATCCGGACTTTATTCATATTATGTCCTTGTCTATAGAAAGCAAATTACCAGCTGCCGGGCTTTCCATTTTTGCCAAGATGACGGCAGCAGCAATCCGGTATGATGCCATCAATCTGGCTCAGGGTTTTCCTAATTTTAGTCCGCCGGAACCATTATTTGACTATTTAAATGAAGGTCTGAAGCTTGGATACAATCAGTATGCCGCCATGCCCGGTTTACCGATGTTGCGGGAAGAGATTGCCGTGCGCATTAATAGGGATTATGACTATCCAGCCAATCCGGAAAACGAAGTAACAATAACTGCCGGTGCCACACAAACAATTTATACGACCCTGTCAGCTTTTGTCAGACCCGGAGATAAAGTTTTGATATTTGAACCCGCTTATGATTCTTACGGTCCTTCTGTATTGGTCAATGGAGGAGTTCCTGTTTATCTTCGCCTGGAGTTACCTGATTTTTCTATACCCTGGAATCAGCTGGAGGATGTTCTAAATAAAAATACAATCCGTGCAATAATTATCAATAATCCTCAAAATCCGGCAGGTAGAATATTATCAAAAGAAGACTTGCATCGTATGGACCTGCTGACAAGAACAAAAAACATCTTGTTAATCTGGGATGAAGTATATGACCTCCTGGTCTTTGATAACATGAAACACAACAGTGCGTTACAAAATAAATCACTCATGGAAAGATCCTGTGTTATTTTTTCAATGGGAAAAACTTTACACAATACAGGATGGAAAATCGGTTACAGCATTGCCAAACCTGCCATAACCAACGAGATCAGAAAACTGCATCAGTTTACTGTATTTTCTGTAAATACTCCTGCACAATATGCTATTGCGAGGTTTATGAAGGAGCATGCCTATTTTTTTAACAGTCTTCCGGTTTTTTATCAGCAAAAAAGAGATTACTTTTTAAATCAGATGAAATCCACAAAATTTAATTTTCTTCCTTGTGAAGGAAGTTATTTTGCTTTGGCAGCTTATCATCAATTATCTGATAAAGCTGATGTAGATTATTCTATGGAAATTGTGGAACAGTATAAAGTAGCCTTAATTCCGGTATCGGCATTTTATCATGATGGTTATGACCCAAAGCTTTTGCGATTTTGTTTTGCAAAAACAGAAGATGTGATTTCAAATGCAGCTGTAAACCTTTCAAAAATTTAATTAGAAATCTATAACAGGACCGTTGCATGGATCTATGTTTCTGTAAAAATCTGATAAGCTCCTGCTTTGGCAAAATATATTTACTTCTTTAAATCTCGTTTTTTACCCTGCCCAACCTTCCCGGTCCAAACTTCTGAAATGAATTGCTTCTGCCAGATGTTCGATTTTAATTTCGTTGCTGTTATCCAGATCAGCTATGGTTCGAGAGACTTTTAGAATACGGTCGTAGGCCCTGGCCGATAATTGAAGTTTTGCCATGGCAGTTTTTAATAAAGTCATTCCACTTTGATCAATAGCACAAATATCTCTGGCCATACTCGTTGAAATTTGTGCATTGCAATATAAATCAGTCTGTTCCTTATATCGCAAAGCCTGACGTTCTCTTGCTCTGATTACACGATCGCGAATCAGAGATGATTGTTCAGAAGATCGGGAGTAAGTCATCAGCTCATCCGAACTTACAGGCGTTACTTCGACATGAAGGTCAATGCGATCAAGCAACGGACCACTGATACGGCTTAAATATTTTTTGACTACCCCCGCACCGCAGACACATTCTTTTTCCGGATGATTGTAATAACCACACGGGCATGGATTCATGCTGGCAATCAACATAAAACTCGACGGATAATCGATAGAAATTTTGGCTCTTGAAATTGTGACTTTTCGTTCTTCCATAGGCTGCCGTAGTACTTCCAGCACAGCTCGTTTAAATTCAGGCAATTCGTCAAGAAATAAAACCCCATTGTGAGCCAAAGAAATTTCACCGGGCATAGGATTAGAACCCCCACCGACCAGTGCAACATCACTAATGGTATGATGAGGTGCACGAAAAGGGCGTACATGAACCAGGCCGGAGTCACAAGGAAGTACCCCTGCAACAGAATGAATTTTTGTGGTTTCCAAGGCTTCTTCTATACTTAAAGGAGGTAAAATGGTCGGAAGCCGCTGCGCCAGCATTGTTTTACCGGCGCCAGGTGGCCCTATTAATATGACATTATGACCACCTGCAGCTGCAATCTCGAGAGCCCGTTTGATATTATGCTGACCTTTAACATCCGCAAAGTCTTTGCTGTAAGGGTTTTGCTGCAAATTAAATTCATCCTCTATTTCCATTTTAAAGGGTAAAATATCCCGGCGGTCATCCATAAATTCGGCTGCTTCCAATAGATTTTCAACCGGAATGATGTCAAGATCCTCGACTATGGCTGCTTCTCTGGCATTTACTTTGGGGATAATAATACCTTTATATTTTTCTCTCTTTGCCAACACGGCAATCGGCAAAACTCCTTTAACCGGCCTCAGACTGCCATCCAAACCCAGTTCTCCAAGTATAAGGTAGTGTTCAAATTTTTCCAGGGCTATCTGATGGGTGCCTGCCATGATACCCAGAGCAATTGGCAAATCATAGGCAGATCCTTCTTTTCGAATATCAGCAGGAGCAAAATTGATGACCAGCTTTACCCTGGGAAATGAAAATCCTATACTTTTAATGGCAGATTGTATCCGCTGATACCCCTCCCGTATGGCATTATCAGGAAGTCCTACCATCCAGTAATTAATTTTGCCACTGACAGCGGAGCCGCCTGCATTTACTTCAACAGTTATAGTAGAAGCATCCACGCCGTGTCCGGCTGCAGAAAATAATTTAACCAGCATCTTACGTAATTTAGGTGTTCAAAAAATGTTTCTCAAATCTGCGCTGATAAAAATAATCTTTTACAACACAGCGGTATTCTCAGACAAAGAAAACAAATTCAATTGAATTATAGAGAATAAAGAGAAACAAAACTTCGATTTTGAGCTTCAAAAAAAATAATTTTCAGAATATCAAAAAAATTTAGTACTAGAGTTGTCAAATCTTAAGCGTTGTCAAATCATAAAATTAACAACTCACTTAATGAATTCTTCTGGTTCGGCTTCACGGCCTATCTTTGCGCACTAATAATTTTATTATGTTTCGTACACACAATTGCGGAGAATTGAGATTGCAACATTGCGGCCTAAAGGTCAGCTTAGCGGGATGGGTTCAGATCACACGTAATCTGGGTGGTTTGAGTTTTATCGATTTAAGAGACCGGTATGGCATTACCCAACTGGCTTTTAATATGGACGAACAAGCGGACTTGTGCACACTGGCAAGAAAATGTGGTCGCGAATTTGTTGTTCAGGCTACCGGTCTGGTAAGAGAACGGACCAGTAAAAATCCAAATCGTCCTACCGGAGATATTGAAATTCAGGTCACTGAATTAATTATTTTAAATGAAAGTAAAGTGCCCCCGTTTACCATCGAAGATGAAAGTGATGGAGGTGATGAATTGAGGATGAAATATCGCTTCCTGGACATACGACGCAATCCTGTCAAAGAAAAATTAATGTTCAGACATGAGTTAACTTTAGAAACCCGCAAGTATCTGAGCGAACAAGGATTTTTAGAAATCGAAACACCTTATCTCATCAAATCAACACCGGAAGGTGCCCGTGATTTTGTCGTACCCAGCCGGATGAATCCCGGACAGTTTTACGCACTTCCACAATCACCTCAGACCTTTAAACAAATCCTTATGGTCGCCGGAATGGATAAATACTTTCAGATAGTGCGTTGTTTCAGGGACGAGGACCTTCGCGCTGACCGACAGCCAGAGTTCACCCAGATCGATTGTGAAATGGCCTTTGTCAAACAAGAAGACATACTCCATACTTTTGAAGGGTTGGTTAAATCACTGTATAAGACCTGCCTCAATGTAGACTTACCCGATTTTCCCAGAATGAGCTATGATGAAGCCATGGAATCTTATGGTTCTGACAAGCCAGACCTGCGATTTGACATGAAATTTGTCGAATTATCACAGTTGAAGGGTCAGGGATTTACGCTGATTGATTCCGCGCCGGCTGTCTACGGCTTTGTGGTTAAGGGCCGGGAAAGTGCATTCAGCAATAAGGATATTAATGATCTAACCGATTGGGTAAAAAGGCCACAAATCGGGGCTAAAGGTTTGATTTATATTAAATACGGACCAGAGGCCATTAAGTCTTCTATTGGCAAATTTTATTCAGATGATCAGTTAAACAATTTAGGAAATAATATTGCTGCCTCAACGGGTGATATTGTCTTTATTCTTCTAGGAGAAAAAGATAAAACTTTAAGCCAATTGGGCGAATTGCGCCTGGAACTTGCTCGCCGGTTAGATCTTGTTAAATCTGGCGATATCAAAGCGTTGTGGGTATTAAATTTTCCATTATTGGAATGGAATGAAGAATCCAATCGCTTTTATGCCATGCACCATCCGTTTACCAGTCCGTTACCAGAGGATCTGGATAAAATGAACAGTCAGGATAAAGCAGTTTTATCGTCTATCCGAGCTGCTGCGTATGATCTCGTAATTAACGGATCTGAAATTGGAGGAGGCTCAATTAGAATTCATGATCGACGGATTCAGGCAAGGAATTTTGAAATCCTTGGCTTTAGTGCAGAAGAAGCTGAAGCCCAGTTTGGATTTCTTTTGGGGGCCTTTGAATATGGAGCACCCCCTCACGGAGGTATTGCTTTTGGTCTGGACAGGCTCTGCACAGTCATGCAGGGTGGTAGCTCTATCCGGGATTATATTGCCTTTCCTAAAAACAATATGGGTAGGGATACAATGATTGATGCACCTGCCGCGATTGATCAAAAACAACTGGATGAATTGCAATTAAAATCGGTACTTAAATAACAGCTTCATTTACCGACACGCCATTTTTATCAGACAGGACTTTTTTTGGTTCAACTTTCTGAATACCTTTATCTTTGAACGATAACAAGATGAGCCAAAATGTATTAGTTATATAAAGCGAAAAAATGTCGGTCAGAAAATTAAAAGCCTTTATTTCATCCAAACTGGATCTTGAGCTTCCTAAAAAATTGAGTTATCATGGCTTACATCATACATTAGAAGTACTGGATGTTTGCAATCAATATATTCGGCGATTAAAAATTAAACCTCATGATGCTTATTTACTGAGAACAGCAGCCATATTGCATGACGTAGGAATTTTATGGACATATAATGGACATGAAGAAGCTGGCGTAGCATATGCAAATGGTTTATTGCCAGATTATGGTTACAAAAGAAAAGATCTGGAAAAAATTGCCGGGATGATTATGGCAACTAAAATTCCACAACAACCCAGAAATATCCTCGAAAAAATTATCTGCGATGCAGATCTGGACTATTTAGGTACGCCGCGATTTTATTCAATAGGCCAGTCATTGTACAAAGAGTTTTTAGCCTATAAAGTTATTAGCTCAAAAGAAGAGTGGGACCGGCTGCAGGTAAACTTTTTATCCAATCATCATTATCATACTGCCTTTGCCAAAAAATACAGAGAACCCTTAAAAAATAAATACCTATCTGAGATTAAGAAAAAATATCACTGGGATTAATAGTGCTCATATTTGCCTTATAATAAACTCACAACCATGGCTAAGTTATTAAAAATTGTTTTTTTTCTGATAGTTTTCCAATGGCCGGTTTTTTCACAATTTTTATCAAGCTTTGAGCATGCTTCAGTTTTGGGAAAAAAGCAATTTGAGCTTTCTGGTTTTTATAACAACTTTGGCGTTGAAGAAGAAGTATTTCCAGGATTTGAAACGAGAATTATACGGAATCACTCAGCAGGCATCAGCCTGGCTATGGGACTCAACAATACTTATGATTTGAGAATATCGTATTCAAAAATCCTCAACAATCGGTTTGACATCACCAATTTGTTTGTGATAACACCAAAACGGTATATTATTAAAGATCGTTTAAGTGCTTCCTTACCCCTGGGAATTTACGTAGGGGATGGTTTTGCATTGACTGCAGGACCCAAGTTGATTTATTCTTATCCTGTTTTACAAAATCTGGACATAACGTTTAGTGTCAAAGCGGATTATTTGTTGCCCAGTGATTTCTATTTTATTTTTGAATATACGCTAAGTCCCGGTTTGCATAACAAATCCAAAACCTGGTACCTAAGACCAGAGTTCGGTGTTTCTGTCTTACCTATTGAACGTGCAACTACCCTAACAGCCGGTGCCTCCTTTCATTACCGGTTTCGTTAAAACTAAGGGAAAGTAGTACATTGTTTATAAAAACATACTGGCTCTCGATTTTTGAAATCAAAATTTACTGATTGAGTTCATCCAACCCACTTTTTTGGTTTTATACATTTAACTTACTCATCTCAGTATTCCTTCTTAATCGTACAGATTCCGTTACAATGTTACAGATGATTTCAAACGAGGGCAACACGATTCCTGTTTTTGGAACCACTCAAAGATCAGCTTGATTTGTCTTTTCTTCTAGGTATGTTTCACAAGTTATTTCATAATTATTAGAATCAAATCTTATGAATTAATTTATTGTTTTTGCAGGTCTTGCAAAGCTTTTGTTTGCGTCATTAAAAACAGAAGCACAAATAGTATTCAATCAATTTGAAAACTCCGGTTTACTTCATAATTTCAGAATCAATATGGCTCAAGATTTAATTATCAATGTATGATAAAAGAGAGTGAAAATGGTCAACTTATTTCAGGCATTTACTACTATTCACTTTTCACTTATTCACCGCTTTAACCCATTAACCCAAAGATGTATCGTACCTACGGTACTCAGTTCTTAAATTTTAGGTTTTGTTAATGATATGTCGCACCTACGGTGCTGGAAAATGGTTCACACCTACGGTGTTTTATCAATACGACAATTTTCGGATTTTTTGAAAACGGTCAACTTATTTTAGGCAATTACAAAAATTCACTTTTCACTCTTCCTGCCTGCGGCAGGCAGGCACTTCTCACAAATTCACTGTTTGACTGTTTCACTGCATTGACTGCATTGACTGTTTCACCGCTTAACTGCATTGACTGTTTGACTGCTTCACTGCGTTGACTGCTTCACTTACATTCTACCTGAAATTTAACACCAGTTTACGTACCGTTCTTTGATTGCCTTCCAGGCTTTCTATAAAATAAACGCCCGTCTCCAATTGGTGTATATCCGTATTTTGATTACCAATATACCTTCCAGTCAGATTAAAGATTTTAAAAGATTTTGATTCTTGAATCAGCATTTTTAATTGCTCTAATTCAATATTGGCGGGTCCTGTGCGTACCATTCCGTTTTCTGTTCCGGAAAATCCATTTTGATGTTTACAACTGGGTCTATAACGCCCATACCACACACAATCTCCGCGACGTACTTCTACGGTCAGATTATAATTGATACATCCTTTTTGCATTGTCATCGGACCTGTTTCGCCAGTTGACCAATTTATCGAATACATATTTTGATCAATCATGAAACCATCTAATCCAAACACACCGACTATGTAATCACAATTATTGATACACACAGATCTGCAAAATGCTGCCGGATATTGCAAATTGTTATCTACTGCATAATCATCAAGACATGACGAAAGGATAAATGAAAAATCTTCGCAAGGTCCTGTACAATCCAAGGTCAATGAATCACAACTTTTTATTTCACAGATTTCGGCAAACTCTACGGTATGAGGACGACCTTTTGGCCAGGTATATAATTTGGATGTCAGGCAATACCGAGTATGATTTGAAACGATAACAGGATTTTTATTAAGCACTGAATATCCACGACCTGCCGGACCATCTTTAATATCCCAGAAAAATTCCTGGACACGGACCCTCGGTACAATCGTTTTGGCATTGGCGTCTATCGCTCGTAGTTCAACCATTCCATTAGGCATACAATTCCGCTGAATGATAAATGCACAGGTATCAATAAAACAGGTTTTTGAAAAAATCCGGACCGTATCTTTTAATTCACATGAAGTACCAACACGTATTCTCAATTCAAAAAAATGATTGACATCTTTGGTCAAATCTGTAATCAAAGGATTTAAACTATTCTTATTATCAAAACTTACCGGAGCAAAAGCATCAATCTGCCTCCATTCCAAAAAAGCATTATATAATGCCGGATTGGGATTTGTAAATCTTGCATTCATCATAATTAAAGGATCACATATTTGTTGGTCCACTCCGGCAGAAAACGATGATTTGTCAAATTTGTACACTTCGACTGTATCAAAAGAAACACCGCAAGCCGTACTGACAAAAGCCATAACTGTCCCTGCATTGGTCACTGAAATACTGCGTCCGGTGCCTCCTGTACTCCAGATTGTATTGTCGTAATTGGAAGTCAAAGTCCCCGGCATTGTACCACAAACTAATATATCATTACCAATATTTAATTTAGCTAACTGCTGAGTAGTAATCACTATTGTATCGGTATGTGATCCGCATTTATTAAAATACGTTCCCCAATAAGTGCCAGCCGCTTTTACAGTAATTGATTTTCGCACACTGCCATCAAACCAACGGGTAGAATCAAAATCAAAACTAAGTATTGCAGAATCACCACTGCACAACACTTTATCCTCTCCCAAATCTCTCATTGGAAGTGAATCATTTAATATGACAAATTTTATCGTGTCCAGTTGTTTTAAATAAATATTGACCGTGTTTTCCATGACGACAGATACGGTACCTGATTGCAAAGGATGGATATTAATTTTTCTGTTGATTCTGTCGAGGATCATATCCGCCACTGTAGGATTTAAATTTCGAATGGCACCGGGATTCTGACTGATCGAACTATAATCATAGCTATAATCCTGAAAACAAATTTCGATACTTCTGCTGCGCTCACAGACGGTGTTTCCACAAATTGAGCTGATAGAAGTTTGAATGGGTCGCCGTTGCAATGAAATTGTCTCCAGTTCTTCTGTAAATTCAATCACTGAATATCGATTCGTAACAGGAACCAGTTGATGTTGCATGCGTTTTGTGTTTGACAATTGTAAACAAGCTATGCTGGTATTGCAATGTCCTTCACCCTGTGATACGAAAAGCACCGGCTGCCCGGCTATGGAGCCACTGGCATAATTATAATCAGCAAATTTTCCAAGCCAACTATTATTTTGTGTAATATCGGTCGAACTGAATTGGGCTTTGGTAAAATCAGATTCTATTTCGCCAAGTAATAAACCAGATTGCACAAGGGCTGAATCTTTCATCTGAATACCACAAATTCTGATATTGCCATTGGCTTTGTATTTTATTCCATAAAATTGAATGGATTCATTATCATCTTCCGGACTTACAAGGGTATAATCCATAACAGCTCCACTTGACTGATCTATTTTTAACAGGAGTCCTTCATAATGTCTGTTAACACCAACCTGAGTCAAAGCATTTCCGGCATATCCTGCCAGTAGAATCGTATTGTTATCCATCGAATCTATTGACATCAGGCTGTTGTCTGCAACAGGTGAATTATTGTCAATGGAAAATTCGTTGAGAAACAAAATGGTACCATTTTGTGCCAGAGCTCCATAAAATGCATAAGATCCTGCTGGTGTAGCCTGGTCTTCCGCGGTCCCGCAAAAAAATAAACGGTTGCCAAATTGTTTGACATCATTTACCAGTACCCGCATGCGGTTTCTGAATAATATTTGTTTGTTAAATACCATAGAAAATGCAGAAGACATCCTGATGAATTGTACAAGACCATTAGGTGTAATGCCATTCGCAGTTATCAGAATATCTTCGTTGTTAAGAATGGCAGAAGCAAATGTTTTAGCTTCCGGTTTTACAATTCTTGAGTCTAGAATAACACCCGAAGAATTTAAAACTAAAATAAAAATCCCCTTACCGGGCAAGCTGGCGCTTATATATATTTTTCCGTTTTTAAATTCTATCCCTGTGATTGCATCGACATTTTCCACAGCATAGTTATATGACCAAAGTAAAAGCAACTCTTTACTATGACAGCTTACATTTAAACTATAGGAATTATTTCGTTCTTCCCTGTTACAATAATAAATATTACCCTGGTTATCCGTTGCAGAATTTTTATGAATGCCATCATTTGTTCCGACATTATTGTACCGGATGATGTTTTGTGATTTGATCGTGGCCGGAGAGTAAATACATCCGCACATCAAACAAACAGTAATACATGACCTCACCAGGTTTATTGCAAAACCATACGAAATCAAAGCAGCTGAAAATGTAGTTTTCATACCATGATAATTTAGTGTTAATAAATTGGGTTTACGAATTTTGGTCCCTTCCAAAAAGGAATTCGATACCTGAGACGAATAAGGTGATCTGAATATTAGAAATGTTCAGTGCAGAAACCGAGCCAAATTTGAGGCTTTTTGATGTAAAACACGTCCCTTTTAAGGTGTATAAAACATATGGTCTTTTAATCACAGATGTTCTTTAGTAGGGATATTCACATAATCGATTTTATCGTAATTTAAATACTGCTCAGATCTAGGCAATTAGAAATTTTTAAAACCAATATTGTCATTAGGATAGAAATTGAGATTTAAAAAAACTTTGATTTATTAATTCCTTGAGATATGTAAGTGAATTTGACTTGAATTCGATCAGCTCTCATTGCGATAAGCGTACTTCGTAAATTAAGCTGTTGCATAAAATATTATTTTGCAGCTGGGCATTTAAGATCCTAAATAATTATGATCAGATATATTTATTTTGATTTTATAAAATAATATTTTAGACACATGCTTACATTTGCTGCATAATCTTATAAAAAATCAATATTTGGAACCAAAAAAATACATACAAATTTCTCAGCCTAGTATGGGACAAGAGGAATGGGAAGCTTGTCGTATTCCGATTTTCACGGGATGGATGACACAAGGTCCTCAGGTGGCAGCTTTTGAAAAACTATTTGCCGAAATACACCAGGTCAAACACGCCATTGCCGTTTCCAATTGCACCACGGCTTTACACCTTGCTCTGGTAGCAGCTGGAGTCGGACCTGGCGACGAGGTAATTGTGCCTGCATTTACCTGGGTTTCTACAGCTAATGTGGTAATGTATTGTGGTGCCAGGCCTGTGTTTGTGGATATTGATTTGAATACATTTAATATGGATCCGGATAAAATTAATCAGGCTTTGAGTCCAAAGACCCGGGCTATAATACCGGTTCATTTATTCGGCTTGTGCGCTGATATAGATGCCATAACAGCTATTTTAGACAAGTACGCTGCAACACAGGGATCCTCTGCTCATAAAATCAGAATCATTGAAGACGGGGCCTGTGCCGCCGGAGCGCTATATAAAGGTAGACCGGCTGGTAGTCTGGGCGACATAGGATGTTTCTCGTTTCATCCCAGAAAATCAGTTACTACGGGTGAAGGCGGTATGTTGACCACCAATCAGGACGAAATTGCTGAACACTTAAATCAATTGCGAAATCACGGAGCTTCTATCTCCGAAGAGCAACGGCATAAAGGAGCCAAACCGTATATTCTTCCAGATTTCAAAATGCTTGGATATAATTACCGGATGACCGATTTACAAGGAGCCGTCGGTTTTGTACAATTAAAAAAACTAGTCGAGTTTATCGAATACCGCAATCAGTGGGCCCAATATTACACCCAGGAATTATCAGCCATTACCTGGATTAAGACACCTCAGATTCCGGAAGGACTTCAGCATGGATGGCAATCTTATGTATTGCTTATCGACGAAACCAAATCTCCTATAAGTCGTAATGAATTGATGGAATACTTGCAGCAACAAGGTATTGCAACCAGACCCGGGACTCATGCAGTACACATGCTCGATTTTTATGCTAATGGTTTTCAACTTCGTCCGGAAGATTTTCCTATGGCAAGGGCAGCCGATCAGCAATCCATGTCGATACCCTTACATAATTTAATGACCCGCGAAGATTTTGAATATGTTGTTGAAAAACTGAAAATGGCAAGCACCTGAAGTAGCTTACGCTTCTGAAAATTGCAAAATTAATTTTGATAGTTCGTCTACAGAAACTTTTTCAAAAGGATGGGGAGTATCTGTGAGAATTCTCAATTCCCCCCGGGGCAAATGCTTTGCACAATCTTCAGATTCTGTTATGCTGACCATTTTATCTTTATCACCGATACAAATCAGGGTTTTAGATTGTATTTGTGTCAAATTGGATTCGTTTAAAGGTTTCGTCAGCCCAAGTTGTAACATTAATTCACGTGTATTCTCGATGGTTTTTTGCCAATGAAGGCCATGTCTTAATTTTAATGTCTCGATAAAAGCCGGCACCCTGGATTTTAAAAGTCCAATCTCCAATTGAGACGATTCGCGTTCTGCCGTTTCGGTATTCCAGTCAAATTTGGTAGCCAGGGTAATAATTGACAAATTGATATGAGGATATTTTAATGCGTGATACAATGCCACATAACCTCCCATACTATAGCCAAAAACAATTGGATCCTGAAGTTCGAGAAAATTAATCTCATCATTCAGGTCTTTTGCCAGTAAATCCAGTGTAAATGGTTTGGTATTTTCAGCACGCCGGCCATGCCCCCGAAATTCGATGGTATAAATTTTAAATTGATTTTGTAGAGCTCTGACAAGTTCCTTCATTTGATCCTGACAGCCCAATGCGCCGTGTAACAGAATAAGTGATTTCATTTCTCAAAGATAATTTTCTTTTTAAATCAACACCAAGGTATCGGTAAAAAGCACAGACGTTTAAAACCGCCTTGCTTTTTAGTAGTTTTGTGCATTCAAAGCATTTTTTGATGAAATCCAGATTCGGAATTGCAATACATGGAGGTGCAGGCACCATACGTAAGTCAAGTATGACCAAAGCCAAAGAATTAACGTATCAGGCTGCTTTGGTAAAAGCTTTAGACAAAGGATATCTTGTTTTATCAAAAGGGGGATCTGCCCTTGATGCAGTAGAAGCATCTGTTGTGGAACTGGAAAACTGCCCATTGTTTAATGCCGGCAAAGGATCTGTTTTTACATCAAAGGGTACCCATGAGATGGATGCTTCTATAATGAATGGCGAAAATCTGGATGCCGGCGCCGTTGCCATGATTAGCAACATAAAAAATCCTATCAAATTGGCTCGTAAGGTAATGGAAGCATCGGAACATGTTTTTTTGGCTGGAAAAGGAGCCGAACAATTTGCCAGGAAGCTGGGATTTGATAAAATGGAAGCCACTTACTTTTATAATAAATTGCGATTTGAACAATTGCAACATGCCAAAAAAACAAATATCCTGATGTTAGATCATACTGAAAAAAAACTGGGAACAGTTGGTGCTGTCGCATTGGATCAGAATGGCAATCTCGCCGCAGCAACCTCAACAGGTGGAATGACCAATAAAAAATACGGTCGCATTGGCGACAGTCCGATGATTGGATGTGGCACCTACGCAAATAATACCAGTTGTGCCGTTTCCTGTACCGGTACCGGAGAATATTTTATCCGCATTAATGCAGCTTTTCAGGTTTCTGCATTGATGTTGTTTGGAAATAAATCACTGGAGCAGGCTTGCGAAGAAGTTATTCATCAATCCCTGAGTTTGCTTGGCGGTGATGGCGGACTAATCGCAATTGATCGAAGCGGGACCATCTGCATGCCATTTAATACTGAAGGAATGTACCGTGCATTCAGATCAGCCGGTCATCCATCGAAAGTTGAAATTTATTCCTGATCAAACTGTCACGGGATTATATTGCCAACGGATATATTTGATGGTCTTACCCAGTGCCAGGTGTTTTTTCTCGTAATAGGTTTTTAATTGCATTTCACAATACAGTTTGTCCGAATGATAGATATCATTGCTATGATCTAAAATGATAAAATCCGGATCGGCTGAGAGTACATCAAGAGTAAATTGATATAAGGTGTTATCATCAGTTTTTAAGTGCAATAATGCCTCTGGTGAAAGAAATTTTTTATAAATAGATAAATAGTAAGTAGATGTTAGTCTTTTGGATGATTTACTTTTTTTGAGAAAAGGATCCGGAAATGTTATCCATATTTCTGAGATTTCATTTTCATCAAAAAATGCAGGTATAAGTTCGATTTTAGATCTGACAAATGCTATTTGGTTTTTTTGTTCTTCCAGAGCTTGTTTAGCACCTCGCCAGATTCTGGCTCCTTTAATGTCAATACCGATAAAATTTTTTTCGGGAAATATTCCGGAAAGACCCAGACAATATTCTCCACCACCACAAGCCAGCTCGAGACAAATAGGAAAATTATTTTTAAAATATTCGGACTTCCATTTTCCTTTAAAGTCCACGCGTTCTTTTAATGATCGGAAAAGAGCCGGTTGTTTAAAATCATAATTTTCCAATACATTGGGAAAGTTAAGATTTTCTGCAAACCGAAGAAGTTTGTTTTTTGTACTCACCCAAAAACAATTAAAAACTAAGTAATTGATCCAGCACTTGTTGATACTTTTCAGTTTCAAAAAGTTTTTCAGTACGGGAATGTTCAATGAAAATCATGGAATTAGGATCCCTCAAAGAAAATTGTAGTTTTTTTGCATCAGCAGGATTGCAATATGCACTTCGTGACGATTGTATAATATAAACTGGACTGATACTTTTGGAAATAGTTTGATAGGTATCAAAATCATATTTGAGTTCATAGGGCATCATTAAAGCCGGAAACCGGTCGCGCATCCAACGCTTGAGAGAAAACACCGGATTTTCCAATACGACAAACCGACAAGGAATCATACTGGCAAGTTCCAGAGCCACCGGTGCCAGAAAATCCTGGGCATAAATGATGATACTGTCTTCGCGATAACGTTTCCGTAGCCATTCCATACAAGCCAGGGCATCTTCATTTAAACTGCTTTCTGTCAGATTTCCTTTGGATTTTCCAAAACCTCTGAATTCAGGCATCAGTACAGCCAGATTGCGACTTCTGAAATTTATTGAAAAATGATAATAAGCATTGAGATTACCATTGACTCCATGCAGATACAATATAATCGCTTTTTCAGAATTGTTTGTCTTAAACAGAATGGAATGGATTTCCTGACTCTCGGCTAAGGTAATCGGAAATTCTTCTATATTGTAAGTATAGCCAAAATCATAGCGGTTAACTTTATCACATTTAAATAAAATTGAATTTATAAATATATATAAAGATAAAACTCCGATAATGTAAAACAGGATGACACCTAATCCAGCCAATAAAATATTTCTCAAATTCCAATTCATCGGGTGGCAAGTTAAAGCATTTAATCAAAACAAAAAAGACTTTAATCTCTATCAAGGCATTGAATGAGGTATCTTAAGAATTTATTATAAATTAATATTAAATGTTAGTTGAATTTGCAGGTCTTTAGTAAGACAGATCGGCACGAAGATTTCAACAAGAAATTATTACTTATCAATTATCAATTGTAAATTGTCAGGCAGAAAAATACACAGATAGAGCATGTAATAAAATTTGATTATTTTATATGCATGATTCAATGATCAAGTAAAGTATGCAGGTTTTTGACATGTTAGTTATTCCTCGTAACCATTTTATAACCCAGATACGCCATTGGAATATAAGCACCGCCAAGGTCCAGTATAGTAAACCACAATGGAGAAGGGAGCATCATCACATTCATAATTCCACCTATTAAAAACAGAGCTCCGATTCCCAGTGCAAAATACAATTTATGGCTGGCAGACATACTGGCTGCCACCATTGCGCCTACCAATGTGCCTAAGGCGTGAGCTAAAAATGGCATAATGAAATGCCTCGGCTCAAACAGATGCATTGAAGCTTTTAGACCTTCTGCGGTGGTCACATCGGCTCCTTCCGGAGGTGCAATTATGGAGCTGCTCATCAGGATCAGGCTCATATTAACCACCATGCCGACAGCAACACCCAAAACTACGGCAATGATGTTTTTAAGAATTGGATTCATATTTTTTTAATTTTTGAATGATATTATTCGGTAATTTACATTTAAAATCTTGAGTGAATCATGATTTTCGTTTACTTTTTTTAAGCCTGGGTTCTGGCAATTCATTATAAGTCAGTTTGACCAACTCGCATAGCCATGTAGAATCTTCCAGTTTGTCTTCAATTAAGTAATAGGGTTTTGCGCCAGGATAGGGAGAAGCCTCAACAATATTTTTAATAAAATTTTTTCCCGCTTCAGTCGGTTTAATAAACAGCATATTATCACAAACCAAGGCAATTAATTTTCCATTAAAATAAATGGCGTACTCACCAAACATGCTTTTGCTGATTATCTCTCCGGCATCTTTTATCTGATGTACGATGTATTGAACAAAACTTTTATCGGATCCCATGAATTCGAGTTGATGTTTTTTTTTATTTATGATATAATATTACACTCAGATAGTAATTAAATATGTTGGTCGACAAGTATTGGATTTCCATCAGGGTCAACCATTACAAAGCTTGCTGGCCCGGAAGAACTTTCATCTGCTTCGGTAATAAAAGAGACACCTTTACGTTTTAATTGTCTTTGTAAATCCCTTACATCGGTGTAAGTTTCAAGCGGTTGAGCCTTCTGATCCCACCCGGGATTAAAAGTCAAAATATTTTTTTCAAACATGCCCTGAAATAGTCCAATCACCACATCTTCATTTTTTAAGATTAACCAGTTTTTATTAATATCCCCGGCAAATACTGCAAATCCAAGATTTTCATAAAAAGCTTTTGAAGTTTGTATGTTTTTTACATTCAAACTTATTGAAAATGCTCCTAATTTCATATGTCCAAAACTTTTAGCTTAAATGACAAATATAACATGAATTGATGAGACAGGCAGATCAATAAAGTAATGGATCAAAATATAAACCAATTTCAACATTCAACATTTTATAAAATACCGGTTTAATTCAAGAAATGCATTAGCATTTTGTATCTTTAACTTATGAGAATTTATTTTACTATCCTTTTATTTAGCCCAATGATATTTGGATATACTCAATCCATATGTGGTTATGATGATTTGAAATTTATAATTCGCAATGATCAAATAGATTATAATAAAGTTTTAAACCGTTCTGGAAATACTGATACAATTGATCTCGTATTTCATCTCATTCATTTAGGCGAACCTATCGGCATGGGTGTGAATATTTCAGAGGCACAGGTGGTAAGTGCTGTACTTTCTCTTAATCGCGATTTTGGCGCATGGCCTATTCACCATAATATTTCAATTGCTGCTAATGGCGTAAATTCTGAATTGTATTTTCGCTTAGCTTGCAAGGATCCAAACGGCAATCCAAGCAATGGGATTAACAGAGTATTGGGTACTGTAGTGCCAACATACAGTACACAGGGATTTAATATTAAGCCCAACAATATGGGTAATTTTACACAGCTCACGGCATTAAGCGATTGGGATATTCGACGTTATATCAATATCTGGGTAGTTCACCGCATAGAAACCCCTTCCGGTAAATTAGTATCCGGCGGTGCCTTAGGTGCTAATGTGTTGAATTTTACTCAAGGTCAGGCTGGAATTTTTGTACAAGCCAATGTGGTTGGTTGTGATCCTGACAAAATTTATGGTTATAATTTGTTAAATCGTTATGGCAAAATCCTATCACACGAAATGGGACATTATCTGGGATTATTACATACTTTTGAAGGTAACTCCTGTACAGAACGCGATTGCAAAATCGAAGGTGATCTGGTCTGTGATACCGAAGCCCACGATAATTCATCTCCGTATCCACAAGATACTTCCTGCACAGAATTTAAAGAATGTCTTTCGCGGGAGCCTGTTGAAAATATTATGAATTACGCTGGTCAGGAATGTGGAAATATTTTTACGCAAGGGCAAAAAGACAGGATGAAAAAAATGATTTCTTTGTATTATCAGAATTTATTAAATCAAGCATACTGCGACCACGTTATTACAACATCCGGCCATACCAACTCCCTTTCTTTTACAGTCTATCCAAATCCCATTACTGATTACATCATTATTGAAACACCCGAAACTTCTCATTTAATTATGTATGATTTGACCGGTAAACCGCGATTAAACTCCAAACTAAAAACCGGCAAGAATGTATTTCCAACTGCTTTTTTAACTGCCGGAATGTATTTGGTAATGATTCACACAACAAATTCATTTTCGACAAAAATGATTTCAGTATTAAAATAACTGAAAAAAACTGGCATGCAGGATTCAGTCTGAATCTAAATCAACGAATACTAATTTTTTTACACATTCGCTGATGTCCTGCTTCCCATTGCAGGATATAAATTCCGGAAGGATGGTTGGAAACATCAATTAATTCGGAACCTTTGAAAAATTTTCCAGAAAAAATCAATTGACCTAAAGGATTATATACTTTTAATTTAGTCGGCGTTTGTGGCAAATTCAGATTAAAAATGCCATTTGATGGATTTGGGTAAATAAGAATATCTAACTCCATTGAATAGTCATCGGAAAGTGAAGTCAAAACCGGACAATTCGTTTTCGTTTGTACCGGTATTCTGGCATTTGTAAGGGTCGAAGTACCGGTACCCAACTGGCCATAATTATTCCTGCCGCTGGCCCAGATTTCACCATCTTCAGTCAGAAACAGGGTATGCTCTCTGGTTGCTTCAGCGTGAATTATTTTTTTTGCACCCCAGCTTTCAATTACTTTTACCGGACTTGATTTATCGACAATAGTTCCGTCACCAAGTTGCCCATCATTATTACCACCGCTGTTTAATCCACAGGCCCATACGCTGCCATCTGATTTTACAAAGACAGAATGTATCCCACCAGCTTCCGCCATAACTACTCCAGATAAACCAGGAATCTGAAATGCCGTGTTTCTGTCAATTGTAGTTCCATCACCCAATTGACCATAATTATTTCTCCCAGATGCCCATACGCTGCCATCCTTTTTAACAAAAAAGGAATGCCATTCACCACAGGTAATCTGTGTGATGTCGCTCAAACCGGTAATTAACAGAGGTGATCTGCTCGTCATATTGTTTCCATTGCCATACTGGCCATTGCCATTGTGACCACATGCCCATACAGTGCCATCGCTCTTTAAAAAAAGTGAGTACTCAGCTCCGGTTGCCACCTGAACCACATCTGATATACTGGTAATTTGTACCGGACGGTTTTTGGAAAGAAGCGTACCATCTCCAAGTTGTCCCGAACTATTTAAACCACAAGCCCAAACCGTACCGTCTGATTTTACAAAAAGAGAATGTTCGCCCCCTCCTGCTGCGTAGACAATATTGTTTAGACCTGGTATTTGGACGGGTGTGTTTTTATCAGAATTACTACCATCACCCAAGGGACCTTGAGCATTTCTACCACATGACCAAACAGTGCCGTCCCTTTTAACAAATAAAGAATGAAATAATCCACCGGCTATCTGAACGACCGATGACAGACCAGTCACCATTACCGGCGCATGTTGCTCCATCATTGTAGCATTGCCCAGCTGACCGTAACTGTTGAATCCCCAGGACCGAACTGTACTATCCTGACAAATCATGAGCGAATGCCTACCACCTAAAGCAATGCTTTGAGATTTACCCACTGAATTGAAAGTTAAACTTAGTATCAGTACAGCCAGAATACGATTTATCTTCATATGGTTTGTCTTTTAATTGCTTGGTTCAAAGCTATTCAGAATACATTATACTTTAAACAAATAATAAAAGTAGTTATTAATCTGCACATTGACTTTGAGGTCTGACAGCTCCGCCATCCACTTTTAGTAATCGTTCTTTTTGAAAAGTGTCCCAATACCGGCTGCCATAACTGCAAAATATTTCTTCACCAACTAGAATATCACGGCTTGCAACCAGACAAACTGCATCATCATCATCCAAAGTAATATAAGAGTTTATTTTAAATTTTGATTTTTCAAAACCTAAGGGATCGTTCGCATATTTTGCAAAACATTTTGTTTTCATCGAATCCATAATAGATCCATCAAGTAGCTGTACAAAATATTTATAGTTTCCCTTTTTTTCTCTGCGTTTAGCTTCAGATTTACTAATGATTTCGCCTTTGAACTCACAGATGATTTCATCTTTATAAATATTAATGGCTGTAAACAGACCTTTTCCTGCATTTTTAATTTGTGAAATATCTAAATACAGAAATTCAGATTCACTAGCATCAATTCTATAGAATGAGGAATCTTCCTGTTTGAATATTGGTTTGTTTTTTTTCATAAATAGTACTATGTAAAAAAAATCATTTGGTTGAAGAACTTTCTACCCAATCGAATTTATCTTTCATGATATTGAGTTTTTCTTTTCTGATATATTCCAGAAACGATTTTGCCACAAGGGAAAATCCTTTGTCTTTTAGCCAGATTAAATTCCATACTGATTTAATCGGAAAACCCTGTACAGGAATAATTTGTAATTCTCCATTGGTTAATTCATTTTTAATTCCGATCAATGGCATAATGGAATACCCCATACCAGCAATGACGGCTTGTTTAACTGCTTCATTGGAAGTGAGTTCGAATTTTTTTATTACCGGCAATTTATTTTTAATGATAAAATTTTCCATCACTTGCCGTGTACCAGAACCCGTTTCACGATATATTAAGGGAATTTTTTCAAAAATATTTTTATTATACAATTTTTCTTTGTAAACTGTATCTCTGTTTCCAATCAGGTATAATTTGTTTTGCATCAATTCCAGTTTATGAAGTTTGATATGATCCGGAATGACCGAGACTAATGAAAAATCGACTTCATTTTTTTCCAGGCTTTGTATGACTTTAGATTTGTTGGTAACATCTAGTTTTAATTCAACACCTTCATTCTGTTTTAAAAAACCTGATAAAAAATTAGGAATGATATAAGTTCCGGTTGACACTACTGATAATTTTAAACTACCAATTAGTTTTCCTTTATAGGCAAGTGTTTTATAATTAATAGCATTGACTTCATTTAATATGCGCTCTGCAGCAGCAGCAATTTCTTTACCGAAGTCTGTAATAAATAGTTTTCGTCCGACCAGTTCGGTTAAAGGTAAATCAAACTGATTCTGAAAATTTTTTAATTGGATTGATACAGCCGGTTGAGATAAATGCAATTCTTCTGAAGCTTTGGTAATGCTGACGGATTGTGTAATTTTTAAGAAGATTCTGAGCTGATTGATGGTATAATTCATAAATATAATTTATGGTAATCATAGCAAATATAAATAGGAATTTATAATTAAATTGTTTCAGTTTTGCAAAACGTTAAACTAAAACTTTATGTCAACCCGCATTACAGTAGCCAAAGGCGATGGCATCGGTCCAGAAATTATGGATGCCACATTAGAAATCATTTTAGCTGCCGGTGCTAAAATTGAAGTAGATGAAATCGAAGTCGGTGAAAAAGTATATCTCGCCGGAAATACAGCCGGGATAGCTAAAGCATCCTGGGATGTCATTCGCAAAAATAAAGTCTTTCTGAAAGCTCCCATCACAACGCCACAAGGGGGCGGATATAAAAGTCTCAATGTCACAACCCGGAAATTTTTAGGGCTTTATTCTAATGTAAGACCTTGCATGAGTCTTCATCCTTTTATAAAAACCAAACATCCGGTTATGGATATTGTCATAGTCAGAGAAAATGAAGAGGATCTGTATGCCGGTATAGAGCATCAGCAAACCGATGAAGTAGTACAATGTCTAAAATTAATCAGCAGACCGGGATGCGAAAAAATTGTCCGCTATGCGTTTGAATATGCTAAACAATATGGCCGTAAAAAAGTAACCTGCTTTACCAAAGACAATATTATGAAACAAACGGATGGATTGTTTCATGCCGTATTTGATGAAATTGCCAAAGAATATCCAGAAATTGAAAATGAACACTGGATCATCGATATAGGTGCTGCAAAAATGGCCGATACTCCGGAAGCTTTTGATGTACTTGTTATGCCAAATTTATATGGGGATGTACTTTCTGATGTAGCTGCGCAAATCACTGGTTCTGTAGGTCTCGCCGGTTCTGCCAATATAGGGGAAGAATGTGCTATGTTTGAAGCCATCCACGGTTCTGCTCCCCGCAGAGCAGGTCAAAACCTGGCTAATCCATCTGGCCTGTTGCAAGGCGCTATTCTTATGTTAAACCATCTTGGGCAAACCGAAGTGGCCGAAAAAGTTCAAAATGCCTGGTTGAAAACAATTGAAGATGGTATTCATACATATGATATTTTTAAAGAAGGTGTCAGTAAACAAAAAGTCGGAACCAAAGAATTTGCACAGGCTGTGATCACGAATCTCGGAAACAAACCTTCTACATTAAAACCTGTCAATTATGCCAAAGGAACTGCATTAAATCTTAAAAAATATATCCGTAAAGCACCACAGACCAAAGAATTGGTCGGCCTTGATTTATTTGTACATTGTCATGACAAATCTCCGGACCAACTTGCTGATATAATTAAACAACTTAATACAGACAAGGTCGAATTAACCATGATTACCAACCGGGGAGTTAAAGTGTGGCCGGAAGGATTTGATGAAACCTTTTGCACCGATCACTGGCGTTGCCGTTTTAAACCCATTAGTGATAAAACTATTACTAAAAAACAAATTGTCGAACTTCTGGATAAAGCAATCATACATAATATAGATACCATCAAAACTGAGAATCTCTATTCGTTTAATGGACAGGCTGCCTATTCTTTAGGTCAGGGACAATAGTGTTGGTCAATGCAGTGAATACAGTCAATGCAGTGAAGCTGTGAAGCAGTGAAGCAGTGAAGCTGTGAAGCTGTCAAGCAGGCAATGCAGTCAATGCAGTGAAGAGTGAGAAGTTCCTGCCTGCGGCAGGCAGG